>CAZGKW010000055.1:0-23555 GCA_964526295.1 uncultured Anaerolineales bacterium
CGCGGCCGGGTCATCCGGATTGTTCGGCACCCAGTCGGCCCGGACCGCCGGCGCCAGCAGGGCCAGACCGGCCATCGCAACCAGCAGCATCGAGAATCGCTTCATCGTACGTCCTCCTGTCATGCCCCTCGTCCCGGACGGATTGCGGGCGCCGCATCCGCCCCCTCGGCACACGGTTCGCCGTCCCTTTTACCCGATCTGCGGCGGCAATCGATGTGACTCGGGCGGCGGCCGGTCGGCCCCGCCGGACGTGCCCACCAAGACAGCGGGCCCGGGACGAACCGTCCCGAGCCCTCTCCCGCGTGCCGTTTCGCTTTGCCTACACCCCCAAACTCCATAAAGAAAATAGCCCATATTGCGGGCGAAGTCAAACGGAATCCTGCAATTGCCGCCAGATTCAGGCGAAAACGGGGCAAGCCCTAGGGGGAGACCCGTAGGCACCCGGGCCCACGGCTTGACGGGCAATACCGTACCAAGACCAAGCCGGTCGGCACGGCGGCAAGGCCGGGCCCGCCCGGCAACAGAGGCGCCGCCTGGGGCCCTGCAAGCTCCCTCATTGGCAGGCTGAGTCCTTACCGCCTGCGCCGCCTGAGGGGCGTCGCCACTGCGCCCACGCCGAGAAGACCCAGCGTGGCCGGCTCGGGGATGCACCACGTGTCCACGATAAGCGTGTCGACGTCGATGTCGCCGCGGATGGTGAACCACTCCTGCTCGGGGTTCGGGAAGATCCGCCATTCATAGGCGGTGGTGAACCAGCCGTCCGTGTGGGGCCTCTCGCCGACCGGCGTGACGGGGAAGGACGGGTCGGCCGTAAACCCTTGAAGACAAATGACTTACGGCTAATAAAGCAGCACGGGCCTGTCGGTTGGAGCGGCCCCCCATGGAGGCCCCCCGAGGCGGCCCCCCGAGGCGGCCCGCCCGCGCACGGACCCACATGGCCATATCGTTTCGCTCGTGCGGACCGCTTTCCGTTGGTGCGGCACCTGGTCCCGGGCCGGTCGCCGATTCCCGAGGAGGTGTCTGCTCGCAGGCGCCATCCCGGACCGCTACCCCTCAGGCCCTCAAAGACCTAGGACGATCTCCTCCAGGGCCCGTTTGGGGACGTGATGGACGCCATCGGCGTCGCGATAATACGTCACGTCGCCCCCGGCCGGGGCATCCTCCAGGACGCACCGCTCGGCCGGGACACCCAGCGCGACGACCAGGAGGACCTTGTAGCGGTCGGGAATGCCAAACTCCGCCCGAATCTGGGGCCGTTCGATCGCCCCGAGCATACATCCGCCCAGCCCCCGCTCCACCGCCGCCAGCAGCATCGACTGGGCCGCGATCCCATGGTCGCACCCGGCGTCCTTGGCGATCTCGGTGTCCAGCAGGACGATGATGTAGGCCGCGGGGCGCTCGCCCTGGGCCGGGCCCGGCCAGTCCTTCAGGCCCCCTGCCCAGTGCAGCGACCGGAAAAGCGTCGCGCAGGGGCCTTCTTCGTGCACCAGCAGGTACTTCAGGGGCTGGCGGTTGGCGGCGCTCGGCGTCCTCCGGGCCAGGTCCACCAGGGCCAGCAGCGTCTCGGGGTCGATCCGCTGCGACTGGTCGAAACGCCGGTACGAGCGGTTCCTCACGATCAGCTCTTCGACGGTCATCTCGCGATCTCCTTCACGCTCTGTCGCTTCAGGGTCTCCCAGGCGACAGGCTACCGGCGTGGCGCCCGGCGAGCAAGCTCGTCGACGACCCGCGCCCGTCGAAGCAACCCTCGCAGCCAAGCGCTTTCCGCCGCCGCGCTTGCCCGGCGAGCGGGGCCTCGCGGCTCGGGACTTCACGACCGGCGTACCATAGAAGGCGGCCGGCGCGAAACGCTGGACCTTGACACGGGGGCGGGCCGACTGTATAGGGCGCGGCCGCCGGGCGGCGGCCCGGATCAGCCGCCGGCCCGATGCGAAGAGACAGACCGGAGAGTGCTGTGCCGAAGAACCTCGTCATCGTCGAGAGCCCCGCCAAGGCCAAGACCATCGAGCGATACCTCGGCAGGGACTTCCGCGTTCAGGCCTCCATGGGGCACGTTCGCGACCTCCCCCCGAAGAAGCTCGGCGTCGACGTCGAGAACGACTTCGAACCGACGTACGAGCTCCTCCGCGGCAAGACCAAGGCCGTGGCCGCCCTCAAGAAGGCCGCCCGCTCCGCCCGCGACGTCTACATGGCGACCGACCTCGACCGGGAGGGCGAGGCCATCGCCTGGCACCTGTGCGAGGCCCTCGGCTTGGAGCCCGACGCCGTCAAGCGGGTCGTCTTCAACGAGATCACGCGGGGCGCCATCGAGCGGGCGTTCGGTGAGCCGGGCCGGATCGACATGAACAAGGTCTCGGCGCAGGAGGCCCGCCGCATCCTCGACCGGCTCGTGGGGTACAAGCTCAGCCCGCTGCTGTGGAAGAAGGTGGCCAAGGGCCTCTCGGCCGGGCGGGTCCAGAGCGTCGCGGTCCGCCTCATCGTCGAGCGGGAACGCCAGATCCGGGCGTTCCGGCCGGAGGAATCGTGGCGGATCACGGCCCACCTCCACCGGCCCGACGACGACCGGGTCTTCAAGGCCGCCCTGGCCGAGGTGAACGCCGAGAAGTTCGCCGCCAAGAGCGAGGCCGACGTCCGGCCTATCGTCGAGGCCTTCGAGACCGCCCGGTACCGCGTCCGGTCGGTCGAGAAGAAGCGGACCGAGGACCGCCCCGCCCCGCCGTTCATCACCAGCCACCTCCAGCGGACCGCGGCCAACTATCTGAACTTCTCGGCCAAGCGGACGATGGCCGTCGCCCAGCGGCTGTACCAGGGCGTCGACCTGGGTCCCGAGGGGTCCGTGGCCCTGATCACCTACATGCGGACCGACTCGCACCGCATCGCGCCGTCGGCCCAGGCGGCCGCCCGCGACCTGATCGGAAGCCGCTTCGGCCAGGATTATCTGCCCGACGAGCCGCCGCACTACCGCTCCAGGGGCCGGGCCCAGGAGGCCCACGAGGCCATCCGCCCGACCGACGTGGCCCGCACGCCCCAGGACGTCAGGCCGCATGTCGGCCGCGACGAGGCCCGCCTGTACGAGCTGATCTGGAACCGCTTCGTGGCCAGCCAGATGCGGCCCGCCCTGTGGGACGTCACCGACGTCGAGGTCGAGGCCACGTCCGGCGCGATGTCCGGCCTGTTCAAGGCCCGCGGCCGGACGCTCGTCTTCGATGGCTATACCAAGGTGACCGGAGCCCGGATGGGCAAGGACGACCAGGAGCTCCCGCCGCTCGACGAGGGCGACGGGCTCGACCTGAAGGAACTGGAGCCGACGCAGCACTTCACCCAGCCGCCCGCCCGCTACACCGAGGCCAGCCTCGTCCGCAAACTCGAAGAGCTCGGCATCGGCCGGCCCAGCACCTACGCGGCCATCGTCTCGACCATCCAGGAGCGCGGGTACACGGAGCAGAAGAAGAACCTGTTCCTGCGGTGCGAGCGGCACCCGACGTGCCAGTACACCGTGCCGTGCGACCTCGCGGGCAAGCCCGTCGGCCCGGAGGTCCGGGAGGCGGCGGCCGAGGGCGCCGCCAGGGCCGAGGCGGGCGTCCCGACCAACGGCCGGACCTACCTCTGCAACGCCTGCGGCACGACGATGGTCACCAAGACCGGCAAGCGGTGCTTCTACGCCACGAGGCTCGGCGAAGTGGTCACCGACAAGCTGGTCGCCCACTTCCCCAAGATCATGGACACGGGCTTCACGAGCCACATGGAGGACGAACTGGACGACGTGGAGGAAGCCAAGACCGACTGGCTCCACGTGGTCCGTGAGTTCTGGGGACCGTTCTCCGAAGCGCTGGAAAGGGCACGGGAGGAAATGGAAAGCGCCAAGAACGACGTGGCCGAGGATGCGGGGCCCTGCCCCGAGTGCGGCGGCGACCTCGTCAAGCGGTGGAGCAAGCGGGGGCCGTTCCTGGGGTGCTCGAACTACCCCGAGTGCAAGTTCACCCGCCCCCTGGAGGGCGAGGCCCGCCCCGAGCCCCAGCCCACCGAGCACGAGTGCGAGAAGTGCGGCGGCCGGATGCTCCTCCGCGAGGGTCGGCGGGGGCCGTTCCTCGGATGCGAGAACTTCCCCGAGTGCCGCCACACCCTCCCCGTCGACGCCCAGGGCAACCCCGTGCGGCCCGAGCCGACCGGCCAGTCTTGCGACAAGTGCGGGGCCGACATGGTCATCCGAAGCGGCAAACGCGGGCGGTTCCTGGCCTGCTCGGCGTTCCCCAAGTGCCGCAACACGAAGCCCCTGCCGGAGGAGCTGAAGGCGAAGGGCGGGGGTAAGGGGGCCGGCAAGAGTGGCTCGGCTAAGAGCGGCGCTTCCGGCGGCAAGGGCGGCGCGGCCAAGTCAAAGGGCGGGCCGAAGAAGGCCGTCCAGACCGACCGCGAGTGCCCCGACTGCGGCCGGATGCTCGTCATCCGCCACGGCCGACGCGGTCCGTTCCTCGGCTGCTCCGGCTACCCCGACTGCCGCCACGCCGAGGACGTCCCACCCGACCTCCAGGACGCCGTCGAATCGTGAGCGCGAGACGTGTCTGCCGGTCGGTGGCGGGCCACGCCCTGGCCAGCCGTATCGCCGTGCGGCACCTTGCTCTTCGCGCGTACCCGCGAACTTACGTTCGCGGCTCGAGGCGAGCCTGCCGCCCGCGCCGTGGTCCTGAAGCCGAAGGCCTTCGCCGGCCGGATGCGGGGGGAACTCTGCGCGGCGTGCAAGAACTGCGGTGGCGGATCGAGGGCCCGCACTCCAGGCGGTCACGGGCCCAGGCAGGAAGCAAGTCTCCCTGACCGTAACGACGGCCGCCGCAGGGGAAGTTACTGCATGGACCGCAGGCAACGACTGCATCTGAAACTCGCCGGCATCGTGGCGGTGCTGGTTGTGTTCGTCCTGACTCCCTACGTGCTCTGGCACGAGGAGATGGACGCCTATTTCACGTCAGCGGAGTTTGCCGACTGGCTTCGTTCCGCCAGATCGTACGGGTGGATGGTGGCAATCGCCTTGCTGGTCGGCGACCTGTTCCTGCCGATCCCGGCCTCGCCGGTCGTGGCGACGGCCGGAGTGATGTACGGCACGTTCTGGGGTGGCGTCGTGGGGGCCGCCGGCTCGTTCCTCGCAGGGGTGGTGGCCTATTGGCTGGCTCGACTGGCCGGAAGCAGGGCCGCGAGGCTCGTCACCAGCGAGCAGGAAATGGCGGACCTGCGGCAGTTCTTCGACACGTGGGGGGTGGGCGGCATTGTCGCTTCCCGGGCGATGCCCGTCTTGCCCGAGGTGCTGACGTTTATGGCCGGCCTGGCCCGCATGCACCAGGGACGCTTCTACGCGGCGCTGCTGGTCGGATCGGTGCCCATGGGGTTCCTGCTTGCGTGGGCCGGCGAGGCCGCGGGGGCGTCCTCCGGGCTCCTGCTCGTCCTGACGCTGGTTCCCGCGTGCCTGTGGTTCGTGTACCTGATCTGGCGACATCGCATTCAATCGCGGCGGCTGGAGAACGTGGGGACCCGATAGCGGGGTCCGCGGACCGGAGGAGCCCTTCGCGTGCTCTGATTCGGCCCGCGGCGCGTCCCAGCGTTCGAATGCCTCTATGGTGTCCCCAGGCCGGCTCTCTCTACCGCCACGTGACCGAAGCAAAGTAGAAGCCCGACGTCGCGTTTCGGCCGCGCTTGGCTCGATGGACCGCCGACGCCATGCCGCCTTCCGGCACCGTCTCATGCTCCGCGAAGAGGGCGGCACGCAGCTCCCCGCTGTCGAGGTAGCTCCCGTGCGTGGGGCAGACGGCCCGGACCGCCCCGCCCCACTTCTGGGCCAGCATCCGTGCCCCGCAGAGCGGACACCGCCTGAGCGTCGGCCGCGCCGGCTGCTGCTTGCGTCCGGGACCGGCCATCGCTTCGAGGGCCCGCGTCACGCGATCCGCATCCGCCGCCCGTTTCATCGCCTCGACCTCCCGGTTCGTGCCATCTCGGCACTCCACCAGGAATACACCGGTCGAGGCACGCCTATTCACGCCCTTCGGCACCCTGACGCCTTCTGGCACGCCGGGCCGTTCGAGCCGAGTTCGATTCGAGCCTACGCTCAGCGCGGCAGGCCCTCCAGACCCACCGCGCGGAACCTGTACGATACTCGGCGCGGCGGGGACGGAGCACCGACCGCGCGGCTGGTGGTGTGTCGCTCGCGCAACGTCTGGACAATCCGCCCGCCGGAGCGTACAACTTCTCGCCGAAGCCGCACGGGGACGACCGAACGCGACGAGGGGAATCGATGACCGCACGCCTGACCACGTTCATAGCCGCGCTCGCGGCGTTTCTCCTGACAGCGGCCTGCCCCGCCCTTCGGGCGGCCGACGCCAGCGCCTGGGACAAGGCCCCGGACGCCCCCGGCTATGCCAGGGCCAGCGCCCACGAGCCGAACTACGCCGACCGGGCCGTCTGGCCCCTGACGGGCAAGGAGGCGTTCGCCAAGGAGACCTGGCCGAAGGCCCGCCTGCTCGTCTGGGCCCGGCCCGGGACGAGCGGCGCCCTCGACGACGCGGCCAACTGGCTGGAGGCCGGCCGCCCCGCCGCGAAACCGCCCGACCGCGAGACCGACGTCGTCCTGCCGGCCGCCGGGAAGGGCTATCGCGCTACGAAGCGGAACGGCGAGGTCCGTCACGCGACGGTCGGCCGCAACGCGATGATCATGGGCGGCCACCGGGGCGAGCTGGAGGTCTGGGGCAACCTGTGGGTCAAGGACGGCGGCCGGGCCTACTTCGTCGCCATCCGCGGGCCGGGCCACACCTTCTTCCGCATGGACCGGGCCGCCTTTCCCACCGCCTCGAACGGCCTGAAGTACGGCCACACCGGCAAGGGCGCCGGCGACTGGGCCAACCGCTCCCAGATCTCTCACAAGTTCCAGTTCTGCAAGTACGGCGACGGGTCGTCCGAGTTCATCGGCAACTTCGGCGTCAGCGACGAGATCATGATCCAGCACGGGCGGCTCGTCCTGAGCGGTCACCTCCGGTGGAGCGGCGTGACCGGGAAGGGCGCCCTCGAGATCTACGACGGCGGGGTCCTGGAGCTCCAGTCCGGCTCGACGGCGGGCCCGTTCCTCCACACGAACGCGAAGGGCGTCTATAACATCGACATCTATCGGAACGGCACGCTCCAGGCCGGCTCGCCCAAGCGGCCGCTGACCGCCGACTGCCGCCTGATGCTCGGCTACGCCGAGGCCGACCGGGCGGGCCGCTCGGGCCTCTACGCCGCCGCCGGCTCGCACCTCCGCACCTTCAGCGCCGACCCGGCCCGGCACCGCCTGGTCGTCACGTCGCTCGTCTCCGACCCGGACTACTATAGCGGCCAGGGCCGGCGCCTGGGCGACCCCGGCCGGAAGGCCAGCGGCACGGCGGGCGTCTCGATGGACCTGGCGGGGAGCGTCCGCTTCGACGGGGTCCTCTTCGACTACGTCGGCCGCGGGGGCATCCGCCTGGCCGACCCGTCGGTCCGAAACGAATGGACCCACGTCGCGTTCGGCCCGAGCAACGCCGCCGGCCCGGACGACCTCTTCGGCAAGGTGACCGTGGACCCGCACGTCTACTACCACAAGCGGGGCGACGGGCAAAGCGAGTACGGCCTCACCGTGAAGGCCGTCTCGTCGATGGCCAAGTTCATGGAGGAGGAGGACCCGTACGAGGTCCGGGCCGAGCCGCCCGCCTCCCGCATGGCCACGAAGGACGTCGGGCCGAGCCGCGGCCACGGCAGGAAGGGCGCCCCCGTGCCCGTGCCGGTCCTCTTCGAGAAGCCCGTCGAGGTGACCCTCTCGAACGCCCTGGGGGCCCCGATGCATTACACGACGGACGGCACCGACCCGACGCCGGAGTCGCCGAAGTACACCCGGCCCGTCCGGCTGACCGAGACGACGCAGCTCAAGGTGCGGGCGTACCAGCCGGGCCGCGACCCGAGCGCCCCGTTCGCCGTGACGTACACGTTCAAGGAATAGACGCACACCTGTCGCTCCCCTCTGCGGCTTGCCGCGTCCGGCGAGAGGGGCGGCTCGCCACGCCGAAGCCTCGGCGAAGGCGGGGGTGAGGGGCCGCCTTCGCCCCAGGCCTATGGCGCGTCGAGGACCGCTCCTTCCGTTCGCCCCTCGACGCAGCGTGGCCCGCCTGCTATAGTGCCTCCCTGCACCCGAGCCCGAAAGGACCCGCCATGAACGTCGTCGTCGTCATGCTCGATTCGCTCCGGCAGGACCACGTCGCATGCTACGGCTGGGACGACATCCGCGTCGACACGCCCCACCTCGACGCCTTCGCCGCCGAGGCCGTCCTCTTCGACAACGTCTACCCGGAGGGCCTGCCGACCATTCCGGTTCGGACCGACCTCGTGACCGGGATGAGCAGCCTGACGAACCGGTCGTGGCAGCCGCTCGTCGCGACCGACGTGACGGCCGCCGAGGTCTTCCGCAAGGAGGGCTACCTGACGGCCCTGGTGGCCGACACGTACCACCTGTTCAAGCCGTCGATGAACTTCCATCGCGGCTTCGACATCTTCCACTGGATTCGCGGGGCGGAGTACGACAGCATCCGGGCCGGCCCGCCCGAGCGCCTGAAGCTCGAGGACCACGTCACCGACCGGATGCCCGAGGCGTGGCACGCCAACGTCCGGAAGGTCCTGAGGAACCTCGACGGCCGCACGGAGCCCGAGGACTTCCCCTGCCGCCAGACGATGGACCGGGCCCTGGAGGTCCTCTCGGACGCCCGGCGCGAGGAGAAGCCTCTGTTCCTCTGGATCGACACGTTCCAGCCGCACGAGCCCTGGTGCCCGCCGGCGAAGTTCGACACCTATGCCGACCCGTCCTATTCGGGGCCGAAGGTCGTCATGCCGCCCGGCGGGCCGTGCGACGCCTGGGCCGACGAGGCGGTCGTCGCCCGGGTCCGCAGCCTGTACGCGGGCGAGGCGGCCTACACGGACGACTGCGTCGGGCGGCTGTTCGACGCGATGCGCGAGATGGGGTATTTCGACGACACGGTCGTCGTCGTCCTTTCGGACCACGGGCACCCGCTGGCCGACCACGGGAAGTTCCTCAAAGGCAGCGACCGGATGTATAGCGAGCTTCTGAAAGTGCCGTTCATCGTGCGGCTGCCCGGGGGCGAAGGCGGCGGGCGGCGCGCGACGGACCTGGCCCGGTTCACCGACCTCCTGCCGACGCTCCTGGACCTGGCGGACCTGGCGGCCGATGCGAGCCCGATGGCAGGCGTCAGCCTCCGGCCCGTCCTCGAAGGCACGGGTTCGACGCCCTATCGGGCGACCGTGTCGGGCTACTTCGGCGGCGTGGAGCGGTGCATCCGTAACCAGCGCTATAGCTACGTCATGACGCCGGAGGGCGAGACGGACCTCCTGTTCGACCTCCAGGAGGACCCGCGGGAACGGATGAACCTGATCGATTCCAGGCCCGAGGTCGTCCGCGAGCTGCTCGCCTCGATCGGCGCCGTCTACTTCGGCCGCAAGGCCAAGCCCCGCGGCATCCAGGGGGCGATGGAAGAGGCGGGCACGTCGCTGGCGTAACGTACACCCAATGCCCTGTCCCGTCGAGGGAGAGGGGGGTGTAAAACACCAGCGAAGGCGAAGGCATTTGCGAATCACCGTCCTCGGTTCCGGCACGAGTCACGGCATCCCGATGATCGGCTGCCGCTGCCCTGTGTGCACCTCCGACGACCCGCGAAACCGGCGGCTCCGCACGAGCGCCGCCGTCCGTCTCGGCGACCGGACGGTCCTCATCGACACGACGCCCGAGCTTCGCATCCAGGCGCTCACGTATGGCCTCGACCGCGTCGACGCGGTCTGCTACACCCACGGCCACGCCGATCACATCGCGGGGTTCGACGACCTGCGGCGGTTCTCGGAGCTCGCCGAAGCTCCCCTGCCCGTCTGGGCCGCCCCGGCGACGCTCGACCGGCTCCAGCAGGCGTTCGCTTACGCCCTGACGGACGGGGGCTTCGGCCTGTGGGGCATCCCGGTGGTCGAGTGGCACGCGCTCGACGGGCCGGTCGAGCTGTGGGGCCATCGCCTGACGCCCGTGGCGATGGAGCACGGCGGGTCGTCCGTGACGGGCTTTCGGTTCGACTCGCCGGAGGGGGAATCGCTGGCGTGGTGCCCGGACTGCGTCGCGATCCCGGAGGCTGCCGCCGAGGCCCTGCGGGGGCTGGACGTGCTGTTCCTGGACGGCCTCCGGCACACGCCGCACATCGGACACTTCACGGTGGCCCAGGCGGTGGCCGAGATTCGGCGGCTGGCCCCGCGTCGGGCGTACCTCATTCACATGACGCACGACCTGGACCATGCGGCGACGGAGGCGTCGCTCCCCGCGGCGCCGGAGGTGCCCGGCGGCATCCGCCTGGCCTACGACGGCCTCGTCGTGGAGGTGTAGCATCTCTCCCTCTCCCCTGGCGCAGGGAAATGGGGACACGATAGAGGGATCGAACGCCGTGGGCCTCTTCGAACGTTCGCTGGGCGGAGCCGTGCCCGTTCCCCCCCTCGGACGCCTCTATCGTGTCCCCGTTTCCTCTTCTGATCCGCCAGCGTCGGCGCCCGTCACGTCCATCGGGCCCGCCGGGCCGACCGGGATGATGATCCATCCGACGATATAGGTGATCACCACAGGCAGGACGGCCGTCACGAGGGCGAGGAACACCAAGCCGAGCCTCACGAGCGTCGGGTCGACGTCGTAGAGTTCGCCGATAGCGCCGCAGATGCCGGCCAGCATCTTGTCCCGCTCGGAACGGTACAGCCGTCTCATAGTGGCTGCTCCTTCTGTCGGGCCCTGCCGCTCACCGCCGCCGGCCGCCGCGCCGGGCCACCGGCCCCGGCATCGCGGACCCGGTTGCCAAGCTTACACCCAAGATGTCTGCACTTGCAAGGGCCGAGCGCCACCGCAGGTCGTGTGCTCACCGCGACGCCTTCCTCTTGCACCCGCCACCGACCCCGGTTAGCATCAGGCCGTCGCGGATAGCGCACCGGAGCGGACCCAGGGGCTGTCAAAGCGAGGGGGCGGATGGGATGAAACGCACGTGGCTGGTGGCCGTCGTCCTGGCCGCGGCGGCGCTGGCCGTCTTGGGCGCCGCCGGCGGCGCCCTCTGGCGGCTCGCCCATCCGAATCGCGTCGTCGTCCGCAACCTCGGCGACCGCCCGGTCGAGAACCTGACGCTGGTGCTCCAGGCCTTTAGTCTGGAATGGGGCGTGACGCGCGAGGTCCCTCGCCTGGAGCCGGGCGAGGCCGTCACCGTCCGACACGCCTGCAACGACGCCAAGGCGGCCCTCCGGTTCGACATCGACGGAGATACCTTCATCCACAAACAGCATTACATGGACCTGTGGCGGGGTGAGACGTGGTCGTTCGATATCGCGTCGGACGGAACCGTGGCGTCGCACGGCGAAGCCGCCTCCGTCCAACCCGATCCCGGGGGGCCGCCGTGAGTCACCGACTTGTCTTCGCATGCTTGGCTCCGTGCCTCCTCGTCGCCGGGTGCGGCGGGGCCGGGCCCGACCTCGAAGGCACGTGGGTCGACCCGCAGACCGGGTGGCGCCTGGAGTTCGCCGGCCAGACCGTCCGCGAATGGGAGGACGGTGCCTCGCAGAACGAGGCCGTCTTCGAGGTCCGCACCGAGGGCGGCCGGACCGTCTTGGTCATCCGCGACGACGACCGCACGGCCTATTCTATCATCGAGATAGATGGCAATAGGCTTCGCATCACGGAGCCGCGCCCGGCCGTGCCCGGCCCGGCCGACGACGTGCCGACTCTCTCGCTGGAACGAAGCGAGTAGCCGCCATCGCGGCCCTTGACGCGGCGGGCACTCCGGACCCGCCGCGCCGAATGGGGGACGGCCCCGCTCGATATGGCCGGCCGCGGCACCGCGTCCCGTCGAGAAAGGAACCGCCCATGACACGCTTCCCTGTCGTCGGAGTCCTGGTCGGCTTGGCGGCGCTCGCCCCGCTGGCCCTCGCCGGCGGGTGCCAGTCGATGACCCGCCAGCCGGCGGCGGCCGAGACGCCAGGCGAGGCCCCGCAGGGGACGTCGGCGCCCATGAGGGCAGACGCGACCTTCCCGCCGCCGCTCGGCATGCACCGCCTGCCCGTCGAAGAGGCCCTTCGCCTGGCCAAGGAGGAGCTCGGCCGCAGCAGCGGCGTGTGGCGGGTCGAGACGATCCGGCGGATCGACGGCGGGTGGGAGCTCCACTTCCAGAGCCGCGGCGGGCCGGCCGACTACGGCGGCCGCTGCCGCGTCACGGTGACCGACGCCGGCCGCGTCAATGCCGCCCCGGCGGCCCTGACGGGATTCCGGCTCGGGCGGTAAGAAGCAATCGGGGACACCATAGAGGGGTGCGAGCGTCTGCCCGGCTGTCGCGCTCGGTGGTGGCCGGCGCGCGTCCTCCCCACTGTTCGAACACCGCTATGGTGTCCCCATTGCCCCCGCTCCGCAGCGTCGGCTCAGGCCTCGCCCTGGAGCAGGGCGTCGGCCTCGGCCCGGGTCGGCAGGGCCGGGATCGCCCCCGGCTTCGTGCACGTCATGGCGCCGACGGCGTTGGCCCGGCGGCAGGTCCGCTCCAGCACCTCCGGCGAGAGGTTCGCGAGCTTCCGCCCCGCCTCGGTGAACTCCAGGAGGTCGACCAGGAGGCGGGCGACGAACCCGTCGCCCGCCCCGGTGCACTCGGCCACGCCGACCGCGAAACCGGGCACGTGCCCGGAGCCCGTCGCATGATGATAGTAGCACCCGTCCTCGCCCAGGCTGACGACCACCAAGGCCGGCCCGGCCTCGTGGATCTTCGCCGACCCCTCGTCCAGGTCGTCCGTCCCGGTGATCATCCGCCACTCCTCCCGGCTGGCCTTGACGACGTCGGCGCGGCGAAAGCCCCTCCAGATCTCCTCCCGGGCGTGGACCTCCGAGTCCCACAGGGCCGGCCGCCAGTTCGGGTCGAACGAGACGAACCGGCACGCCTGCCGGGCCACGCCGGCCGCGATCAGCGTCGCCTCCTTCGGCCCCTCGTCGATCAGACTGATCGAGCCGAAGTGGAAGCACCCGGCCGCCGCGACGTAGGCCTCGTCGACGTCGGCCGGCTCCAGGAGCATGTCCGCGCCTGGGTTGCGATAGAAGAATATCTCTTTACGCCCGTCGTCGTGGACGGCGACGAAGGCGAGGGTCGTCCGGGCGTCGGGCGTCTCGGCAAGGCCCGCCGTCTCGACACCCGCCTCTTCGAGCGTCGACCGGAGGGACCGCCCGAACGGCTCGTCGCCGACCTTGCCGATGAAGCCGGCGGTCCGCCCGAGGCGGGCCACGCCGCACGCGACGTTGGCCGGCGCCCCGCCGGGCGCCCGCCGGAACGCCGTCACCTGGTCCAGGCCGCGGTTCGGCTCGGCGGCAACGAAGTCGATCAGCAGCTCCCCGAGACAAACGACGTCGGGCATGGCAGGCTCCTTTGGTACAGGCGGATCAAACAGCCCCGATTCTAGCACCGCCAGGGCCCGCCCCGCAACGCCGCCACGCCTTCCTGGCACGACTTGGGGGCAAGGCATGCCCGCCGCGTTTCCGGTCCGCCTTGCGCGGTCGGCACGGGGGCCGACCGCGCAAAGGCTGCTGCGCCGCCGGCCGCCCCGGGACGCCCCCGCTTGTTCCTCCTTTCGGCACGTGCCCTCGCCCCAGGTGTCCCCTGAGGCCAGGCGCCCGTTTCCGGGCCGTCGGACGAAACCTTTGGCATGCCCGGCGCGGCCCCCTATAATGATGTGGTGGGGAACGAGAGGTGCGCGGGTGCGCGGTGCTCCGGCGGCCCATCTCCCCGGCGGGTGGGGCCCGCCGACGCCCCGCACGCCCCGACAGGCGGGAGAAAACCATGCACGACCGGGTCGTCCGAGCCGCCCCGCGGCGGGCCTTTACGCTCCTGGAGCTGCTCGTTGTCATCATGATCATCGGTGTGCTGGTCACGCTGATGGGCGGGGCCGCCATCGACGCCTACCGCGGCGCCGAGCGGATCCGCTGCGCCAACCAGCTCAAGCAGCTCGCCACCGCCGTCCAGGGCTACTACAACCGCTTCGGCGGCGACATCCCCCCGGCCAAGTACGAGCACAGCGACGGCCGCGAGTCCTACTGGGTCCACTACCTGATCCGCACGGGCTGCCTGGGCGAGTCGGCCCACGGCGAACGGGAGAACCCCGAGCCCACCCAGATGAAGACCGTCCTCATCTGCCCCGCCACCGAACCCATCGAAGTGAAAGAGGACAGCATCATCCAGTATCCCGACGACGTCCTCGCCCAGGGGTGGTACCAGCTCGGCGACGACGAGAACACCGTCTACTGCTCCTACTACTGGAACGGCTGCACCGACCGGTCGGACAGCAACTACTGGGAGTTCCCCTCGCTGCTCATCAAGCATAGCGACACGAACAAACGCAGTCACGTCCACAACGTCGGCGAGATCAAGAAGCGGACGGCCATGGTGATGCTGGCCGACGGCGTGTGGTACGACGGGCACGACCATCCGGAGCGGATCGCCGCCCGCCACGCCCGCGGCCGCCGACGCGACTACACCCACCTGGCCTTCTACGACAGCCACGTGGAGGGCATCGAACGGAACCCCGAAGACGTGGAGACCGGTGAGGAGAGCGACTGGGACGACGACGCCCTGGTCAACCGCGTGGGCCTCCGAGGCGGCCCGCCCTACTTCCGCCTCAAGGACGCCCGCGCCACGCCCGTCGCCGACGAGGATGAAAACGAGTGAGCAGTCCGGCGTAAGCTTCGCGCGGTGGTTCTCTGTGACCACCGCGCACAAGAGCACTTGCACGCGGCGCTGCCGTTCAGCCCGACTTCTCCGGCATAGTCCCGGCACGCCGGGACGACGGAAGGGCCGGGAGACCCCAGCCGAGAGCTTGCCCTGAGCGGGGCCGAACGGGGCAACGCCCTGGGTATTCGGCCTATGTTCCGGCCCGAAGCCCTGAAAGGACGTCACAAGAAGCAGATAGTGTCTGATCTCGCCCTTTCAGGGGCCCCCCTTGAAGAGGCGACCTTTCCGGCCCCCCGGGCGTTGCCTTGGGCTGTATTGTGGCAGCCCAACGGGCTGCCTGACAGCCTCTTACGGTCAGCGTTTGCGGCGCAGCCGTGTTACTCCAGCACCTCGTCCAGGTGGTCGAACACCTTCTCGAACGCCTCCACGTACAGCTTCATCAGGGCGATCCCGTTCGGCGGACGCACGCCCCACAGGATCGTCGTCTCGTCCAGCATCCGCATCGCCTCCGGATACGCCGCCCGGAACGCCTCCCGGGGATACTCCACCTCCCGCGACCCGTACGGGCACGTCCACGGGCACCCCCGGCCGTACCCCTCCCGGACCTGGTACACCGCATGGTCCGGCAAGACCCGGTCGACCCACTGGTGCACGGGCACCCCCTCGGCCTGGAGGGCCCGCTCGACGCATTCCCGGAACCGCCGGGCCGGCAGGTCCACCGCCAGCGCCTTGGGGTCCATCCGCAAGGCATACATATGATAGACGTGCGTCCGGTCGGGGGGCGTTACGGGCGGATGAAGGCCCGGGATCCGCGCGAGGTGCTTCGACAGGTACTCCGCGCATCGGACCCGCCCGGCGTTCAGGCTGTCGAGCCGCCGGAGCTGCGACCGCGTCAGGGCCGCCACCATTTCGTGCATCCGCCAGTTGAAGCCCAGCGAATAGGCCGGGTACCGCCGCCCCCCGCGAAGGCGGACCCGCATCTGGAGCTTGGCCCCCCGCTCGACGATCCACTTCCGGTCGGTCGTCAGCAGGCCCCCTTCCCCGCCGGGCAGGTTCTTCGAGCCGTTCAGGCTGAAGGCCGCACAGTCGGCCAGGGCCCCCGCCTTCCGCCCCCGGTACGCGGCCCCGTGGGCCTGGCAGGCGTCCTCGATGAGCATCAGCTTCCGCCGCCGGGCGATCGCCCGCAGCGGCCGCATGTCGGCCGGCAGCCCCCACAGGTGGACCGCGACGACGGCCCGCGTCCGGTCCGTGATGGCCGCCTCCACCTTCGATGGGTCTATAGTATACGTTGAGGGCTCGATGTCTACGAACACCGGCTGGGCGTTGGCATGCAGGACGGCCGACGCCGTCGAGTGGAAACTGTAGGCCGGGACGATGACCTCGTCGCCCGGCCCGACGCCGGCGGCAAACAGGCCCGCGTGGAGGCCAGCCGTCCCGCTCGCCAGGGCCCGGCAGTACTTCGTGCCGCAATACGCGGCCCACTCCTCCTGAAGGGCCGCCACCTGGGGGGCATCACCCCAGATCTGCCCCGACCGAAGGGCCCGCGCGACCCACTCGGTGTCCCGCTTCGTGATGACCGGCCAGGGCCTCAGTGCGCCCTTCGGCACGGTGGGTTTCGCCCGTTTGTTCCTGAGTGCCAGCTTTGCCATCGCCGCCTCCCGTTCTCCGTCCGCCCTGATGTAAACGCACAGACCGCGGAGAACGCAAAGGAAAACCGGGAGAAGAGGAAGCGGCCGGACCGATGGAACGGCCCCGGGGCGGGCCATACGGTATGGATTCCTGCACTCCCCCTCGGCCCGTCGCTATCTTGCCGGCCGGCGAGGACCGCCGGCATGGGCGTGCGGGCAGGGGCGCCGGCGCGGTCCCGGCCCCTGCTCGCGTCAGGTCGTAGAACGGCCTGGCGGGACGACGTCGCACCCGATGTCGGCGAAAGGCCGGCTGGCGTCAGCGGCGAACCAGCCAACCCTCCAGAAAGGAGCAGAAGCGTTGGGGCCGATGCTGGGTGCGTGGCAACGCGGCAAGAATGCCGGGCACGCCCGCCGGCGGGCGCGTTTCGCCGCCTCCGAGCAGCCAGACTTTCGGGAGGTCGAGGCGTTTGCCGCCTTCGACAAGCACCACGTCGTACCGCAGGCCCAGCAGCGCCAGGGCGGTCTCCAGATCGGTCTTCAGGTCGGTGCCCCCGGGCTGGTGTTTGCGGACGAGCGATTCGCCGGGCCCGGCCAGGAGGACGTCCGCCCCCGCCCGAAACAGCCGGTCGCTGTCCTTGCCGGGGGCGTCCACGTTCACCCCGTGGACGTCGTGTTTGACGACGGCGACCTTCAGACCGGAGGCGATGAGGCGGGGGAGGACCGCCTCGATCAGGGCGGTCTTGCCCGATCCGCTCCACCCGCAGATCGCGAGGACGGCCGGGCCCGCCTGGCGCCGGCTCAAGCTTCGCTCAGCGCGGCGGGGCATCGTCGCCTTACCCATCCGGTGTTTCCTTGTCACACTTCGACGGGCCATAGAAGTCGTCGAGGGCCTGGGTCAATCCCTTGACCCAAGCCGCGTAGAACGACAGCGTGGCCCGCCGCACGACGTGGTCGGCGAGGGTGGGGACCCACTGGAGGGGGTGTTCCCTGGCGAAGACGGCCGCCTCGGCGTGCCGCCCCGTCTCCTCCAGCACGGCCAGACAATCCAGTTCCATGGCGATATGGTCGGGCAAGTCGCGGGCCGCCTCTGCGGGAGCGAGGCCGACAGACTGGTAGAAGGCACACACGGCGGCGGTCGAGGCCCCCCAAAGGCGGCCCTCGCCCGTGGCGACGGACTCCACCGGCGGCATGTGGCCGCGAGGGCCGATGAACAGGCGACAGTACTCTTCGGCCAACCGCTCCAGACAGGCGCCCGGCGCGCCGGTGTCAAGTCCGGCGAGGGGGTCGTCCCCGAGGGCGGCAGCGAGGTCCCGACGGTGCCGAATCACGTGCTCCAGCAAGGGACGGTCCACTTCCCGCGCAAAGACCGAGGCGAACAGTCGCAGCGCTTCGGCGCGAGAGGACCTCGCGGCGCCCGGGTGTTCGGCGGATCGCTCCATGGCGTTGCTCGCGCGGTGACGGCGGTCGCCGGAAGACCTTACGGCGCTTCGGCAACCGGGTCCGATGTCATGAACGCGCATCCCCCTGTGCTCTCGCCTTCTGTTTCAAGCCCGTGCGATCGTCACCACGGTGTCGTTGGAGCGGAATTGGCCGCTGACCCGGGCGGGCGTGTTGGGAATGATCCAGTTGGGGTGCACGCCGCGCACGTCGCTCCAGTCCTTGGGGTCGGGCGGAATATCCCGGCCCGTCTGCCACCAGGCGGTCTCGCCGTCAGGCTTGGCGCCGGAGAGGTCGCGGGGGACGGGCGTTCCCGAGGCATATCGGCCGTGGGCCCAGTGGCCGCAATGGTAGCTGACGGCGATCACGTCGGGGTGAATGCCTTCGGTGAGGTGGACGCGGGCGGAGATCTCGCGGGCCTGGGTGACCCCTTTGCCCTTGCGCCAGGAGAGTTCGACCATGTCCTGGCGGATGCGGACGAGGTCGCCCTCCTGGACGTCGGCGCCCAAGAGGTGCCGGGCGGTGGCCGGGTTGATCCACGCCGGATTGCTGTGGTAGATCTCCTGGAGCCACTTGCAGTTCTGGCTTCGGGAGTGAATCTGGACGTTGACCTTGAAACTGGTCATGATGAGTTGGTCGGGCCTCCGGGCGCGGTGTTCGGGCACGGGGACCCAACTGGGAAGTCCGCTGGCCAGGTGCTCCCGGACCCACGCCTCATCGGGGCGCAGGAATTCGCCCACGTCCGACAGGACCTTCTCGGACGCCGACGGCATGAAGTCGCTGCGTACCTCGAAGCGGCCGGACTTGTTGATCTTGTCGGGTTTGAACCCTTTGTAAGCGACGCCGTCGATCATCTGGCCGACGTAACCCTTGTAGGCGTTTTTGGAGCCCGTATAGCCCTTGGACGCTGCGTCTTCGGGGCCGACGTGGGCCTTGGCGGGGTCCCAGATGACGCCCGTCGCCTCGTCGACGACCTTGCCGGCCACGTCGGCCTCCTTGAGCCGCTTCTCGTGGGCGCCGTACTGCGGCTCGGGGTCCTGGATCAGGACGCCGCAGGTCTTGAAGTACTCCCAGGGGTCCGTTTCGAGGGGGCGGCCGTCGGAGGCGAAGAAGGTTTTCCCCTGCTTGGCGTTGTCCTCGGCCTGGAGCCGGACACAGGCCTCGACGTATTGCTCGGCGGTGTCATAGGGATGGAGCGCCTCGGCGCCGCCGCCGATGCGCCGGGCCAGTTGGATGAAGATATCCTGCATGTCCATCGCCTCGCCGAGGGGCGGGGCGACCGGCTGGCGGACCTGGATGAACGGGAACATCGCGAACGATTGGGTCGACTCGAGGGTCCACCGCTCCAGATAGGTCGCGTCGGGGAGGATCGCGTCGGCGCACGCGGCCGTTTCGCTCATCGCGACGTCCACCGCGACGATGAAGGGAATGTACCGCTCGTCACGGAGGATCTCGAGGTTGCGCTGGCAATCGCCCGTCGTGTAGGCGCCGTTCCAGACGTAGGTCATGTAGAGTTTCGGCCGCCCATGGGACCCATCGGCGATCATCTCGTAGATCCACTGACAGGAATTGTGGGTCGGCAGATGGAGGTCGTCGCCGTCGAGGATTTTCAGGGCCGTGCCTTGGCGCGCGTGGGCTTGGTGGTCCTTGGCGGCCTTGTCGGCGTACCCGTCCTTGGACTTCCCGGAGACCTTCAGGTTGGTGCCGCCTTTGACGTTGAAGTTCCCGGCGACGGCGTCGAGCGCCTTGGCGGCCCACTCGGCCTGGGCGCCGTTGTAGTGACCGACGAACCCGCGATAGGTCACAATGGTCCCGGGCTTCGTGGTGCCGTACTCGTAGGCGATGCGGCGGATGGTCTCGGCCGGCACGCTGGACTCCCCCTCCGCCCACTGCGGAGTGTAGCGGGCGTAGTGGCGCCGCAGTTCGTCAATCGTCACGTTGGTCCACTTGGCGACGAACGCCTCGTCGTAGAGCGGCCTGCCGTGGGGCCGCTCGGTCAGCACCACGTTCGTCATCGCGAGGATGACGGCCAGGTCGGTTCCCGGCAGGATCGGGACCCACTCGGTGCTCTTGGCCGCCGTGTTCGAGAGGCGGACGTCGAAGGTGACGATCCGGGCGCCGGCCATCTTGGCCTCGATCAGGCGCTGCGCGAAATAGCTGTGCGAGGTGCCGGCCTCCAGGACGTTCGCACCGAAGATCAGGACGTACCGTGAATGCGCCACGTCGTTGACGTCGTAGTGCGCCCCCATCGTCAGCTCGTTGCCCAGCCACTTGGCCGTCTCGCAGATGGAGGTGTGGTTGCCGATGGTTTTGGACCCCAGGGCCGTGGTCACAAAGTGGGCCTGGGCGTTCTTGATGCGGCTCCGGCCGTAGTGGAACATGAAGTGTTCGGGGTGGCCGGACTCGTAGATGCTCTTGAGACCTTCAACCGTGCGCCCGGCGATGGTGCCGCCGAACGCCACCAGGTCGAGGGCCTCTTTCATGGAGACCCGCTTCCACCGCCCCTCGCCTCGCTTCCCCACCCGCACCAGCGGATAGAGCAGCCGATCCGGGTCGTAGACCTGGTTGACGCCGGCCTGGGACTTGGCGCAGACCATGCCCCGGTTGTTCGGGACGTGGGGGTTCCCCTCGATCTTGACGATGCGGCCGTTCTCGCGGTACCCGATGATGCCGCAGGCGGCGATGCACTGCATGCAGGTGGACGGAACCGCCCGGCGCCGGGCGCCGCTTCGGCCGCGGTAGCCGTCGACGTCGGCCTGGCGGAGTTCGCCGACGAGGGGATCGCGGTGCCCCTCGCCGCGCTCCGGCGGGGACGCCGGGGGCGAGGAGGCCGCCGGCGAAAGGCCGCGAAACAGGGCCCCCGCGCCGACGCCTATGGCGGCCAGCAGGCCGGTCCGCACGGCGTCCCGGCGCGTCGTCCGCCGCCTGTCTTTTCGACCGCTTGGTGAGGAGAGATCGGCCTGTCGTTTCATTACGGAGCGCTCGCGTATGGGGACTATCGGACCTGGCCGCCGATCACGACGGCCCATCGAAAAACGAACCCCCCCACCAGGATCAGGACGGACGTCAGGACCGTCAGAGGAAGGTCCAGGCGGTCCGGCCTCCCCGCGTGGCGCCGGACCTCGACGAGTTGCAGCAGAATCGGGGCGACCAGGCCGAGCCCGATCCCCACGAACCAGAACATCGGCCCGCACTCGGCGTTGGCGGCGGCCAGCGCCGCCTGCGCGTCCGCCGGACCGTAGTACAGACTGATCCACCAGACGAAGAACGTGAGGCCTTGGACCGCCAGCGCCGCGATCAGCAGGTGCCGGAAATCGCGGATCATCCACCGCCCGGCCGTGCTGCCGGGACTCCGCCGCGGCAAAAAACACAGCACCAGCAGGACCGCCGCCATCCCCGTCGTAACGAACGCCACCAGGGCCGCCACCATCGCCGGTCCCGTGTTCCACAGCGGACGGGCCCTCAGGATCGTCAAGAGCCAGCCGTGGTAAGCCCCGACGATCAGGGCCAGCGGCAGGCCGGCCAGGCCGACGACCGTCCGGGCCTTCCGCGAGGCGCCGCGCAGCCACAACCACGCATAGACGGCCCCCGCCATGATGAACATGCCCTGGAACGGCCCGCCCCACGACAGCGGCGAGTGGACGTTGAATCCCGTGACGGTGTGGTGGAGCCGAAGGGGGTGGCCGAGTTCGGTCAGCAGGAACACCAGCCCCACCGTCACGAACACCGGCGACAGGACGGCCCCCACTTTGCTGACCACCGGATACCGGTCCTTGTAGTAAAGGCTGTTGAGCACGGCGACCAGGTAGGCACCCACCCCGATCCCGCCGCAGAACAGGTCGGCGGCGATCCGCCAGTCCCAGTAGGCCAGGTGCGGCACGTCGTAGGTGAACACCGTATCCATCGCCGTCCTCCGCCCGTTCAGACCTCGGCGGTCAGCGCCGCGCTCTGGCGGATGACCCGGTAGGCGCTCTGGTCCAGCCCGATATAGAAAACGCGCGGCGCGGTGCCCATCCCCGGTCGGAGCGTCTGGACCGCATTCGAGGCAATCAGGCGGCTGACGGCGCTGCCGGGATCGTTCAAATCTCCGAAGATGCGAGCCCGGGCGTTGCACGTGTTGACACAAGCCGGCAGCAGCCCCTGCTCGACCCGGTGCAGGCAGAAGTCACACTTCTGGGCGGCCCGGGTCCGCGGGTCGCCGTACTTCATCCCGTAAGGGCACGCCTGCACGCAGTATTTGCATCCGATGCACGTCGCCTCGTCCTGCGTGACGACCCCGTCCTTCCGCTGCCGCGTCGCCTGGGTTGGACAGGCCTCCACGCAAGGCGGCTTGTCGCAGTGGTTGCACAGGACCGGCACAAACGACCGCTGCGCCTGGGGATACCGTCCCTTTTCGCTGACCATCACCCAGCTCTTGAAGTACCCCAGGGGCACGTCCTGTTCGGCCTTGCACGCCACCGAGCAGGCGTGGCAGCCGAAACACCGCCTCAGGTCGATGACCATGCCGTAACGGGGACCTTCGCCGGGCTTGTGGGTCTCGACGGTTCCGCTACATCCGGGCAGCGCTGCGCCGGCGGCGGCCGTGCCGACCACGGCCGACCCCCTCAGAAAATCCCGTCTCGATAGGCCCATGACGCGAATCCTTCCTTGGCTTAACCGCCTTCCTGCCGTCAACGGCTTGTCGGCCCCCTTTAACAATCCACCTGGAGCCGCACCAGCAGCAGGTCGTTCGGCAGGGCCTTCAGGCCCATCTCCCGGAGGCCGTCGCGGACCGCGGCGCAAGAGTCAGGCCAGAGCAAGATCGGCCAACTTCAGGACGTCCCGCCCGGCGTGCCGCAAGGCTGGATCGTCCCCGACACAGAACACAGACCGCCGCCAGCGAAAGTCGTTGCCCGCAGAGGGATATCCGAGTAAACTGATTGGTTATCAGCGCCTCACGCAGGGCGTGTCTATACAAGCCCTTTCGCCGTATGTCAAGCGAATTTTCCGGGCCGTAAACGCACACGGCAGTCGGGGCGGTGCGGCTGGAGCTTCGCGGGGCCGATTGCCGCCCGCGATCGAGACGGCTTGATCAAGGCGGGTGGCCCGTCACCGGGGTGCCGGCTGTGACCCGCCAAACCACCGCTGCGTCCGCAGGCAGATCCTGACCCGCATCAGCATGACGGGCACCTCGATGAGGACCCCGCGACGACGGTGGCCACGGCCGCGCCGGAGGAACGGCCGAAGAGCATCGTGGCCATGGCGATGGCACTTCGAAGTGGTTCGATGTCCCGACTGCCCCCCGATGGTCGTACCCCGGCGCGGCTACACGCCAACGCGGCCGAGTTGCATCGAGTGCGTCGCGAAGCACTCAGGCGCGGCCATGGTGCTGTTGGCCGAGCCCAGCGACGTGCCGGACGACGAGGCGTCGCGCAGGACAGGGCTTCTCCCGCCGCCTTCGCGCTATCGGCCACCTATTCGAGGCCGAGGATGAGTCCCAGGAGCGGCCGGAACTCCACACCGCCATCCTCGACGCCCGCACGGCCTATCAAGCTTTCGGCACGTTCCCTTCCTTTGACAATCTGGCAGTCCTGTTGGGTACGCGCCAGGGATGACAGGTGGCGCGCGCCCATCTGGTGGCAATGCGTGCGTGGCCGGCATCGCGGCCGAGGACAAGGAACAGGCGAGTCAGGGTCCTTCTAACACTACAACGCTAAGTTGGCTCAAGAACGGTTATGCTGCAAGTCGATAGCTT
>CAZGKW010000056.1:0-23219 GCA_964526295.1 uncultured Anaerolineales bacterium
ACAAGGGCCGTCGCGCGGTGCCCAGTCGTGGGCACCGCGGTGGGCAAGACTGCCCGCCGCGCTGGAGCAAGGGGCGCTGGGGCAAGGGGCGCTGGAGCAGGGGGCGGCGGAGCAGGGGGCGCTGGAGTCACAAGGGCCGCCGCGCGGTGCCCAGTCGTGGGCACCGCGGTGGGCAAGACTGCCCACCGCGCTGGAGCAAGGGGCGGTGGGGCAGGGGCCGCTGGAGCAAGGGGCGCTGGAGTCACAAGGGCCGTCGCGCGGTGCCCAGTCGTGGGCACCGCGGCGGGCAAGACTGCCCACCGCGCTACAGCAAGGGGCGCTGGGGCAAGACTGCCCGCCGCGCTGGAGCAAGGGGCGCTGGGGCAAGACTGCCCGCCGCGCTGGAGCAAGGGGCGCTGGAGCAAGGGGCGCTGGAGCAGGGGCCGCCGGGCAAGACTGGGCACCGCGCCAGGGCCGTTGTCGGTTGGCAAGAGTTGACAAAGTAGCCTGAAGTCCAGGAGGTCGTTGTCGTGCCTGAAGGGAGACGAACGAGGTCCTGCCGGATCGCGCTGTTGGTGTCGGTGTCGGCGGCGGTGCTGCTGGCCGCCGGGTGCGAGACGGGCTCGACGCGGACCTCGTCGGGCGGGTCGTCGCGTACCACCCCCGCCGGGGCTGCCATCGAGACCGCCCCGCCGCCCGACCCCGGCGAGCCGGGCGGCCTGACCATCCTCCTCATCGAGCACAGCGGCCCGCAGGCCGTGCAGCGGGCCCGGCGGCTCGCCGACGAGCTGGCCCGCAAGGGCCTCCCCGACGTCTTCGTGGTCGAGGGGCACCAGTCGGCGTCGGTCTGCGTCGGCCGGTACGATCACTGGAAGGACCCGGAGGCGAAGCAGATGCTGGCCCGCGTCCGGGCGATCCGGACCGAGGGCGGTGGCTTCCCGTTCGCGGCGGTGGTGCTGACGCCCGTGCCGGAGCCGACGCCGGCGAACCCCTGGCCCCTCGAGGCCGCCCCCGGCGGTCCCTACTCGCTGCACGTGGCGAGCTGGGAGGCGTCCGGCCGCAAGCGGAAGGCCCAGGACTATGCCGCCAAGCTCCGGGACCACCATTACCCGGCCTACGTCTACCACGGTCCGCGGCTCAGCATGGTGACCATCGGGACGTTCGGCGACGAGGTGTTCGAGGACCCCGGCCAGGTGGGCCAGCCGGGCGTCCGGCCGAAGATCACCGGGCCGGCTATCCTGGCGCTCCAGAAGAAGTTCCCCAGGATGTTTCTGGAGGGGCAGAAGTCGCCCGTGCCGACGATCCTGGTCCGCATCCCGGGGCGGGAGCCGGAGTCGGCGGCGGCGGTCGAGACGGGGCCCGACTTCTACCTGACGCTCGTCCGATGGGACCAGGCCCGTCTGCGGGCCCAGGCGTCGGGCGTGGCCCACTCGACCGAGGAGCTGCCCGTGCTCGTCGCGAGCCTCCTGGGGCAGCTCCTGGGGCACGTCGACCCCGCCGGGCGGACCTCGGTCGGAGTGGCGGCCGTCGCGCCGCAGAACATGCCCGCGGCCGACCGCAAGGCCGGCCAGCAGGCCGAGGCGACCATCCTCGCCCTGCTCCGGTCACGCACGAAGTGGCCTGGCATGACGGCCTACGCCCCTGCCGAGACCGCCGAGGTCCTTCGCACGGCGGGCCTGACGTATGCCGACGTCAGCCGGGATCCCACGCGCCTCAAGACCGTGCCGGAGATCGACATCGTGGTCGGCGGCACGGTGGCCGTCGTCGAGCCGGGCGGCACGCAGTAGGCGGACGACGCATGGCACGAACGCTCGTCATCGCGACGCGGAACCGGAAGAAACTCGAGGAGATCGCCGCCATCCTCGAGGGGCTGGACCTCGCCCTGGCGCCCCTGGAGGCCTACGACGTTGGGCCCGTCGCCGAGACCGGCGAAACGTTCGAGGAGAACGCCCGTCTGAAGGCCCTCGGCTATGCCCGGGCCACCGGCGAGTGGGCCCTGGCGGACGACTCCGGCCTGGAGGTCGACGCCCTCGATGGTCGGCCGGGCATCTACTCCAGCCGGTGGGGAGGGCGCGAGGGCGACGACCGGCTCAACAACCGCACCCTCCTGGAGGCCCTCCGGGAGCACACGCCCGAGACGTGGACCGCCCGGTACCGCTGCGTCATGGCCCTGGCCACGCCCGAGCGGGTCCTTTTCACCGCCGAGGGGGCGTGCGAGGGACGGATCGTCGCCGAGGCCGCCGGCTCGAACGGTTTCGGCTACGACCCGCACTTCTTCCTGGACGAGTTCGGCAAGACGATGGCCCAGCTTCCCCCCGAGACGAAGAACGCCCTCAGCCACCGGTTCGAGGCCCTCCGCGGCATCCGCAAGCGGCTCGAAAAGCTCCTCTGACCCCGAAAAGGGGACTGGCAAAGGGGGACTGGCTCCTTTTCGCGCCGCATGGAAAAGGTGCCTGTCCGCTTTTCCGGCGTCGACATGCGGCGGAACTCCGCCCCTTGCCGCGGGATTAAGCCTTTGGGCGCAACGGCTTGCGCCCGAAGCATTCTCGCCCGGCCGCGCCTCGTTCCGCTGCGCAGACTGGCATCGGCGGGCGCGACCCGACGGGCCGATCCAAGGGGCCACGGACATGTCGCGCCGCACCGAGACCGGCCGCCGGGGTGTCGCCGCCTGCGCGGCGGCGTGGGCGCTGGCCGTCCTGGCCGCGGCGGTCCTGCCCTCGGCGGCCCTCGCCCAGGGTCGCGGCGGGTTCCTCCGCCGGTGGGTCGTCGCCGCCCCGTTCGAGACCACCGACCTGGCGGAGCCCGACCTGCCGCCGGAGTTCGTCCCCTACCCGGGCCTTTTCGCGATGGACCGCGTCTGGCTGCCCGTCCCGGCCGACGACGAAGGCAAGCTCGACTTCCGCGAACTCTATCCCCGCACCCCCGAAGGCACCGTCCTCGTCCACACGTTTTTCCGCGTCCCCGCCGAGGGCGAGTACGTCCTTCGGGTCGGCAGCGACGACGCCGTCCGCGTCGACGTCGACGGGCGGACCGTCCATCGCCACAAGGTCCGCCGGGCCTGGGCCCCCGACCAGGACGAGGTCAAGGTCCGCCTCGACAAGGGCTGGCACCGGCTGCTCGTCCGGGTGGTCGAATACGGCGGCCAGTGGACCCTGTCGGTCCGCACCGCCGACGGCCGCAACCGTCCCGTCGACCTGGAGCACCAGGACGGCGTGCCGAACGAGCTGGCCGACGAGGTCTATCCGGAGGGCCCGGTCACGCTCCAGCAGCGGGCCCGGGTGGCGCTGCACCTGGCGCGGGAGGCAGTCCGCGTCAAGGACCACCTGGCCGAGGCCCAGGAGCGGCTCGCCGCCGTCCCCGAGGGATACGTCACCTTTGCCGAGTACGAGGGGGCCCGGCAGCAGGGCCTGGCGTTCTTCGACGCCCTGGCCGTCCTGTGGGACGCCATCACCACCGAGCGGATCGACCCGGAGTCCGTGGACCGGGCGGAGAAGTCGGCCCTGGCGGCGGCCGAGGCCCTCTCGTCCGGCCTCGTGCCCGAGACCCGGAAGCTCGTCTCGGCGATGGGCGAGGTGGGCCGCGTGTGGGAACGGCTCGGCCGGACGACCCTCTCGGCCCGCGAACTGGCCGAGGCCACCCAGGACATGGCCGAGCTGCTCGTCCGGAGCCGCCGACTCGCCTACCTCGTCGAGGGCGAGCATGTCCTGATGGCCCGCCTCGAGAACGACATCCGCAACTACCGCCAGGGCGACATCACCGTCCGCGTCCTCGACGCCGAAGGCGGGCCGGTCGCCAATGCCCACGTCGAGATCGTCCAGGCCCGCCACGAGTTCCCCTTCGGGTGCAACCTGTTCGCCTTCGGCCGGTGGGACGAACGCCGCCAGGACGAGTACGAGAAGCGGTTCGTCCGCCTTTTCAACCTTGCGACGATCCCGAGCTTCTGGTCGGGCCTGGAGCGTCGCAACGGTCGGCCCGACTACGGCCAGGTCGACCGCGTCCTCGACTGGGCCCGGAGGCACGGCGTCGAGACGCGGGCCCATCCGCTCCTGTGGGCCGAGACGGTCCCCCGCCGGGTCGACGAGATGAAGCCCGACCAGGCCCGCCGCGCCGTCGAGGAGCACGTCCGCCGGACCGTCGAGCGGTACCGCGCGAAGGTCGACTGGTGGGACGTCCTCGTCCTGGGCGATTCGCCCGGCCGGATCGGCCCGGCCGAGATCGCCCCCGCCGACGCGTTCCGCTGGGCGGCCGACGAGAAGCCCACGGGACGCCTGCTCCTCGACGGCACGGACGCCGAGACGCTCGCCCGCTTCGCACGCGACCTGCGGGAGGCCAAGGTCCCGATCGACGGGGTGGGCCTGGCGGCCCATCAGCATTCGGGGGCCTGGCCGGTCGAGCTGGTCAGGCGGCGGCTGGACGAGGCGGCACGGTCGGGCCTGCCGGTCCACGTCTCGGCGGTGACCATCCTGGGCGGCCCCCGCGACGAGGCCCGCCAGGCCGAGGCGGTCCGACGCTTCTACACCGCCGCCTTCGCCCATCCGAAGGTGGCGAGCCTCTCCTGGTGGGACCTGTCGGACCGGTTCGCGTGGAAGAACGCCCCCGGGGGCCTGGTACGGGAGGACCTCTCGCCCAAGCTCGCCTACAAGGTGCTCGACCGGCTCCTCGGGGAGCTGTGGCACACCGACGCCGCCGGCCGAAGCGGCGAGGACGGACGCGTCACCGTCCGGGCGTTCCACGGCCAGTACCGGATCACCGCCCGGGAGGGCCGCCGCCGCAAGACCGTCCGCGTGGACCTCGGCCGCCGCGGCCGACGGGAGGTGGAAGTCTTCCTCCCCGCGGGGAAGTAGGACCGCCGGGGGCTGGGGCACGAAAGGACGCAGGCACGAAGGGCGAAGAACGGCCCGTCGGGCCCGCCACGGAAGCTCCGGGGTACGCGTGGAGTCGCCGTCACGGACGCCGGTCGGCAGCGGGGCGCGCCCTCACACGTCCTGCTCCGGGGCGACGAGGTCGGCCCAGGTGCCCCGGCGGCGGATCAGGCGCACGTCGCTGCCGTCCACCAGGACCTCGGCCGGACGGGGGAACGAGTTGAACTCCGATGCCATCGTCATCCCGTAGGCCCCCGCCGCGAACACCGCCAGCAGGTCGCCCCGCGCGACGGGCGGCAGCGGCCGGTCCTTGGCGAGAAAGTCCGTCGACTCGCAGATCGGGCCGACCACGTCGACCGTCTCGGTCCCCTCGCGGGGGGCGTCGACCGGCCGCCCCTGGGGCACGAACCCCTGGCGCGGCTCGACGGGCCAGATCGGATGGTGCGAGCCGTAGAGGGCCGGCCGGACCAGGTGATGCATTCCCGAATCGCAAAGGATGAACTTCTTCTCGCCGCCCGCCTTGACGTACTGGACCTCGGTGACCAGGATCCCCGCGTTGCCGGCGATGAACCGGCCCGGCTCCATGATGAACCGAAGGCCCGCCCCCGCCACGAGCGGCACGATCGCTTCGGCGAACGCATCGGCCCCCAGGGCCTCCTCGGCCCCGTAGTGGGCCGCGAAGCCCCCGCCGATGTCGAACGTCGTGATCTCGTGACCCCTCTCGCGGAGCCGGCCCACGAGGCCCACCGCCTTCGTGACGGCCTCGACGTAGGGCCCGACCGCGGTGATCTGGCTTCCGATGTGGATGTGGACGCCGGCGAGGGCGACGTGGCGGGCGGCGTCGGAGGCGGCGAACTCGCCGAAGACCCGCTCGGCCCGCGCGAGGTCCACGCCGAACTTCGTCTCCTTCTTGCCGGTCGTGATGTAACGATGCGTTTTCGGATCGACGTCGGGGTTGACGCGGAGGGCGGCCCGGGCCGGTCGGCCCGTCTCGGCCGCCAGACGGGCCAGGTTCTCCAGCTCCGCCTCGCTCTCGACGGTGAACAGGTGGATGCCCTTGTCCAAGGCGAAGCGGACCTCGTCGTCGGTCTTCGCGACGCCCGCGAAGCAGCACCTGCCGGGGTCGCCGCCGGCCTCCAGGACGCGGTACAGCTCGCCCCCCGAGACGAGGTCGAAGCCGCTGCCCATCTCCGAGAGCAGCCGCAGGATGTGGACGTTCGAGCACACCTTCACGGAGTAGCAGATGAGGGGGTCCAGGGCGGCGAACGCGTCGGCCAGCCGCCGGTAGTGGTCGCGGAACGTCCCGGCGGAGTAGACGTAGAGCGGCGTGCCGTGCTCGGCCGCCAGGTCGGCGACCGGCACGTCCTCGCACGTGAGCCGCCCGTGGCGATAGTCGAATCGGTCCATGGCCTCGTCCTTTGAACGCGTCTATGGACCGCAGAGACCGCTGAGGGCGCAGAGAAAAGCTGAGATTATCCGAAAAACAACGAAAAAAGCGATGTCCTTGCCGTCTACTTTTGCCGTTCTCTGCGGCCCCCGTGTCCTCTGCGGTGAGTCACAAGGCAGCGCCGGCCCGCTGCGAGCCGGGCAGTCTAGGCCCGTCCAGGTGGAGTGTCAAGCCGCGAAGGAGGGCTTGGCAGGGGCGTGACGGCGGGCCATAATGAATGGGATGCCCGAAGGGAGACCGACCGTATGAAGACCGTCAAGGTCCTCGGGCCGGGGTGCCCGAAATGCGAGCGGGTGGCCGAGCATGTCCGTCAGGCGGCCGAGGCCGCCGGCATCGACTGCCGCGTCGAAAAGGTCACCGGCATGGACGCCATCCTCGAGTTCGGCGTCATGATGACGCCGGGCCTCGTCATCGACGGCGAGGTGAAGTCGGTGGGGAAGGTGCCGAGCGCCGAGGCGGTCCGTGCCTGGCTCGCGGGGGCGTGACCTGGCCGCAAAGATTGCGGAGAGCGCAGAGAAAGCAAAGCCGCAAGGTTCTTAGCAGGCCGCGACGAGAGTTCCGCAGGCCCGAAGGAGCGAACGAATGCGCATACGACTGAAGAGACTGCTCGGCACCGCCCTGGTGGCGTTTGCCGCCGTCAGCCTCGCGCACCTCGCCATCGGTGCGCTGCGGGGCGGCGCGGGTGAAGGGGGCGCCGGCGGCGCCGGCCACACGGAGCCCGACGGGGTCACCGTCTACTGTTTCCGCGGGGCGCTTCGCTGCCCGACGTGTGTCAAGATCGAGGCCTACACGATCGAGACGGTCGAGGCGGGCTTCGCCGACGCCCTGGCCGACGGGCGGATGCGCCTCAAGGTCGTCGACCACGAGAGCGAGCCGAACGAGCACTTCGCTGACCGCTACGAGCTGATCACCAAGTCGGTGGTCGTCTCGCAGTGGCGCGGCGGGCGGGAGGTCCGCTGGCGGAACCTGCCGCAGATCTGGGACCTCGTCGCCGACAAGGACCGCTTCGTGGCCTACGTCCGTGGCGAGGTCGAGCGGTTCGTGGAAGGCGAGTGATGGGGCCCGTGGTGGCCGCGGCGGCGTCGGCCCTCTATCTCGGGGTCCTGACGTCCGTCAGCCCCTGCCCCTTGGCCACCAACGTTGCGGCGATGAGCTACGTTGCGAAGCACGTCGGCCGGGGCCGGCGGGTGCTGGCGGCAGGACTTCTTTACACGCTGGGGCGGACGGTCGTCTACGTGGTCCTGGCGGCGGTCGTCGTCGGGGGGCTCCTCCAGAGCGACGCCGTGTCGCGGTTCCTCCAGGCCCACATGCGGAAGCTCCTCGGGCCGGTGCTGATCGTCGTGGGGGTGCTGTTGCTGGACCTGCTGGACCTGGCCCTGGCGGTCCCCGTGCCGGGGGAGCGGGCCAGGCGGCTGGCGGAGCGCGGCGGCGTATGGGGGTCGGCGGTGCTTGGGGTCCTGTTTGCCCTCTCGTTCTGCCCGCCGTCGGCGGCCCTGTTCTTCGTGAACCTGGTGGGCCTGTGCCTCGGCCGGGAATCGTGGCTCCTGCTGCCGGCGGTCTACGGCGTGGGGACGGCGCTTCCGGTGGTGGCGTTCGCAGGCGTGATCGCGACGAGCGCGGGGGCCGTGGGGCGCGTCTTCGACGCCGTCCGGAAGGTCGAGCGATGGGCCCGCCTCGCGACGGGCGTCCTGTTCATCGTCCTGGGCCTCTACTACTCGCTTGTCTACATCTGGGGCCTGGAGGCCGTCCAGGTCTGGTGATCTCGGCCCGGCAGCAGGCCGGCCCAAGAGGGGCCGGACCCGCCCGCGATTTCGCTTGCGTCTGCCGGGGGCGGCGGGTATGCGCGTCGCCTTCAATCCCGAACCCGAGACAACCGAAAGGGGCCGCCATGGAGGTCGGGTTTCTCACGTCGTGCCTGGGCAAGGAGCCGCTGGAGGACGTCATCGCCTGGGCCGGGTCGGCCGGCATCAAGCAGGTCGAGCTCTCGCTGCGGCACCTGGGCGATGCGACGCCCGAGCGAGACTCCGGGGTCAAGAAGGCCCTCGACTCGGCCGGCGTGACCGCGAGCGGCGTCGCCCACTACGACCCCGGGATCCTGGCCGACCCGAAGGCGGGCCTGGAGGCCGTGAAGACGAGCATCGACCGGTGCGGGCGGCTCGGGACCGAAGTCTGCTGCGCCCTGGCGGGCAAGGCCCCCGAGGGGATGGACCGCCAGGACGCCATCGACGGGCCGTTCACGGACATCTTCGGCCCGGCGGCCGAGTACGCCGCCTCGAAAGGCGTCCGGATCGCCTTCGAGAACTGGTTCGCGACGGTTCTCGATCACTTCGACCACTGGGACCGGGCCCTGGAGCGGGTGCCCGCCGAGAACGTCGGCTTCAACTACGACCCGTCGCACCTCCTGTGGCAGGGGATCGATTACCTGGGCGGCGTCGAGCGGTACGGGACGCGCCTCTTCCACACCCACGCCAAGGACACCGAGGTCCGCGACGAGATCGTCGCACGGGTCGGCGTCCACGGGAAAGGCTGGTGGCGGTACTGCATTCCGGGGCAGGGCCGCGTCCGGTGGGGCGAGTTCGTGGCGCGCCTGCGGCGGATCGGCTACGACGGGGTCCTCTCGATCGAGCACGAGGATGGTTTTATCGGCCCGCGCGAAGGCATCGTCCTGGGGAAGCAGTACCTGGAGCAGTTCATCTGACGGACTGGCGCGCCTTCCGGGCGGCGGGTCCCCGTGCCCGCGGCGTTCCCGGTCCGGACGACGCGGTCGGCACGGGGACCGACCGCGCAATGAGAGCGGAGACGCCCGGAAGCGCGTGCGGTTGTCAGGATCGAACGCTCACCTGCCCTCGTACACCTCCGGCGGGAGGGGCAGGCTGCGGCCCTCGGCGCTGGAGCGCTCGGCCGTCTCGATCACGGCGATCACCTCCCGGGCCTGCTCGGGCGTCACCTCCAACGCTTCGCCCATAAGCAGGTGGTCGGCGACGTTCCGGTAGTAGGGCGCGCCGCTGAAGCTCGGCTGGTAGGGCACCTCGCCGTCGAACCGGACGCCCGAGGCGAAGCTCGTCACGTGGTAGGCCTGCCCCGGGGTGCTTCGGATGCCGCCGAGCGTCCCCAGGACCCGCCACCGGTCCTTCCCGACGGCGGCCAGTGACGACATCTGGAGGTCCGCCACCTCGCCGCCCTCGAACCGCATGACGGCCTCGGCCTGGTCCTCGTTCGTCACGTGCTGCCACCACCGCTTGTGAAAGAGGCCCGTCACCTGGGTGACCCGCTTGTCGTAGAGGCGCAGGATCCAGTCGGTCAGGTGGGCCCCCCAGTCGTAAAGGGCCCCGCCGGAGACCATCTTGTCGCTCCGCCAGCTCGGCCCCGGCCGGCGGTACGAGCCCATGAACGCCTCGACGTGGAACACCTCGCCCACCAGGCCCCGGTCGACCAGGCCCCGCAGGGCCCGGTAATCGCCGTCCCAGCGGCGATTGTGGAAGACGCTGAGCATGACCCTGGAGCGGCGGGCCGCCCGGACCATCTTCGTCGCCTCCTGCGTCGTCAGGCAGAAGGGCTTCTCCAGGACCACGTGCTTGCCTGCCCGGAGGGCCTTCAGGGCCGCCTCGGCGTGAAGGTGGTGCGGCAGGATGACCACCACCAGGTCCACCTCGGGCATCTCGAGCATCTCGTCGAGCGAGTCGAACCGGCGGGCGTCGGGCAGGTCGGCCCGCGCGGCCTCCAGGCGGGCCGGATCGATGTCCGAGACCGCCACGGTCCGCATGCCGGGCCACTCGCTCATCCACTCGGCGTGACGCAGGCCCATGTTGTGGGCCGGCCCGTAGCCCAGGAGCCCGCAGCGAATCTCGCGGTCGGTGTGGAGCTCGGCCCCGGCGGCCCACTCGCACGCCCGCCCCAGGAGCTTCTGGAACTCCGGGTGTCGCCACGCCCGCAGGTCGTGCCCCAGGGCGAGGTACGCCACCCGGCCCTGGCCGTGCGGGTGCACGAAGGCGAGCGGCACACGCCGGCCCTGCCAGACGGTGTCGGCCAGGAGGCGGCCCCGGTCAGGGTCGTGGCCCTGGAGCAGATACAGCTCGTCCTCGATGCGGAAGTCCGGCATGCGGACCGTCAGATAATGGTCGGGGTCGGCGATATGGACGTCGAGCTCCTGGAACCGGGGATGGGTGCGGAACTCGGCGTTGAGCATCTCGATGTAGGGTCGGCTGCCGCGAAAGCTGTCGGCCGCCGAATGGACGCCGACCAGTCCCCCGCCGCCCTCGACGAACTCCAGCAGGCCCTTCTCCCGGGCCTCGGTGAGCGCCTCGCGGTGACCCGTCGTATGGAGGATGACGACCGAGTACCGGCTCGTCGGCAGCGACGCCAGGGCGTCGAGGTCCTCCGTCACGTCGAGCGTCCACTTGCCGGGCCCCCGGTCGAGGACGCGGGAGGCGATCTCGCCGGCCTGGTCGGTCTGGTGCCACGGTCCGCCGACGAGCATGAGGGCCTTGCGGGTCCGCTTGCGCCCGCCCGAGGCGCGGGGCTTCGCGGAGGGTTTTGCGGCAGCCTCGCCGCCGGAGCGATTCTTCTCAGTGGACCTCCTGGCCATGCTCAGTCCCTTTCGGTCGATGGGCCGCCGGGCCCCGGCGACGGCTGGCGAACCTACGATGCGGGAGAACCGATGCAAGTAAATTCGCGACGTCCACGCGTGGCGGGTGAGAACACGGCGTTTCGAGCCGCGATCGGGAGGTCGCGGAGACGCTTGGCCACGAAGAGATGGACGCAAGCCGGTGTGGCGACCAGACTACGGCCGGCCTTCGGCCGCCGCTGCCGGAGTCACTGCGTTCGGATCGAACTCCAGCTCCGAAAAGCCGCTCGAGCGGTGGGCGATCAGGTCCACCTGCTCCGGGTCGGCGGCCTCTACCTGGTCGGCCGGCACCTCCAGGATGAGGCACTCGACGCCGTCGAGCGATTCGACCAGGGCCAGCCCCTTCTCGGCGCCCATGACCGCCAGGCCGGTCGCCAGGCCGTCGGCCACCGCCGCGTCCGGGCCCACCACCGTGATGCTGGCGATCTGGCGGTTGACCGGCCGGCCGGTCCGCGGGTCGATGATGTGGCTGTAGGAGACGCCGGCGATCTCGTAGCCCCGCTCGTAGTGGCCGCTCGTGACGGCGGCCCGGTCGGCGACGCGAAGGGCCGTATAGAGCCGGGCGTCGCGGCCCGCTTCGTACGGGTACCGGGGGTCCCTGACGCCGACGCCCCACCGCGGGTCGGCCCCCTCGGGCGCCAGGGCCTCGGGCCGCCGGCCGAGGGCGTAGGTGTCGCCGCCGGCGTCGATCAGGGCGGCCATCGCCCCCGCCTGCTCCATGCGGACGGCCATCCGCATCGTGGCGTAGCCCTTCGCGATGCCCCCCAGGTCGAGCACCATCCCCTTGCGGTTAAGCTGGACGAGGTGGAGCATCGTGCCGCCCCCCGCTCCGCCGGCCCCCCCCGGCGGCGACGTTTTCGGGCCCGGCCAAGGCGCGACCCCCGCCGCGACGATCTCGACCTTGTCCATGCCGACCAGCTTCAGGGCTGCCTGGAGCTCCTCGTCGGTCGGCTCCCGGTCGCGGCGCTCGGCGGCCTTCCACAGGTCGAGGAGCGGGCCCACCGTCGGGTCGAACGCCCCGCCCGTCAGGTCGTGGACCTCCCTGGCGGCGGCCAGGCACCCCGTGACGACGGCGTCGACGGTCTCCTGGGGGAGGCCGGCGTCGCGGTTGACCCGGGCGAGGTCGGCGTCGGGGTTGTGCCGGTCGAGGGCGGCCTCGCACCGCTCCATCTCCGTCCACGCCGCATCGAGCGCCGCCCGGGCGGTCGCCCGGTCGGGCGCGACGGCCCGGACCGTGACGGCGGTGTTCATGCCGAAGCGGGTCTCGACCGTCTCAACGGGGGCACGGGAGCATCCGGCAGGCATCGTGGCCGCGGCCGCTGCAATCGCCGCCGTGAGAACCAGGCGGTGGCCCGCGGCCGGGGGTCGGTTCCTCGGGTCTGGCATGGCCGGACCTCCGCGAGACTTGTGCGATCTGGCTGTCGCGTCCTGCGTGTTCATCCGCTACTATACAGGCCGACGCTGCGTTCAACCACAAAGCAGCGTGAGGCGTGCCCGACGCCTGCTCGTCTCGCACGGGCTCCGGCTCGACTACCGGATGCAGGAACCGATCCTCGATCTGGAGGAGGGACAGGTCCACACGCTGGCGCTCGCCCCGATGGACCGCTTCCCGCAGTACTTGAAGGGCGTGCGGGTGACCACGATCGACGCCCTCGGCCTGCCCAGCTACCTGGACGTGGGCGGGCCGGGCCCCAAGCCATCGGCGTCCCCCGCCAAGCCCTGACGCCGCCCCGAGAAAGGCGTCTGTCCCTGTCTCGACGGCGCTGTCTGTTGGAGCGGGTCAGGCCGGGCCGTAGCGGAAGTCGGCCTGGCAGGACCCCTCGCGGCTGACCATGCACGGGCCGACCGGGTGGGCCGGCGTGCAGGCCGTGCCAAACAGGGGACAGTCGCGCGGGCCGATGGCGCCGCGGATGACGTCGCCGCATCGGCATCCATGTTCGTCCACGTCGCTCCCGACGGGGACCCGCCCGAGGTCGAGCCGGCGGTGGGCGTCGTGGGCGGCAAAGCCCTCGCGGACGCCCATGCCGCTGCCCGGGATCTCCCCCAGGCCCCGCCACTCGGCCGGCCCCGGAGCGAACGTCTCGGCCAGCCGCCGCAGGGCCTCCGGGTTGCCGTCGGGCCGGACGGCCTGCTCGTAGACGTTCTCGACGCGGGCCTCGCCCGCGGCAAGCTGCTCCAGGATGGCCGCCACGCCCGCGAGGACCTGCTCGGCCGTGAACCCGGCGACGGCGCACGGCCGCTGCCACCGCCGAACGATCGGCTCGTAGGCCCGGCTGCCGATGATGACGCTGACGTGCCCCGGGCAGAGGAACCCGTCGATGCGGACCTCGCCGCCCGCCAGCAGCGCCTCCATCGCCGGGACCATCCACTTGTGCGTCGAGAGGACCAGGAAGTTGGCCAGCCCCTCGCGGCGGGCGGTCTCCAGCGCGACCGCGGTCCCCGGGGCGGTCGTCTCGAAACCGACGGCGGCGAACACGATCGTCTCCCTCGGACGGGCCCGCGAAAGGTCCAGGGCTTCGAGCACCGAGTAGCAGATCGCAACCCCCCCGCCGCGGGCCTTCACCGTCTCCAGGCTCGACCGCGACCCCGGCACGCGGACCATGTCGCCGAACGTCGCGACCGTCACGCCGGGCCGACCGGCCAGGTCCACCAGGACGTCGATGACGCCCTGCGGCGTCACGCAAACCGGGCACCCCGGCCCGCTCACCAGGCGGACCCGCTCCGGCAGCAGGCTGTGGACGCCGAGGCGGCGGATGGCCACCGTGTGCGTCCCGCAGATCTCCATCAGGACGATCGGCCCATCGCCTGGCACGGCGGCGGCGGCACGGCCGATGGCAGCCTTCAGCTCGTCGATGGATCGGGTCGGCATGGGTGCAGCCCTTGCGAAAAACGGGGACAGGAAAAAGGGGGACTGGCTCCTTTTCCGGCCCCTGAGAAAAGGTGCCTGTCCCCCTTTTCCCCCCTTTTTCTCCCCTTTTTCTTTTTTGCCGCTTTTTAGTCGGAAGGCGGCTCGGAAGTGGCCGATGGCGGCCCGCCGATCCCCTCCTCCGCCAGGCTCGCCATCTGGTCCAGCAGGGCGTTCGTTTCGGCGGCGTCCTCGGGCGTGACCTGGGTGATGGCGAACCCCGCGTGCAGGAGGACCCAGTCGCCGACCTCGGCGTCGGGCACCAGCGCGAGGCCCGCCCGGATGCGGTTTCCGCGGACTTCGAGGACGCCGAGGGCGTCCTCCTTCTCGACGATTCGGCCGGGCACGGCTAGGCACATGGTTAGACCTCGGTATCCTCGCGGCCGTGCCGGCCGCGGCTCAATGTTGCGGCGGCGACATACGCCTGTCCGAGCGCCACGCCGCCGTCTCCGGGCGGCACGTCCCGGTGAAGATACACGGCGAACCCGTCGGCTTCAAGCGTGGGCACGAGCGAGTCGGCGAGCCGGGCGTTGGCGAAACACCCGCCCGAGAGGGCCACTCGCTCCAGGCCCGATTCCTCGCGCGCCCGCCGCGCCGACGCCACGAGCATTGCCGCCACGGTCGCGTGGAACCGGGCGCTGGCCTCGGCCGGGCCCGTCCCGGCTTCCAGGTCGGCGACGAGGTCCCGGACCAGGGGGGCCCAGTCGATGATCCAACCCGTCTCGCCGGCCTCGTCGTCTGGGTCCCGCAGGGAGAAGCCGTAGGCTGGCGCTTCGCCGGGCCCCGCGGCGGCGGCTTCCAGTTCGATCGCCGCCTGGCCCTCGTACGTGCTGTGGCCGCAGACGCCCGCCAGGGCGCTGGCGGCGTCGAAGAGCCGCCCGAGGCCGCACGCCCGCGGGGCCCCGACGCCCCGGGCGATCATGTCGGTCCACAGCCGCCGGTCGGCCGCGTCGGTATCGGCCAGGTGCCCGAGGAGGTGCCTCTCGGCCTCCTCCTCGTCGCCGAAGGCCGCCAGGAGCATCGCCCAGGCCGTCCGGACGGGGTCCTCGACGGCGGCGTCGCCGCCGGGCAGCGGCACGTAGGCCAGGTGCCCGAGGCGCGAAAAGCCGGTCGCGCCGGCCCGGAGAACTTCGCCGCCCCAGATCGTCCCGTCGGTCCCGTAGCCCGTTCCATCCATCGCCAGGCCGATCACCTCGCCCTCCAGGCCGTGCTCGGCCATGACGGAGGCGACGTGGGCGTGATGGTGCTGGACGCCGACCAGGCGGACGCCCTCCAGGCGGCGGGCGTATCGCGTCGACAGGTAGGCCGGATGCAGGTCGTGGGCGACAACCGCCGGCCCAATCTCCAGCAGCCGCTCGAGCTTCGCGATCGTCGCCTCGAAGTAGCGTGCCGCCAGGGCGTTCTTCAGGTCCCCGACGTGCTGGCTGACGAACGCCTCGGCGCCGCGGACGAGGCAGACGGCGTTCTTCAGCTCCGGCCCGACCGCCAGGATCGGCTCGGGCCCTTCGACCGGCAGCGCGAGCGGCCGGGGGGCGTAGCCCCGCCCGCGGCGCAGCAGCAGCGGCCGGCCCCGCTGGACCATCACCACCGAATCGTCGCACACCGTCTGGATCGGCCGGTCGTGGAGCAGGTAGAGGTCGGCGACGCCCGAGAGCCGGTCGAGCGACTCCTCGTTCTCGCGGCAGATGGGCTCTTGCGAGAGGTTCCCGCTCGTCATGACCAGCGGAGGAAAGTCCCCCGCTGCCGGGCCGTCGGCCGGCAGGTCCTCGAAGAGCAGCAGGTGGATCGGGGCGTAGGGGAGCATGAAGCCGAAGTACGGGCTCGCCGGGGCGACCCCCGCCGAGAGATCGTGGTCCGGCCGTTTCGGCACGAGGACGATTGGCCGCTCGATTGAGGTCAGCAGGGACTCGGCCGCCCCGTCCGGCCGGGCTCGACGGCGGACGGCCTCGACGGAACCTGCCATCAGGGCGAACGGCTTCTGGTCGCGGCCCTTGCGGCGGCGGAGCTCGGCCACGGCGGCGTCGCTCCGGGCATCGGCCGCCAGGTGGAAGCCGGTCAGGCCCTTGACGGCGACGATCCGCCCGGCCAGCAGCGCCTCGCGGACCGCCCGGACGGGATCGTCCGCCTCGACCGGGCGGCCGTCGGCATCGCGAAGGTCGAGCTGCGGGCCGCAGTCGGGGCAGGCATTCGGCTGGGCGTGGAACCGCCGGTCCGTCGGGTCCTCGTACTCCGCCCGGCAGGCCGGGCACATCGTGAAGCTCCGCATCGTTGTGTTCGGCCGGTCGTAGGGGATGTCGACGACGATCGAGTAGCGTGGCCCGCAGTTGGTGCAGTTGATGAACGGGTAGCGAAAGCGGCGGTCCGCCGGGTCGACGAGCTCGCGGGCACAGTCCGGGCAGATCGACATGTCGGGCGAGACGAGGGCGGTCCGCTCGCCCCCGGCCGAGGGGACGATGCGGAACTGCCGCTCGCCCTCGGGCGGCACGGACCCCGACTCCACGCTTTCGATGCGGGCCAGCGGCGGGGGTGCCGAGCGCAGGGCCGCCAGGAGCCCGTCGACGGCCCCCTCGGGGCCCTCCAGCTCCATCAGGACTCCCTGGGCGTCGTTGCGGATCCAGCCGGCCAGGTGGCGCTGCGCCGCCAGCCGGTAGACCGTGGGCCGGAAGCCCACCCCCTGAACGATGCCCCGGACGCGGACACGCCGGCGAACTACCCCGTCCGACCCGGTCGTCGCGGTCCGGTCGGGCGTTGCCGGCCTGGTTGTCTTTTCAAGGGTCATACGCCCCCTTCGCGCGAAACAGCCGGGTCATTATACGTTCAGGCGGGGCCGAGAAAACCGATGTCCCCGAAGAAGGGGCGCAAGAAACGGGCGGCCCACCAGGGGCCGCCCGTTGAAGCTCAGCGCGTGTGGCCGGGGCTACTTCCGCCGACGCCGGATCAGGGCCAGGGCCCCGACTCCCACCAGGGCCAGCGTGGCCGGCTCGGGGATGGCGAAGCTGGCCTCGTCCATGAAAAAGCCGGCCGCAAAGGTCTGATCGCCGAAGGGGCTGACCACGACCTGGACCACCTCGCCGGCCTCCGCGGAGATCTCCCAGCTAAGCATCTGTCCTTCCTGGACGTCCTCGGGGGTCAGCGTGGCCTCCTTGATGCCTCCCTGGCTGCCCAGCACCTCCACCCCGAGGCCGGCGCCGTTAAAGTCGGGGTCGAAGAAGAGCACCGAGAAAATCATGGACCAACTGCCCCCGAGGTTATTGCCGAGGGTGTAGATCGAGGAGGTGGGCCCCGTCGGAGCGGCACCGCCGCCCCCCGCGCCGCCGCCGCCGGTGACGCCTCCCTCGGCGAAGCTGAAGGACAGTTCCGAGGGATTCGAGTTCACGCCGGTCCCGGGTGTCGGCCGCCCCCCGCCGAGGAACGACGGTCCGGCCCCCAGGTTGTTGTAGGTCAGGAAGTAGGCGCTCGATCCGAACGACCCGAGTGGGTTGTTCGTGACCGGGTCCCAGTCCTGGTTCAGGACCTCGTTGATGGTGGCGGCCGGTGCGGCCGAAGCCGCCAGAAGGACCGCGGCTGCGAGACAGACGCTTCCTGCGAGACGTGCGCGGATCATCCGACGCCCTCCCCTGGTCACGGATACGACAGAATTCCCCTTGGCCACTGGCGCAGCCCCCACTGCGCAAGCCGACCAAACAACGATAGGGTGGGTGGAAGGCGGATCAGGCGGGCAGCAAAAAGACCCCAGGCCCGCTTGCCACAGTCCAACCCCCTAACTCCGAAGGACAGTATACCACAAAATCGTCAAAAGGCAAAAAAAAGGCGGGAAGACAGTGATTCCACGCCCGAAAAGGGCCGAAAAAGACCGAAAAAGACCGATAGGGGCCGTTGCCGGACCGTTTTATTGACCGGAAGCGGACACCGGCCTATAATCGCGCCCACGCCGCCGAGGCAGCCTTCCGGCCTGCGGCGGCCGTCTGCGGTCATAACCCGTTGCGAAACAGGGGCTTGGATGAGCCAGTCGAACGACGACGCCTCCGCCGCCGCCGACGCTCCCTGGAAGAGCGGCCGCTGCCCCTGCGTCTACTGCGGACGGACCATCCCTCGCGACGCCAGGCGGTGTCCCGAGTGCCGCACCTCGTTCTCCCTGGCCGTCCGGAAGGCCTACCGGGAGGCCGTCGGCGAGTGGTTTTACCTGGACCAACGGAACCCGAGCGGCCGGGGCGTCACCTTCGAGACGCTCGTCAAGCTGATCGAGAAGGGCCGTCTCCAGCCCGACTCGGTGGTCCGGGGCCCGGCCACCCACCAGGACTGGATGTACGCGGCCGAGACGCCCCGCCTGGCCAAGTACCTGGGCATCTGCCCGCACTGCTTCGCCGAAACCAGCCCGGACCACACCTACTGCCCGCGGTGCCAGCTCAACATGAACGAGCGGCCGGCCACGCCCCGGCCCGGCGTGCCGGCCAACCTCGTCAAGGCCCCCCATCACAAGCCCGCCCACGAGCAGGAGAAGGAACTGGCCCGGCAGGTGGCGGCGTCGCAGGAGGCGAAGGTCGACGTCCTGGCCCCGGCGAAGGCCCCCACGCCCGTCGCGGCCGGGGCGGCCATGCGGGCCCCCGCCGAATCGAAGACCCGGGTCTCGGTGGCCATCCGAAAGCGGCGGCCCAGGATCTGGATCGTCCTGCTCCTGACGTGGATCACGCTCGTGCCGCTGTTCATCATCTCGCTGGTCGTGGAGGCCCCCAGCGGGTGCGAGAAGTACCGGCACTACCAGGACCGGTGGCGGGCGATGTTCGACTTGGGGCCGGACCCGGCGCCGACACCGCCGCCCGTCGCCGACCCGGTGCTCCAGCAGTGGCTGGAAGGCCAGCTCGAGGCGGCCGACCGGGCCACCGAAGCGGGCGACTTCGAGGCCGCCATCGCCATCTACCGCAAGATCATCGAGCGGACCGACGATAACCAGTGGACCGCCCTGATCCGCGACCTGACACGGCGAATTCACCAGCGGGACGAGCAGCGCCTCGACGGGCTCCGCCAGAAGCTCTCCGAGGCCGACCGGCTGGCCCGTGGCCGCCAGTACGACGATGCCCTGGCCATCCTTCGCAACATCGGCATGGAGGACCGGCTGCTGATCGCCGCGCGGACCAACGTCAGCGTCGAGAAGATGGAGACCCAGGTCCGCCAGGACCGGGAAGCGTACCGGCAGGAACAGGCCCTGGTCCGGCAGCGTCTGACGGCCGCCCTCGACCAGGCGGCGAAGCTCAAGGCCGACAGCCGGCTCCGTGAGGCCCTGGGCCTCTACGAGCAGATCGCCCAGACGTTCCCGCGCGACATGGTCGCCCGCCAGGTCGACATCGACGAGGCCATCCGGGACCTGCGGGCCGAGATCGCCGCGGCCCCGCAGCCGCCGGTGCCGCCCCAGCCCCCGCAGGAGCCGCCTCTGACCGAACAGGAGACCATCAGCAAGGTCGCCGGCCTGATAGAGGAGGCCGTCAAGCTCGAGCAGGAGGAGGACTTCGCCGGGGCCCTCGAGAAGCTTAACGCCGTCAAGGAGTTTGACCCCAAGTACTGGCCGCCTTCGCTGGACAAGCGAATCGAGACGGTCAAGAAGAAAAAGGCAGCCCTGGACTTCTTCGGTCTCGACCAGGCCCCCTGACGGGGCCGAATGCCGTGCCGTCCGGCCGCCGCATTCTGCCTGACGGACCCGACGTTCCTCACCCGCGAAAAAGACACTAAGTGTCTTTTCCGGTCCACGTAACCCCTTGCTAATCAGGAACTTAGGGCGCAAAAAAAGACACTAAGTGTCTTTTTTGGTGTCAGGGAATGGCCCCGGCGGGAGCGGATGTTTCGGTCGGTCCGGTCGGCCTCGGGGCCGCCCCGGTCGTCTCGGCTCCCGTCACGTCGGACGGCGTCTCGGCGCGAACCCGGATGACCAGGAGGACCTGGTCCTCCGGCGGTGGAGCGACGTGGCGCAGCGCCCCGTCTGACCAGAGGAAGAACCCTTCTCGGGCGGCGCTCTCCTCGACCGCTTCCTTGGCCCTGTCGGCCACCGGGGCGGCCTTTTTTCGCGGCTCGGCGCCTTTGCCGGCCTCGTCCGGCTTCCTGTCGCCCCGGTCGGCCCTCGTCCCCACTTTCCCGGCGTCCGCCATCCTCTCGGTCTCCGGGCCGCGGTGATCCTCGCCTGCCGCGGCGAGGCGCTGTGCGGCCGGCGACTGCTCCGCCAACCGCTCCCCGTGACCCTCGGCGACTGGGGCGGCAGATGTGGCCGCAGCGGCACGGGGCTCGGGCCGGCTGCCCCGGCCGGCATCGCGTTCGCCGAGCCTGCGGCCCGCAGGCTGCCCCGGTCGGGCGCCGCCGCCCCCGGCCCCGGTGTCGACCGGCCCCCCCCGGCCCGCGCCTTGGCCGGTGGATGCGACGGTCGGGCCCGCCTGTCCGCTGCCGGCCTCTGCCGTCACGGTGCGGAGGCGGTCCTGGAGGTGGCGGATCGGGGCGAACTCGCGGCTCGAGCTGTAGGCCACCGCCAGGTCGGCCGTCCGGGCGAGCTGCGACCCGAACGCCGACAGGCCCTCCAGGTCCGTCAGGACGAGCCACGTCTCGCCGGCGTCGGCCTCGGTGCGGAAGTAGTAGCCGGCGGCGGGTGCGGCCTCGCGGCCCTCCTGGGGCGCCCGCTCGTCGGTGGCGCCGGGGGTTTGGGCCATCTGGCCGCGGCGGCCTGACGGGGACGCAACCCGTTCGTCCTCCACGCCCGGTCGCGCCAGAGGGGCCCAGCCGGCGGCCTCGAACAGGCCAAGGAGCCGTCGTCGGCCCGCCTCATGCGAGGGGGCCCGCAGGATGAGTTGACGGTCGGCCCGGGCCAGGTTGCCTCCCATGGCCACGTGTTCGAGGGCCTCCAGCGGGGTCCGGCCACGGGCGACGCGGTCCATCTGGTGCTGGACCTCGGCGGCCCGGTCGGGCAGGACGGCGACCGTCGAGTTCGGGGCGGGAAGGGCCGGCTCCTCGGCCGGCAATACGGTGAACGTGCCGAAGAGGTTCTCGCCCTCCTCGGCGGGGCGATCCTCATCCGGGGCGGCCGGGCCCGCCTCGAGCTGCTTCTCCTCTTCGGCCGCCGCGACGCCGAGGCGGAGCTCCCCGCGGAGCGAACCGCCGCCGATCCGCAGGTCGGTCCCGGCAGCGCTCTTTCCGGCCGCGGACGGCGTGACCCGCTCCCGGTCGTCGTCCAGGTCGAACGCGGCCGACGGGGTCAGGGCTTGCCCGCCGCCGGCGAACAGATCGTCGTCGGTCCCGTTCTTGGCGCTGCCGGTCGGTGCCAGGGCCTTGGGGCTTTCGCCGGTCCGGCCGGACGCATCGAGCGTGCCGTTGGCGACGTAGGCCAGAGGGTCGTCGCCCTCTTTGAGCAGGGCGACGGGGGGGACTTCGCCGGCGGCCGGCGCCGGCGTTGCGCCGGGCGCTGCCGGGGCTTTCTCGGCGGCGTCGGCGGCCCGCTTCATGGCGAGGACCGTCTCGGGCGGCGGGGGGGCTGGACGCGGGGCGGCGGGTTCGGCCCTCTCGCGGCCCTGCTCGCGGGCATCCAGCGCCACGGGACGTCTCGGCTCGACGCCTTCGAGCCAGATCAGGGCCCCGATGCCGACCGCCAGGAGGACCGACGCCGCCAGGGCCAGGACCTGCGACCACGGGCCGGACCCGTGCCGCAGCCGGTCGGACGACGGGCGGCCGGCACCCGCTGCCGAATCCGCCCGGAGGGCCCGCCGGGCGATCGCCCGCTCGATGCTCTCGGCCAGGTCGGCCGGGGCGGGGCGAAGCGGCAGCCGGCCCAGGAGGTTGGCCGTCGCGTGGAGCTCCTCCAGGTCCGCCCGGCATGCCGGGCAGGCCGCCAGATGGGCGCGCACCCCGTCCCCCGCCTCGTCCGGGAGTTCCCCGTCGAGGAAGGCCGACAGATGCTCCCTTGTCTGGTCGCAGTCCATGACCGGGCCGACCGGCCCCCCGCGTTCCCCCGTGAATGCTATGCCTTGAGCAGCGGCCGCAGCTTGTCCCGAAGTGTCAGTCTCGCTCGGTGCAGCCGGGATTTGACCGTTCCGACGGGGATGTCCAGGATGTCGGCCAGTTGCCGGTAGTCCAGTTGCTGGACGTCCCGCAGGACGACGATGGTCCGCTGGTCCCCCTCCATCTCGTTCAGGGCCCGCTGGACGCGCGCCTCGACCTCAGCGGCCAGGAGCGGATCGGCCGGGTCCGGAGCCGACGGGTCGGCCCACGCGACGGGCCTTTCGCGGCCACCGTCTCCGGTTCCCCAGGCCGCCTCCAGCCGAAGGGGCTTCTTCCGCCGCCGGTGGCTGAGGCTGGCGTTGACGGCGATCCGGAACATCCAGGTGTAGACGCTGCTCCCGCCGCGGAACCCGTCCAGCTTCTCGTAGGCCCGGACGAAGGTGTCCTGGACCAGGTCGCGGGCCTCCTCGCGTGACCCGACGAGCCGCAGGACCGTCCCGTAGAGCCGGTCCTGGTACCGCTCGACGAAATGGGCGAACGCGTCCGTCTCGCCGGCCAGGACCCGCTCGACGACCTCGTGGTCGGGCGGGCCGTCCGGGGAGCCCGCGTCGGAGCTGGCCCGGGTTTCCATTGTATTAGACGCCTGTCGTGGCCGGCGGTTCCCGAAGATGTCGGTTTTCGTGCGCCGGAGTCTGTGCCCCGCCCTCTCTACGATACGTCCGATTCGGCGAATGATTCTGTAAAAAGCTGGTAACATCCGCCTAAGGCTACTTTGTCAACTTTTGCCAACCGACAACGACCCTTGCGCGGCGGGCAGGACTGCCCGCCGCGCTTTCCATTAGTTCGCCCACCGCGTCACTTGCGTTTCGAAGTCCCTTCGGTGCCCACGACTGGGCACCGCGCTACGGCCCTTGTGACTCCAGCGCGGCGGGCAGTCCTGCCCGAGGTGCCCACGACTGGGCACCGCGCTACGGCCCTTGTGGCTCCAGCGCGGCGGGCAGTCTTGCCCGCGGTGCCCACGACTGGGCAGCGCGCCACGGCCCTTATGACTCCAGCGCGGTGGGCAGTCTTGCCCACCGCGAGGTGCCCACGACTGGGCACCGCGCCACGGTCCTTGTGGCTCCAGCGCGGCGGGCAGTCTTGCCCGCGGTGCCCGCCGCCCCTTGCTGTAGCGCGGTGGGCAGTCTTGCCCACCGCGTCACTTGCGTTTCGAAGTCCCTTTCGCGGCGGGCAGGACTGCCCGCCGCGCTTTCCATTAGTTCGCCCGCCGCGCTTTCCATTAGTTTGCCCGCCGCGGTGCCCACGACTGGGCACCGCGCCACGGTCCTTGTGGCTCCAGCGCGGTGGGCAGTCTTGCCCACCGCGTCACTTGCGTTTCAAAGTCCCTTTCGCGGCGGGCAGGACTGCCCGCCGCGCTTTCCATTAGTTCGCCCG
>CAZGKW010000057.1:0-22639 GCA_964526295.1 uncultured Anaerolineales bacterium
TCCGCCTGTGAGCTGGCGATCTTCCGCGGCGGGCTCAAGTGCCAGGCATCTCGCCGCGGTCCGCCTGTGAGCTGGCGATCTTGCGCGGCGGGCTCAAGTGCCAGGCATCTCGCCTGTGAGCTGGCGATCTTCCGCAGCGGGGTCGAAGGCCAGCCGGCACAGGCGGCGGACTCAAGCGTCCGGCACCCGCTCACTCTTGGCTCCGAGCGATCGAGGGAACAAGAAAGAGGGCCGGGGCACCCCCTGAGCGCAGGCTACGCCTGGCGCCCCGGCCCGTCGGTGGTGCCGCGCCGCCGGTGGGGACGGTGACGCGGGGCCCTGCCTCAATCCGATCGGGGATCGGCCGCGGCGTGGCGTCGGGGGGACGCCGGGGGACCCGGGTGGGGGACGGGTCGCGTCCGCCGCCGGCCTGGCGCTGCGGCCTGTGGGGCAGGGGCCCGCAGCGCGGCGATCGAATCGAGGCCCGGCAACGAGCTCGGCGAGGCGAGGCGGGCGGGGCACGGGAAGGGCACGGGGGGTCCTCCCGGCCCGCACCCGCTCTCTGCCAGGCCGTTACGTCCGTCGGAGAGGTCTGGGGCGGGGAGTTCGCTTGACCCCCGCGCCGCAGGCCGCTATAAGCGCCTCGATCGGTCGGAGCAGGTTGTCAAAGATCCGTGCCGCGTCGTTAGCCACATGTTAGCCTAACAGGTACCTTACGTCAAGTGGAAAATCGGCGCGCAGGGCAAAAAACTTGAGGTTTTTTGCGCGCCGCGGCCTAACATTGCCCTAACTTCTTTCGCCGGCCCGACTTGGGTGCCTGAAAAAATCTGGCACGGCGCCGCGCCGGAGCACGATTACCCCACTATGGCCCGGATGAAATCCACCGTCGGCGACCGTCTGGCCAGCTTCCGGCGGGCCCTCCGCGCCGGGGACGTCCGGTCTGCGCTCGTCACGGACCCGGTGTCGGTTCGCTATCTCTCGGGCTTCACGGGCGACGACAGTTGGCTGCTGGTGGCGGCCCGCGGGGCGACGTTGATCACGGACGGCCGGTTCACCGAGCAGGCCGATCGGGAGTGCCGGGGGCTGTCGGTGATCATCCGCCACGGACGGATCGTGGACGAGGCGGCCCGCGAGGTCCGTCGCCGGCGGATCGAGCGGCTGGCGTTCGACCCGGAGCGGGTGACCGTGGCGCTACGGTCGCGGCTCGGGCGGGCGATGACGGGCGTGAAGCTCGTCCGGGCGGGGGGAGTGGTCCGCGAGCTGCGGCTGCGGAAGGACGCGTCCGAGGTCCGGGCGATCCGCCGGGCGATCCGGGCCGCCGAGGGGGCGTGGGCCTCGTTGCGCGAGTGCATCCGGCCGAGGATGACCGAGCACGAGCTGGCGGTTGAGCTCGACAGCCGGCTCCGCCTGGCCGGGTCGGAGGGGGCGCCGTTCCCGACGATCTGCGCGGTGGACGCCTCGGCGGCGATGCCGCACGCCCGGCCGGGGAATCGCCGCCTGAAGGCGGGGTCGGTGCTGCTGGTGGACTTCGGGGCCCGCGTCGACGGATACGTGTGCGACTTGACACGGTGCGTGTTCGTGGCTAGAATCCCGCCTCGTGGGCGAGAGGTGTATGAGGCGGTCCTGGCGGCCCAGTCGGCGGCGATCGCGGCCGTCGGTCCGGGGGTGCCGCTGAAGGAGGTGGACGCTGCGGCCCGCGGCGTCCTCGCCGAAGCCGGCTACGCCGAGCGCTTCGAGCACGGGACGGGCCACGGGATCGGGCTGGAGGTCCACGAGGTGCCGTCGTTGGGCCCGCGTGCCGGGGCGGGGCGGCTGGAGCCCGGCATGGTGGTGACGATCGAGCCGGGCGTGTATCTTCGGGGCCGGTTCGGCATCCGCATCGAAGACGACGTCCTCGTGACGGAGCGGGGGCGGCGAGTCCTGACAAGCCTGGAGAAGGACCTGGAGGCGATGGTCGTGTAGCCGTCGCCTGTTTTACAGGGCCCACGGGCGGGTCCGCCGATGGCCGGCCCTGGGCCGGCGGGAGGGCGGCATGGCAGAACAGGCCAGGGGCGAGACGCCGGGCGACGAAGCGGACGCGGTCGGACCGGAGGCGGACACGCCCGAGCCGGACGCCGAGCCGGCACGGATCGACATCGCGACTATCCGCCGGCTCCTGGAGCTGATGGAGGCCCACGACCTGGCGGAGATCGAGATCGAGCAGGAGGAGCTGGCCGTCCGCCTGAGAAAAGCCGGCCCGGCGTCGGCCGTGCCGATGGCGCCGATGCCCGTCCCGGCCGCGGGGCCGGTCGCTCCGTCGCCGGCCGCGGGGGTCCCCGAGCCCCCCGCCGAGGAGGACGAGGGCCTCGTCACGATCGACTCGCCGATGGTCGGCACGTTCTACTCGTCCCCGAGCCCGGAGGCCGATCCGTACGTCGGCGTGGGCGACCACGTGACCGAGGAGTCCGTGGTGGGCATGATCGAGGCGATGAAGGTGTTCAACGAGATCCGGGCCGAGGTCAGCGGGACGATCGAGAAGGTCCTGGTGGGCAACGCCGAGGCGGTGGAGTTCGGCCAGGCGATGTTCGCCGTCCGGCCGGACTGAAAGCATTTTCGATTTTGGATTGGTGATTTTCGATTGAGAGGCGGGGGCGAAAGCCGCCGTTTCCAAGGATCGGAAATCCCCGAGGGCGTCTATGTTCTCACGCATCCTGGTGGCGAATCGCGGCGAGATCGCCCTCCGCGTCATCCGGGCGTGCCGCGAGATGGGCGTCGAAGTCATCGCCGTCTTCTCCGAGGCCGACCGGGCCGCCCCCTACCTGAAGCTGGCCGATGCGGCGGTCTGTATCGGTCCGCCGCCGGCGTCGCAGTCCTACCTGAACATCGCCCGGATCATCTCGGCGGCCGAGATCGGCGACGTCGACGCCATCCATCCGGGGTACGGGTTCCTGGCGGAGAACGCCCACTTCGCCGAGGTCTGCCGGAGCTGCAACATCGAGTTCATCGGGCCGGGCGTCGAGGCGCTCCAGCGCCTCGGCGACAAGGTCGAGGCCCGCCGCATCGCCCGCCAGGCCAAGATCTATACGGTGCCCGGCAGCGAGGCGTCCCTGGCCGACGAGCAGGAGGCCATCAGCCTGGCCCGCGAGATCGGCTACCCCGTGATCGTGAAGGCGGCGGCCGGCGGGGGCGGGCGCGGCATGCGGATCGCCCACAACGACATCACCCTGACCCAGGCCGTCAGCCAGGGCCGGGCCGAGGCCGACGCCGCCTTCGGCGACGGACGCGTCTACCTCGAAAAGCTCATCGAGGGGGCCCGGCACGTCGAGGTCCAGATTCTGGCCGACCGTCACGGCAACACCCTCCACCTGTGGGAGCGGGACTGCTCCTGCCAGCGGCGCCACCAGAAGCTGGTCGAGGAGTCGCCCTGCCCGTCGATCAGCCAGAAGATTCGCGAGAAGCTCTGCGACGCCGCCGTTCGGATGGCCCGCGAGGCCGGGTACACCGGCGCCGGGACCGTCGAGTTCCTCGTCGACCGAAGCGAGACGTTCTACCTGTTGGAGGTCAACGCCCGCATCCAGGTGGAGCATCCGGTGACGGAGATGGTGACGGGCTTGGACCTGGTGCAGGAGCAGATCCGCTCGGCGGCGGGCGAAGCGCTCTCGGTTCGACAGCGCGACGTCGTCCAGCAGGGCCACGCCATCGAGTGCCGCATCAACGCCGAGGACGCCTCGAACGGCTACCGCCCGTCGCCGGGGCCGCTGGAGGTGTTCCGTCCGCCGGGGGGGCCGGGCGTCCGGGTCGACACGCACTGCTGCGAGGGGGGGGTGATCGGGCCGCACTATGACTCGATGATCGCCAAGCTCATCGTCCACCGGGCCACGCGCGACGCCGCCATCCGGACCATGCGGCGGGCCCTGGACGAGTTCACCATCGAGGGCGTCAAGACATCTATTCCCGTCCACCGCGAGATCATGGCCAATCCCGACTTCGTCCGCGGCGAAGTGGACACCGGCTGGGTCGAGCGCACGATCTAGCGTCGCCGAGGCAGCCGCGCTTGACAGGGCGGGGCCCGGTGCGTATGTTTACCCGACCGAAGGCGGGAGAGGCACGCACCCGGCCTTGCGAGCCGACGTCGCAAGGCCCCTTCTTTCGGCATTCGAGCCCGCCGCGGTGGCCGGACCTGTTGCGCCGAATGCGGTAAGTCCTTGTGGCAGAAGGAGTTCGGAGCGAAAAAAAGACACTAAGTGTCTTTTCTGAGGCAGAAGGAGCGAACGGACGATGGCACTCAAAGTGTCGGTGATCGGCGTCGGTATGGTGGGCGAGCAGATCGTCCAGTGCCTCAAGGACCGGAAATTCCCCTGCGATTGGCCGCCCCGGGTGGCCGCCACGCGGGAACGGCCCGAGACGCTGGCCGGCGAGAAGCTCCTCGTCGAGGAGACCACCGAGCGGGTCTTCGAGGGGGCCGAACTGGTCCTCTTCGCCGGCAAGGAGGGGGCCAAGGGGGCGAGCGTCCAGTGGCGGGAGACCGCCGTCGGCGCGGGCGCCTGGTGCGTCGACAACGGCAGCGATTTCCGCCTGGACGACGACGTGCCGCTCGTCGTGCCCGAGATCAACCCGGACGCCATCACGCCCGAGACGCGGTTCATCGCCAGCCCGAACTGCTCGACGATCCAGATGGTCGTGGCGCTGGCGCCGATCCATCGCAAGGCCCGGATCAAGCGGATCGTCGTCTCGACCTACCAGTCCACCAGCGGCTGGGGCATGAAAGGGGCCCAGGAGCTCCGCGCCCAGACCCCGAAGGCCCTCGAATCGCTCGACGACATCCCGTTCGACGAGAGCGTCTTCGCCCGGCCCATCGCGTTCAACTGCATCCCCCACATCGACCGCTTCCTGGACGACGGCTACACCAAGGAAGAGTGGAAGATGGTCAAGGAGACGCACAAAATCCTGGGCGACGACGGGATCCGCATCTCGGCGACGACCGTCCGGGTGCCCGTCTTCGTCGGCCACGCCGAGGCCGTCTGGGTCGAGACCGAACGGAAGGTGGCGCCGGACGAGGCCCGCGAGCTGATCGCCTCGATGCCCGGCGTCGTCGTCATGGACGAGCCCGACGGCGAAAACAAGCGCACTTACCCGGCGCCGCTCGACGTCCGCCGGTACAAGGACGAGGTGCTCGTGGGCCGGGTCCGCGAGGACACGAGCTGCGACAACGGCCTCGTGCTCTGGTGCGTCTCGGACAACCTCCGCAAGGGGGCGGCCCTGAACGTCGTCCAGGTCGCCGAGCTTCTCGTCGCCCGCGGCTACCTGAAGCCGTAGCCGGACCAAGCTTGGAATCGCATCCCACACGCGGCGGGTCTCAGGGCCCGCCGCGCTTCGTTTTCAGCGTCGCGCGGCCGCGGGCCGGCGCATCTGCTCGACGGCCCGCTTGAGCAGGGCGTGGGGATAAAGCGGCCTGGCGTTGAAGGTCTCGGCGAGGTCCAGGAAGCTCTCGCGCCGGTCGGGGTGGGCCTGGGCCAGGGCGACGGCCGTCAGGGCCTTGCCCAGGGGGTCGGCCGAGCAGGCCCGCAGGTCGGCCGCCGCGGGGCGGGCGTTCTCGGCCAGCAGGGCCCGCAGTCGACGGACATATCGGTCCCCGTCGGCCAGGGCCTTCGCCGCCCGGCGTCGACACACGGCGGCCCGTTCACGCTGCCCCGCCAGGTGCCTCGCCACGGAGACCGTCAGCAGGGCGTAAGGGTCGCCGGACTCCGAGACGGCCTCCTCGGCCGCGTCCAGTTGACCCAGCTCCAGCCGGCACCGGAACGCCGCTTTTTCCACCAGCCCGGTGTCGCTCAGGCCGGCCAGCTTCTTCAGGCACGCCTCGTACCGGCCCTCCAGGGCGAGCAAATGGACCTCCGAGTTGAGGGCCAACTGGAGCGGGTCGCCCTGCATCTCCTTCCGGACGTGGTCCACGTAGACCCGGTGCTGGCGTCGTGCGCCGGCCAGGTCGCCCTTGGCGATCAGCAGCTCCAGCAGCCGGGCATGGGACGGCCAGAGCAGGGGGGCCTCGCGCCGCTCCCGTCGGATCTCGTCGACTAACGCGTCGATCTCGCCCAGCGCCAGCCGGTCCGCATTGAGCTGCGCCCGCATCTGGGGGTCGTCGGGCCGGAGCCGGCAGGCCCGCTCCATGGCCCGCCGGGCCCCGGCGAAGTCGCCCGCCGACCGCAGGTGCCACGCCTTCGCCAGGTGCGGATAGGGGCTCGACGGGTCGGCGGCCATGGCCCGCTCGTGGTAGGACATCGCCTCGTCGGGGTCTTCGATCAGCCGGCCGCGGAGGTACAGCAGGGCGGCGTTGCCCGGCTCGCGGCCCAGCCAGCGGTCGTACATGGCGGCGAGGCCGTTCCAGCGGTCCGACGCGTCGCAGGCCTCCTGGTAGTGCCGGTGCCATTCGATCCGGATGGGGCGGTCGTCCAGGCGCGGCTCCAGGAACGTGCGGAGCTCGTCCCGCCGCCCGCTGCCCGAGAGGATCGCCGCATAGTACCTCAGGAGGGCGTCGCTGTCGGGCCGGGCCGTCAGGTGGCTGCGGACGAACCGCTCGATGGCCTCCGGCGACAGGTCCTCCGAGGCGGCGTTCAAGGCGTCGACCGGATCGACCTGCTCGACCACGAACAGGTGCGATTTCCTGATGTCCCCCGGGCCGCCGTACTCGATCTCGCGGGGCGGGTCGGTGAAGGGGTAGTGGACGTGATCGAAGGCGAGGAACGCTTCGCCGCAATAGAGTTCGTAGGGGACGTCGGGGTCTCCCGGCCGGTCCGAGTAGATGACATCCTCCCAGGCGATCAGGGCCGCCCCGCCGACGTTCAGGACGAACGTGGGCCGCCGGTAGAACCGCGCGAACCAGCCCGTCTTCACGTCGAACTCGACCGTCTCGGGCTCGCCGCCCGTCAGCGTGACGACCGCCTCGTGGCGCCCCTCGCCGCAGTGTACCTTGCGGACCTCGCCCGGGGCGAGGGCCAGCGGCTTCCGGCCGTCCAGGCGGACCGTCGCCGGAATGACCAAACCGTTGACCACGTGAAGCGGCCGCTGCGAGGCGATAAACTGGTTGACGCCGAACACCCCCAGGGCCGCCAGGCCGAGGATACCCGAGACGAGGACGGCGGGCCGCCGCCAGAACGGCGCCGCGGGCAGGACGGGCTCGGCCCCCAGGGCGAGGCCCTCGGACGCGCGAACGGCCTTGCGGACCTGCCCGTCGCGGGCCAGCGACGGGGCCCGCTTGAGGGCCTCGCGGAAGGCGTCGAGGGCGTCCTCGTGCCGGCCCTGCTTCTGGAGGGCCCTGGCCAGGAGGACGCGGGCCCGGGCCGTGTTCCGCCGGCCGTCGCGGTCGATCCAGTCGAGCAGTTGGCGGGCGTCGTCGAGGTCGCCCCGCTCGATCCGCCCGAGGGCGACGGCCCAGCGGGCGTCGGGGTCCCCGGGGTCGATCGCCAGGGCCCGCTCGAAGCAGTCCGTCGCTTCGCGGACCATGCCGAAATCGTCGTAGCAGGAGCCGGCGGCCATCTGGACGTCCGCCCGGTGGCCGAACCGGGCGAGCACCTCCTGGGCGGTGCGAAGGGCCTCCTGCGGCGCCTTCAGCGACGCCACCGCACGGAGGTGGTCCAGGGCGGCCTGGACGTCGCCCGGCACGGTTTCAGCATGGCGGCGGCTCTCCTCGACGACCTCCTCCTTGAGCTTCTCCCACTGTTCCAGCGGGATCGCCCGGTGACGCGAGCACCGCGAACACTCGTCGATGATTTGCTTCCGACCGAGGGGGATGATCGGGATGAAGAGCACCACGAACCAGAGCCGCGTCTCGTAGGACCGGAGCATGACCTCGCGGCCGCAGGGTCCGCACACCCCTGGGCGGGACTGGAGGTTGCGGCGGCCGTAGTAGTGGGTCCCGATGCCGTTGATCGTCATGGGCATGGCATAGCCCCCTGCGAGGCGTGCAAGCGGTCCCTGCGGCCGGCGGACCCCGTCTCCGAGGCGGCCCGCCCGGGTCGCCGCCGGCGATTCGTAAGCTATCGAGCCATGGCGCGCCATGCAACCCCGAAAAGCGGCGCGTCTTCGTCCGCGAGACGCCCGTCGCAGCAAAGGCTTGCAAAAACCGCCCCGAGACGCGAAACTGCTCCGACCGGCGGCGGGCCGATGGCCTGACGGGCAACGGCCGGCGTCGCCTCTGTCGCGCGAGAATCACCGAGAGGAGGCTTGGCGATGGAGTACACCACACTCGGGCGGACCGGCCTCAATGTCAGCCGCCTGTGTCTCGGCACCATGAACTTCGGCGGCTACACGACCGAAGAGGACAGCTTCGCCATCATGGACCGGGCCCTCGACCTCGGCATCAACTTCTTCGACACGGCCAACGTCTACGGCGGCAAGGCCGGCAAGGGGGCCACCGAATCGATCCTCGGCCGGTGGCTGGCCCAGGGCGGCGGGCGGCGCGACCGGATCGCACTCGCCACCAAGGTCTACAACCCCATGGGCGAGGGGCCGAACGCCCGCGGCGCCTGCGCCTACAACGTCCGCCGCGAGTGCGAGGCCAGCCTCAAGCGGCTCCAGACCGACCACATCGACCTCTACCAGATGCACCACATCGACCGGAGCACCCCCTGGGAGGAGCTGTGGCAGGCCATGGAGCAGCTCGTCCGCGAGGGCAAGGTCCTGTATGTGGGGAGCTCGAACTTCGCCGGGTGGCACATCGTCGCGGCGAACGAGGCCGCCGCCCGCCGCAACTTCCTCGGCCTCGTCTCCGAGCAGAGCAAGTACAGCCTCCTGGAGCGGACCGTCGAGCTGGAGGTCCTGCCCGCGTGCCGGCAATACGGCCTGGGCGTCATTCCGTGGAGCCCGCTGGCCGGCGGGATGCTGGCCGGCCTGCTCCGCACGGAGGCCCCGAAAGGCGGCCGACGGGCCCGCCATGGGACCGACGAGCGGATCGAAGAGCTGCGGCCCCGGCTTGAGCCCTGGGAGGACCTGTGCGAGGAGCTGGGCGAGAAGCCCGCCGACGTCGCCCTGGCGTGGCTGCTGGCGAACCCGGTCGTCACGGCCCCCATCATCGGCCCCCGGACGATGGACCAGCTCGAAGGGTCGCTGCGGGCCCTGGAGATCGACCTCTCGGACGAGACGATGGCGAAGCTGGACGAGCTCTTCCCCGGGCCCGGCGGCGAAGCCCCCGAGGCGTATGCGTGGTAAGAGCGGCGCGCTCGGCGCGATCAGAGAGCGGCGTGGCGGCTAGCGCGCAAATCAAGCCCGGAGCGGGAGCTCCGGGCCACGCCCGGCCGGGTTGGGGGCCTCGCCGGCCGGCGACACGCGCGAGTTGGGCCAACGAGTGAAGGAGACGCGATGCGACGACTTGCGGCCATGGCCGCCGGGCTGGCCCTGACGGCCGGTCTCGCGGGCCCGGCACGGGCCGAGGGCGATCCCCTGGTCGCCCCCTCCGAGGGGGCCTTCGAAGGGGCCGAGAAGGTGCCCGGCGGCCAGCGGGTCGCCCTCGACCTGGGCACCGATCGGGTCAACTGGAACAACGCCCGGTGGGTCGTCGCCCCGCTCGGCAAGGCCCGCGACCTGAGCGGCTACACCGCCGTTCGCCTCGTCGTCGAGACCGACAGACCCCGGGCGGACGCCGGCGTGTACCTCGCCCTCCGCGAGGCCGACGGCACGTGGTACGCCCACCCCTGGGCGGCCAACCTGACGCAGAAACGCAACGAGGGCCTCGCCCGCCTGAAGGACTTCCGCCCCTGCGAGTGGCACACGCCGCCCGGCGGCACCCAGCACGATGAGAACGGCGTCTTTGACCCGGAGGCGGTCGACGCCGTCGCGGTCGGATGCGTCAACCCGCTCGGCGTGGGCACCGTGACGTTCGTCCTGCGGGAGGTGGGCCTCGCAAAGCTGCCCGGGCCCCCCATCGAACCCGTCGCCGTCCGCGTCACGGGCAGGCTGCTCGACGTCAACGGGACGGAACACGTGCCGGCGGGCCTGTTCGGCACCTACGCCCAGAGGAAGAAGGGCCAGGAGCGCCGGTACCGGATGGCCCTGAAGCGTCACCTGTTCGGGACGCCCGGCGGGGGGGACGAGATCACTCACATCCAGCTCCACTGCTGGGGCGAGCGGGTCCATCCGTCGGTGCGGCTCGACGCCGGTTGGGAAGCGAAGTGCCGCGACGCCGCCCGCAAGTGGGCCGACGCCGCCAAGCAAGCCAACCAGCGGCTGTACGCCGAGTTCTGGAACGAGCCCTACCTCAACTGGGCCAACGACAACCGCAAGAACTTCGACCCGGACGATTACGACGTGACCCGCGCCGCCGAGGGCGCGCCGGTGCACATCAAGCACGACGGCCGGCTGGCGCCGCACCTTCGGTGGACCCGCGACTTCAACGCCCCGCCGTGGAACTGGTGCCGCTACGGCCTCCAGGAATGGCGCCGCGGCCGCGACACGGACGGCAAGGTCCTGCTCGACGAGCACGCCCGGGCCTACAGCACCCAGCGCCACGTCTGGAAGCGGCGGGTCGAGACCCTCAATCCGCCCGACGGCGTCGAGGACGGCGAGACGTACCACGTCGAGCGGCAGGTCAAGCAGCGCGACCCCGAGACGGGCAAACGCCGAACCGTCACGAAGCAGGTGCCGGCGACGGCGTTCACCCCGTGGCACATCTATGACGAGACGCAGTTCACCTACTGGTCCGGGGCGGGCATGCTCAAGATGTACGTCGAGCCGATGCGGGCCTTCGGCGAGGCCCTGAAGGAGGCCGACCCGGACGCGATGTTCTTCATCGGCTGGGGGTTCCGCCCCAGCGAGGACCACTGGGCCGGGTGGCGGTTGCTCTACAAGCCGACCCTCGACGCCGGCATCGAGCTGGCCGACGGCGTCCACGAGCACGACTACGGCGGCGATCCCCTGAAGATGTCCGCCAACTACGAGGTCGTCCAAGCCTACGCGATGACCCGGTACGGCAAGTGGCTGAAGTTCGTCAACACCGAGCAGGGGGCCCAGACCGACCCCCAAGCCTACCCGGAGGCGGCGGCGCTCAGCCGGACCGCCGCCGAGGACATGAACAAGTATCGCTGGGCGGCGCGGAAGATGATGCTCTGCCTGGCGCGGACGCCCGGTAAGGCGTTCGGCCTGTGCCATTTCGGACACTGGTGGAGCGACCACGGCGAAGGGAACCTGTTCCGCATGCTCGTAAACCTCCGCGGACGGCTGGTCCAGGTCGTCTGCGACGATCCGCACGTCTATGCCGTGGCGGCCATCGACGGCACCGACCCCGAGAACCCGCGCCCGCCCGAGATGCCGAACCGCAAGGAGCTGGTCGTCGCCGTGTGGAACGATCACGTCTCGCCGCGGGAGGTCAAGCTGGAGGCCGGGCCGGCGACGGGCACGCGGTTCCTCCGCGAGGCGATCATCCGCCGGGTGGTCCTCGACGACGAGGCCGGCCGGCCGACCGTCAGGGAGCACAGCAACCGGTGGGTCGGGTCGGCCGACGTGTATCGCTTCAGCGAGACGCTTGAGCCGCTGAGCATGGTCGTCGTCACGCTGCCGCTGGCGGGCGACCCGGCGGGCGGGACCGAGGTTCGGCGTCGCCAGTTCTTCGGCAGGACCGTCCTCGCCCACGTGACGGGCGGGTCGCCCGTCCGGGAGACCGTCGCCGTGGACGCCGATGCTCTCCGCCGGGCCGAGCGGGCCTGGATCAAGTTCGTCGCCGAGCGGCTCGGCGAAGGGGAGGGCACCGTGACGGTCAACGGCAGGACGCACCCGCTTCCGAGCTGCATCACCCCTGAGAACGCCCCGTGGATCCGCGTCCTGCCGATCGACCCGGCGGAGCTGAAGGCCGAGAACGAGGTGGTCTTCGACGTGGCAGGGGAGGGCCACGCGGGGTACCTGCTGGGCATGAGCAGCCTCGTTGTCGAGGGCAAATAGCCGGCGCGCGTCTCGGCGGCGGGGGGCGGGCGATGTCAACGCCCACGGGCGGCGCCTGGTGGGCTGTGCGCGGCGGCGCCGCACAAGGCCCCTCGGGTCGAACGAAGAAATCGATAGGAACGCATGCGAGTCATTACCTGGCACATCTTCCCCCCGAAGTACGCCCTGTGCAAGGCCCTGGGGCCGGTGTGGAAGGGCGTCTTCTGGGGCCCCCTGTCGACGGTCCGGATGCGGGACTGGCCCGAGAACGAGCTCCCCGGAGACGGGTGGCTCCGCCTGCGGGCCCGCTTGGCCGGCATCTGCGGGACGGACCTGGGCCTGATCACCCTGGGGACGCCGCCGGACTACTTCGGCAAGGGACTGATCATCGAGCCGGTCGTCCTGGGCCACGAGAACGTCAGCGACGTCGTGGAGGCGACGCCCGGCGCCGCCGACGTGCCCACCGACGTGCGGTACAACGTCGACCCGGTGATGCCGTGCGCGGCCCGGGGGCTGGAAGCGTGCCCCTCGTGCCGCGCCGGCCAGTTCTGCACCTGCTACAACGTGGCCGAGCGGGTCCCGAAGGAGGAGCGCCAGTACGGCTTCTGGATCGGCGGCTCGAGGAAGATCGGCGGCACGTGGGCCGACTCGTTCGTCGCCCATCGCTCGCAGCTCATCCCCGTGCCGGACGACGTGCCGGACGAGCAGGCGGTGCTGGTGGACCCGATCTCGAGCTGTCTGCACACGGTGCTTCGCCGCCCGCCGGGCCCGGAGGACCAGGACGTTCTCGTCCTCGGGTGCGGCCTCTTGGGCCTGGGGATCATCGAGTTCCTCCGCCTGTGGGGGTTCAAGGGTCGGATCTTCGCCACGGCCCGGCACCGGTTCCAGAAGGCCTTGGCCATCGGCTTCGGGGCCGACGAGGTGTGGGACGGACGCCAGCTTAAGGAACGTGACGTCATCCGGCGGACGGCGGACCTGTTTGACGTGCCGCCCGTCCAGGGCTTCTGGGGCAAGCCCGCCCTGCTGGGCGGCTTCGACCTGGTCTACGACTGCGTGGGCAGCAACTCGAGCATCGACGAGGCGCTTCGCATCACGCGGCCCCAGGGCACCGTCGTCATCCCCGGCATGGCCCATCCGCGCCGGGTCGACTGGGACCCGTTCGTCCACAAACAGCTCACCGTGATGGGCAGCCACGGCCGGGGCATCGAGAAGTGGCGCGGCAAGGAGCTGCACACGTATCACTTCGTCCATGATCTCATGGCCGAGGGCCACTTTCCGGCCGAGAAGTACCTGACGCACGTCTTCGATCTGAATGACTACAAGGAGGGCCTCGACGTGGTGACCCACAAGGCCCGCCACGCCGCCGTCCACGGGGCGTTTCGCATTTGAGGCCGGTCCCGCTTCCGCAATGAAGAAACGCTACAGCCCCCTGTACGCTTGCCCTCCGGCGGCCGGGCCGGGTAGAATCACCCGCGAGCAGGCAGGCCATGACCCAACTCCTGTTTCAGGTCGCGGAGGACCCCGACGGCGGGCTGACGGCGCGGGCCGTTGGAGCGGCCATCTAGACGGAGGCCGAGACCGTGGAAGAGTTCCGCCGGAACGTCCACGAAGCCGTCGCGTGCCATTTCGACGGCTCCGCCGACCGTTCCAAGGTCGTTCGGCCGCATTTCGTACGAGATGAGGCCATCGCCCGTGAGGCTGCCGCGCGACCTCTCCGGCGTTGAGCTCTCGAAGGCGCTTGCGCGGCTTGGCTACATGGCGACGCGCCAGGTCGGCGGCCACACGCGCGGTAATGCCGATCCCGCGCGTGCTCGCGATCGGGTGGTTCTTCGGGACGGTGGTCGAGGCGGCCGTGGCGGGCCTCTTGTTGGGGCTGATCGTCCGGCGCCCGAAGCCGTCGGCGGCCAAGTCCCAACCGCCCCAAGCCTGAACGCGGCGGCATCTGTTCCCTCTCCCCTGGCGGGAGAGGGTTAGGGTGAGGGGGCCGCGAAGCAGTTGGGCACGGGTTTCACCCTCACCCCGTCCCTCTCCCGTCAAGGGAGAGGGGGTGTTTCACCCCAGCAGCTTCGCGATGCGTTTGCGGGTCGGCTTCTCCACGAGGCCTTTCTCGGTGATGATGCCCGCGATCAGCTTCGCCGGCGTCACGTCGAACGCCGGGCAGTAGACCTTGGCGTCGGCCGGGGCCGTCCGCCGGCCGAACCCGTCGGTCACCTCCTCGCTGTCGCGCTCCTCGATCGGGACCTCGTCGCCCGAGGCGATCGACCGGTCGAACGTGCTGGACGGCGCCGCGACGTACATCGGGATGCCGTGATGCTTCGCCAGGACGGCCACCGAGTAGGTGCCGATCTTGTTCGCCACGTCGCCGTTGGCCGCGATGCGGTCCGCACCCACCAGCACCAGGTCGACCTTGCCCTGCCGCATGATGACGCCGGCCATGTTGTCGCAGATGAGGGTGCAGTCGATGCCTGCCCGCTGGAGCTCCCACATCGTCAGGCGCGAGCCCTGAAGGAGCGGCCGCGTCTCGTCGGCGTAGACCTGGAACTCCCGCCCCGCCTCATGCGCCCGATAGAGCGGCGCCAGGGCCGTCCCGTACTCGGCCGTGGCGAGGCTGCCGGCGTTGCAGTGGGTCAGCACGCCACACCCCTCGGTGACGAGGTGCTGGCCGTTGTCGCCGATCCGGCGGCACATCTCGGCGTCCTCGTCGCGGATGGCGTTGGCCTCGGCCAGGAGGGCCTCCTTGACGGCCCGTCCGCCGCGGCCGCGGTACTCCAGGGCCGTCCGCCGCATCCGGTCGAGGGCCCAGAACAGGTTGACGGCGGTGGGGCGGCTGGTCGCCAGAAGGGCGCAGGCCCTCTCGACGGCCTCCTCGACGGCGTCCTCGTCCTCGTCGGGGGCGGCACGGGCCCCCACGGCGACGCCCATGGCCGCCGCCACGCCGATCGCCGGCGCCCCGCGTACGCGGAGCGTCTTGATGGCCTCCCAGACGGTCCGGACGTCCTCCAGGAGGATCACGCGGTGCTCGTCAGGCAGGAGCGTCTGGTCGATGATTTCGAGTCGGCCCTCGATGCCGCCGACCCATCGGACCGTCGGCTCAGGCATCGGCCGTCCCTCCGGCCGGGCCGGTCCGGGCGACGCGGGCGTCCGCCTCGGTCACCGTTTCGGCCAGCTCGGCCTTGTAGGCCGCGACTCGGTCCCTGAGCTTCGCATCACCGGTCGCCAGGACCTGGGCGGCCAGGACCGCCGCGTTCACGGGGCCGGCCTTGCCGATGGCGACGGTCGCGACGGGCACGCCTCGCGGCATCTGGACGGTCGAGAGGAGGCTGTCGAGGCCGCCCAGGGCGGAGGTCTGGATGGGCACGCCGATGACGGGCAGGGGCGTGAGGCTCGCGAGGACGCCCGCCAGGTGGGCCGCCCCACCGGCCGCCGCGACGATCACTTCGAGGCCCCGCTTCGCCGCCCCGGTGGCGTACTCGTGGGCCGTCTCGGGCGTGCGGTGGGCGCTGATGACGCGCAGCTCGTACGGTACGCCGAACTCGTCGAGCGTGTCGAGGCAGCCCTGCATCTTCTCCAGGTCGGAATCGCTGCCCATCACGACGCCGACGCGGGGGCCCGCGGCACCCTTTCCCCCGGCGGCTCGCCCAGTTGAGGGAGAGGGACGCAGCGAGGGGGCGTCGGGGCAATGAGGCTGACCCTCGGCGTTGGATTCGGCCATAGCAGACTCTCCTGTGGCGAGTGTCGCGCGCGAGTATACGCCGCCCCGGCAGGGCCGTCAACCTCCGGACGCCGACACCGCTGCGGGGTGGCGCGGAACCGACTCGCGACCGTGATGAAAAAAAGCAACATGCGGCCCTGGTGACCCCGTGAAGGCTGTTTCCCGAGCCAAGCTTGCGTTCTCCCTTGACTTTTCGCCAGAATGTTGTATTTTGTCAACATTGCTGCGTCGAGGACACACCTCCAGAGTTCCGAAGCGAGCGACTCGTGGCACAATCGAACCAAGCGACCGGTCCCTCTGTGGCCTCCGAGGAACAGGTCAGCCGAATCCGCATGCTGGCCGACCTGGCCGAGCGGCTCCGGGCCCTCGGCGACCCGCGGACGCTCCAGGTCGAGATCCTCGCCCAGGCCCTTCAGTTCTTCAACTGCGCCTCGGGGGCGATGGTCCTGTGCGACGCCGAAGACGGCGTCCGCAAGGGCCCCGCCATCGGCAAGGCGTCGGCCCTGTCGGCCCGCGAGATCCTCGACCAGCCGGCCATCCAGGGCACCGTCGTGAGCGGCCGTCGCCCGCTGGTGGCCACCGAGCCCGAGGAGACCCTGGGCCCGGCCCTCGGCGGCTGGGAGAACGTGGCCGTCGTCCCGCTGGCGGGGCAGGAACGGGTTCTCGGCCTCATCCTCCTGGGCGAGCGGCGGGACGGCCGCCCGTTCGACGCCGTCGACGTCGCCCTGATGGCCGCCATGGGCAACATGGCCGGGGCCGCCCTGGAGACGAACGTCGCGCTGGCCGAGTTCCGCCACGAGATGGGCGAGCGGATGGACGAGGCGATGTCGGAGCTCAGCCGGGCTTCGGCCGAGCTGGCCCGCATCAAGGCCTTCAACGAGGACCTCTTCGAGTCGATGCCCGTCGGCATCGTCGTATTCGACCCCGAGTTCCGGGTGATTTTCCGCAACACGGCGGCCGGGCGGCTGTGGCCGGCCGACCGGTCCGTGCTGGCGGCGGCGCGGCGGACCGACCTCCTTCGGCGCGACCCGGGCTGGGAGGCCGCCCTCCGCAACGTCCTCGACATGCAGCAGCCCTGGCGGGCCGAGCAGGTGACGTTCGAGCGCCCCGGCCGGGATCCCGTCCGGGTGAACCTCTCGTGCAGCCCCCTGTTCAAGGGCGAGCGGAACGTCGCCGGCGGCGTCCTGGTCGTCGAGGACGTGACCCTGCGGGTCCAGATGGAGCACCGGATGGCCGTCTCGGAGCGGCTCGCGGGCGTGGGGCGGCTCGCCTCGATGGTCGCCCACGAGATCAACAACCCCCTGGACGGCATCATCCGCCTGGTCAACCTGGCGTCCCGGGTCGGCCCGCTGGAGGACGACCCGCGGCTGGCGAAGTACCTCGGCGAGGCCCACAAGGGCCTGATGCGGATGGTCGGCATCGTCCGGGAGCTCCTGGAGTTCTCCCGCTTCACGGCAGGGTCGGTCGAGCCGATGCCGATCCGCGACCTGCTGGTCGAAGCGGCCGAGGCCGCGGCACCGGAGGCCGCCGGCCGGGGCGTCGCCGTGTCCCTCGACTGTGCCGAGGACCTGCCCGCCTTGAAGTCGAGCATCCTGTACCACGTGGTGCTGAACCTGCTGAAGAACGCCGTCGAGGCGATGCCCGAAGGCGGCGAGGCCCGCGTCCGGGCCGAGTGCCGCGACGACACCCTCCGGATCGAGGTGACCGACACGGGTCCGGGCATCCCGCCCGAGAGCCTGCCGCACCTCTTTGAGCCGTTCTACAGCCGCAAGCCGGGCACGCGGAGCACGGGCCTGGGCCTCGTGATCTGCAAGGACCTGGTGGAGAAGCAGGGGGGCACGATCGAGGCATTGAACCGGCCCGAAGGCGGGGCCCGGTTTGTCGTCAGCATTCCGCTGGCCCCGGGCGCCGCGCCCCGGGCCGGCGGCGACAGGGCGAGGGGAAACGAAAGTGCCTGATGCACGCATTCTGATCGTCGATGACGACGAGCTGATCCTGACGAGCCTGTCGGAGCTTCTGAAGCTCGAGGGCTACGACGTCGAGACCGCCGAGAGCTTCGGGGCGGCCTCGGCCCTGCTGGCCGCCGGCCAGTTCCAGGTCGTCATCACCGACGTGGCCATGCCCCAGGTGGGCGGCTTCGAGCTGCTGAAGCTCGTCCGGAACCGCTATCCCGACACGGCCGTCATCATGGTGACGGCCTACGGGACGATCGAGGACGCCGTCGAGGCGATCAAGCACGGGGCGTTCGACTACCTCACGAAGCCCATCATCGACGACGAGATCAAGGTGGTGGTCCAGCGGGCGCTCCAGGCCCAGTTGCTGACGGCCGAGAACCGCTCCCTCCGGCGGCAGCTCGGCGAACGGTACAGCCTCGACAACGTCATCGGGCACGATTACAAGATGCTCAAAGTGTTCGACCTGGTCGAGGCGGTCGCCGACACGCCCACCACCGTCCTCATCACCGGCGAGAGCGGGACGGGCAAGAGCCTCGTCGCCCGGGCCGTCCATCACCGGTCGGTCCGGCGGGGGAGGCCGTTCGTCGAAGTCGCCTGCGGGGCGATGCCTGAGACCCTCCTGGAGAGCGAGCTGTTCGGCCACGTCCGGGGCTCGTTCACCGGGGCCGTCGGCGACAAGCCCGGCAAGTTCAAGCAGGCCGACGGGGGCACGGTGTTCCTCGACGAAGTGGCGACGGCCACGCCCGCCCTCCAGGTGAAGCTCCTGCGGGTCCTCCAGGACTTCGAGTTTGAGCCCGTCGGCGGGGCGAAGACCGAACGCGTCGATGTCCGCTGCATCCTGGCGACGAACCAGGACCTGACGGACCTCGTGCGCCAGGGCACGTTCCGGCAGGACCTCTACTACCGGATCAACGTGGTGACGATCCACCTGCCGCCGCTCAGGGAGCGGATCGGCGACATCCCGCTCCTGGCCGAGCACTTCCTCCACCGGCACTGCGAGCGGACCGGGCGGCCGATCGTCGGCTTTGCGGACGAGGCGATGCGGTTCATGCAGACGTACGCCTGGCCGGGCAACGTGCGGGAGCTCGAGAACCTCGTCGAGCGAGCGGTGGTCCTCTCGAAGGGGCACGTGGTGGGTCCGGAGGACCTGCCACCCGACGTCAACCGGCCGGCCGAGTACGCCCGGACGGGCGACAACGGGCAGGTCCGGCCCCTGAAGGTGGCCCTCGAAAGGCCCGAGCGGCAGATCATCGAGCGGGCCCTCCGCCTGAACCGCGGCAGCCGCCAGGCGACCGCCGACGCCTTGGGCATCAATCGAACGACCCTTTATAAGAAGATGAAGAAGTACGGCATCGGCGAGGAGGAGTAGCCGCGCAGGTCCTGCGCGGTTGGTCTCCGCACCGACCGCACCGGGCGGTCCGAGGGCGCGGCGGGTACGGAGGTCCTTCGCGCCGAGTGTTGACGGAATTGGCTCGGTCGGCCTGGAAAGACGAGGGCCGAGCCGCAGAGCAAGGAACGGCGAAGGAAAAAGTGCGCCGGCTGCGGCCACGGCGAGATTTCTCGACTCCCCTTCGTCTCGTCCCGAGGTTGGTCGGGACCCGCTCGGGACCGCTCGAAATGACACGTGGCGGGCTTGCCGAAGAGGCAGGGCGGGGTTAACGCCCTTGCCGCGGCTCGTGGCGAGGCCTTCTGAGGTGGCGGACCGCGCCCGGGACGTCGGCCAGGTCGTCCCGGTCCTTCCACATGCCGAACGTCGGGTGTTGGCGCACGTCAGGCCCGACCGATTTCTCGGCGGTTCGGCCGGTCCATTTCTTCCGGCCTGTGCGTGACTCGTCCACGGCTTTTCTCCTATCGTGCAGCCAGCTCCATCTTTTTACGGCCCTTCGGCCGAAAAGCAAGCGCGGCGGGCATTCGTGCCCGCCGCGCTTTCGTTTCGGTCGACTCCGACCCGCGTCGCGGCCGGAACCGCCGCTGTGCACGGGCCGTTGCCATCCCCTGGACATTCGGCCTTCAGAATGCAGGATTCAACATTCGACGTTCGCCTAGTACATTCCGCCGCCCATGCCGCCGGCGCCCGCGTGGGCGTGCTCGTCCTTTTTCTGCGGGACCTCGGCCACCAGGGCGTCGGTCGTCAGGAGGAGCCCGGCGATGGAGGCGGCGTTCTGGAGCGCGATCCGCTCGACCTTCGTCGGCACGATCACGCCGTCCTTGACGAGGTCGCCGAACTTGCCCGTCAGGGCGTTGTAGCCGAAGTTCGGGTCGTCGTTCTCGTCGACCTTCTGGGCGACGATGGCCCCGTCGAGTCCGGAGTTCTCGCCGATCTGCTCGATCGGCTCGGTCAGGGCCCGACGGACGATGTCGGCGCCGATCTTCTGGTCCCTTTTCAGGCGAAGCTTGTCGATGGCCTTGCGGGCCCGGAGGATGGCCGTCCCGCCGCCCGGCAAGACGCCTTCCTCGACGGCGGCCCGGCAGGCGTGCAGGGCATCTTCGACGCGGGCCTTCTTCTCCTTGCAGGCGGCCTCCGTGGCGGCGCCCACCTTGATAACGGCCACGCCGCCGGAGAGCTTCGCCAGCCGCTCCTCGAGCTTCTCGCGGTCGTAGTCGCTGGTGGTGGCGTCGATCTGGGTCTTGATGGCCTCCAGGCGGCCCGTGATGGCGTCGGTCTCGCCCGCCCCCTCGATGATGGTGGTCGTGTCCTTGTCGACGGTGACCTTCTTGGCCTGTCCGAGGTCGCTGATCTGGACATTCTCGAGCTTGACGCCGAGGTCCTCGAACAGGGCCCGCCCGCCCGTCAGGACGGCGATGTCCTCCATCATGGCCTTGCGGCGGTCGCCGAAACCGGGGGCCTTGACGGCGCAGCACTGGAGCGTGCCGCGAAGCTTGTTGACGACCAGCGTCGCCAGGGCCTCGCCCTCGCTGTCCTCGGCGATCACGAGCAGCGGCCGGCCCGACTGGGCCACCTTCTCCAGCAGCGGCACCAGGTCCTTGATGGCCGAAATCTTCTTCTCGTGCACGAGGACGTAGGGCTTCTCCAGCTCGCAGGTCATCGATTCGAGGTCCGTGACGAAGTGGGGCGAGATGTAGCCCTTGTCGAACTGCATGCCCTCCACGAGGTCGACGTTCGTCTCGAGGCTTTTGCCCTCCTCGACGGTGATGACGCCGTCCTTGCCCACCTTCTCCATGGCGTCGGCGATCATCTTGCCGATCTCGGCGTCCTGGTTGGCCGCGCACGTGCCGACCTGGGCGACTTCCTTGGAGTCGGTGACGGGCTTGGACATCTTCTGGAGGTCGGCGACGACGGCCTCGACGGCGGCGTCGACGCCACGTTTCAGCTCCATGGCGACCGCCCCGGCCGTGACGTTGCGGAGACCTTCGTTGAAGATGGCCTCGGCCAGGATGGTGGCGGTGGTGGTGCCGTCGCCGGCGGTGTCGCTGGTCTTGGAGGCGACTTCACGGACGAGCTGGGCCCCCATGTTCTCCCAGGAGTCCTCCAGCTCGACCTCTTTGGCCACGGTGACGCCGTCCTTGGTGACGGTGGGTCCGCCGAAGCTCTTTTCGAGGACCACGTTGCGGCCGCTGGGGCCGAGGGTGACGCGGACGGCCCGGGCGAGCTTCTGGACGCCGCGTCGGATGGCCTCGCGGGCCTCGTGGTCGTAGGCGATTCGTTTCGCTGGCACGGTTGAGTCTCCTTATCGAGTCTGTGTCAGGGTTCTCGGCCTCTGGGTCCCGCCCGGCCCGCCGCAGGGCGGGGCGAGAGCGCGGCCCGGGGAGGCCGGGCTCGCGGGCGGCCCAGGGCCTACTTCTCCACGACGGCCAGGATGTCGTCCTGGCTCATGACCAGGACCTCTTCGCCGTCGACGGTGAACTCGGTGCCGGCGAAGCTCGAGAAGATGACCTCGTCGCCCTTCTTGACGGAGGGCTTGGCCACTTCGCCGGATTCGAGCGTCTTGCCCGGGCCGACGGCCACGACCTTGCCGCGCTGGGGCTTCTCCTTGGCGCTGTCGGGCAGGACGATGCCGCCCTTGGTCGTTTCCTCGGCCTCGACGCGTTTGACGACCACGCGGTCGCCCAGTGGTGTCAGCTTCACTGCCCGCTCCTTTCGTGGGTTCGTACGTGCGATGGACGATTCGGTCGGCACGCGGTAACAGGACACCCGGCCACGCGCCACGGCGACCTTCCGGTCGCCGCTCGAAACCGATTGTTCGTCAGCCGTTCCAGATCAACTGGGCCACGACCGTCGCAATCCAGTCCCCGTCGGCCGGCTTCGTGACGACGAACCGGATGTGCAGCGACCGGACCGCATCCGGCGGCACGTCCTCCGGCCGCGAGGTCATCAGGGCCGCCGGCAGCAAGTGCCGATGCCGCCGGATCTCGCGGATCGTCTCTACGCCGTCGAGCCGCGGCATGTGAAAGTCGACGAGTGCGGCGTCGATGGGCTCGCTGAGGGCGATCTCGACGGCCTCCTCGCCGCAGGCGGCCTGGATCGTCCGGAACCCCGCCCGCCCCAGGACCTCCTCGACGGCGTCCCGCCAGGGATGGTAATCGTCGGCGATCAGGACCGACGGCTCGGTGTCGACGGATTCGGGCCGGGCTACCATGATACGCTCGGGCTGAACGCTCCTCCCGCCGTGCAAGGCTGCAACCTGCGTGCCAAAGGGAAGGGGAGTCGGCGAACAGAGCGCTTAAGTTATTATTCCGCAAGGGGTTAGCCGACTTTCTAGCGGCTTTCGGCATGCCTCCGAGGAGGCCGGCGACCCGCCGGACGTGCCAAAATGTGCCTCGGCCGGCCTCCCCGCGCTGCCAGAGTGGCAGGCCCCGCCCGACGGACCGCCGTTGAGGCTGCCCCAGACGTACCTTATCATGGCCATCGACGGCCCTGCCAAGCGGCCGGGAACCCACAGGCTGTGACAAGAAGTCTCTCTCCTTGCGGGAGAGGGGCGGGGTCAGGGGAGCGACAGCTCTGAAGTGTGCCTTTGGCGCCGCGGGCCGGGGAGGCGGCGTCGGGTTGGGGATGAAGAGGTGGCCTAGGACCCGTGGTCTTTTGATGTTGTTAGTCTGGGTGAATGGCCGGTCCTCTCGTCGGGGTGCCATGGTACCGGGGAGGATCGGCATG
>CAZGKW010000058.1:0-22585 GCA_964526295.1 uncultured Anaerolineales bacterium
CCAACTGTTCTCCACCGCCACCCGCGCCGCATGAAACCTGCGAAAGGGCAGTTGATAACGCCTCCGCTGTAGAAGAGCAGGTGCTTCACAAACAGGTCGTATGCGACGAACGCGTACTTGCCGAATTGCACCTCGACGGCGATAGAATCCCTGACGAAATCGGTCTGCTTGAAGGACCGGATGAGCCTCTGCTCGCCACGTTCCTCAAGCACACGTTTCTGTTCCTGCAGTGAGACGTGGCTGATCCTTTCGAAGACCGTCCTATCCGTTGTGACGTAGTAGTGCTGTCGCCGCTCTTCCCACCCACGTTCTCTGAACAGCCTCCCGAATGCCTGGTTGAGCGCTTTGGGGCTGTAAAGCAACTTGCCCCGCATTGTCTTTTCCTTGCTTCTTTTCGTCCGATACTTCTCGGCGTCCGCGCTCGCCACGACCTCCGCAATGTCCTCCAGCGCCTCCGGGCGGTGCACCTTGAGCCATTCTTCTCCGTTGAGATGGGAGAAGGTATCCACTATACGCATAGGCGATCCCCCGCAGGGCAGTCCGACAGCCTAGAAGCCATCAAGCCAAGGCGCGGTCGTCAGTTTCTTCCCGGCCTCCTTGGGGTCGAAGACAGGTTTGTGCATCTCCCGCACCGCAAGATTGCCCGTTTGGGCGTCATCTATTCGCTGCTTCGCGATGGCTAGGTACTTGTGCACGACCTCTGCGCCGGCACCGCGGCGCCCATGTCGAACCGCCGCGACGACGCTGGTTCCGACCCCAAGGAATGGGTCAAGGACCCAGTCTTCTTCGCGGGTCATCGATAACACCAGACGCTCGATCAACTCAACGGGAAACTGGCATGGGTGCTCGGTCTTCTCGACGTGGTTTGCTTTGACGTTCGGCAACTGCCACACATCGCTTGGGTTCTTGCCTTTCGGGTTGCAGGAGTGCTTGCCAGCCTTCGCGCCCTTGTAGTACCGCTTGCCAGGGTACTTCTGAGGGACGCGCACCGGGTCCAGGTTGAAGTAGTAGTCGTCTGACTTCGTAAACCACGCGATTACCTCGTAACGGCCTGAGAACCGTTTCTTGCAGTGCAGCCCGTGGCCGAAGTGCCAGACGATCCGGTTTCGCATCTTCAGGCCGAGCCCGTCAAAGATAGGATACAGGATGCTGTCCAAGGGCACTATCCTGCCGTTCTCGACGTAGTTGCCGACCTGCCAGCAGATGTGCCCTTCGTGGCGTAGCACGCGAACACACTCGGTGATCACCGCGCGCTGCTGCTCCACGTACGTGGCAAGGCCTAGTCGCTGCTCATACTCCTTGCCGATGTTGTACGGTGGTGAGGTGACAACCAACTGTACGCAGCCGTCCGGGATTGTCGAGAGCAACTCAAGACAGTCCCCTTCAAAAACGACAATGCGGGCGGCTTTGTCAAACTCGTGCTGTACCGCATCCTTCTCAAACATCCTGCGTCCGCCTTCCTTGGTTCTTGCGCATTCTACCGCGGGCCTCGCGATATGCAAGGCTCCCGATCGGGCTGCTACTTCGCCAGGAAGCCCCCGTCGACGTAGAGGACTTGGCCGGTGACGTAGGACGCTTCGTCGCTCGCCAGGTACACCGCCGCAGCGCCGACGTCGTCGGGCGTCCCCCAGCGCGGCACGGCGACGCGCTCCATCAGCCACCGGTTGAACTCCTCGTCGTGCCTGAGGGCGGCCACCAGGTCCGTGTCGATGTACCCCGGCCCGATGCCGTTGACGGTGATGCCGCGGGGCGACCACTCGACGGCGAGCTGCTTGACGAGCTGGCGGACGGCCCCCTTGGAGGCCGAGTACGGGGCGTTCTGTCCCCGGCCGATCTCCGAGAGGAGCGAGCAGATCAGGATGAGCCGCCCGCGGCCCGCCTCGAGCATCGGCCGGGCGCACCCCCGGGCGAGGAAGAACAGGCCCCGCAGGTTCACGTCCAGCACGCCGTCGAACGCCTCGGGCGAGACCTCCTCGGCCGGGCACCGGACGGTCGTCCCGGCACAGGCGACGTGGACGTCGAGGCGGCCGAAGGCATCGAGCGTCCGCTCGACGAGGCCGGCGTGCGCTTCGAGGTCCGCCACGTCGGCCGGCAGGACGAGGGCCCGCGTGGGCACCTCGGCGGCGACGGCCTCGAGCTCATCGGTCGTCCGGGCGACGAGGGCGACGTCTGCCCCCGCCCGGGCCAGGGCCAGCGCCACGCCCCGCCCGATGCCTCGCCCCGCGCCGGTCACCAGGGCGGCCTTGCCGTCGAGGCGGAAGGGATGTGATGGCTGGCCCAAGCTTCAAGCCTTTCGACCGCCCCCCCCCGGATTTCCGCTCGCGGGTGCGGGGCAAGCTTGTCCATGGTACCTCTCCGCTCGCAGCGTCACAAGCGCCGCCTGACGGGAAAGTGCTTGCGTCGCCCTGCGGCCGGAGCGTATGAAGCGTAACGCCCTGGAAGTCAGCGATTCGAGCGGCGCGCGGAAGCACGCCGGGGCGTCGTGCCGCGCCGAGACCTGCGCAAGGAGACCATCGCATGCCCACTTACCGCGCCGTCGTCGCCGGCGCCGGCGGCATCTCGCGGGCCTGGTTCCCGCGGCTTGCCGAGGAGAAGGTCCGCGTCGCGGCGGTCGTCGACCTCGACCGCGAGAGGGCCGAAGCCGCCGTCGAGACGTACGGTCTGACCGGGGCCGTCGCCTCGGGCGACCTCGCCAGGGCCGTCCGCGACGTGGAGGCCGACTTCGCCGTCGACCTGACGGTGCCCGAGGCCCACTGCGAGGTCACCTGCACGGCCCTCCGGGCGGGCCTGCACGTGATCGGCGAGAAGCCGATGGCCTCGTCGATGGCCGAGGCCCGGCGGATGGTCCGGGCGAGCGAGAAGGCCGACCGCCTCTACATGTGCAGCCAGTCGCGCCGGTGGGAGCCGCGGCACGACGCGGTCGCCCGGACGGTCGCGGCGGGCAAGCTGGGCGAGCTGACGAGCGTCAACTGCGACTTCTTCGTCCAGGCGTTCTTCAAGGGCTTCCGGGCCGAGATGCCCAGCCCCCTGATTCTCGACATGGCCATCCATCACTTCGACCTGGCCCGGATGATGAGCGGCACCGACCCCGTGGCCGTCTACGCCGAGGAGTACAACCCGCCCGATTCCTGGAGCCGGGGCGACAACGCCGCCAACTGCATCTTCGAGATGACCGGCGGCGCCTACTTCGCTTACCGCGGATCGTGGTGCTCGAAGGGGTGCCCCACGAGCTGGAACGGGAACTGGCGGCTCGTCGGCACGAAGGGAACCCTCCTCTACGAGCAGGACGAGCCGGCCCGCGGCGAGGTGACCACGGCGAAGGCGAAGAACTTCCGCGGCCCGCACCGAAAGCTCCGCGTCAACACGTCGCGGACCAAGAAGACGTACCAGCACGGGGGCCTGGCCGAGATGCTCCGGTTCCTGCGAACGGGCCGCGTGCCGCAGACCGAGGCCCACGACAACATCAAGAGCTTGGCGATGGTGTTCGCGGCCATCGAGAGCGCCCGGAAGCGCCGCCGCGTCCCCGTCCGGGCGCTGTAGGGAAGGCACTCACGGCTCGACTTGGGGTTGCGGGCCGCCGGCGGAAGCCCGCGGGCACGTCCGAGCTACACCTGGCCACCCGCCGGGGCGGCGTCCGCTCGAGGGACCGACCATGGCCGAGCCGAGCATCGACGATCCGATCTACGAGGCCTCTTCCGGCCGGCGCCTAAGCGTTGCCGACCTGCTGGGGTTCTTCGTCGAGCGCGGGGTGCAGCGCGTCAGCGACCTCCACCTGAAGGTCGGCAGCCCGCCGGTCTACCGGGTCGACGGGGAGCTGTGGCGGATGGACGGGGCGCCGCTCGACGGGCCGGCCCTGGAGGCGGCCGCCCGGCGGCTCCTCTCGAAGGCCGACTTTCGGACGCTCGCGGCCGACCACTCCGTCGACGCCTCCTATTGGACCGGCCGGGTCCAGTTCCGTCTGAACGCGTTCCGCGACCAGGACGGCCTGGCCATCGCCGTCCGGGCCCTCGATGCGGGCGCCCCGCCGATCGAGGAGATCGGCTTCCCGAACGCCGTGTGGCGCGAGATCGTCGCCCGGCAGCACGGGCTGGTGCTCGTGACGGGCATCACCGGGGCGGGGAAGTCGACGACGATCGCCTCGCTGATCGGCCGGATCGCCGAGACACGGGCCTGCCGGATCATCACGCTGGAGGACCCGGTCGAGTATCGCCTGGCGAGCTCGCGGGCGCTCGTCTCGCAGCGGGAGGTCGGCCGCGACGTGCCGAGCTTCGAGCGGGGCCTCCGCGACTGCCTCCGCGAGGACCCCGACGTCATTTTCGTCGGCGAGATGCGCGACCCCGACTCGACCGCCTGGACGCTGACGGCCGCCGAGACCGGGCACCTCGTCTTCTCGACACTCCATACGCGCGACGCCCGCGGCACGATCACGCGAATCCTCGACATGTATCCGCCGGAGCGCCAGCACGAGGTGGCGAGCCAACTCTCGCTCGGCCTGGCTTTCGTCCTCTCGCAGAAGCTCGTCCCGCGGGCCGGCGGCGAGGGACGCGCCGTCGCCATGGAGGTCCTGCGGAACACCTACGGCGTGGCGAACCTGCTCCGCCTGCGGAAGGCCGAGCAGCTCTACTCGGTGATGCAGACGAAGACCCGCGACGTGCCCGAGGAGCGGATGATCACGCTGGAACGGTCGCTGGCCGACCTGGTCTCGGCGGGCGAGGTCGACCGCCGCGAGGCCGAGAAGTGGGCCAACGACCCGACGGCCTTCCTCGATGAGCTGCGCCGCTTCTAGGCGCCGCTTCCGGGACCCCCGCGGCACACGCGAACAGCCGCTGCCGTTTCTGCTTCTTCGTCTTCTACCCCGATTTATCCATCTGCGGGCGGCTGTTGCTGTTTCTGTTATCCGTCGATGAGGGCGGCGATGGCCTCGGGCGAGAGGTCGCGGAGCGTATCGACGACACAGGCGGCGCCGCGGGCGGCCAGCGTCGCGCGGTCGGCCGTGCCCGCCAGGGCGACCGGGGTCATGCCCGCCCGGACGGCCGCCTCCACGCCCGCCGGGGCGTCCTCGATCACCGCACACGCCGCCGGCGCGACACCGAGGCTCTCGGCCGCCTTGAGGAAGACTTCCGGATGGGGCTTGCCGTGCGTCACGTCGGCGGCGCTGACGGACGCCTCGAACGTCCCCGCTCCGAACTCCTCGAGCGCCACGCGGACGTTCTCCGGCGGGCCGGACGAGCCGATCGCGAGGCGAAACCCCGCCTCCGCCAGGGCCCGCACCAGCTCCCGGGCCCCGTCCATCGCCGGGAAATGCTCCCGCAGGACCTCCCGGTACCGCTCCTCCTTCCACCGGTCCCAGTAATCGACCTCGTCGGGCGGCACCAGGCCGGGCCAGCGGGCCTCGAAGATGTCGCGGTTCGTCCGGCCGAAGAGGTCGGCGAACTCCTCCTCCGTCAGGCCGACGCCCATCTCCTCGGCGAACCGCTTCCACGCCTGGAAGTGGGCCCCCAAGGAGTCCACCAGGACTCCGTCCATGTCGAAGATGACGGCCTTGTCGTTCATCGCGTCACACCTCGCTCGGTTGAAAGGCCGGGCAAGGTAGCAGGTTCGCAGGGCGGGGGCAAGCTCGGGGTGCGGAGGCGATCTATGGCGGGGCAGATGGGAGAAACCGGATCTTTTGCTTGCACGAGCGTGTCCGTGCTCCGTAGGATGTTTGAAGAGGGCAATAACCGCAAGTCGATAAACCGGACGGCACGGGGCAAAAGGGAGTGACAAGATGAACCGTCAGCAGTTAGCCATGACCCTTGTCCTGCGTTCCCTCGGGCTAGACGTCCGGGTCGATACATTCGACGACCGCCTCATCTTGCAGAAGGCCGTTTACCTTGCACAAGCAGCAGGGGTGAAACTCGGCTACTACTTCCGCTGGTATATCAGGGGACCCTATTGCCCCGCGCTGGCTTCGGACGCGTTCGTGGTCGCCGATGAGCCGGAAGATGTGGTTGATGCGATCGTGGGTGAGCACAGCCTGGACGGTAAGAGCCAAACAAAGCTCGAGACAGTCAAGGAGTTGGTGCCAGAGGGAGACACGAGCGAAGTTGCATCCAGACTTGAGCTGCTTGCCTCCGTGCATTTCCTGGTCTGCCGCAAGCAGTCACCCAGCCGTCCGCAAGAGATTCGCGACAAACTCGTGGCGTTCGGCAAGGATTTCTCTAACAAAGATATAGAGGTTGCTCTCGACGAGCTTGAGGCGCGCGGTCTGCTGGGGCACGATGCCGAAAACGATCAATGACCCGATACATGGCCCCATCGACCTGAGCGACCGCGAAGTTGCGGTTGTTGATACTACTCCCTTCCAGCGGCTCCGGTATATCAAACAGATTGGGATGGGCCACTTCACGTTCCCGAACGCCACGCACACCCGGTTCGCGCACAGCGTGGGCGTCTTGGGCATCATGCTTCGTGCCACTAAGGCGGCATGCGACGCAGGCTTCCTTGAGAAGGACAGCGAGGACGAAGAGGACCTCCGCTTGGCGGCGCTGCTCCACGATATCGGCCACTATCCCTACTCACACGTAGTGGAGGCAGTGGATTCGGCGGCTCGGCTGACAGCGGGGCTGGCTGACGAAGAAACCAGCATTGATCTTGAGCAGCAGCCCCCCTACCCTTCGCACGTGGAACTGGGCGAGATCATCGTCACGAGTCAGCAGGAGATAGTCGACGCAATCGGGTCTGCGGAGCGCGCCCAAAAGGTCGCCGACATCTTCACTCGATCGCAGGCTGCGGCCGTTCGCCTGAGCAACTTCATCGATAGCAGCCTCGACATGGACCGGGTGGACTACTTACTCAGGGACTCGCACGCCGCAGGCGTACCCTACGGACATGTCGATATTGGCTATGTCCTGAAGATGCTGAGGGCGAGTCCTCAAGGGGTTGTTGGGGTAGACGCGAGAGCGTTGCCTGCCGCCGAGCAGGTGCTAATGGCACGTTACTTCATGCATCGCGCCGTGTATTATCACAAGGCAACTGTCGCTTTGGAGGAGGCTTGCCGCCAACTGATCCGAGAAGTCAGGCACAGGCCGCAATATTGTTTCCCCGCCAACGGTGACGACGTTAGGGCGTTGGCGAAAAGCGACAGACTCGGGGATTTCACGGATGCGTCAGTGGACAGGATCGTCCAGCGGGCGGCGGGAGATGATGACGAGGTGGTCAGCGCGCTTGCAAACTGCGTCCGGAACCGAAGACCCCCAAGGCTTCTGAAGGAAGTGTGCGTCCTCAAGAAGGTTGACACAAGTCATCACAAAGCGTCAACGTTCGAGTTCAGGTGCAGAAAAGAGCTTCCGGCATTGGCCGAGACGAAGGGGATTGACCTGCGCCGGTTTCTCCTATGGAAGGCCAAGCCTATCCGTTTTGAGCAGCGACCCCGAGAACGGGCTGTAGGCGAAGCCCTGGACCCCGAGCAAGAGGAGAAGGTCATAAGGGTCTTCGAGCCCGGCAAGGAGGAACCGACGCCGGTAATGAACGTGCCGAACAGCCTGATTGGTGAATGCGCGGGTCACCAGCTCCACATCGTGCGCTTGTACATTGTTCCGCCTGCCAAGGATGCCGCCGCGTTGGTGGAAGAACTCAAGGGCGAAGTGGCCTCTTGGGACAGTCTTGAGTCGTAGCTTTCGCCCTTTGCCCCGCCCGGGGCGTCCTTACGCCTGTCCCCTTCGCGTTCCCCGAGGCCCCAGGCTATCCGCTTGGGAGGGTGTCTCGTCGGCGCGGCCGGCAGAACGCCACTTTTGCTTGACGGGTTCGCGGGCGGGGGCCTAGAATCCGGCCGCCCTCGGCAGGGGGCATCACGTCGCGTCTTCAGGCGAGGGGGACGGCATGGGCGAGGGACCCCTGGGACCCGGCGGCCGCGAACGCTGGCACAGCCGGACCGCCTTCATCATGGCCGCCATCGGCAGCGCCGTCGGCCTGGGCAACGTCTGGCGGTTCCCCGCCACGGCCTACGCCAACGGCGGCGGGGCGTTCTTCATCCCCTACATCGTGGCCCTCATCACCACCGGCATCCCCCTGATGATCCTGGAATACGGCGTTGGCCAGATGTTCCAGGGCTCGGCCCCGAAGGCCCTCGGCCGCGTCAACAAGACGTTCGAGTGGGTGGGCTGGTTCGCCCTCGGCACCGCCAGCATCATCTCGTTCTACTACGCGGCGGTGATGGCGTGGTCGTGGCACTTTCTGGCGGCCTCGTTCCGGCACGCCTTCGACGACGCCCTGCCCTGGGCCGCCGATCCGCAGGGCTACTTCGAGAACACGGTCCTGAACGCGGCCGGGAAGGGGTGGGAGGCCTGGCACCTCCAGGGCCCGCTCGTCATCGGCCTGGCGCTGACGTGGGTGCTCGTGTTCCTGATCATCCACCGGGGCGTGCGGCGCGTCGGGCGGATCGTCCTCATCACGGTGCCCCTGCCGGTCATTCTCTTGCTGGTTTTGGCGATCCGGGGGATGACGCTCGACGGGGCGGGCGACGGCATCGAGTACTACCTGAAGCCCGACTTCGCCAGGCTCAGCGACCCCCAGGTCTGGCTGGCGGCCTATGGCCAGATCTTCTTCAGCCTGTCGCTGGGGTTCGGCATCATGATCGCCTACGCCAGCTACAACAAGCGGCGGGGCGACATCACGAACAACGCCTTCATCACCAGTCTGGCCAACTGCGCCACGAGCTTCTTCGCCGGGTTCGCCGTCTTTTCGGTCCTCGGCTTCCTGGCATTCAAGGAGGGCAAGCCCGTCGACGAGGTGGTCGAGGCCGGGAGCGGCCTGGCGTTCGTGACCTACCCGACGGCGATCTCGAAGCTGCGCGAGCTGGGCGGCTTCTGGCCCCCGTTCGTGGCGATCCTCTTCTTCCTGACGCTCTTGAGCCTCGGGATCGACTCGCTCTTTTCGCTGGTCGAGGCGGCCGTGGCGGGCCTCCACGACAAGTTCGGCTGGCTGTCGCGGAACGTCCTCACGGCGGGCATGTGCATCGTCGGGTTCCTGGCGGGGCTCCTGTTCGTGACGCGGGGCGGCGGGGCCTGGATCGACGTCTTCAACCGCTGGTGCAACGATTACGGACTGGCCTTCGTCGGCCTGATGGAGTGCCTGGCCATCGGCTACTTCTTCCGAACGGGGCGGCTGCGGGAGTACATCAACTCGGTCTCGGAGATCCATCTCGGCGGATGGTGGGAGCTGTGCATCCGGCTCGTCACGCCGCTGGTGCTGATCGTCCTGCTGGGACACCAGATCCTGACGCGGGAGCTGACGGGGGCCCAGAAGGACTGGCGGCTGATCGTCGCCATGCTGGTCTTCTTCGGCGTGCTGGTGGGGGCGTTCGCCCTGGGACGACGGTGGTGGCAGATCGCCATCGTGGCCCTCGGGGCGGTCGGGTTCGGCATCTTCCGCATCTGGCTCTCGACCGAGGCCGCCCTGACGGGGGCCCTGGCCCTGACGATCCTGTTCGGCGGCCTGGCGATCTGCATCGCCATCGCGATGCGAGGCAAGGACGTCGAGCACCACGAACAGGCCCACGGCTGGCCGGAAGAGGAGCGGCTGGAGCACCTGACGGCCGCCGACGGCGACGACGAATCATAGCGCGTCGACCACACGGCGCCCCGCTATTCCGCGCCCGGTCAATACACCCGGGGCACGCTAAAGCGCCATCCGGGCCCAGCCTTTCCGCTCGGGCGACCGGGGTTCGATGCCCAGGACCTCCCGAGCCGCGTCCACGTAGGACCGATACGCCTCCAGCGGCGTCCCGTTCGGGATGCGATGGTCGAGGCCGAAGACCGTCCCGCCCTCGCGCATGATCGGCTGCATCTTGTACTCCAGCTCGGCTCGGACGGCCTCGCGGCCCCTTTGCAGGACGAACTTGTCGATGCCGCCCATCACCGCCAGGCGCCGCCCGAACCGCCGCCGCACCTCGACGATGTCCATCCCGGCCGCCGGCTCCATCGGGTAGGCGACGTTGACGCCGCACTCGACGAGCGGTTCGAGGACGGCGTCCAGGTTGCCGTCGCTGTCGAGGCTGAACAGGCGCGCTCCGGCCGCCCGGGCGGCCTCCCACGCCCGCCGGTAGTACGGCCGCCAGAACTCGCGGACCTGCTTCGGCCCGGCCAGAGGGCCCGACTTGCCCGCGAAGTCCTCGTGCACCGCCAGCACGTCCACCGTCACCCTCTCGGCGACCTGCTCCAGGACCCGGACGGCCGTCTCGGCGAGCGTCTCCAGGATGTCCCGCACCAGGCCGGGCTGCTCGTAGTAGGCCAGGCAGGCCCGTTCCTCGCCCATCAGGCCCCGGGGCGTGTCGAACGCCCCCGGGAGATGGGCGACGACCACCGCCCCCTCGCCGCGGGCCGCGCGGGCGACCTCGACGGCGTCCGGGTCGACCCGCTCCTCAGCGAACGCATAGCGGGGCTTGATTGCGAGCCAGGAGTCGACGTCGCGGACGGGGTAGTCGAGCGGATGAGCGATCGTCGCCGCCCGCTTGTAGAGCTTGACCGTGCGGCCGAGGCCGTCCCGCTCGATCCGCCAGTCCTCGGTCTCTTCGAGGACGGTGGGGCGCGTGTCACCGCGGAGGCCCATGTTGCCGCCGCAGCCGACCCGGGGGACCGAGTCGAAGTCGAACGCCGTCAGGTCGATCTCGTCCGGCGAGGCGCCTTGCGCGAGCCACTCGTCCTCCAGGCCGACGAGCGGCCCGAACAGCTCGACGAACATCGGCCGGCCGGGCGTTCCGCGGAACGAGAGCAGGTCGAGGAAGGCCTCGCGGCGCCACTTCATTCGCCGCTCCGGTCGTCGGCGGGCGGAATCGGCGGTCCCTTGACTTCGTTGTCCGGCGCAGGCCCGACCGGCGGCTCGGTCTTCCGTTGCAGGTGCCGGACCACGAAGGCGAGGATCGCCCGGTCGGCGTCGCCGCTGCCGTGGACCCGCTGGCCCGCACGCCCCTTCCCCTCGCGGAGGATGCAAGGGACGCCCAGAGGCACCAGCGCGGTCCTCAGCGTGCGGCCGAAGATCGGGTGATGCAGGCCCAGCTCGCCGGTGACATAGCGTTGGGGCTTGGCGTAGTTGAGAAAGACCGGCGGGTCGTCCTCCGAGGCGTGGGCCAGCGGCGAGACCTCGGCGAAGGCGCTGCGGGCCACCTCGCCCTCCTCGCGGCCGGGCGCCAGGCCGCACCACTGGCTGAGCGTCGCCGGGCCGCCCGAGAGGCGGACCCGGTGCCGCCGGTAGTAGGCCGGATCGAGTGTCGTCGGTGCGTCCCAGACGGCCGCGCACCGGACCCGCGACGACTGACGGGCGACCGGGTCGTCGGCGTCGGCGTCGGCCACGTCGCCGTGAAGGGCGACCCAGAGGGCCGCCGACCCGCCCGTCGAGATGCCCGTCACGGCGACGCGGTCCGGATCCAGGTCCAGCCCCCCCGCCCGGTGCCGGAGGAACTGGACGGCCCGGGCGGCGTCGCGCATGGCCGCCGGAAGCGGGGCGTCGATGACGTAGCGGTAGTCGATCGAGGCCACCGAGATGCCGCCCTCCAGGCACCCCTTGAGGAAGACCTCGGGGACTTGCATCGGGTCCGCCTGGCGGAACAGATAGCCGTGGACGTGCACGACGACGGGCGTGGGCGCCGCGGACTCCGCCTGCCAGAGGGCCAGGACGTTCCGGGGATGGGGCCCGTAGGCGAGGTTCGCGCGGTCGGGCTTCAGGCCGCCGGGCGGTTCGGACTCCCGGCCCCGCGGCCGCACGGCGCCCCCGACCGGGGCCGCCAGGGCCGCGGCGAGGACGGCGAAAAGGGCAAGCGTCGACGTCGGTTTCATGACGGCATTCCTCGCTCGGTGCGGCGCGTCCATTGTACCGGACCACCGCCCCGCGGGCACCCCAAAGGCCGCGACAGGTGGTGGACCGCCGGGCGCCGGGGCCGGAAACCCTTGCGGCCCCTCCCGGTCCTCTATAGAGTGAGACGCGGAAGGGGCGGGGAGGTTTCGCCATGAAAGGAGTCGTGCTGCCGGGCGAGCGGGGCTTCGAGCTCCGCGACTTCCCGGTGCCCGAGCCGGGGCCGGGACAGGTGCTCGTGCGGATGAAGGCGGCGTCGCTTTGCGGGAGCGACCTGCGGGCCATCTATCGGCCCAAGGACCAGGGCCACGGGCCGGAGGCCTACCGCGGAGTCATCGCCGGCCACGAGCCGTGCGGCCAGGTCGAGAAGGTCGGCCCGGGGTGCCGCCGGTTCCGCCAGGGCGACCGCGTCGTCGTCTACCACATCTGCGGATGCGGCCGGTGCTGGGACTGCCGCGGCGGATGGATGATCTCGTGCACCAGCCCCGACCGCGCGGCGTACGGTTGGCAGCGCGACGGGGGGTTCGCCGACTTCCTGCTGGCCGAGGAGCGGACGCTCGTCCACCTGCCGGATGAGCTGACCTATGTCGACGGAGCGATGATCGCCTGCGGCCTCGGCACGAACTACGCCGCGTGCCTGCGGGCCCGGCCCAGCGGCGACGACGTCGTCCTCGTGACCGGCCTGGGGCCGGTGGGACTGGGGCAGGTGATGCTGGCGCGGGCGTTCGGGTCGCAGGTGGTCGGCGTCGAGCCGGTGGCCGAGCGGCGGGCCCTGGCCGAGGCGATCGGCCTGGACCTGTTGATCGAGCCGGGCGAGGGGGCCCTGGAGGCGGTCCGCGACTTCACCGGCGGCCGGGGCTGCGACGCCGCCTTCGACTGCTCCGGCAGCGCCGAGGCCCGGCGGTTCTGCCTCGAGGCGACGCGGCCGTGGGGCCGCGTGGTCTATGTCGGCGAGGGCGGGACGGTGACGTTCGAGCCCAGCCCGCTGCTGATCCACAAGCAGCTCACGCTCCACGGCTCGTGGGTGTGCAGCCTGCCGCAGATGGAGGACCTCGCGGGGCGGCTGGTCCGGTGGGGCCTCCATCCGGAGGCGGTCGTGACCCACCGGTTCCCCCTGGCCGAGGCCCGCGAGGCCATCGAGACGTTCGACACCGGCCGGACCGGCAAGGTCGTCATCGTGTGGGAGGAGGGCGGCGCGTGAAAGGCGTCATCCTGGCGGGCGGCTTGGGGACGCGGCTTCACCCCCTGACGAAGATCACCAACAAGCACCTCCTGCCCGTCTACTCGAAGCCGATGATCTACTACCCGATCGAGTGTCTCGTCGGGGCGGGGATCACCGACATCATGATCGTCACGGGCGGCTCGAGCGCCGGCGACTTCGTCCGGCTCCTCGAGAACGGCGAGGAGTTCGGCCTGAAGCGGCTCCACTACGCCTACCAGAAGGGCGAGGGCGGCATCGCCGAGGCCCTCGGCCTGGCGAGCCACTTCGTCGAGGACGACAAGGTCTGCGTCGTCCTGGGAGACAACATCCTGGAGCGGTCCATCCGCGGGGCCGTCGCCGACTTCGAGGCCCAGCCCGACGGCGGCAAGGTCCTCCTGAAGGAGGTGCCGAACCCCGAGGCGTACGGCATCGCCGAGATCGAGAACGGCCGCATCGTCCGCATCGTGGAGAAGCCCCCAAAGCCCCGGTCGAACCTCGCCGTGCTCGGCATCTACATGTACGGACCCGACGTATTCGACATTATCCCCACGTTGACGCCGTCGGCCCGGGGCGAGCTCGAGATCACCGACGTCAACAACCACTACGTCCGGGCCGGGACCCTCCGCTACGAGATCGTCGACGGGTGGTGGGCCGACGCCGGCGAGAGCATCGATTCCTGGATCGAAGCGAACAACCTCGTCGCCCGCCACGGGGCCAACAGCCCGGCGTGATCTGGCCGCAGAGGCGCAGGGGACGCAGAGAACGCCTGAAACCGGCCGAACACCCAACAGCGTTTGCCGTTCTTGGTCTGAATCCTCTCTCTGCCCACTTTGCACCTCTGCGGTCCCGGCGCCGTCAGAGCCAGCCGACGAGGGCCACCAGGAGCGTCTCGAGGAGGGCGCCCGCGAGCAGGATCGCCATCGCCAGGGGCAGCGAGCCGTAGAGCTCGGCCGCCCCGGCGGCGAACCCCATTCGGCGGTTCTCCTGGCCCAGGGCCGACGGCCGGACGGTCCCCAGGAGGACCCGCCACGCCCCCACCGCCAGGGCCGCGAAGGCGTGGACCTTGACGCCCGCCACGGCCGCCCGCAGCGGCACGCGGTCCAGCAGCGTCAGGGTCACGGGGGCCAGCGCCGTTCCCTCCAGGAGCCGCCCCGCCGTCGCCGTCACCAGCCCGAGCCCCGGCACCAGGGCCGCCACGCCGATCGCCACCACCCCGTTCCAGAGCGTGTCGACGAGGGCGGTGTTCAGGAACACGCTCACCAGGGCCCCCGCTTCCGGCCGGAGGCCCGAGAGGCCGATCGAGGAAAGGGACAGCAGCCGTGGGTCGTGCGTCAGCGTCTGGAGGACCTCGACGAGCGTCGGCGGCGCCCAAACCGCCCCGACCGCCAGGGCTGCCGCCATCGCGGTCAGCACCGGGCCGAACGCCCGCTGCCCGGCGAGCCCCTCGGCCCCCTCGACGACGTGACGAAGGACGATTGTCGAGGGCGGCTCGGCGCGTCCGAGCCGGCGGACCGCCGCCAAGCCCAGGATCGCCAGGCCCGCCACCTCCAGCGCAAGTCCCGCCACGCCGAGCCACCGCTCCGGCCGATCCGCCCGGACGGCCAGGTCGACCGGCACCGGGCGGACCCGCCGGTCGCGTCCGAGCGAGAGGGCGGCAGGTCCCGCTTCCTCCAGGGCCCCGGGCCGCACAAGCGTCACGGCCAAGCAGTTCGGGGCGGGGCCCTCGGTCGACAGGCCGAGCGCTTCCGCCGCCCGGGGACGGACCAGAACGTGGCTTCGCAGCAGGCGGGCCGACGCCGGGAGCGTCGCCGTCCGCAGGTCGGCGGCAGCCTCCGCCCCCTCCGGCGTGAGCGCCGCTGTCAGATAGTCCTCGGCCGCGAGATAGACGTCGGCGTCGCCGGCCAGCGGGACGAGGACCCGGTCGGCCTCCTCGTCGGTCACCACGGCCAGATACACCGGCCGGACGGGAAGCCACCCGCCGGGGGGCACGTACTCGGCCCCCTTCACGGCCCGAACGGCGAGCGTGGCGCCGATGCCGAGGGGCTCGAAGGCCTCGCGGATGGCCGCCCGGTCCTCGGGCGTCAGGGGCCGCAGCCAGGGTCCGAGGTCGACCGGGCCGGGCGGCTCGGCCGGCTCGGCGGCCCCGGTGACGGGAGTGGCGCCCTCGGCGGGTCCGTCGGTGCCCGTGTCGGAAGGGGGGGACCGGGGGGGTGCTTGGGGGTCGGATGGGGGGGCAACCTGGCCCTCGGAGGGGGGCGACTCGCCCTCCGTTACGGCATCCGCGGCGGGGGGCGGCGAGTCGGCCGGGTTACCGGCGGGGACCTCGCCTTCCGGGCCCGGCTCGCCTTCCTGTGCCTCGTCGGTCCTCTCGGGCAGGCCCCAGACGAGGAGGCCGCAGCCGAACGGCGGCACCTCGACGCCGCGGGCCATTCGCGAGGCCAGGGTCGCCAGGCCCGCCCCCGCGGCCACCAGGACCACGCCGAGGACGAGCCGCCCGCCCCGCCGCGGCTCGCCGCGGGCCGATACGGATGAGTCGGTCGCTTCCGGCGGGCTGGTCATCGGAGGGGCTCACGCAACCTGTGCGCGGTCGGCTTCGGCACCGACCGCGCGTGCGAAGCGGAAGCATGCGGCGGGCACGGAGACCCGACGCGCCGATCTTGACACGAACGCCTGAACCGGTTCAGCCTTGCCCGGCGTAGAAGGCCTTCATGTCGTCGAGGGACTTCGGCTCGTAGTCGCCGGCGTGGCCGGCGGTGCCGAAGGCCTCCATCTTCGAGGCGATCAGCTTGGCCAGGGCTTCGCGCGCCGGGCCCAGGTACTTCCGCGGGTCGAACTCGGCGGGCTTCTCGGCGAAGACGCGGCGGATGGCCCCCGTGACGACCAGCCGCCCGTCCGTGTCGACGTTGATCTTCTGGATGCCGCGCCCGATGGCGTCCTGGATCGACTCGATCGGGACGCCCATGGCCCCGGGCAGCTCGCCGCCGTACTTGTTGACCTCCTCGACCAGCTCCTTCGGCACGGAGGAGCTTCCGTGCATGACGAAGTTGGTGTCGGGGGCCCGCTTGCGGCACTCGCTGATCAGGTCGAGGGCCAGGACGGGCTCGTGCTTGAACTTGTAGGCCCCGTGGCTGGTGCCGATGGCCAGGGCCAGGGCGTCGACGCCGGTCTCCTCGCAGAACTGTTCGACCTCGTCGGGCTCCGTGAGGAGGACCTGGTCGGTCTTGGTGTCCTCCTCGATGCCGCCGAGGGTGCCCAGCTCGCCCTCGACGCTCACGCCCCGCTCGTGGGCGTAGTCGACCACCTCCTTCGTGACGCGGATGTTGTCCTCCAGGCTGCGGGCGGGGTGCTTGCCGCTGGGCGTCTCCGCGTCGTAGTCGATGGAGCCGTCGATCATGACGCTCGTGAAGCCCAGGGCGATGGCCTCCTTGCACAGGTCCAGGTTGGGCCCGTGGTCGAGGTGGAGGGCGATCGGGAGGTCGGGGTTGTCCTCGACCGCGGCCTCCATGAGCTTCTTGAGGTAGATGAGGTTGGTGTATTCGAGGGCGCCTCGGCTGGCCTGAATGATCAGGGGCGAGCGGGTGTCGCTGGCGGCCTTCAGGATGGCCTGGATCTGCTCCATGTTGTTGACGTTGTAGGCCCCGACGCCGTAGGCGCCCTTCTTGGCCTCGTCGAGGATCTGACGCATGGGGGTGAGCGGCATACGCGGGACTCCTTTGGATCGACTCGGTTCGTGGGTCACCGACCGGGGGCTCCCTTGGCCCCCGGCGTGGAGCGGGAAGTATACTCGGGGCCCGCCGGAATGGAAGGGCTTTCCGGGCCGGCTTGCGGCGCCGTCTCCCCGCCGCCCCGAAGGGCGTCCCGGAAAGACGAGAGGGACGACTCGACCTCGGCTCGGGGGCCGGGCATGGCCGGACGGTGCAGAAACGTGTCCAGGACCCCGAGGAAGATGCACATGGCCCCCGCCAGCTCGATCGTTTCCTCCCAGAAATCGTCCCGTCCGCCGCGGAAGCCCGGCACGTGCACGTCGTGACGCTCTGCGAGGCCGAGGGCCTTGTCGCAGCCCTGGGCGATGCCGTACAGCACGACCCCCGCGACGAACAGGACCAGGCCGACCCGGACCTCGGGCCGGCGGGCCGTCGCCACCAGGAGCCGCCCGTGCCGAAGCACCGTCCACGCCACCGCGGCCGCCAGGGCGAGCGACGGCACACCCAGGACCAGGCGGTTGGCCCAGGGAAGGTTCCCGCGTCCTCCCCAGAGGTACTTCCAGGAGAAGGCGTGGGCCCCCAGCAGGGCCTCGTCGAGCTCGATCTCCCGCCACAGCATGAAGAAGCAGATGAACGCCGACAGCACCCACCAGTAGAAGTCGGCCCGGCGCGTGCCGGAGGCGACCATCGCCGCCACGCCCAGCCCGCATCCCGCCGCGAGGAACAGGGCCTGGGCGATCTGGGGGGCGTCCCATTCGCTATAGTCCCACCCGGCGGCGGGATACACCAGGAGGCGGGCAACCGCCGAGGAGACGGCCAGCCAGAGGATCACCCCCAGGGGGACGGCCCATCGCCATGAGGATGAGGCCCGGGCCACCGCTTCCTCCGTGACGCACCGGCCGCCTCGACGTGTCGCCTCCGGACCGGCGGATCGGCCCGGCAGGCACCGGCACAATGTTAAGGGCAGGGGGGGGCCGGCCAAGGGCTTTGTGGGGCGGGGACCGAGACCGGTGCAGGCGAGGCAACCGCGGTCACTCCCTGAGGACGACGCGGTCCTGCCGCTTGTTCCGCCCCAGGCGGAACATGCCTTCCGAGAGCCACCGCCGCGTCTGGCGTGCCGGCACCGTCACCGTATACTCGACGGTGTGGTAGTCGAAGAGGGTGGGCGAGTCCTCCATCGCAAATTCGACGTGCCCAGGCAGGACGTGGCGGACCTCCAGGGTGATCGGTTTGGCGCGGTAGTTGCGGACCTCTTCCTGCCACTTGCGAAGCTCGTTCCAGCCGACGACGCGCGGCGGCGAATGATCGAAGATGAACCCCGACCGCTCGACGTCCAGGACGCTCCGCTCATAGACGATTCTGGCGTCCGTCCCGACGTTCAGCTCGATCTTCTCTCGTATCGGGATGTATTTCGTCGATTGCGTCGTGTAGTACGCCAGGCCGTCGCGGTCGCCCCGGCGGAAGACGCGGATGACACCGTCCGGAAGGGGCGAAGCGCCCAACTCGTGCTCCCGGTCGTTGGCCAGAATGAAGAACCGGACCGGCCGGTCGCCGTACTGGTGCGGCCGGTAGCGGTAGAGGACCTCGAAGGGGACGCCCTCGGCCTTGAACGAGACCATCCGCTGGCTCCATCCGTTCCGGACGGTCTGCTTGCCCTCGACGGTGAAAATGAAGTACTCCGAGAGGCCTTCCTTGACGACTTGCGGCGGGGCGGCGGGTTCCTTGGGCAGCCGGAGGGCGGGCGGCGCGGCCTTCTCAAACGCCATCCGTGCCGCCCGGCGACGCAGCTCGCTGTAACGCTTCCTGTCTTCGGGGACGCGGCCTTGGGCCAGCTCGTGGACCTTCTCGACGAGGTTGACGACGCCCACCACGAGCCGCACCTGGCCCCCCTCGTAGTCCTCGCCCGAGTTATTGACCACGGTCACGTAGCCGTCAAAGCCCATCTTGGTCTCGTCGGGGTCTGTGATCATGACGTAGTCGGCCGCCCACGAGATGCCGCTCGTGAAGTAGGAGACCTCGACCTTCACCTGCCCCTCGAAGCGGCTCTCGACGTTCCAGATGAGCACCTGGGGCCGGTCGGCCGGGAAGGTCGTGTCGAGCACCTCGATGGCGTCCTCGCGTTCCAGCGGCCGGAAGAAGACGCTGGTCGGGTCGATCAGGGTGCCCGCCCAGAAGAACTGGAGGCGGTTGAGGCCCTTCTTGAAGGTGATCGAGCGGACCTCCCGGACGAGCGTCAGGTCCTCGGAGTTGTAGATGGTGAGCTGGACCTCGTCGCGCGGGGGCAGCGTCACGAGGTCGATGTTCCTCGCCTCGGCGGCGGCCGACGCCGCGAGGAGCACCGCTGCCGCGGCGGCCAGCGTTCGTGCCTTGGCCCTCATGTCTTGCTCCTTTCGGGTTCGGCTCGGCCTACCACTCGTTGCGGAAGAACACGTGGAGGTGGAAGATCACCTCGTCGGGCTTCTTGTCGGCGGCCTTGGGGGCGGCCGGCAGGGGGACGTGGATCTCGACGTCCTGGGCGCTCTTGCGCTCGACCTTCGCCTTGTCGGTGGTCTCGTTGCCCAGCTCCCACTGGGCGGCGTGGCTCTTGTGGCCCGCGAACTCGTTTCGGAGCTCGTTCATGTCCTCCTCGATGTCGAGGGTGAGGGCCTCGTCCTTGAAGTTCTGCATCTTGTACTGGACGATGACCTCCTGGTGGTGGAGGTTGCCGTGGACGGGGATGCGGTGGTTCTTTTTGACGGTCCTCTCGACCTTGACGTCGCGGGCCAGGCCCAGGTACAGCTTCATCTCGTCGTCGATGGGGGTGAACTGGCCCCAGTCCTCGCCCATGAACGCCTCGCCGCCGTGGCCGTCCTTGAGGAAGATGCGGACCTTGCCGAACGGCAGGGGGAACTGGCCCAGGGCGTGGGCCTGGTCGTTCGTCAGGACGTAGTACCACCGGACGTACTTCTGGAACGGCTCGTCCGGGACGGGCTGGCCGGTCCGCCAGTTGAAGATGAACTTCTTGGCGATCGGGACGCGTGTGAACTTCGCGAGGAGCACCTCCTTCGACTCCTGGAGGCCCATCTCCTTGCGGAAATACTCGCCGAAGCCGGCCCACAGGCCGGCCTGGTCGCCGAACTCTTCGCCCGAGAAGTTCCACACCCGCATGTAGTTGCGGAGCGTCAGGTGCTTCTCGTCGTTCTCGGCCACCGCCCGGTACGAGAACGTCCGCCGCAGGTTCCCGATCAGGTACGAGACCCGGACTTTGGCGGCGATGGGCTCGTCGGCCCAGACCTGCCACGTCAGGGCGTTCTCGCCCGGCGGGTAGGCGACGTGGATCACCCGGACCGTGTCGCCCGTGCCGATGGGCCGGAACAGGATGGTCGACTTGTCGATCTGGGTGTTGGACCAGGAGAAGTCGATCCAGTTCGTCCCTTTGAGGAGCGTGACGGTCCGCTCCTCCTCGACGAGGGTGGCGTTCTCATTGTCGAGCTGGATCTCGACGCGTTCCCGAGGCGGGAGGGTCGCCAGCTTGATCCGCCCCCAGGCGGGTCCGCCGGCCGCCGCCAGCATCACCGCACCCGCCACCACGCTCCATCCGAAGGCTTTCGCACGCATTGCACCTCTCCTGACGAGGGTTCGGTCGGCGACTTGTACGGTCCCTTAGACGCACAAGGGGCGCCGCGGTTCCCGCGGACTCGGAAAAAAGTGCGCCGACGCCGCGGGTCGGCCGGCGGCACGTGCAGAGGGGGCCTTCTCTCCGTTGCGAGGCCCCGCGGGAGAAAAAACTCGCCCCGAAAACCGGCGCGCTTTGCAAAAGTGCCCCGCCGACGAATCGCCCCGAACGCGGCACCGCGCCTTCGGTAAGCCGTGACGGAAAAACGACTTACGCGATCCGGGGTCCTCGTTCGGCGGCCTCGCGTCGGCCTGGCATTTGACCGCCGCCTTCCTATACGTATGGTAACTGTCGACTCAGGTGCGCGACAGCCCTACGGCGCGTCGGTCGTGGCGTCCCCCCACGGCCGACGCGCCCCTCCCCCCGCCGGGGGCCGGGCGGAAAAGTGAATAGCCACGCCGGACCCGCCCCGCGGCGGACCGGCTTGACATAGAAGACCTCTCCCTCTCCAGCACGCGGCCCAGAAGCCACGGCACGGCCCCGACTCCCCCGGTCGGGGCCACTTTTTTGCGCCCGACTCCCCATGAGGCACGCGGGCCTGCGGCCCGGCGACTTGACGCGCCGGGGCCTCAAACGAGCGATGCCGGGCGAAGGCCCTTGCCAGGGTCGCCCTCAGGCGGTACCAGACCTCTCCGGGACACCCGGAGGCCCTCGCCACGTCACTGCTGGACACCGACTCGCTGGCCGCCACCGTCGATGCGTGCAACGAGGCGCTGCTGTTTGACCGGGTGCGATGCAAGCACGCCCGGCGGCGCACGATCGCCGAGCGCGTCCTCGAGCGCATCGGCTGACGGCCCGCCCGCGCGGCCGCCACCCCTGCTTTCGCTTGACACCTCCCCGCCGGGCCCCCAACATGCGTCGCTTCGGGGCGGGCGGAAGGGTCCTCTGATGGCCGAGCGGTTGAAGCACGTCCGGGTCGCCGTCATCGGCCTGGGCATCGGGCGGCATCACCTGGCCGGCTTCGCGGCCCACCCGGCCGCCACCGTGGCGGCCGTCTGCGACATCGACGCCGACCGGCTCAAAGCCGCCGCCGAGGAATATGGCCTCGAGAAGCGGCAGTGCTTCGCCTCGACCGACGCCCTGTTCCAGGCGGCGAAGGACCTCGAGCTGGACGCTGTCTGCGTGGCCCTGCCGAACCGGCTCCATGCCCCGGTCACGATCGAGGCCCTCCGGGCCGGCCTGCACGTCCTGTGTGAGAAGCCGATGGCCACCACCGCCGAGGACGCCGCCCGGATGGTTGACGAGGCGAAGGCGGCGGGCCGTGCCCTGGGCATCAACCTCTCGTTCCGCTTCCGGCCCCAGAGCCGGGCCCTGAAGGACTTCGCCGCCGCCGGCCGCCTGGGGCAGGTCTACTACGCCCGGACCCGGTGGATGCGGGAGCGGGGCCTGCCGAAGTTCGGCGGCTGGTTCGGCCTGAAACAGGAGTCCGGCGGCGGGCCGATCATCGACCTCGGCGTCCACCGGATGGACCTGGCCATGTGGCTGATGGGCCATCCCGAGCCGGTCAGCGTCTCGGCGGCGACCTACGACCTGCTCGGCTCGCGCCTGGCGCGGGAGCAGAAGAAGGACTTCGACGTGGAGGACCTCGGCGTGGCGTTCGTCCGGTTCGATGGCGGCGCGTCGCTCGTCCTGGAGGCGTCCTGGGCGGGCCACACGGGGCTCCGCGAGGACCAGGTCACCGAGGTCCTCGGGACGAAGGGCGGCATCGTCCAGCGGAACCTGAACGAGGGTTACGACTACGAGGCCCGCCTCTACAGCGAGGAGTGCGGGGCCCTCACGGAGACGGTGGTCCGCCGGCGGCTGGGGCCGTCGCCCTCGGCCCAGGAGGACTTCGTCGACGCCCTCCTGGAGGGCCGCGAGCCTCTGGCGCCGGCCGAGGACGGCCTCCGTGTCCAGCGGGTCCTGGACGGGATCTACGAGTCGGCCCGCCTCGGCCGCGAGGTCCGACTGAGAAGTGCGTGAGGGCCCTTCTTAAGCCTTGCCCAACGCCCCGCGACGGCCAGTCTTGCCCATCATTCTGCCGCGCGGCGGCCAGTCTTGGCTGCCGCGTGACTCTCGTTTCGAGCCCTTTCGCGGCGGGCAGGACAGCCCGCCGCGCTTTCCTTTGGACAGCCCGCCGCGCTTTCCATCATTTTGCCGCGCGGCGGCCAGTCTTGGCTGCCGCGTGACCCGCGTTTCGAGCCCTTTCGCGGCGGGCAG
>CAZGKW010000059.1:0-16686 GCA_964526295.1 uncultured Anaerolineales bacterium
ACCACCTCCCGGCAGGCCCGCTCGGCCTCCGGGCACGTGCCCGACCGGTAGCCGTACTGTTCCATGGGCGTCTCGGCCGGGTGCAGCGGACACTCGAACCACGTGCCGAGCTCCACCAGGTGCTTCGGCGCCTCGGCCACCGCCCGGGCCTTGTCGGCCACGCGGACCGGATACCGCACGAGGACGGGGTCCATCGTGTCGGGCACCTCGGGGACGTTCCACCCGGCGTCGCGGAGGAGCCGGTCGTAGAGCCGTCCCATCCGGCGCCTGTGGGCCAGGTTCCGTTCGATCCGCCGCATCTGCCGGAGGCCCGCCCGGGCCTGTCCCCGGCCCATCCCGGCGAAGAACCCCGCGGGCATCTCCGGCACAAACTCGGCCGTGCTGCTCGACCCCACCACCGCCCCTTTACGCGTCAGCCACCGGTAGAGCGACGTCATGAACGCCGTCGTCTTCGGGTAGACGAGCGCCCGGTAGACCAGCCGCTGGACGGCGAGCATGAGGGCGGCCTTGGCCGGGGGTCGCGCGAGCTCCGTCTCGGCGAGCGACCGCAGCCGCCCGGCCAGCTCCGGGTCGTCGGTCGTCGCCATCCCGCCGATGCCCGTCGTGAACGGCTTGTTCCACTGGAACGACCAGTAGGCCGCCACACCGAACGTCCCGCACCGCCGGCCCTTGTAGGTCGAGCCGAGGGCCAGGCAGCAGTCCTCGACGACCGGCACGCCGTGACGCCCGGCGACCGCCAGGATGGCGTCCATCTCCGAGGGGTAGCCGTAGGTGTGCTGCGCGACGATGATCTTCGTCCGCGGCGTGACGGCCGCCTCCAGCCGCTTGACGTCGACGTTGTACGTGGCCGGCTCGATGTCGACGAAGACGGGCACCGCCCCGAGGTACATGACGGGGTTGACGTCCATGACGCAGGTGTAGCCGGGCAGGATGACCTCGTCGCCCTCGCCGACGCCGAGGGCCCGGAGCATGGCGTACATGGCCACGCGGCCCTTCCACGTGGCCAGCGCCTGGCGGACGCCGAGCCAATCGGCGAAGGCCCGCTCGAACTTTCCGACGGCGTCGCTCATGATGGCGCAGGAACTCCCTCGGAGGCGCCGCCTAACTATATCGGCGGGGCGGGGGGATTTCCACGGGCGAACCGGCGGTCGGCCGGCGGGCCGGGGAATCTGTTCAACGTCGGCGTGGGCTGGTCCTTCTAACAAGGGTTCAAGGGATGGAAGCAACGATAACGGACCGATGGCTGCCGATCGGGCCGGCGGCCCTCGCGGTCGCGCTCGGCGGGCTGCTTCTGGGGTGTGGGATCGAGCCGCACGGCCCCCGTGGGAGCGACGGGGGACAAAGGGGCCCCGGCGATATCCGTAACGCGGACCGGGCCCGCGGCCGAAATCTCTACGTGACGGCCTGCGCGGGGTGCCACGCGCTCTATCCCCCCGAGGCATACACCGCAGCGGAGTGGACCACCATCGTGCGACGACACAGGCACAGGCGGACCTCTTTGAGCGCCGAGCAGATGGCGGAGGTCGAACGTTACCTTCTTGCGGCGAGCAAGGAGGACGAGGATCGGCCCCGGCGGCAGGAGCCCGGCTCGCCTGGCGGTCCCTGAGGCCGGGCGTCCGGCCATCACAGGGAGCGCCCCCGGCTCCCCGGTGGGGCGGAGCGAGCGAATCCGACCCCGGTAGGCACCGGGGGCGTTCTCACCTCAGGATTTCCAGCGCCACCACGGTCGCGTCGTCGGCCAGCTCGCCGCCGCTTCGTGCCACGACCTCGTCTGCCAGGTCCGAGACCTGGCGGCGGAGGCTTCTTTCGGCCGTCTGGCGGGCTAGACGCCGAAGGCCGTCGGTGCCAAGCGCCCGGCCGGGGTAGCCGGCGTCGGTCACGCCGTCGGTATAGAGCAGCAGGCGGTCGCCCGGCTGGAGCGGCACACGGCGGTGCTCCCACCTGGCGTTAGGGACCGGGCCGAGGGGCGGGCCCGTGCTTTCCAGCGACTCAGTGCCGCCGTCTGACAGCAGGATGCCGCCCGGATGGGCTGCCGAGGCATAGGTCCAGGACCGGTCGGCGGGATTCCAGAGACCGACGCATACGGTGATAAACCGATCCCGGGGTATCCAGTCGCTCAAGTCGCGATTGACGTGACCCAGCGCCTCGTGCGGCGCTTCGCATGCCGCGAGCCAGTGGCGGAGGGACATCTTGGCCGCCCCGGTCAGGAGGGCGGCCGTGATGCCGTGGCCGGCCACGTCCAGGACGAGCACGGCCGTCCGGCCGCCCGGCAACTCGAAGATGTCATAGAGGTCGCCGGCGACGTAGTCGGCGGGATGATAGGCCGCAGCGAACGTGACGCCCGGGACGTCCGGCAGCCGCCCGGGGAGCAGGCCGTGCTGAATCTCGCGAGCCCGTTCAAGTTCCGCGCGCTGCTGCCGCTGGTGGTCCTCGAGTTGGGCCGCCATGTCGTTGAACTGAACAGCAAGGTCACGAAGGTCCGTCGACCCTCCGGGCTTCGCCCGTGCCGAGAAGTCCCTTCGGGCCCAGGCCCGGCTGGCCTCGTGCAACCGGCCGAAAGGTTTCAGGATCCACAGGTGGATGGCCAGGAAGATGAGGCCGATCAGGGCGAGGCTCGTGGCGGCGGCCGTGACGGCGCTGCTCGCGAGCTGGCCGCGGAGAATCCGTTCCACGTGGTCCAGGTACTGGGCCAGGACAACCGTCGTGCCGTCCTCGTCGCGCACGCGAACCTGGGCGAGGCGGTGGTCGCCGACGGTCAACACCCTGGTTCCTGCCGATGCGTTCAGGAGGGCCCTCTCCACCTCGACGCCGCTGTGGTAGCGGGTGCTGGCTTTGACGTTGCCTCGAGAGTCCAGGACCAGGATGTGGTGGCCTGGGGAGACGAACTCGTTCATCTGGGCGCAGAAATCGTCCACGTATCGCGCAAAGGCCTGCTCGTCCTTGATCCGGGCCCGCGTCACCTGGAGGGCCCTGGCCTGTTCCTCGAGGGAGGCGAAGACCTCCTCGAAGTGCACCCCGTACTCACGGCGGTAGTCCAGGGCCGCGCCGGCCCCGACCACCGCGAGGACCGTCAGGACGACGGCGACCGCGAGGCGTGCCCGCAGCGATCCCCGGCCGCGCGGGCCGTCGCCTGCTGATTGGTCCTGACCGCCGCGCCTCATATGGCTCCCGATCCCTCTTGCTCCGTTCCTTCGGGGCTTATGGCCGACAAGGTCTTCCGCCGGGCTGCGCGCCGCCCGATCTTCTCCCATTCGGCGCAAGAGACCCGGAGGAAGGCATCCACGACCTTCGGGTCGAAGGCCTGTCCGGCTTCCCGTTGGATTTCCCCGCGGGCCGCCTCGCAACTCATGCCCTCTTTCCGGTAGGGGCGGGGTGTGGTCATCGCGTCGAAGGCGTCCGCTACGGCGAACACCCTCGCTGCATAGGGAATTGCGTCCCTTTTCAGACCGCGGGGGTAACCCAGCCCATCGTACCGCTCGTGATGGGTGTAGACGACCTCTGCGACGTCCTGGAGGCCCGGCACCGGCTCCAAGAGCCTTCGGCCGACCCCCGGATGTTTCTTCATGGTCTCCCATTCGGGCTCCGTGAGCGCCCTCTCGCTGAGCAGGATTCGGTCCGGGACGCCGATCTTGCCCACATCGTGGAGCAGAGCGGCCTGCTCAAGCCGGTCAAGTCCGTCGCGTGCCATGCCCAGCTCCCGGCCGATGCGGGTGGCATAGGCGGCCACTCGCAGGGAATGGACCTCGGTCTCGTGCTCGCGGGCATCCAGGGCCGCCACCAGCGACAGGAAGGCCCCCCGGTGGGTTTCGGCAGCCTCCCTCAGGGCCGCCCGCTCCGCCCGGACCTGGTTCCCCCCCACCGCCGCCACCATCCAGATGGTCACGATTTCGCCCACTTGGTTGGCGTTCTCAGTCAACTGTCCCTGCCACTGGAGCCCCACGTGAGGGAGGTAGATGGCAGTCGCCAGAAGGGCCGTCGCCCAGGCGCCGCGAACGTCGTACCAGATGCAGCCCAATACGACCGGGAGGAAAAACAGCTTCCGAAGGATCACGTGCAAGACGTGCAGCTGAGGGTCGTCGGTCGGGGTGACCCAATGGGCCACGCCGGTCCCCGCGAGCAGCGCTGCGAGGGTCAGGATCTTCAGCCATGGGGGCAGGAACTCGCGCCTCGCCCTAGCCGGGTTTCGCATGAATCGGCTCCCGCCTCGGATCGCAACAGCGGTCAAGCCCGTCCTCCATCGGCAGGACTCTCCCCGGCATCAGGTCGCCTCCCGCCGTCCACGAATCCGCGCAACCAGGTCGTGCCCGGCACAGTAGAGCGCGATGGGCAGGAACCCCAGCAGGGCCGTCGCGATCAGGAACACGCCGATCCACGTCTCCGAGATGCCCGTGTGCTGGTGGAACTCCTTCACCGTGCAATAAAGGACCGGCACCACGAAGATGCTGATCAGCACGACGAGCATGCCGCCGAACGACGGGATGGCCATCGGCACCATGACGTCCGAGCCGCGGCCCGTGCTCGTCAGGATCGGGACCAGGGCCAGGATCGTCGTGGCGGTGGTCATGAGGCACGGCCGGACGCGCCGATTGGCCGCGACGAGCGTCGCCTCCCGCATCTGGCGGACCGATTCGGTCGCCCGGTCGCGGAACACCTGGTCCAGGTACGTCGAGACGATCACGCCGTTGTCCGAGGCGATGCCAAACAGCGCCAGGAACCCCACCCACACCGCCACGCTCAGGTTCACCGGGTGGACCTGGAACAGGCCCCGCATGTTCACGTCGAAGACCGAGAAGTCGAGGAACCACGGGCGGGCGTAGAGCCACAGGAGGATGAATCCCCCGGCCCAGGCGACGAAGATTCCCGAAAAGACCAGCAGCGTCGTCGGGATCGAGCGGAACTGGAAGTACAGGATGAGGCCAATGAGAAACAGGGCGATCGGCAGGACCACCATCAGGGTCTTCTGGCTTCGGACCTGGCTCTCGTAGCTCCCGGCGAAGGTGTAGCTGACGCCGCGAGGCAGGACCAGCTCGCCGCTGGCGATCTTCTCCTGGAGGTACGCCTGGCACTCCTCGACGACGTCGACCTCGGCCCGGCCCGCCTTCTTGTCGAAGATGACGTAGCCGGTGAGGAACGTGTCCTCGCTCTTGATGACCTGGGGGCCGCGGACGTAGCGGATGTCGGCCACCTGCTCGAGCGGGACCTGGGCCCCGTCGGCGGCCGGCACGAGGATCCGCTCCATCAGGTCCGGCCGGTCCCTGAGCTCCCGCAGGTACCGGACGCGGACGGGGAACCGCTCGCGGCCTTCGACGGTCGTGGTGACGGGCCGTCCGCCGATGGCCACCTCCACCACGTCCTGGAAGGCCCGGATGGGCACGCCGTAGCGGGCCAGGGCCACCCGGTCGGGCACGATCTCAAGATACGGCTTGCCGACGATGCGGTCGGCGATCACGGTGTTCGCCTCGACGCTCGGCACCTCCTTGAGGAAGCGCTCGATCTGAAGGCCGACCTCCTCGATGGTCTCCAGGTCGGGTCCCTTGACCTTGACGCCCATGGGGGCCCGCATGCCGCTCTGGAGCATGACGATCCGGGCGGCGATGGGCTGGAGCTTCGGGGCCGAGGTCGTGCCGGGGATTTCGGTCACCTCGACGATCAGGTCCCAGATGGCGTCGGGCGAGTTGACGCCCGGCCAGAAGTCGCGGCCGGGGTTCAGGTCCGGGTCCAGCGCGGGCCGCCACTGGCGGAACGGCACGCCGTCCGGGTCCTCGATCAGGCGGCCCGGCTCGTCCCGGGCGAACTTGCCCCGGACGACGTACGGCTCGCCGTCGGGCGCGGGCACGGGCTCGCCGGCCTCGTTTCGGAAGAGGTCGGTCTCGTCGGGGTCGAAACGGAACTTGGTCCGGCGGCCGGCCTTGTCGGTCAGGTACTCCGACTTGTAGTTGATGACGGTCTCGACCATCGAGATCGGCGCGGGGTCCAGCGGCGACTCGACCCGCCCGATCTTGCTGACCGCCTGGTCGATCTCCGGCACGGCCGCCAGGGCCATGTCCTGGGTCGCCAGGATTTCGGTCGCTTCACCGATGGAGGCGTGGACCATGGTCGTGGGCATGAGGAGGAACGAGCCCTCGTCCAGCGGGGGCATGAACTCCTTGCCGAGGCCCGGCAGCCGCTCCTTGCTCCAAGTCCAGAAGGCGGTCGAACGGACCCGATCAGGAGGGATGCCCGCTCTGCCTGCCGCCGTCGCCACGGGGCCCAGGACCGTGTCGAAGCCGAGCCAGACGGTCGCCCCGAACAGGAGCACGGCCCCCGTGATGAGGAGGAACGGCACCTTGTGCGCCAGGCACAGCCGCAGCACCCAAGGGTAGATCAGCCGGAAAACCCAGAAGAAGCCCAGCAGTGCCGCGACCAGGACGCCGACGAAGACGGCGTTCCGCGCGAAGCCCCGCTCCGGGCCCAACGGTTCCCAATAGCCACTCAGGACCAGGCCCACCACCACGACCACCGCCAGGTTGGCCACCCAGGGAGCGTAGCGCGAAACGCGCTCGGGCACGTGCGGCTTGAGCAGGAGATAGACGCCCGGCATGGCGACCACAACGCCGGCCCACCACGCCACCAGCAGGCCGACGGGGACGCCCACCAGAATCAGACCGATCCCCAGCCCCAGCCGCACCTTGCGGCCGGTGACTTTCAGGCCGAAAAGGCTGTGCGCCAAGGGCGGAATCACCAGCAGGGCGATCAGGATCGATGCGATGAGGGCGAACGTCTTCGTAAAGGCGAGCGGCTTGAACAGTTTCCCCTCCGCCCCGATCATCACGAACACCGGCAGGAACGAGATGACCGTCGTCAGGACGGCCGTGACGACGGCGCTGCCGACCTCGCTGGATGCCTGGTGGACCAGCGTCATCAGGTTCGTCCCCTCCGGCGCCTCGTCCATGTGCCGCAGGATGTTCTCCGAGACCACCACGCCCATGTCGACGATGGTCCCGATGGCGATGGCTATCCCGGAGAGGGCCACGATGTTCGCGTCCACGCCAAACAGGTGCATCGCGATGAAGCAGAGGAGCACGGCCAGCGGAAGCATGCTGCCTATGAGGACGCTGCTTCGAAGGTGCATGACCATCATCACGACGACGATCAGCGTGATCAGGATCTCCTGGGACAGGGCGTCGTTGAGCGTCCCGAGCGTCTCGTAGATGAGGCCCGTCCGGTCGTAAAACGGGACCACCGTGACCTGGCTGCTGGTGGCCCAGGCGGGCCACTGGTCTCGCGGCAGGGCCCGAAGCGCCCGGACCCAGGCATCGTGGTCGAGTTGGGCATTGGCATAGGCGTCGAAACCGTGGTCCCGGGCCCAACGCCGGACGGTCTCCGGCGTGACCTTCTCGAAGTCGATGACGACCTTCGTCGGGAGGCCCGGGGCGATCTCCTCGATCTTCTTCTTGACGTTCTTGATGGCCGCCAGGGGGTTCGTGCCGTAGCGTGCCACAACCACGCCGCCGACCGCCTCGGCCCCGTCCTTGTCGAGGGCCCCGCGGCGGATGAGCGGACCGGTCGTCACCGCCGCCACGTGCTTGACGAGCACCGGGACGTTGTGGTGCATCTTGACGACGCTGTTCTCGATGTCGGCGACCTTCTCGATGAAGCCGATGCCGCGGATGAAGTACTCCACCCGGTTGATCTCGATGGTTCGGGCGCCGACGTCGATGTTGGAGGCCCGGACCGCGCGGAAGACCTCATCGAGCGTCACCCGGTAGGCCCGCATGGCGTCCGGATCGACGTCGACCTGGTACTCCTGGACGAATCCGCCCACGGAGGCGACCTCCGCCACCCCCTCGGCCGCCGTGAGGTAATACCGGACGTACCAGTCCTGGACGGTCCTCAGCTCGTCGAGGTCCCATCCGCCGGCGGGCTCGCCGTCGGGGTCCATCCCTTCGAGGGTGTACCAGAAGATCTGCCCCAGGGCCGTGGCGTCGGGCCCGAGGGCCGGCTGGACGTCCGGCGGAAGCGTCCCGGCGGGGAGGCTGTTGAGCTTCTCCAGCACGCGGCTCCGCGACCAGTAGAACTCGATGTTCTCCCGGAAGATGATGTAGATCGAGGAGAAGCCGAAGAAGGAATACGACCGGATCGTCTTGACGCCGGGGACGCCCAGCAGCGCCACGGTCAGCGGATAGGAGATCTGGTCCTCCACGTCCTGGGGCGATCGGCCCATCCACTCCGTGAAGACGATCTGCTGGTTCTCGCCGATGTCCGGGATCGCATCGGTGGGAACCGGGCTCCGGGGCCAGGGCCCGAGGTCCCAGTCGAACGGCGCCATCGCCAGACCCACCACGACGATGAACACCACGAACAGCATGACGACGAGCTTGTTATGGAGGACGAAGCCGAGGACCCGGCCGATCCAGGACCGCTGCTCCGGCGTCGGCTCCTCGGACGGCTGGCCGCTGGGCTCAGTCATGGCGGTGGCCTCCCTCGCCCTCGGTCCCGGCTGGCTGGATGACTTCGGTGACGTCACCGCACTTGAGCATGGCGCTGCCGAAATAGGGGTTGCGGACCTCGGGGTCGGCTTGGAGCCAGTCGGCCCCCCGGTTCGAGAACGCCATCGGACAGTGGATGACGTAGAGCGGTCCGTCCCTGGGCGATCCGACGCGCCTGGCCAGGGCCGCCAGCGTCTCCGAGACGAGCGAGAAAACCCTCCGGGCCGCCTCCAGGTCCTGAAGCTCGTCCACCTCCGAGAGAACCTGAACGAGTTCCGCCCGGTGGTCGGCCCAGACGTCGCGACGCCCCTCGGGGAACGATTCGGCCGGCACGGCCTCCACCGCCGCCTGGGCGGCCTCGACGGCCTTGTGCGCCGTCTCCAGGTCATCCGCCGCGAGGGCCTCCTGGACGCGGGCGTAGGCGGCATAGACATCCGCCAGAGCGCTACGGACGGACTCCGGAAGCGGCTCGGCCGCCGCGGGAGGCGGCTTGCCCTGTAACCCGAATGCGGCCGTCAACCGGCGGGTGTGCTCCTGGAGCAGCCCGGAGACCCTCTCGGCGTCTTCGAGGGTCTCGGCCTCGCGCCCCTCGATGGCGTCATTCGCGAGGAGCATCGTCAGCTCCATCCAGAGCATGTGCGTGTGGCCCTCCAGGGCCTTCATGTCCACGCCCTCGACAATCCGGCCGAGGTCGGCGAAGCTCGCCCGCCCTGCGGCCAGGTCCCCGCGCTGGAGCGCCTCGCGGACCTTCCCGGACAGCGGAGGGACCTCCATGAGTTGGGCCCGGACGGCCGCCGGGACCTCGACCGTGGGTTTGCCGGGCTCCTTCTTCGGCCCGCTTCCCTCATGGCCCCCGTGGGCGTGGCCGGCGCCGCCACCGCCGCCTTCGGGCGTCATCATGCTGGGCTTGGCTTCGATCTGGAGCTGACTGTCGATCTTGAAGTTGCCGTTGACGACGACGCGGTCCCCCTCGGCGAGGCCGCTTCGGACGAGGTACCAGTCGCCGGCCCGCGGGCCGAGGACGATCTCCAGGCCTTCGTAGGTGGGCTTCTCTGCCCCTGGCACGGCGCGGTAGACGACGGCCCGAGTCCCCGTGATGAGCGGCGCCGTGGCCGGGATCACCAGCGGGGCCTCGCGCTTCGCCGGGTCAACCGGGACGTACCCGAGCGATTCGGTCCGGACGAGCGGCATCTCGCAGATGTCGCATGCGCCGGGGTCGGACTTGACAACGTCCGGGTGCATGGGGCAGATCCACTTGCCCGCCAGGTCGGGATCCATCACGCGTCCGCCCTCGGCCACCTTCGCCCGGGCCACGGCGCGGACGAACATGCCGGGCCTGAGCTTGCCCTCGGGGTTCGGCGCGTTGACGCGGACCTTGACCGTCCGGGTCTGCTCGTTGAGCACCGGGTCGATGAATGCGATGGTGCCGGTGAACGTTTCGCCCGGATAGGCGACCGTGGTGAACTCGATCTCCTGGCCGTACTTGATCCACGACAGGTCCGACTCGTAGGCGTCGAGCTTGACCCACACCTGCGAGAGGTCGGCGATGGTGTAGATCCGGGTGCCGGTGTTGACGTACATCCCTTCCAGGGCGTTCTTGTGGACCACGATGCCGCCGACGGGGGCGTAGATGGTCATGTGGTCGGACGGCGTGCCCCGCTTCTCGAGGGCCTCGATCTGCCCCTTCGTCAGGCCCCAGAGCCGGAGCTTCTCGCGGACGGCCTCGACGGTGGCCTGGGCGGTCTCGCGGACGATGCCGACGTCGCTTCGGCGGAGGTCCTCCACGGCCTGCTTGGCCTGAAGGAGCTCCTCCTGGGCGCTCAAGAGTTCCGGGCTGTAGAGGTAGACCAGATGGTCGCCCTCTCGGACCGAGACGCCCGTGTAATCGACGAAGAGCCGGTCCAGCCGCCCCGGCACCCACGCGGTGATGTACGCGAGGCGCGTCTCGTCGTACTCGATCTTGCCGACCATGCGGACCTGGGCCTCGACGAACCGCCGCTCGACCGGAGCGGTCTCGATCTCCATCAGTTTCCGCCCGGCTTCGGTGGTCTCGAACCGCCGCATGCTCCCCGTCGCCTCACGCTTGGCGACCGGCACGAGTTCCATCCCGCAGATGGGGCAGCGGCCCGGCTTCTCCTGTCGGACCTGCGGGTGCATCGAACAGATCCAGACCGTGGCCGGCTCGGTCGGGGCCTGGTGTCCCGCGTGCTCCGGGGCGCCGCCAGCGGCGGGTGCTTGCTCGCCCTCCGGCCCGGCGGGCGCGCAGCCCAGCCGCACCAGGTAGCCCGCCCCGAAAAACAGGGCCGCACCGACGAGCAAACCGAGAAGTCTCAACATGCCGCGGACGACCCGCCCGCCAGGCTTGCCGTTCTCCGCCATGACCTCGCCTCCTTGCCACGCCGGGACAGACTTCCTTCCCGGGCTTGGCTGACCGCAGTGTCCTACTCCTGTTCGTGCTCCCCGGTCCGGTGGGTGCCCTCCGGCACGGCCTCCGCGGCCCGCGCATCGAGCTTGGCCAGGTATTTCTCGGGATTCGCCTTGAAATGGGCGACGCAGGCCTGGCAGCAGAAGTAGACCCGCCGGCCTTCGTGATCGACGTAGATGTTCGGATCGATCGGCCGGCCCATCACGGGGCAGGCTGTCTGGGCGATTTCCTCGGATGCGGCGCCGGCCTGCCCGGCTTCCGCCTCGTGGCCGGGTTCGCCTTCGGGGTGTTCGCCCTCGTGGTGGTGTTCGCCCTCGTGGTGGTGTTCGCCTTCGCGTGCCTCGCCCTCGCAGCCGGTCACGAGCATGCCCGCAGCCGCCAGGATACCAACCGTCAGGAACAAAAAGGCACGGGCTTTCATCGCGTTTCTCCTTCGATGGGTTCGTTTTCCGGCATGATCGGCCCGGGGAGGTCTGGCTCGTCCTGTGCTTCCCCTGCCGGCCCTTGCTCGTCGCCCCCCTCCTCGGGGGCAGGCGGTTCGTCCGCTTCTTCGTCTGGTGTCACCTCGGCATCAGGCATCCCGTGCGGGACCGTCCGCGGAAGATCGCGTCCGATCAGCGCCTCCAGCTCCGCCAGCCGCTGGGCATGGCTTGCCAAGGCTCGCTCGTGGGACAACTCGAACTCCAACAGCACCCGCTCGGCGTCCACCAGGTCGGTGAACGTCGCCTCGGCCGCCCGGAACGCCGCTTCGGTCGCCTTCAGCGATTGGCGGGCCTTCGGCACCAGCGTATCCCGGTACAGGTCCACCTTCCGCTCGGCGTCTCGGAAGCGGTAAAGGACCATCTTCAGGTCGCTCGAGAGGGTGTTCTCGCGGTCGGCCTTGGCCTTCAGCGCCGCCCAGTAGCGGGCCTCCGCCTCCCGTACGCCTGCCGCGTACTTATGGAGCCAGACGGGCAGGTTCACCGACACGCCGACCACCACCGGGTCCTTGCCGCTATCGGGCGTCCCGGCCAGGATCGCTTCGCGAGTGTCGATGTAATCGACCGCCAGCGTCACGTCGGGGAAGTAGTCCTTCCGCGCCAGGTCGATCGCCCGGCTGTGGCTCGCAACCTCATAGTCCAGGGCCTTCAGCTCGGGGCTCGCCTCGCGCAGCCACGTCAGCATCTGGTCGTCGGTCGCCTCGACGACCTCCAGCGGGGCCGACGTCGGCCACGGCAAGGGCGTCTTGACCGGGCGGTTCAGAGCGGCATTAAGGCGGGCGACGATCGGTCCCCGCAGGTCCTGGAGCGTCCGCACGCGGTCGTCGAGTTTCCCCAGCTCGACCTGGGCCCGGATGACGTCCGGATGCCCGGCCGCGGCGACCTTGTAGCGGACCCGGGCCACGCCTTCGAGGTACTTCAGCAGGTCGCGGTTCTCCTCGACGACGTCAATCGCCCGCCTGAGGTAGTAGTACTCGTACCAGGCGTCCTTGACCCGATAGAAGAGCCTGAGCTTGCGGTCCTCGTACCTCTGCCGCGCGGCCCGCGCCTCCTCCGCGGCCACATCTCCACGCAGGGCGAGTTTTTCGAACCAGGGGAACGTCTGCGACAGGCCGAACGACTGGCGCTGCGGGCCGACCCGCGTCTCCACCTCCCGGATGTAGTACCGGTACGTGAACCGGGGGTCGGGCAGGGCCTTGACCTGCGGCACACGCTCCACGGCGGCTTTCCACTCGTTGAACGCCGCCTCCAGGCCGGGGTTGTTGAGGGCCGCGTAAGCGAGGTAATCCGGGAGGCCCGAGTCGTCCGTCAGCTCCGGTGTCCGCGTGGCGGCGCCGGACTCGGAGGCGTGGCGCTGGGCGTAGCGCGGCTGGACGTCGGCGGCAGCCACTTCCGCCGCCCGCCCCTTCGGTGGGGACGCGCAGCCCGCCCCAAACACCAGCGCCGATGCGAGACCGATCGGCCAACCTGTCAGAATAGCTTGTCTCATGAGTCGAACCCTCCCGAGTGCATGTCCGGCGCCTCGAACCAACCGGCATCCGATTGTCGTTCGGAGAACGTCGGCCCGCAAGCGGGTGCGGAAAAAGGGGGCGGCGCGAGGACCGAGCGCACACCCGCCGCGCACCGTCTCCGGGAAGGGGGGGAGAGGCTAGTTCAGCAAGTGCTCGATGCGGAGATACAGCGGCTCGGAGAAGAGGGGTCCCAGGGCGCCGCTCTCGGCGACGCGAAGGCTGCCGGCGACCGCGGGCCCGTCCGGCACCTCAACGGCGGCCACGGTCTGGGCCGAAGGTCGGACCTGGCGGGTATCCTGCGATTTGAGGGGCGGGGCGGCCGGCTCCGGCGCCGGCTCGTTCGAAGGGCAGCAGGCGCACGTCACCGCCTCGGCCGGGGAGGCCTGCGACACGGGGCACTCGCACCCGGCGTCCAGCTCGGACGCCGCCGGGCCTTGCGAACAATCACATTCCCCCGGCGTCGAAACGTAGGCCGGTGTCGCCGCCAGGCACAACGCCGTCAGCAGGATGCAAGCCGTCCGAAGCACGTTCCGCTCTCCGACTCTCGCCTATCGGCAATCTTAGGGCTCGCAGAGACTTCCTGTCAACCCCCCGCGGCGCGGACCGGACCGGTTGCCGGCCGTCCCGCGGCCTCGTTCCCCTCGGCCGTCTCTTGCGGACCCGCGCCGGTGCCCGTGCCCTCCCGGCGCCCGGCGGCTCGTCGCTGTCGGCCGGGAAGCCGCGACGTGAGGGAGGTAGCATGAACACATAGTGCCCCCCCGGTGGTGGTTCGACATGGTATGGTGGGCGCAACCACCGGCGCCTTGGCGGCCCAGTATGGCTGGGCGTGGTTCATGCTCCGCGAGGGGGTCCGCAAGGTGCCCGAGGACCTTTGGAAGGGGTCGGAGCCGACGCCTCTGGCGCGGCGCGCCTGACGATTCACGCCATCGCACCGGCCGTCTATTGCCTGGAGCAGACGGCGGCCGCCGCGCGGCCGGCGGCCTGAGCCCGGCGGACGGGCGGCTCGCTGCGAGCGTCGCCAGGGCCCTGCGCTCGCCGCCCGCGCGCTCAACCCAGGAGATGCGCTTTTACAGAACGTTCAGGATTTGACTGGATCACGAAGGCTCCGACGTTAACGCCTCGAAGCCCGAGACGATGTCCAGCAGCTCCTCGGTGATCTGGTGCTGACGCCGGAGGCGGAACTGCTGCTCCAGCTCCCCCAGCTTGTCCTCGATGTTCCGCTCGGCGGCCTGCATCGACTGGAGCCGGCTGGCGTTCTCGCTGGCCATCGATTCGGCCGCCGCCCGGTACAGGCCCATGTGCAAGAGCTCCCGCACCAGCGAGGCGAACAGCCGCTCCCAGGGGAGGGTGTACATCGGCAGCCGCCGAGACGGCCAGGCCTCGCCTCGCAAGGACCGCAGCCACGCCAGGTCCACCGGCACGAGCGAGAACGTCGTCGGCCGGTACGACGCCCCGCCGGTCGCCTCGTTGTAGTAGAGGGCCACCCGGCGGGCCCGGCCGGAGGCCTGCCACCCCCGGATGCGAAGGAGCAGCTCCCGCACCAGGTCCGGGATGCCCGCCAGCGACGTCGCCGGCGAGACCCGCTCGTGGACCTCGATGCCCGACGCCTCCAGCAGGACGACGACCCGGTTGCCGATGACCAGGACCGTCCGGCCCTCGGGCCCGGCCTCGTCCGATTCGAGGGCACGGATGGCATGCTCGGCGACCTGCTGGTTGAACCGGCCGCACATGCCCTGGTCGGAGCCGAAGAGGACGGCCCCGAGGGGGGACTCCTCCGCCGGCTCGGAGACCCCGGCGGGGAGGAGGCGGCCGGGCTCGGCCGAGAGGAGGGCCTGGAGACCCAGCGAGACGGTCCTGGCGTACTCTTCGAGGGCCGCGACCGCCGCCTCGAACTGCCGGATGTTTGCCGCCGCCACCCCTTTCATCGTCTTGACGACGGAGCGGAGCTCCTCGGCGGTGTCGATGCGCCGGCGGATGCCTTCGAGCGACTGCATCAGGAATCCTTCACGCACTCCAAAGGGCCTGGCGTCCTTTCCTGCCGGACGGAAAAGGTGCCTGTCCCGGTTTTCCGGCTCTATCCCTTCACGCGTTCGACGCAATCGCCGATCGTCTCGCGGAGGGCCTCGCGGTCGTCGTCGGAGAGCTTCTCGCCCCTCTCGATCCGCTCGGCGATGTCGGCATGGTCGCGCCGCACGGCTTCGCGGATGGCGGCCTCGGCGTCGGCTATTCTCTCGGGCGGCAGGTCGTCGTAGGCCCCCTCGGCCGCGGCGAACATCGCCGCGATCTGGTCGGCCACCGGCAGCGGTTCGTACTGGGGCTGCTTCAGGGCCTCCCGGACCCGCCGGCCGTGCTCGAGCTGCTTCCGAACGCCCGCCTCGAGGCGGGTCCCGTACCGGCTGAACCGCTCCAGCTCCTCGAACTGGCTGTAGGCCAGCTTCAGGTCGCCCGCCACCGCCCGGTAGGCCGGAAGCTGGGCCTTCCCCCCGACGCGCGAGACGCTCCGCCCCACGTCGACCGGCGGCAGGAGGCCCTTCTGAAACAGGTCCGGCGACAGGTAGATCTGGCCGTCGGTGATCGAGATGAGGTTCGTCGGGATGTAGGCCGAGAGGTTCTGGGCCTGGGTCTCGACGATCGGCAGGGCCGTCACCGACCCGCCGCCCTTCTCGTCCTCCAGGTGCGTCGCCCTCTCCAGCAGCCGCGAGTGGATGTAGAAGACGTCGCCGGGATAGGCCTCGCGGCCCGGCGGCCGGCGCATCAACAGGCTCACCTCGCGGTAGGCCCGGGCGTGATGCGTCAGGTCGTCGAGGACCACCAGAACGTCGCGGCCCCGCTCCATGAAGAACTCGGCCATCGTCATGGCAGCATAGGGGGCGATGAACTGAAGGCCCGGGGCGTCCTCGCCGGTCGTCGCGATGACGATCGTGTGGTCGGCGGCCCCGTGTTCCCGCAGGTCGGCGATGACGCGGGCGATGGCGGTCATCCGCTGGCCGATCGCCGTGTAGATACAGAGGACGCCGCTCCCGCGTTGGTTGATGCAGGCGTCGATGGCGATGGCGGTCTTGCCGGTCTGGCGGTCGCCGACGATCAGCTCCCGCTGGCCGCGGCCGATGGGGATGAGCGAGTCGACCACCTTGAGGCCCGTCTGGAGGGGCACGGCGACGGGGGCCCGGTCCATGATCGGCGGGGCGGGCCGCTCGACCGGCCGCCGCTCCTCCTCGGCGACGGCGCCCCGGTCGTCGAGCGGCCGGCCCGCGGCGTCGACCACCCGCCCCAGGAGCCCCTCGCCGACCGGCACGTCCATGACGCGGCCCGTCCGGTAAACCTCGTCGCCGGCCTCGATGCCCTCCGGCTCGTCCAGCAGGACGACGCCGAGGTTCTCGGGCTGGAGGTCGAACGCCGTGCCGAGCTGGCCCGACTCGAACCGGACGAGCTCCTCGCTCCGGACGTCGGGCAGGCCCCGGACGCGGGCCACCGCCGGTCCGACGCTCGCCACGATGCCCACCTCGCGGACCTTGGGCCGGAGCGTGTGCGACTCGATGGCCCGGTCGATGGCCTCGGCCGTCCGGTCGGCGACGGCTTTCAGGTTGGCTTTGTTATTGGGCATACGTTGTTGGGCCCCACGGCGTTGTGCGGCGCGAAACGGCGAGCGGCGGGCAAGCCCGCCGGCGAAACGCGCATTGCACGCGTCAACGGGTGGCGTGCGATAGGCGCGTTTCGCCGGCCCGCTTGCGGGCCGCGCGCTGTTCGGCGCACGCGCCGGGCGGCAAGTGGCGTTGTCGTAATAGGCGCGTTTCGCCGGCCCG
>CAZGKW010000059.1:16786-22231 GCA_964526295.1 uncultured Anaerolineales bacterium
CGACGCACGCGCCGGGCGGCAAGTGGCGTTGTCGTAATAGGCGCGTTTCGCCGGCCCGCTTGCGGGCCGCTCGCTGTTCGACGCACGCGCCGGGCGGCAAGTGGCGTTGTCGTAATAGGCGCGTTTCGCCGGCTCGCTTGCGGGCCGCTCGCTGTTCGACGCACGCGCCGGGCGGCAAGTGGCGTTGTCGTAATAGGCGCGTTTCGCCGGCTCGCTTGCGGGCCGCGCGCTGTTCGACGCACGCGCCGGGCAAGTTTACCCGCCTCAGGCGGGCCCGGCGGCTAACTGTGGGCCTCGGCCGACTCGTCGGGCTGCTCCTTCAAACGCGGCGGCGCTTCAGCCTCCGCCTCCTCGTCGGTCTGCTTCACTTCGGGCGCCCTCTCGGTCGCCGTTTCCTCCTGGGCCTGCTCGTCGATGGCCGCCGACAGGGTCTCGGCGAGGTCCCGGACGTACTCGTCGACGGTCCAGGCGATCTCCCGGCCGCCGGCACGAAGCTCGATGCCGCACGAGAGCTCCGGGGCCGTCTCGAACCGGACCTCGGCCTCGCCGTCGAAGTGCTCCCGGACGGCCGACGTGATGGGCTCGCGGTCCTCCTCCGGCACCTCCCAGGCGGAGGCGACCGTGACGCCCTCGCCGCTGCTCTTGACGGCCTCGGCGAACTCGCCCCGCTCCTGGTCGTCCATCTCCGCCAGGCGCGCCAGCAAGACGTTCGCCATTTGCCGCTCCAGGTTCGCATCGGCCAGGTCCCTGAGGGCCTTCCGGGCGATCCCGGAGACCTGCCCGGCGGCGCGGCTTCGAAGCTCCGACAGGAACGATTCCTTTTCCCGCGTCAGGTCCTCCCGCCACCGGCGGGCCTGTTCGTCGACCTCCGAGCGGGCCTCCTGGAGTAGCTCCTTCCGCCGCTGGTCGGCCTGCTGGCGGGCCTCCGATAGGAGCGACTCGCGGCCGGCCTCCAGTTCGCTCTTTTCCTTCTCGAGGGCCTCGGCCTTCTCGGCGGCCTCGCGATCTTTCTGTTCGGCCCCTTCGAAGTGGGAGGCGATCTTCTTCTCCCGCCGGTCCATGGCCTGGACGATCCGCTTGTAGAGGAAGACGCGCAAGAGGGCGACCAGGACCAGGAAGTTGACGATCTGGGCGACGAAGATCGTCCAGTTGAACAGCGGCCCCTCGCCGCCGCCTTCGGCCGCGGGCACGGCTTCGGCCAGATGGCAGATCCAGTCGGCGAGCACCGTCAATTCCCCCCCGCCGCCGCGGCCTCGGTGACGGCGGTCCAGAACGGGTTCGCGAAGATCAGGATCATCGAGACCACGAAGCAGTAGATGGCAGTCGATTCGACCATCGCCAGGCCGACGAACAGCGTCCGCGTCAGCGTGTTGGCCTCGTCGGGCTGGCGGGCGATGGCCGAGAGGGCCTCGGCCAGGGCCCGGGCCTCGCCCAGGGCCGGCCCGATCGACCCGAGGGCGATCGTCAGCCCCGATACGATGATCGAGACCATGCCTACCGTAGCGACGTCAGTCATCGGAAGGTCCTTTCGGGTTGGGCTGGGGGGAGTCTTTGCGCGGCACGGCGTCTCCCGCCATGTCCGCGGCGGGCTCAGGGGAGGAATCCGCGGCGGGCCCGCCCGCCGCGGTGGCGGCTTCCAGGGCGTTGCGCGATGCCTCGTCGGCATCGCGGGCGGCGCTTCCCATCTCGTCCGAGGCGGCCGGCGCCTCGGCCTCCTCGGCCTTCTCCTCCGTGTCCTCGCGGGCCCTAAGACCCGACGAGATGTACACCATCGCCAGCATGGCGAACACGTACGCCTGGATGAAACCGATCAGGAGGCCCAGGAGCTGCATGACGGCCGGGGCCAGAAGCGGCACGAGGCCCAACAGGATCGCCACCACCTTCGTCCCGCTCATCACGTTGCCGAAAAGACGCACCGCCAGGGCCAGCGTCCGCGACAGCTCGCCGATGATGTTGAACGGCAGCATGAACGGCGACGGCCGCACGTAGTTCTTCAGGTACCCGACGAGGCCCTGGTTCAGGACGCCGTAGATCGGCACGGCGAAGAAGACGCAAACGGCCAGGGCCCCCGTCGTGGCGATGCCCCCGGCGGGCGACACAAAGCCCGGGATGATCTCCAGGACGTTCGACATCGCGATGAAGATGAAGAGCGTCCCGACGAACGGCAGGAACGGCCGCGGGTCCTGGTGGCTCAGCTCGCGGATCTCCCGCCGCATGTACCCGACGATGACCTCCAGCAGGTCCTGCCACCGGCCCATGTGCTTGCCGGAGGAGAGCCGCCGCGTGACCACCCACGAGCCGACCACCAGCACGGCCATGACGATCCAGGTGTTGACCAGCGTGGCCGGGACCTGGACCGGGCCCAGTTGGTAATCGACCTGGTCGATGCTGAAGGTCGTCGGGTCCATCTCATCATCCTGTGCGTGGTGGGTTTCCGTGCCCGCCGCGGTTTCGTCAAAGTGGCACGCGCGGGGCGCCCCCCGCGGCTAACCGTTCGTGTTGGCCTCTGGGGTGGCCTCGTCGACAGGCCGGGCCGGTCCGAGCATGCGGACCATCACCGTCCGCACGACCACCAGGGCCGCCATACAGACTACCAGCAACAGCCAGTGCTCGCGGGCGGCGAAAAAGATGATCGCCACCGCCGCCGCGGTCCGCAACGCGAAGCTCCCCAGACTCAGCGCCACCGGCCGCCTGGCCGTCGGCAGCCGCCGCACCGTCCACCACAGGCCACCGAAGTAGACGAGCCCCGCGACGGCCCCCGCCGCCACCGCCACCGCGAGCTGCCACCACGGGACCGGCACGGCTCAATCCTCCCGGCGGCTCTCGCGCTTCACCCAGAACCACGCGTTCAGGCACCCCAGGGCCATGCCGATGACGAGCCCCGTCAGCGTCCAGGAGATCTGTCCGCCCAGCCGCCGGTCCAGGAACCACCCCGCCAGCACCCCGAGGAGCGTCGGCACGGCCACCGACCAGCCCACGAGGCCGAACATGCCGGCCCAGAACCAGGGGCTCCGCCGGCGCTCTCGCCGGGCCCGAACCTTGCGGCGCTCCTTCGTCTCGACGTCGCGGGCGAAGCGGTCCCGCTCGACCGGCTTATGCGGCGCGGCCGGGCCCGCCCCCTTCGGCGGGCGCGGAGCGCCCTGCGGCGAATCCGGGCCGGCCCCCTCGTCGGGCTTTTCATTCCGGGCCATGTTCGAGCTCGATGAACCGGTGCATGAACGTCGCCTCGATCTTCGCCAGGGCCGTCCGGGCCGAGCTTTCCCGCTCGTCGAGCTGGCGGAACTCCTGCTCGACACGCTCCCTCAAGGTGCCCAGCTCCGGCCCCAGCACGCCCCGCCGGGCCGAGACGAGCACCTCGTCGCCGCACTTGACAAGCGTCCCCTCGGCCAGGGCCATGAACGTCTCGTTGCCCTCGGGCGACTCGTACGACAGGATGCCCGGCACGAGCGCCGTCGCCAGGTCCTGGTGCCGCGCCAGGAGCGTCATCGCCCCGTCCTCGGCCTCCAGGCTGACCTTGCGGACCGGCTCGTCGACGAGCGTCCGGTCCGGCAGCAGGACCTTGAGGTTCATTCCTTCCTCGCCTCGTCGATCGGGCCGATCATGTAGAACGCCGCCTCCGGCCGGTCGGCGAACTCGTCGGAGAGGATCCGGTCGCAGCCGTCGATGGCGTCGTCGCGGCCCACCAGCTTGCCCTCGTGGCCGGTGAACTGCTCCGTGACGAAGAACGGCTGCGTCAGGAACCGCTCCAGCCGACGGGCCCGGTTGACGGTCTGCTGGTCCTGGCGCGACAGCTCCTCCAGGCCGAGCATGGCGATGATGTCCTTCAGCTCCTCGTACTCCTGGAGCGTGCGGCGGACCTCGCGGGCCACCCGGTAGTGCTTCTCGCCGACCACCTGGGGCGTCAGCATCTTCGAGTCGGTCCGCAGGGGGTTGACCGCGGGGTACAGGCCCTGGCTGGCCCGGTCCCGCGAGAGGACGATCGAGGCCGACAGGTGCCCGAAGGTGTGGACCACCGCCGGGTCGGTGAAATCGTCGGCCGGGACGTAGACGGCCTGGATCGAGCTGATCGCGCCTCGGGCGGTGCTCGAGATCCGCTCCTGGAGGGCCGAGAGCTCCGACCCGAGGGTCGGCTGGTACCCGAGGCGGCTCGGGAGCTGGCCCATCAGGCCTGAGACCTCCGACCCGCTCTGGACGAACCGGAAGATGTTGTCGATCAGCAGCAGGACGTCCTGGCGGGCCGTGTCGCGGAAATACTCGGCCATCGTCAGGGCCGTGTGGCCCACGCGGAACCGGGCCCCCGGCGGCTCGTTCATCTGGCCGAAGACGAGGACGGAGGAATCGAGGACGCCGGCCTCCTGGACCTCGCGGTACAGCTCCTCGGCCTCGCGGGTCCGCTCGCCGATGCCGCAGAAGATGCTGATGCCCTCGTGCCGCCCCACCATGTTGTGGATCATCTCCATGATAAGGACGGTCTTGCCGACGCCGGCCCCGCCGAACATGCCGGCCTTGCCGCCGCGTTCCAGGGGGGCGAGGACGTCGATGGCCTTGATGCCGGTCTCGAAGATTTCGCGGCCGGTGGTCTGGCGCGACAGGGGCACCGGCTCGCCGTGGATGGAGCGGCGCTCCTCGGCCTCCACGTCGCCCCGGCCGTCGACCGGCTCGCCGAAGACGTTGAACATGCGGCCCACGAGGCCCTTGCCGACGGGGCAGCGGATGGGCCCGCCGGTGTGGGCGACGGGGTCGCCGCGGGCGAGGCCTTGTGTCGGCCCGAGGGCGATGCCGCGGACCGTCCGGTCGTCGACGTGCGTCAGGACCTCGACGGGGACGTCGCCGTCGGTGCCCGCTTTGAGGAGCGTCCGGACCTCGGGCAAGGGCCGGGAGAACGTCGCGTCGACCACGCTGCCGCGCACCGACGCCACCGTGCCTTGCGGGGCGGCGTCTTTCGGGCGGCGGTCTCTGGGCATGGCGGGCCGTTGTCCGAGCGGTCGGATTGGAGCTGCTTCCGGCCGGTGCGCGGCGGGGCTCCGGCCCCCCGCGGTCCACCGGTCCGCCGCCGATTATGTCATGCCCGCCGCCCGCTCGCAAGGATTCGGCCAAAGCAGTCCCGGCGTCGGCCAAGACAGACCGCGCGGTGGGCAGTCCTGCCCACCGCGCTTCGCTGCGGTCCGCCACTCGGCGATTCTCACCCTGCGCCGGTCCGCGCAGCCGCCGAGGCGTCCTTTTCGACCTCGGGTTCCTTCGGCGGCCAATCGTGCTTGTTCTTCGCCCACCACGCCCGCCACGCGGCCCGGAGCTCGGACTTCCTGTCGGCCCCGTCGCGTCCCAGGATCGCGCCCATGTCAGCCCGCTTGATGCCGGTCTTGCCTTCGGTGGTCTTCTCCAGAAGTCAAAAACCGGGACAGTCACCTTTTTTCGCCGCCGCATGACCCAGCCGGCGATCCGTCG
>CAZGKW010000060.1:0-21787 GCA_964526295.1 uncultured Anaerolineales bacterium
TCGAAACGCAAGTGACGCGGTGGGCAAGACTGCCCACCGCGCTACAGCAAGGGGCACTGGAGTAAGGGGCGCTGAGCACCGAGGGCCGTAGCGCCGTGCCCAGTCGTGGGCGCCGCGCGGCGGCCGAACTAATGGAAAGCGCGGCGGGCGAACTAATGGAAAGCGCGGCGGGCAGTCCTGCCCGCCGCGAAAGGGACTTCGAAACGCAAGTGACGCGGTGGGCAAGACTGCCCACCGCGCTGGAGCAAGGGGCGCTACAGCAAGGGGCGCTACAGCAAGGGGCACTGGAGTAAGGGGCGCTGGAGTCGTTGTCGGTTGGCAAGCGTTGACCAAGTAGCCCTACGATGGGATTGGGCACCTCCCTCCCAGGGACTCGCCCGCGTAGCGGAACAAGAGGCGTGCCTCCGGCACCTGGTGCCGCGACCTGTAGCCGCCGCCTCGGCGACCCAGTCGCCCCCCTGTCTGGAATGCGACCGTGGAAAACAGCACGTGGAGGGCGCGGCGGGCCCGTCAGCGGGCGACGTGGCCCGCGGGGCCGGCGATGCGGGCGAAGACGTCGTCGCCCCATCGCTCCCGCAACACCCGCCGCTGCCGGCGGGTGCAGGCGGCCAGACGGATGCCGCACGCCGCCGTCAGCCGCTCGACAAACTCCGCGTCGGCGAATCGGGCGGCGGCCTCGGCCTCCCAAGCGGGGACCCGCCGATGGTACGGGTTGCCGAGGACGAAGTAGTCGCAGAGAAACGCCTCCCGTCCCAAGGCCCGGTCGGCCTGCTGGAAGCGTCGGCCGAGACTGAGCAGGCTGAGCCTCTTGGCCTCGACGCGCCGGCCTCCCGCCAGGGCGTGCCGACCCCAGGCGTCGAACTGGAAGATTTCCTCCAAGAGCCGGGCATGGACGGGCGGCACCTGGGTGAAGACGGCCCCGTAGCCGTCGTGGAGGGCCTGGGCGATGGCGGCCCGGACGAGCTCGGCCAGCGAGGTCATCGTGGGGCACGCCTCGCCGATGGCCGTCACCATCTGGGCGACGGGCGGCTCCATCTGCCTCAAAAGCGCCAGCTCCCGGCCGAACGTCTCGTCCCCCGGCAGCCCCAGGCCGGCCGAGTCGGGGATCAAGCTGGCCGCGCCGACAATCCGGCCGTCGACTTCGGCCAGGAAGGTCGCCGTTTCCGGCACGGCGCCGTAGACCCACGGCGTGCCGTCGGCCGACCAGCCGAGGGCCCGGCCGTCGGGGGCGAGCCGGGCAGACAGCTCCAACGCCGCGCGGTGGTCGTCCACTGAGAGGGCGCGGCGGACGGCGGCCATCAACCGTCGGCGGGACGGGTGGAGCCATTGCAGCCGGAACGGTCCCGAGCGGTCCAGAAGCGTTCGCCTTCGGATCCACATGACGGCCCCTCCGGAGCCCGCCCGGTGAGGGAAGCGGGGCATTGTGGCCCCGTTTCGGCCCGGTGCGGGCGGTCGTGCGGCGCGGGTGCGGTCGGCTCCGCCGTGCGGGTCCAGGGGTCCGGGGCGGCCGGTACGGCGCCACGTACCCGGCTATCGGCGCTATCGGCCAGATGGCGGCCCCGGCTTTGAGGGAACCGGCCTGCCGGAAGAGGGCTTTGACAAGGCGGGGTTTTCGTGGTAAAGTCTGTCAGTGCCGCGAGGCCATTCACTTCTTCTTTGGGGAGTAAGGGGTTACCGTCCCGGCGCGCCAGGACGGGGGGACCGCCCCGGGCAATAAACGTCGCTGGTTTCAGGAGCCATGGACTTAGTGGGGCCCCAGCCACTTACTGCGTCTGCTGTCGCCTGCTCGTGCGGAAAACGGCCGTAAGTGAGGGGAGAGGGGATCTATTCGATTGCTATCGCGGGGGCCGGCCGTCCGGGGGAGCCGGCGGCAGGTTCCGGGCTCACCGCTGCGTCGGAATCATTGAAGCGAACCACCCAGGGAGCCGATAAGGCTTACAGGTTACCTGCTCGCACCTCCGCAGTACTCAGAATTGACCGTCCTCCCTAACGCAAAGATTGCGCGTGTGGTGTGTCTGCATTCAGGCGGACCAGAGCACGTCGGTGGCGACCGGCCCGAAGCGGACCACCAGGGCTGAGCCGTCCTCCGCTCGGTCTCTCGGTGCCCGCCTGAGGAAAGGATGCAACGTTGCCTCGTCGCATCATCACACGCCATGCCGCCAGCCGTGCCGAATTCGAAGAGGCCCTGCGGCTGGTCCACGAGCGGTACGTCGAGTGCGGGTACATGCAGCCCCAGGCGAGCGGTATGCGGCTGGGGGTGCATTACGCCCTGCCGACAGCGTCCCCGTTCGTGGCCAAGCTCAATGGAGAGGTCATCGCCACGGTGACCCTGTTCCTGGACTCGGAGCTGGGCCTGCCGTTGGACACGCTGTACGCCGATTACGCCGACCGGATGCGCGACGCCGGGGGGGCGCTGGCCGAGGCCGGGATGCTGGCCGACCGCCGCGGATTGCTTGGGCGCGGCATCCGCGAACAGCTCCGGCTGATGCGGCCCCTGTTCTGGAAGGCCATCCAGCGTGGCGTCGACGACCTGCTGATCACCGTAAACCCGAAGCACGTCGCGTTTTACGAGCGAATGCTGTGCTTCGAGGTGGTCGGTCCGCGGCGGGTCTACTCGGCGGTCCGGGGGGCCCCGGCGGTCCTGCTCCGCCTGGACCTGGCCACCCTCGACCCCGACGACGTGAACCGGCCGAACGTGCGGCACCTGTTCTTCCAGGAGAAGGACGGGGTGGCCCCGGCGCCGGAGTGGCGGATGACCACCGGGGAGCTGCTCTACTTCTTCGTGGAGCGGACCGACATGCTGTCGCGGCTGAGCCCTCGCGAGCTGCGGGTCGTCTCGGCCTACCATCCCGACCTCGACCTGGCGGCGGTCCTTCCCGAAGCCGCCCTGACCGAGGTGTAAGAGTACCGACAAGCCGAATGGCGGACTTCGACGGGCGGCTGTCCCCCGGCGACCGGCGAGGTCCCCCTGGAAGGAGAACGTGCGTTGAAGCAGTTCGTCGTCAATCTCGAGCTGACCAGCCGGTGCAACCGCAAATGCATCGTGTGTCCCCAAGGCGACCCCGATTTCGTCATGACCCGCCGGGACATGCCCATGGAAGGGGTCCGGGCCTTCCTGGACCGCGTCGGCGAGGCGGCCGAAGAGGACTGGTTCGTCCGCGAGATCATCAACGCCGGTTACGGCGAGCCCTTCCTCCACGGCCGATTCGACGAGGCGATGGCCCTTTACGAGCCGTTCAAGGCCGATTCGACCCGCCGCTGGGGCCGGAGGCCGGACGTCTCGCTCGTCACGAACGGCAGCGCCGTGACGGAGGCGAACCTGGCCTCGGCCTGCTGCGCCGTCGACATCCTGAAGTTCTCGTTCCCCACGTCGGACCCGGCCCGGTACGGGCGGATCATGCTGCGGTGCCCGGAGTCCGGGCCGCGCCTCTTGGACCGGGCCGTCGAGAGCCTGCGGCTGTGCATGGCGGCCTACCGGGACGGCCGGCTGCCGGAGTTCCGCATCCACATCTCGCCGCCGGTCAAGGAATCGCACGAGGACTTCCCCGAGACGGTCGAGTTCCTCACCCGGCTGGCGGCCGACGTTGCGCTGGACAACCTGCGGCTGGTGACCTTCCCGGCGACCTCGAACCGCGGCGGCACCGTCAGGGACGAGGGGTTCCTGAACGATTTCTATCGGGACTACCGGCAGCGGTATGCGGGCGCAGTCGTCAATGGGGTCCGCCTCGTCATGCTCTCGGAGCTGCGGGTGTTCTATCCGGCGACGAAGGACGTGATCGCCGTCCTGGGCGACCCGTTTCCCTGTATCTGGAAGGCCGGCAGCCTGTCGGTCGACTCCCAGGGTAACTACCGGTTCTGCATCAACGATGCGGCCAGCAAGGTGACTGTGGGGAACCTGCGTGAGGACGGCCTGGTGACGGCGTATCGGCGTATCCGCAGCGGGGCCCCGCGGGGCAACTGCCCGGGGTGCAACCAGAACCCGGCCCGGATGGGTGACGATCTCGTGCAGCGCCTCTACAGCTTGGCGGCCCGGGTGCGGATGAGACTCGGCGGGCCGGGCGAGGCGACCAGCGGCCCCGCCGAGACGGACACCGAGAGCTCGACAACCTTCGCCGGGGCCGACCCTCGGCAGAAGGAGCCCCGATGCGCGTCCTGATCGTCAACAGCAACCGCGAACGCTCGCCCTGGCCGGTCCCGCCCATCGGGGCGTGTGCCATCGCCACCAGCGCTCGTGAGGCCGGCCACGACGTCGACCTGCTCGACCTGTGCTTCTCGGGCCGGCCGGAGCGCGACATACGCCGGGCGTTGGCCCAACATCGGCCGGAGATCGTCGGCATCAGCGTCCGCAACATCGACAACGTCGACTGGCAGGCCCCGAAGTTCTACCTCGAGGAAATCCGCCGCCGGGTCATCGAGCCCTGCAAGGCCGAGGCGGGGTGTCCGGTGGTGCTGGGTGGGCCGGCGGTCGGCATCATGCCGGCGGAGATGCTGGACTATTTCGGGGCCGACTACGCCGTCCGGGGCGACGGCGAGGTGGCCCTGCCGTTGCTGCTCGAGGCCTTGGAAGGGGGCGGTTCGCTCCAGGCCGTGCCGGGCCTGGCCTATCGCACGAACGGCCACGTCGAGATCACCGAGCCGGCCCGGGTGCCGGACCTCGACGACCTGCCCATGCCCCGGCCGCACGAGTGGCTCGACCTGCCCCGGTACCTGGCGTACAATGGATCGCTGGGCATCCAGACGAAGCGGGGCTGCGCCCTGAAGTGCAGCTACTGCGTCTACAACGAGATCGAGGGCCCGTGCTACCGGCTCAAGTCGCCCGAACGGGTGGCCCGAGAGGTGGCCGACGCCGTCGAGCAGGCGGGGGCCACCTCCATCGAGTTTGTCGACAGCACGTTCAACATTCCGCTGGATCACGCCCTGGGCATCTGCCGCGTCTTGGCCGAGCGGCGCTTCCCAGCCCAGTTCAACACGATGGGAATCAACCCCGGGGCGGTAACCGAAGAGCTGTTCCGGCTGCTGGGGGACGCGGGTTTCACGGAGGTCTCGATCACGCCGGAGACGGCGTCGCCGAAGATGCTCGAGTCGCTGGGGAAGAATTTCACGGTGGGCGACGTGGCCCGGTCGGCCGAGCTGGCCCGACGCTGCCGCATGCCCATCGTCTGGTACTTCATGTTCGGCGGGGCGGGCGAGACCACCGAGACGGTCCGCGAGACGCTGGCCTTCGCCGAGCGCCACGTGCCGTCCAGCCACCTCGTGCTGCTCGTCTCGGGGGTGCGAATCTTCAAGGGGGCCCCGATCGAGAGGCAGGCCCGCCGGGCGGGCCAGCTCGGGCCGGAGGATTCGCTCCTGGAGCCCGTCTGGTACGAGCCGGCCATCCCGCGGGAGGAGCTGTTCCGCCTGCTGGACGAGGCGCTGATGCGGCATCCGAACTACATCGCCCTCCAGGACAACCAGGTGCCCCGCCCGGTGCTTCGGGCGGCGACGGCCCTGCACCGGTTTTTCCGGAGCCGCCGGCCGCTGTGGAGCTACCTGAAGAACATCCGCCGGGTCCAGACGGCCCTGGGCCTGCCGACGCATCTGCTGGCCGGTCACGGCTGATCGGCGGCCGGCGGGGCCGGTCTGCCCTGCCCTTGCCTCTGAGCGGCCTTCTGCCGGCTACTGCACAGGTCTCGGCCACGGCGCTCGACCGCGAGTTCCCGCTTCCGCCCGATGCTTGCCACTCAACCGCCGGCTTGGCCGCCGGTGCCCGGCGCGGCTGCGCCGGCCAGAAAAGTGACGGGGCGCCGCGGCTGCTGCCACGGCGCCCCGTGTTTTCGTTTTCGGCGAAGGACCGTTCCCCGGTGAGGGGACGTTCCTTCTTACTTACGGCGCTTCCGGACGTAGCCCACCAGGCTGCCTAGCCCGAGGAACATCCCGGCCATCGTGACCGGCTCGGGGATCAGCGCGCCGGAAAGCTGGGTCAGGTCGCCCTGACCGTCGCTGCCCGCGCCCTGCTGAAACGTGAACGTGCCGGGGTCGCTATCGTACGTATCCGTCGGCCCGGAGCCGAACACAAACTCGCCACTCAGCAGGTAGTCCCCAGTCAGCAGACCATTGCCATGGCCGAAGCCGGTGTCCGTCTTGGCGGCCGGCGCCAGGCTCATGCCCGGCACGAACTGGCCTTCGACCTTGAACCCGGGATCGGAGATGTCGCTCGGCCCCTGCACCAGTACGGAGAGGGTGGTTGGTCCCCCGCCGGACACGTTCGGCATCGCGAGAACTTCGCCAGTGTCCTGGAAACTTTCCACGACCTTCAGGTTCGACTCCGGGTTGCCGACGAACGACCAGAAAACCTCGTCGTCCGAATCGCCGGCGAACCCGAGCTCTCCCCAACCGGTCGTGTTTCGGTCCCAGTACGTCCCGTCGTCGAGGTCCACGATCAGACTGCCGTCGGTCTCCCGGACGGGCAGCTCCGTGAAGAGACCGGCTGCCGAACCGTACCGCAGGCCCGCTCCAACCGGAGCCGTCAACGTCGCATCGGCGACGGCGTCCGCCCAGATATCAAGATGAGCCGCATCGCCACCTTCAAGCTCAAACTCCGTCGTGATGAAACCTGACTGCCCACCGGCCGATGTGGCCTCAAGGGTCAGGGCAGTCACGTGCGAGTTATACAGGCTGAAGGTGAGCTGAACGTCGTCCGTGTCTGCGGCCGACGTGGCGTAAGTCTCAGTCCCCAAGGGGACCCCGCCCGGACTTTCGGTAGCGATCGACTGGATCACGCCACCGACGTAAAGCCGTCCGACCGTGACATCCTCGAAACCGCCCTGTCCGGTGAACAACTCGGTGATCGTGCTGCCACCGATGAGGACGACGGTCCCCGGGGCCGTCTGCGCCGCTCCGGTCGTGCTCGCTGCCCCGGTGTACAGGACGAAGTCGGGCGTCCCGGCCCCGTCGGAGTCCTTGGTGTAGCCGATAGCGAGGTTGTTCAAGAGTGTTCCCGCCGGAACGACCCCGGCGCCAGGAAGCTCCGTGTCTTGGAGCACTTCGACGAAGATCTCGGCAAAGGCGCCGAAAGCGTCGATGTTCATGTCGCCGTTTGGCGGCAGCGGGACGCTGACGGCCGACGCGCCTGCCGTAAACACCAGCAGCAGACCCGTCATCAACAGCATTCGTAAACATCTCATAGGCTTCTTCTCCTTTCGCGGCTTCTGTCGTACGTGCAGAAGCCGACTCTTTCGCCTTGAGCAGTTTGCTTCACACGCACGTGCTTTTCGTGCTTCCGTCTCAAGCGCTTGATGGTACCCCTCTTCCGTTCGGCTTTCGGACGGACACCGCGTCCGCCCGGAGGAGGCTTCGGCCGAAAACGCGCCCAAGCCCCCGACGCGCCCCGTCGGGCGCGGCACAACCGACAGCCCGCGTCCAGGCTGTCCCCCCTCTCACACCATGGGCACCTCCTTTCCCCTCGTCTTGCTCACCGGTGTCCCCTCTCAAGCCTTTTATCGCCACCGCCCCCGGCACCGGCCCGATGAGCCACCGGTCCCGGTCGAGCAGATCGTGCCGGCCTCCGATTGCGAGGCGGCCTGCAAACGGTATCAGACCTCCGAATCCCCCTCACCCCGCCCCTCTCCCATCCGGGGAGAGGGAGTCCTCAGACGGCCCCTAGTGCGCCTTGGCGTCGTAGAACTTCGAGAACGTCGCGGCCATGATCCGGAGCTCCGTGCTCCAGTTCCGCCGCTCAATGTACGCCAGGTCGGCCTCCAGCTTCTTCCGGAAGGCCTCGACGGTCGTGTCGTAGCCGTTCGTCACCTGGGCGAGGCCCGTGATGCCCGGGCGGACCGCCAGACGCTTCCGAACCTGCGGATAGGCCTTCTCCAGCTCGGAGAGGATCTCGGGACGTTCCGGCCGCGGCCCCACCAGCGACATGTCGCCGCGAACCACGTTCAGGAGCTGCGGCAGCTCGTCGACGTGGCTCTTCCGCATCCATCGGCAGACGGGCACGACGCGGGGGTCGCCCGCCTTGGCCCAGACGGCCTTGCCGGCCGACTCGGCGTCGACGTACATCGTCCGCAGCTTGTACATCTTGAACAGCTTGCCGTCCTTGCCCATTCGAACCTGGGTGAAGAGGACCGGCCCCTTGCTCGAAAGCTTGATCAGGAGGGCGCAGAGACCCAGCAGGGGGAGGGCCAGAACGAGGGCCAGAAAGCCAAGGACGATGTCCACGACCTCTTTGGCCAGCTCGAAGTAGCGGCGGGCGAGCTGCGTCATCAGGCCCGCAACGCCGACTCCGACTCCGACGAGTGTGATGGGCTCCGGCATGCGCCCCCCTTCATGGGCCTTGGCGGCCGATATCGGGCCGTCCGGGGCCAAGTGTGGGGGCGGTGTGCCGGACGAGACGGCATCATCGAGAGCCGGGCGCACAAAAAGCCCGGCACACCGACCCGGGTGGACCGGCCATCCTGGCTAGGGCTGTCGCCGGTCTACCCCGAATTTTCGCGTATCCAACCCCGAGCAGGGACCCTCGGGCCGCCTTCCCGGGCTCCTATGCTTGTGCTGCAGGCCGCCATCCGACACTGCGCACCGGCCGGATGCGGCCCTGCCGACTCGCTATTGGGGGGGAAACAGGCGGAGACCGCTCTGGCGATCCCCTCAACAGAACTGGATCATGATGGCGCGGCTGCGGAACCGGCCACGCCTGCTGGACCCCTCAGCTATGCCCGTTTCAACCGGTCCCGCGCTCACGCGCGGTCCCCCCGCCGACCAGCGCGGCTGACAGACGGCGAAGTATACCCGACAAAACGGCCCGTGTCAAATGGCGAGGACGGTTCTTTCACTTTCGTAGCGTTCTCTGAGCGGAAATGGCGATCAGACACAAGATTCGGGCGGCTAACGACAATCTGCTTTGTCTGGGAAACCTCTCCAATCGGGGCGGACATGGGGGCGCCCGCCGGCCAAATGCCCTAGTCGGCCATGGGGGAACCCCCTGATCTGCTGCGCCATCCCGTCTAGGGTCCTCTGCGACCCCCCAAGCAAGGCCCTGGAAGCGGGCGCCCGGCCGGCTCGCCGTGAAAGGACGGGGCCGGCCCAGGGGGCCGCCGACCCGGCGAGATTCCCGTTGGAACGGCAGGAAACATTTGACTTCGCCCGGTTTTGTGGTATATTTTCCCTGTAGAGTGGGGTGTGCGGCGATCCGCCTGCCTCAAGGGGGAGGCTGGCGGGGAACCACGCTCCACACGAAAACAAGATCGGCTCGTCGCTAACGAGGCGGCTTCCGGGGGCAAGGAAACCCGAGGGCCGCCTTTGTGTTTGAACGGACAGATTGGTCTAGACTGATACGAGAGAGAGGACACCGGCTATGAAACGCGCGAGACTGCTGGCAGTGGCGGGAATGCTGGCCATGACGGCCGGTTCGGCAACGGCGAGCCTGGACGTGCCCCTACCGCCGCCGGGCAAGATGGAGGTGGACGCGTTCGGCGCTTTTGCCGAAGTTTTCGTCGAGGTTCTGGATGAAGTGGAGATCCCGGGCCTGGGGGTTGTCCCGGCCGGGGCGTACATCAACGATGTCGCTATCGGCTACACGCTTGACGCCGACGGGGCCGGGACGCCCGACTTCGTCCTGTACAACGGAGCTACGAGCACGACCGGAGCCGCCCAGACGCCGCCCAGTGGGGCGGTCCTGGTCGGGGCCCAACAGATCACCGATCTGTTCACCGGAGCAGGCAACTACGAGGGCAAGACCGCCGGCCGGATCTACGTCGGCGGTGTCGTCCAGTCCATCTCGTCCAGCAACAGCAACGGGCAGCCACTGGGAACGGTCAACTATGCCACGTCCGCCCTGAATCAAGAGGACGTCCAGCAGTTGACGTTCGGCCTTTACAACGCACACATCGAGAGCATGTCCCTGGAAGCGATTTCGGCGGACGGGCACGCCGGCTTCGTCAATTCGTCGTTTGCGCTCGGCGGCAACGATGCCGTCCACCTTGACGTCTGGGCCGACGCTCAGGCAGACGCCACACTGACGTCACCGGTCGGCGGAGGAGGAGCGCGCTATGGCTCGGCCGGCGGCACCTTTACAGAGCTGCCCGTCCGCGAGACCGACGGCAGTCTGATCGTGGACCTCGACGACGGGACGTACTGGGACCGAAACACGACCGGTTGGGGAGAGCTCGGGTTCGCCGGCGATTCGGACGACGAGGTTTTCTGGTCGTTCGTCGGCAACCCGGAGTCGAACCTGAAGGTCGTGGAAAGTTTCCAGGACACTGGCGAAGTTCTCGCGATGCCGAACGTGTCCGGCGGGGGACCAACCACCCTCTCCGTACTGGTGCAGGGGCCGAGCGACATCTCCGATCCCGGGTTCAAGGTCGAAGGCCAGTTCGTGCCGGGCATGAGCCTGGCGCCGGCGGGTAAGACCCGTGCCGACGGGACCGGTTTCGGCAACAATCTACTCCTCGGCGACTACCTCCTGAGCGGAGAATTCGTCTTCGGCTCCGAGCCGGCCGGCACGTACGACAGCGACCCCGACACGTTCACCTTCCAGCAAGGCGCCGGGACAGCGGGCCAGGGCGACCTGACCCAGCTTTCCGGCGCCTTGGTTCCCGAGCCGGCGACGCTCGCCTTTGTCGCCGTCGGCGGGCTGGGCATGATGCTGATCCGTCGCCGCAGGCGGTAAGCCTCAAGCGAACCGAATGACGCTCACGGGGAGGCCCCCGAGCGGGCCTCCCCTTCTTTTCGCGCGGTGGTTCGGCTCGCGCCGACCCCGGCCGTCGTCCGTGGCCGTGCTCGGACGCGTGCCCTTCCCCGCGGCCGTCCGTAGCCATGCAGCCGGTCGGGGCCTCCCCCCACCGTCCGGAGCAGCCCCCCTGCGGTGGCCCGCCTTTTCCGCCGACCACGTGCTTGAGCACAGCGTCCCGACCCGCTACCATCGCCCCCCGCACGCCTCACGAAACCGGAAGGAACCGCCATGCCCAAGGAGCTGGTCTGCACCGAGCCGTACAGGCTCGCCTGGCGCGAGTACGACGAGCCGCCCCTCGGGGCCGGCCAGGTCCGCGTCAGGGCCGAGTTCGGCGCGGCCAAGCACGGCACCGAGATGGCCTTCTTCAAGGGCTACCTGGCCGACCACGGCGGCTGGGACGAGGCCCGCGGCATCTTCTCGCCCGACGTCCCCGTCGAGCCCTACCCCTGCCCCGTGGGGAACATGACCGTCGGCACCGTCACCGAGGTCGGCCCGGATGTGACGGCCCTGGCGGCCGGCGACCGTGTCCTGGCTTACGCGGGCTTCCGCGAGACGCTGACCCTCGACACAGGCGCCTGCTGGAAGGTCACGCCGGAGCTCGCGTGGCAGTCGGCGGTGTGCCTCGACCCGGCCGACTTCGCCATGGGGGCGGTCCGCGACGGCCGGGTCCGCGTCGGCGACGCCGTGGCCGTCTTCGGCCTGGGGGCGATCGGCCTCTTTGTCGTCCAGCTCGCCCGCCTCTCGGGGGCCGGCCCCATCGTCGCCCTCGACCCGGTCGAGGCCCGCCGCGACGCCGCCGCCGGCATGGGGGCCGACCTCGTGCTCGACCCGACGGCCTGCGATGCGGGGGCCGAGGTCCGGGCCGCCACGGACGGACGCGGGGCCGACGTCGTCATCGAATACAGCGGCGCGGCGGCGGCCCTCCAGGCGGCCTTGCGGGGCGTGGCCTACGGCGGGACGGTCGTGGCGGGGGCGTTCCCCCCGCCGTACGCGGCCGGCCTCGACTTCGGCGCCGAGGCCCACGTCAACATCCCCGAGATCGTCTTCAGCCGCTCGTGCAGTGAACCGAACCGCGACCATCCCCGGTGGAACGAGCGGCGGATCCAGGCCACGTGCCTCCGCCTGTTCATCGAGGGCCGTCTCTGCGGCGAGAAGGTGGTCACGCCCGTCGTCCCGTTCGCCGAACTGCCCCAGGTCTACCCCGAGATCGCCAAGGGGGCCGAGTTCGGCATCAAGCTCGGCACCGAGTACCCCGCCGCGTAAGAGGAGCCTTCCATGCGCATCAAGCAGTCGGTCTGCTATCCGCTTTTCCGGCCGAAGGGGATGGCCCTGGACGAGCTGTTCGAGGCGATCGCCGGCATCGGCTACGCGGCGGTCGAGTCGTGGAAGCGGAACGAGGAGTTCGAGGAGGCCGTCGCGACCGCCCACAAGCACGGCCTCGTCTTCGCCAGCATGACGGGCCACGATTCGCTGCCCGACGGCCTGAACCGCCGGTCGAACCACGACCGCATCGAGCGTGAGCTCCGCGAGTCGATCGACCTGGCCGCCGACCGCGGCATCCCGAACCTCATCTGCTTCAGCGGCAACCGCCACGAGGGAAGCGATGAGGAGGGCATCGAGACTTGCGCCGAGGGGCTCAAGCGTATCGCCGAGTACGCCGAGAAGAAGGGCGTCAACGTCAACCTGGAGCTCCTGAACTCCCGCATCAACCACCCGGGGTACCAGTGCGACCGCACGACCTGGGGCGTCGCCGTCTGCGAACGGGTCGGCAGCCCCCGCGTCAAGCTCCTCTACGATATCTATCACATGCAGATCATGGAGGGCGACCTGGTCCGCACCATCGCCGAGAACATCCGGTGGATCGGGCACTTCCACACCGCGGGCAACCCCGGCCGGCACGACCCCGACGACGACCAGGAGCTGAACTACACGGGCATCTGCCGGGGCATCGCCGCCGCCGGGTACGAGGGGTACGTGGGGCACGAGTTCTCGCCCAAAGGCGACCCGATCGAGGCCCTCCGGGCGACCTTCCCGATCTGCGACCAGGGGTGAGACAGGCCGGGCGGAGGCCCCCAGGGAAACCACGATGACCGGGAGCCGCATCGACATCCTGACAGAAATCGACCTCCATGACTTCGGCGAAATCCACGTTCACCCGGGGGACGTCGACGGCGACGGGCGCCTGGAGCTTGTTTTCGCTCAAGGCCAGGACCACGCCGGGCCCGCGCCTTCGACCGGCTTCTACCCCCACGAGAAAGTCATCTGGTGCGTGACGGCCATCGACCTGGAAGGCAACGTCCTGTGGCAGCACGGCCGGCCGCGCCCCGACGCCGACCCGAACCGCAAGTACCACGGCCGCGGGCCGGTTGTCGTGCACGACCTGGACGGTGACGGGTCGGCCGAAGTCGTCTACGTCACAGCCCCGACCTGCGGCGACTGCCGTCTCCGGCTCCTGCACGGCACGGACGGGTCGCTCGTCCGCGAGGTGCGGACCTGGGCTTCCTACAGTCTCTTCCCTGCGGATCTCCGTGGCCTGGAACGAAAGGGCGACCTCGTCCTGGGCAACGCCCTGTGGCTGGTGTTCACCTACACGCAGGACTTGGAGCCGATGCTCCGGTGGCACCGCTTCTACGGCGGGGGGCACCGCCACGCGGCGGCCGACGTGACCGGCCAGGGGCGCGACGACCTGTTCATCGGCCTCGGCCGGTACGACGCCGACGGGCGGCGGATCTGGTGGCGGCCGGACCTCGACGATGCCCTCGAGCAGATGCCCTGCTGCCCCCACATGGACAAGGTCGAGGTCCGCCGCTTCTTCGCCGACCGGGACGATTGGCAGGTGCTCTGGGTCGGCGGCCGCGACGTGTTGTGCGTCGACGCCGCCGACGGCACGCTCAGGTGGCGGCTGCGGGGGAAACACCTCCACCATTACGCGGTGGGCCGTTTCGACCCCGGCTCGCCCGACTTGATGGTCTACGCGGCCGAGGCCCACGAGCACCGGGGGTCGCACCTCGTCGGGGCCGACGGAGCGGTCCGCTGGAGCCGCGATCTGGGGCCGGGCCTGGCCCGGACGGTCCGTAGTGCCGGGCCGGAAGGCGAGGACGTCCTGGCGCTGGTTCATCCGCCCGCCGGCGAGGCGTCTTGCCTGCTCCGATTGAGCGGTGACAGGTGGCTCGACCTGCCCCTGCCGCCGGTGCCCGAGATGCATCGGTCCCGCGGCGTCCAGCCGGACCGAGGGGGCCGCTGGGGCATCACCCTTTATGACGTGGACGGCGACGGCACCGACGAAATCCTCGCGCACAACCGCAAGCGGCTGGTCATCCTGAAGGTCCGTCCGTGAAGCGGGCCGGCGGACGCGGCGATCGCGGCGGCTCAATCGTGTGGGGCGGAGGCCGGGGACGCTCCGGACGGGGCCGTCTCGCTGAACAGAGGCCTGCCCGCGTCTGCCCGGCGGGCCTGTGCGAACACCCACTCGACCAGCTCGGGATCGGCCAGGCCGCGTTCCCAGGCGGCGTTGTGGTTGCCCCCCTTGTACTCGGTGTAGCGGATGCGCCCGTCGGGCGAGCGACGGTCGATCCGTTCGGCCGTCTCCTCCGCCACCGGCTCCCCGCCGCGGGCCTTCAAGAGCGCCGTGAACATCTCCCGCGAGGCCTTCACGGGCACGAACGGGTCGCGGTCACCGTGAAAGATCCAGAGCGGGACCTCCTTGATGCGCCCGGCGAGCGACGGGTCGCCCCCGCCGCAGATCGGCACGGCGGCGGCGAACGTCTCCGGGTGCCGCTGCACCAGGTCCCATATGCCGTAGCCGCCCATCGACGCTCCGACGACGTAGACGCGCCGCGTGTCGACGGGGTAGGCGCGGACGACCTCCCGGATCAGTTCGCGGAGGACCTTGACCGATGCCGAGGGTTCGTCGGGCATCCGGTGCGACCCCATCTTGGCCCCCCGCGGGCTGACCCAGTTCCGCCCCTGGATGGCCACGGGCCGCAGGACGAATGCCGGATGCCGCCCCTGGTGCTCATCGCGGTAGAACGCCTGCTGCGGCAGATTCGGACCGCCGTGACCGTTCGACCGGAGACCGCCGTGAAGCCAGACGACCAGCGGCAGCGGCTTCTCGCCCGTCTTCGCGCCGGTCGGTGAGAACCGGTAGTAGTTGATCGAGCCGCCCGTCGAGGCGGTGAACGGCGTCATCGGGCTCCACGTGCCGTACTTGAAGGCCTGGGGCACCTTGTCTGCCCCGACAAGCAACGGGGCGATAGGCATGAGAGTCGCGAGTGTCCGTCGCATCGTTGGCCCCTATTCCGACCGGATGCGGTATCGCCGGCCCAGGCTGACGATCCGCGCCAGCAGCCGTTCGTAGTCCAGCCCCATCGAGTGGGCCGACTCGGCGAAGTCCTCCCCGTAGGCGAGCTGCGGGTTCGGGTTGGACTCCAGGACGTAGATCTCGCCCTCCGCCGTCAGGCGAAGGTCCACCCTCGCGTACCCGCTCTGGCCCAAGACGCGGAAGACGCGCTTGGCGATCCGCTGCATCCGGGCCTCCAGGTCCGGCGGCAGGTCCAGCGGCCGATTCGTCTTCACCCCCGCCCGCTTCTGATACGTCGCATCCCACTTCACCTTCGCCGTGGCGATGTTCGGGGCGGCCTCGGGCAGGTTCTCGAACGTCAGCTCCCACACGGGGAACGTCTCGAGCCGCCGGTTGCCCAGGACACCCACGTAGAACTCGCGGCCCTCGATGTACTGCTCGGCAATGGCATCGCTCTCGAGCTGCTCGTGGACCAGGGCCACCCGCCGCTCGAGCCGCTCGTCGTCCCGGACGATCGACGCCTGGGCGATGCCCACCGACCCGTGCTCCGTCGCCGACTTGACCAGCAGCGGAAACCCCAGCCGCCGCGGACGTCGCACCCGCCGGCCTCGCGGGAACACCGCGAAGTCCGGCACCCGCACCCGGTGCGACCGCAGGATCCGCTTCGACAGGGCCTTCGAATGGGCCAGGATCATCCCCCGCGGGTTGCATCCCGTGTACGGCTGGCCCATCAGCTCCAGGTACCCCAGCAAGTACGGCACGCAGATCCGCGTCCCGTGGAACTCTTCCAGCAGGTTGAACACGACGTGCGGCCGCCATGCCGCACACGCCTCTCGCAGGGGTGCCAGGTCGTCGTCGACGGCGATCGTCCGGACCTCGTGGCCCAGCCCCTCGAGCGTCGCCAGGACGTCGTACTCGGTCTTGAAGGGCGCCATTGCCTCGTCCGAGAGCCCCTCGATGCTCTCGGGAGGCACGCAGTCGGCGTGGACGAGCAGCCCGATCCGAAGCGGTCTCATAGCGCCACCCGATGGTACCCGCTGTGCAGGTAGTTCATCGTCTGCACGCTCAAGAGGATGGCCATCTCCAGCTTCGTCTCCCCCTCGTCGCGGTACGTCCGGAGCTTCAGCTCGCGGCACCGCCCGACCATCTCCTTCAGGACTTGGTCGATGGTGTACTGGTACTCGCCGGTCCATCGGGCCACGCGGCGGCGAAGCTCCGGCCCGACCCGCCGGAGGAACCGCTCGGCCGGCTCGCCCTCGGGCGCCGCCTCGGCCTCGGCGAACAGACGCCTCAGGTCCTTGTCGTAGAACCCCGGGTATTCGCTGCCGTACCGCTCCCGCTTCCGCCGGTAATACGTCCGGAGTGTCAGGCGGATGCGGCCCAGCGGGGTGGTCCGCTCCCGCGTCCGGACGAGCGGTCGGCGGCCGGCCATCTCCTTCATCACCGCGTCGACGTACTGGAGCTTCTCGAGGGCCGGCCACCCGGCGTACCGCCGTCGCCAGCCCGACCGCGGTGTCACCCACACCGCGAACGTCTCGGCGAAGTCCTCCGCCGGGTGGCTCTGGGCGTACCAGTAGTCCAGATGCAGGACGAACCGCTTGCTGTAGGGCCTCGGCTGGTAGTAGCCGGGGTACGGGGCCGAGGACCGGCCGAACGTCTGCTGCCAGTCGCGCCGGCGGTTCAGGCGGTAGGCGTTCGAGATGGCGTGGCCTACCTCGTGCCTCAGGAGCTGCATGCACCAGGCCCGCGTGCCGCCCTCAGCCTCCAGCATCATCTTCTCCTCCAGCCGCTTCAGACGCGGATGGGCCAGGTAGAACGGAATGGCCGCCCCCGGCACGCCGTCGGGCGTGAACCACTCGCTGGAGAGCCAGAAATGCGGCCGGAAGACGAGATGACGGGCCTCCAGCTCGCGCAAGATCTGCTCGATGCGGCCCTCCAGGACCGTCCCCTCGATGCGGAGCTTCAGGTCACACAGGCGAAAGCTGAGGAGCTCCTCTTCCGGCAGCGAGGCCCAGGGGAACTCTTTGGCGGTCGATTTCGAGCGAGTGCGGCGGCGTTTCGCCTTGTGACCGCCCTTCGGTTTGCCCTTGCGCTTCGCCACGCGTCTCCTCACCGTCGATGCCGGGCGGTCCCCGGGCCCGGCGCCCGCTCGCCCGAACGCTCTTAAGCATAGGCCCGCCCCCGACGCGGGGCAAAGCCTTTCCCGACAACGGAAATCCGACCGCCGGGACCGTGAAACTGAGCTCGCCGGGTCGCCGTGCCCGCCGCGCTGACCTGCCGCGGTCGCCGAGGCCGGCATCAGCCTCCGCGGGTTCACGGCGGCGGGCATCCAGGGCGTCTGTGTCGCGTACTCCATCTTCGACACCGCCGACGACGCCGACAAGGCCAGGAAGATCCTGGACCACGTCCAGTGACCGGCTCGTCCGCCTCTGTCCTCTCTCCTCCCGGCGGCCCTGCCCCGTTGTTGGGGGACCGCGGCGAGGCGAGGGTCTCGCTGGCCATCCCAGGGCTTCTGACCGGTCCGCTAGGAACGGCAACCCCGTCGACATCCCAAGCCGCCGGGCGATGCCTTGACCCGGCCGGCCCGATACACTATAGTTCTCCACCCGGCGCCGGGCGGATTGGCTGAAGCCGCCGCCGGCAGCCGGCCGAAACCAGGAAGCGCTGCCCGGTAGCTGGACCGGCAGAGCGGGTCCCGATGGCCATCGGGATCAACCGCGCGGCCGGGAGCGCCGGACGCACAGACAGGGTTCCCCGGTAGCTCAATCGGTAGAGCGGGCGGCTGTTAACCGCTAGGTTGTAGGTTCGAGTCCTACCCGGGGAGCCACTTTCAATCTTGCGGAATTATCGGCAAGTCTGAGTTAACGCAAACGCCCGAGGGCCTCTGGCTTCGGGCGTTCTCGTAACCCGTTGCCAGTAAAGGCTTACGGCGATCCCGCCACGCGCGGCCGCGCTCTCTGTTTCGCGAGCCGTCGGCCGGGGTCCGAGACGAAACGTATACGTTCCGCCCCGGTTGTCGAAATCCTCGCCGCGAACTCTCTGACTCTCTCTTGAACACCCCTCTCTGAGTTAACGGGACCGTTCGCACCGGACCCCACCGCCATTTCGAACCTTGGCAACAACCCATCGTCGGTGCTCCCACCTCGGTCATCGCGCGTTTAAGAATCTCGCGCCTCGGAATACGCGACATACGCCACACAGCGCGCAAGTGCCTGCCAAAACCTTAAGTCATTCTGGGATACCTGAAACTGCGTCATCGCTTCGTTCGGATTGCTCCCCTTGCGTGCCCAAAAAACCAAGCCAGAGAAGTCAGTTTTGTACTTCCAGTTGGCATGGGCGACTGCGTTGCGGAAAGCCCTCACGGGGTTGTCCGTGAGAAACTTGCAGCAGCGCCTTGTGACGCTGTCGGAGGGTGTGCCTTTTTTCAAGGCTTTGAAGCACGCGTCCCCGAGATATACGAACGAGATGTAATTCTGTATGATGACCTGAGCACGCACGAGTCCGGGATGTCCAGGATTAGCATGGCATATATCCACGAATGACTGAAAGGCAAGGAGTTCATCGAGTCTGTCGGAAATCAACACCATGTCGCCCGACAAGAGCGGTTGGAGCAGCTCTTTCGGAAGCGATCTGATCTCCTGCGCGACCGTTGTCGCCAAAGCGTTGCTTTCTGGTGCACCGATGTGAAACTCGTCTCGCAAGAAAGGTGAATACTTCTTCATCTGCTGATCGAGCGTAGTCCAAGTGTTCATTCCACGTCTCCCGAAAGAAGAATCTACGCCACCATTCCTCCCGGCGACACGATTATCGCTGTAGCTGATCGCCCGTTCAAGGTTGAAAGCCGTTAGTTAACAACCCCGTTCGCCCCGGAACCCGCCGATAGTTCGAACTCGCGCCGGGTATATAACAAGTAGGGGACCCGTTAACCCGCCAGACAGCGCGCCGGGCCCAGCGGGCAGGCCGTTGTGGGCACATCCGCAAGGAGCCCGCAATGCGCCATGCCCCGGACGACCCGGCCGCCATGACCCCTTCCGAGCGCCGACGCGAGATCGCTGCCCTCCTCGCCCGAGGCGTCCTCCGCCTTCGCCAGAAGGCCGCAGAATCGCCCAGTTCGGGCCCATCTCGCACCGCCGAAAAAGCCTCGGAATCCCGCCGGGATTGCCTTGATGAGGGGGCCGCGTCGAGCCCTCATGGACTCGCGGGTTGACGGCCGCGAGAACGTGAAGGAGGTCGAACATGGCCCTTAACATCGGCAAGGAAATCGCCGCCTTGAAGCGGATGACGGTCGCCGAGCTTCGGCGGCGGCACATCGAGGTTTTCGGCGAGCCGACGCGCTCCGGCCACAAGGACTACTTGGTCAAGCGCATCGCCTGGCGCGTCCAGGCCAATGCCGAGGGCGGCCTTTCGGAGCGCGCCCGGCGTCGGGCCCAGGAACTCGCCAACGATGCCGACCTGCGAACGCACGCGCCGCGGCGCGCGCCGGCGGGTCAACCTTCCGGGCCAACCAAGAAGGCGACGGTCACGTTCGACCACGATCCCCGCCTGCCGATGCCCGGTTCAGTCATCAGCCGCCCCTTGCCATATAAGGGCCGCGAAATCCAGGTCAAGGTCCTGCGGCGCGGCTTTGAATGGGAAGGCGAGGTGTACCGCACGCTCTCGGCCGTGGCCAAGGCCGTCACCGGCAAACACTGGAACGGCTACCATTTCTTCGACCTCAACGGGAAGGGGAAAACGCGATGAGCAGACGCAGGGAAGGCCCGCCCGAGCTCCGCTGTGCGGTCTACACCCGCAAGTCGACCGAAGAGGGCCTCGAACAGGAGTTCAACACGCTGGACGCCCAGCGCGAGGCGGGTGAGGCGTACGTCGCCAGCCAGAGGCACGAAGGCTGGGTCTGCCTGCCGGACCGCTACGACGACGGCGGGTACACCGGCGGTAACATGGAGCGGCCGGCGCTCCGGCGGCTCCTCGTGGACATCGAGGCCGGCAAGGTCGACTGCATCGTCGTCTACAAGGTGGACCGGCTCAGCCGCAGCCTGATTGACTTCGCCCGCATCATGGGCGTGCTGGAATGCCATTGCGTGTCGTTCGTGTCGGTCACCCAGCAGTTCAACACCACCACCTCCATGGGCCGGCTGATGCTGAACGTCCTCCTCTCGTTCGCCCAGTTCGAGCGGGAACTCATCTCCGAGCGGACCCGCGACAAGATCGCGGCCACGCGGCGGAAGGGCAAATGGTCCGGCGGCATGCCCATGCTGGGCTACGACGTGGCCCCAGAGGGCGGACGGCTGCTCGTCAACGAAACGGAGACCCAACGGGTCCGGGCCATCTACGAGCTCTATCTCCAGCACGGCACGCTCATGGCCACCGTGCAGGAGCTCGAACGCCGGGGTTGGGCCAACAAGCGATGGATCACCAGGAAGGGGCGGCCGTTCGGCGGCGCCCGGTTCAACAAGGTCACGCTCCTGGGGCTCCTCAAGAACATGACCTACCTCGGGAAGGTGAACTACCGGGGCGAGGTGTACGAGGGCGAGCACGAGGCCATCGTCTCCGAGGACCTCTGGCGCCGCGTGCAGGGCCTCCTTCGCCGGAACGGCGCCGCCGGCGGGGCCGCGGCCAAGAACAAGGGTGGGGCGCTCCTCAAGGGCCTCCTCTACTGCGGCCCGTGCCAGACGGCGATGGTCCACTCGTACTCGAAGAAGCGGAACAAGTGCTACCGGTATTACGTGTGCAGCAGCGCCCAGAAGCGGGGCTGGGACTCGTGCCCGACGAAGTCGGTCCCCGCCGGCGAGATGGACCGGTTCGTGTTGGACCAGATTCGCCGCGTCGGCCGCGACCCCGGCCTGGTGGCCGAGACGCTTCGGGCGACCCGGCGGCAGGCCGAGCAGAGCGTCGAGCGCCTCAAGACCGAGCGGAAGGCCGTGGCGCGAGAACTGAAACGCTACGCCGCCGAGGTCCAGGGCCTCATTGAGCACGTGGCCGGAGACGGGGATGGGGAGACGCCTGCGACGGCGCGCCTGGCGGACCTCCAGGACCGTCTGAGCGCGGCCGAGAGGCGCGTGACGGAGATCGACGAGGAGGTCGCAGCCCTCTCCCGCGAGCTGGTGGACGAGGACGAGCTGGCCACGGCGCTCCTGCGATTCGACCCGGTCTGGGAGTCGCTCACGCCCCACGAGAAGGCCCGGATCGTGCATCTCCTGGTCCAGCGCGTGAGCTACGACGGTGCGAAGGGCAAGGTGGCCGTGACGTTCCGGCCGACGGGCATCAAGACACTGGCCGGCGGAGGGCGAGCGTAAGGAGGTAGGGGTATGAACGCAAAACAGGAAGGCCTGACGGTGGAGGCCGAAGTGCATTTCCGAAGGGGTCGGCGGGGCCGCAAGCACATGCAGCGCGGCGAGAAGCCCCAGCCGCCGAAGGTCGACCGGGGCCGCGTGCCGCGTCTCTCGCGCCTCATGGCCCTGGCCATCCGCTTCGAGCACCTCATCGAGACCGGGGCGGTCCGCGACCAGACGGACCTGGCGGAACTGGGGCACGTCACCCGCGCCCGAATCACGCAGATCATGAACCTCCTGCATCTTGCCCCGGACATCCAGGAGGAAATCCTGTTTCTGCCCCGCACCCATCGGGGCCGTGACCCCATCTCCGAGCCGAAAGTCCGTGCCATCACCCGGGTTCCCGACTGGCGGAAGCAGCGGCGGCTGTGGGCCCAACTGAAGACGCCGGGCGGCTAGCCCACATTATTCACGAAGGCTGACCGTTTGCGCATAACAAAGGCCGCCGAA
>CAZGKW010000061.1:0-21738 GCA_964526295.1 uncultured Anaerolineales bacterium
GGCGTCGCCGGCGGGCCAGCAGCCCCGCCACGCCCAGGGCCCAGGATGCGGTTTCAGGCGACATCCGGCAGATTCAGAGGATCTCCTGCCCGCTCCTGCCAGGCCCGGATGCGGGCCACGAGGTCTCCAATCCGCCCCCTCTCTGACGGATCGCGGGCCAGGTTCCGACTCTCCAGGGGGTCCTCGGCCAGGTGGTACAGCTCGTGCTCGCCGATACGGCTCCAGTTCAGCTTCCACCCGTCGGGCGTCACAACCGTGCGGATGTCATCGGCGCAGGAGGCCCGGACCCGCTCGACCGGCCCGACCTCGGCGGCATAGGGCGGCAGATTGGCGGCCGCGGGCTGCCCCCGGGCGTCGAGGCGGTCCCACTTGGCCGCGTGCGTCCACTCGATGAACACGTCCTTCGCGAGGCGGCCGTCCCCGCCCTGCAGGGCCGACCGCAGGCTCCTGCCGTGCAGGTGCCCCGGCACGGGCCGGCCCATCAGGTCCAGGAGCGTCGGCACGAGGTCGATCTGGCTGACCGGCCCGGCGACCCGCCGCCCTTCAGTCTGCCCGGGTCGGCGCACCAGGAGCGGCACCCGCGACGATTCCTCGAACATGTGCCCTTTGCCAAGCAGCCGGTGGCCGGCCATCAGGTCGCCGTGGTCGCTGGTGAAGACGACGATCGTCCGTTCGTCGAGGCCGCACTCGCGGAGGGTGTCGAGGACCCGCCCGACGTGGGTGTCGACGAGGCTCACGAGGCCCCAGTACCACGAGATGAGGTCCCTCCACCCGGCCTCGTCGGGCAAGGGGTCGCCCTCGAACCCCTCCCTCAGGTAGCGCTGGGCCGCCAGGCAGGCGTGCAGCGTATGGACCTCGGGCGAGGGGAACTCGAAGTTGGCCGGCACGGTCACCTCGGCCGGGTCGTACTGGCCGTCGCGGCAGCCGTGGAACGGCATGTGGGGCTCGAGGAAGTTGACGTAGAGGACCCACGGCCGGTCCCGGTTTTCGCGGATGAAACGGCTCGCCTCCCGCCCCAGGAACGCCGGCCGCGAGTCCTCCTCCGGCAGGCGGGCGAGCTGTCTCCGAAAGAACCGCGAGGCGATCTCCGGCGGCAGGTCCACCGGGTCGGGCTCGTAGCCCCGGGCGATGAGGTAGTGATGGTAGGCGGACCGCTCGGCCTGGTCCCGGTCGGGCGCGTAGTAGGCGTGATAGGTGTCCTCGGTGGCCCGCCACTCGGTGAACCCGTGCTGGGCGAAGATCTCGTCGCCCAGGTGCCACTTGCCGTGGTGGGCACAGACGTAGTCGCCGCCCTCGAGCATCTCGGGCAGGCACCGGACGTTGCGCGGCAGGGGGATGTTGTTCTCCGTCAGGCCCGTCGCGTGCGGATAGAGGCCCGTCAGGAGGCTCGACCTCGACGGCGTGCAGACCGGCTGCGTGACGTAGGCCTGCTCGAAAAGGGTGGACCGGGCGGCCAGGCGATCGAGGTTTGGCGTCTCGATGCGGCCGTTGCCGTAGGCCCCAAGCGTGTCCCAGCGCTGCTCGTCGGTGTAGAGGAACAACAGGTTGGGTGGGGGCATGAAAGCTCAGTCCTCCCGTGAGGCTGTTCTGCGCCAGGTCCTTGGCGGCTCAGGTCGGCGTCCGCCCCAGGCCTCGCGCGATCCGTGCCGTGTCCCGCGCGATCATCGCTTCCTCGTCGGTCGGGACGACGAAGATCCGCCTCGCGGACCCTTCGGCCGCCAGGTCGCGCGGCCCGTCTTCCCGGGCGGCGTTCCGGTCCACATCGAGGACGTACCCCAGCGGCTCCAGGCCCCGGCAGGTCCGGTCGCGGATGGCCGAGGCATTCTCCCCGATGCCGCCCGTAAAGACCAGGGCGTCGACGCGGCCGAGGACGGCCGTGTAGGCCCCGACGTACTTGCGGAGGCGGCGGCAGAAGATGGCCACGGCCAGCTCGGCCCGCTCTTGCCCCTCGGCGGCCGCCGCCAGCACCTCGCGCATGTCGTTGGAGACGCCCGAGACGCCCAGGAGGCCGCTCTCGCGGTTCAGCATGCGGTCGATTGCATCGACGTCCATATCGAGGGTCCGGGCGAGGTGAAAGACGATCGCCGGGTCCACGTCGCCGCTTCGCGTGCCCATGACGAGGCCCTCGAGGGGCGTCAGGCCCATCGACGTGTCGACGCTTCGCCCCTCCCGGACGGCCGTGATGCTGCACCCGTTGCCGAGGTGGGCCGTGATCAGGTTCGCCTCGTCGGGGGGCTTGCCGAGCCGCTTCGCCGCCTCCAGCGAGACGTACCGATGGCTCGTGCCGTGGAACCCGTACCGCCGGACGCCGTGCTCGGCGTAGAGGTCGTACGGCAGGGCGTAGAGATACGCCTCGGGGGGAATGGTCTGGTGGAACGCCGTGTCGAAGACGGCGACGTGCGGGACATCGGGCATCCGCTCCGTGGCGGCCCGGATGCCGACGAGGTTCGGCGGGTTGTGCAGCGGCGCGAGCGGCACGCACGCCTCGATGGCCGAAAGGACGTCCTCGTCGATGGGACAGCTCTCGGTGAAGCGCTCCGCCCCGTGGACGACCCGGTGACCGACCGCGTCGATGCGTGAAAGGTCCTCCAGGACGGGCCCGGCCGCGCGGTCGCCGCCCGCCCCCTCGGCGGGCCCGCCCCTGCCGGTCAGGCACTCGACCACGGCGGCGAACCCGGCCCGGTGGTCGGGGGCCTCGACGGCCCGTTCGCGGCGGTCGCCGCCCGCTTCGCAGACGGCCCGGCTCTCGTCCTCGCCGATCCGCTCGACCTGGCCCGTGGCCACGAGGCGACCGTCGTCGGCCCCGTCCGCCATCCGATACAGCGAATACTTGATGCTGGACGAGCCGCAGTTGACCACCAGAACGTTCACGGGCGGATGGCTCCGGACCTCTCAAAGCATACGAGGGGGCGGAAGCCTCACGCGGCAAGGCTCCCCACCCCCTCGCTCTCGCGGCACGTTAGCGGCACGGTCAGGACAGGGACTTCCGGACCCACGGGCCGACCCAGTAGTACTCGAAGTCCTCCCCGTTCGAGATCTTGATGGCCGCCACGATCGAGTAGGCCATCGCTCCGTACCAGGCCACTGCGGCGAGGAAGAATGGCACACAGAGGAGGAACCCCAGGATGGCCATAACCAGGGCGGTCCCGGCGGCGAACAGGTGGAGGAACATGCACTGCTTCGCATGGAACGCGACGAACGGCGATTCGTCCTTCTTAAGGAGCCACACCACCAGCGGCCCGATGACGTTGGCGAACGGAACGTGCAGAAGGCCCGCCAGGGCCGCCAGGTGGCCGATCATGGCCCAGGTCTTCTCGTCCTTGCTGACGCCCATGGTCTGGAGCTCGGGCGGCATCTCGTCCCCGGCTGGAGGGACGGTCCCCTCCGGGGGAGGCGGCGGGGGCGGGCCGCCGGACGGTCCGCCTGCGGGCCCTTCCCCGCCGGGGGGCGGCGGCCCCTGGCCGCTCGGTTCGGGGCCCTGCTCGGGCGAGGGCTGCTCGGGAACGTCGGAGGGCGTTTCGTCGGACTTCTCGGAAGGGCCATGCTCCGCCATCGGAGGTCTCCTTTCGCGGCTCGGCATCAGCGGCGGAACCGGCGCCGCCGACGCCTGGCGGCTGCCGGAACGGTCCCTCGGGCGCCTTGTGCGAGTATAGAGTGGCCCCGACGGGGGTGTCAACTGTCTGGCCGATCGAGGGCGGACGCTCGGCCGGCAGGATTTGGCCTAACCCGAGGCGACCGTTCGGACCGATAACACCCGTGCCACGGGCCAAATCGACGCTCCTGCCCCGCCGTCCCCGTGCCGGAGGATGCCCGTCCCCGCGAGGAGTTCCGCCCGGATGTGGGTCTCGCGACACCCCGCCGGTCTGTTGTCGGCGGCCGTTCTGACAGTGCTCGCCGGGGTGGCCGGGCTCCGGCTGGCGACGCCCTGGCTCGGGGGGTCCCCGCAGGCTTCCGCCCAGGCGAACGACCGCGCCGCCGAGGACGACGCTGCGGGGCCTGCCGACGCGTCGCCGGCCCTTGCGGACCTGGCCCGGCGGCTTCGGTCGGAGCGGCTGGCCCTGGCGGCCGCGCGGAAGCGGGTGGCCGCCCTCCTGGCCGAGGCGGAGGCCTGCGACCGCCGGGCGGCCCTGTTGCACGAGATGCTCGAGGCGGGCCGTCTGACCGAGGAGCCGGCATTTCTTCGGGAGGAGGCGTCTGTGCGGGCCCTCCAAGGGCTCCTGCGGGAGGTGTCGGTCCGGTCGGCGCCGACCGGGGCCGAGCGGGACCGCCTGTCGGACGCCGAGGCCATCGCCCGGGAGCGGCTTCGCCTCAAGCTCCGCCTCCTCGAGGGGGCGATGGAAGCCGAGGCCCGACGCCGGCGGGACGAAGCGGCCGCCCTCCGGGCCGCCACACGCGGGAAGGCCGAGGACCTGCGCCAGGACCGGGCCAGCCTTCTCCGCCGGCTCGAACCGTGACGCAGCGCGGCGGGGGGGGCCCGACCCCCGCTTGGCGGCAGTTTTTTTCGCGTTTTTTCGCGTTTTGGCGAAGATTCCGTTTGGCAGGGCCCGAAATGCGAGGTATACTCGTCGTAGCGTCCGGGCAGGTTCGAAAATACAGTTTGTAGCGGCTGTCTGCCGGAGGTCGCAGCGGGGTTTTCGGCCCCACGGCGGTCAAGGGAGAGTCGATGAGCCGCTTGCCCGATGGGGTGCGCGATCGCCGCCAGTTTCCGCGTGCCCGACTCGAACTTCCCGTGACCGTCGTTCGCCAGGACACCCCCCTCGACTCTCGCGACCGCGTGGTCCGAATGCACGTGCTTGACGTGTCGCGGGGGGGCCTGCTGGCGGCTTCGGCGGAGGCCCTGGACGCCCGCGAACCCGTCGTGGTGTTCTTCCCCCCGATGGGCCCGCGACGCGGACGCGACACCCACGGCCGGGTGGTCCGCTGCCACGAGATACAAGACAAGTACCGCGTGGGCATCGAGTTCCACGAGCCGTGGCCGGAGCACGAGGCCGTGCGGCCTGGCTAGTGCAGGACCGGCGTTCCGGGCCGCAGGCCAAAGCGTCTGCGGCCGGAGCAAAACGCCTGACAACCTGCTGAAGTCGCCTGTCTCTCAGACGGGCCGTCAACAAGGGGGTCTGACGGTCTCAGGGGTCGCCGTGTCCCCGGACCGCCCGACCTCCGAGTCGCGGCAAGGAAAGGCGCCGCCCATGACGGCCCGAGGCCCGCCCGATCGGCCGTTTCCGCGTTGAGACCCGCCGGAGAGGGGTGTCTGTCGGGAACGAATCCGGAGACTCATTTGCTTTCGGCTGATTGTGAGCCATAATTTGCGGGAGCGAGAGTAAAGATGCGCCGGGCAAAGGCCGATAACCTTATCGGACCGGGCCCGGGGGTGCTGGAACGGCCCGAGCGCATCTGAGTGGGTTTCCATGGTGGCTAAGCCGGCCCTTGACAACCCGAAGCGCCCCAAACGGGACAGGCGAGAGCACGGCCGTTTCGGCACGCGTCTGTCGGTGACGACGGTCCGGGAGGACCTCGGTCCGCAGCGAGCGACGCATTGTCGGCTCGATCTGGAGGACTTTTCGCTGGGCGGCCTGCGGGCCACGAGCCCGGTCCGCCTCAAGGTTGACGAGCGGCTTCAGCTCCGCTTCGAGGCCAACAGCTATCATCCGCCGCTCGTCCTGACCGGAAGGGTCCGCCATTGCCGCCGGACCGACGACCGGTACGAGGTGGGCATCGAGTTCTGCCAGACCGGCCCGGACCCGGCGACGTCGCCCTATCGGCAACTGCCCCGTTTCTTCAGCATGGCCCACCGTGGGGGGGAGAGCAAACAGCCGTTCGAGACCCTCAAGGAGCTGTGAGGGCCCGTTTGCTTCGTCCCGACGATGCGGGTCGCACCGGCCGGACCCGGCCGCGGGCCCGTAGTCCCGCTGTGCGACTATCCATGTTTTTCTTGCGTTAACGCGCCTTGCCTGCGATACTCCGGCCCGCTATCATACGTGAAGCGTTTCCTCCGGGCGGCGGTGCGGCGGGAAGGAGCCTTCCAGGTGCGAATTTTGCTTGTCCAACCACCCCCTCCCCCCCAGTACATCGGCTTCCGTCGAACCGCCCTGCCCGAGCCCGTGGCCCTCGAAACCATCGGCGCCGCCGCTCTGCCCCACCACGACGTGCTCCTGCTCGACATGCGGCTCGAGAACACTTTCGACGAGACCATGCAGGCCTTCCGGCCGGACGTCGTCGGCGTCACCTGCCTGACGACCGAGGTCTACAACGCCCAGGACATCCTGATGCGGGCCAAAGAGCTCGACGACGACTGCTTCACGGTCGTCGGGGGGCTCCACGCCAGCCTCATGCCGCTCGACTTCCAGCGGCCCTACGTCGACGCCATCGTGCTTGGCGAGGGGGAGGAGGTTTTCGCCCACCTGCTCCAGGTGCTCGACCGGTCCCGCTCCAACGGCCGGTCTCTGGCCGAGATGGGGACGGTCGACGGCCTGGCGTGGCGGCGGGAGGACAACGACTGGGTCTTCAACAAACCCCGGCCGCTGATCACCTCCCTCGACGAGACACCCATCCCCGCCCGTCACCTGACCGAGAAGTACGCCGACGACTACTTCTTCCTGTTCGACCAGCCGCACGGCTGCATGACGACCAGCCGCGGATGCCCCTACCGGTGCACGTTCTGCTCGGTGTGGAAGTTCTATCGCAACAAGTGCCGCTACATGTCGGCCCGGCGGGTCGTCGACGAGCTGGCCACCATCAAGCCGAAGCACGTGGCGTTCCTGGACGACAACTTCCTGGCCCACGTGCCGCGGGCGTGGAAGGTCCTGGAGATGCTCAAGGAGCGGGGCATCAAGAAGGAGTTCGGCGTCCAGGGCCGGACCAACACGATCGCCAAGCACCCGGACCTGATCGCCGCCTGGCGTGACATGGGCCTGGAGACCATCCTCATCGGCTTCGAGGCCGCCAGCCAGGAGAAGCTCGACCAGGTCTCGAAAGGGGCCACCATCGAGCAGAACGAGCGGGCCATGGAGGTCCTCGATTCGCTCGGGGTCAAAATGTGGGGGGCGTTCATCGTCGACCCCGACTTCACCCGCGACGACTTCCAGGAGCTGAAGCGCTACCGCGAAGAGCACGCCATCATCTACCCCCAGTTCACCATCCTGACGCCCCTGCCGGGCACCGAGTTCTACGAGCAGCACAAATCGTCGCTGCTGACGACCGACTACCGGCTCTTCGACGCCCTGCACGCCGTCCTGCCCACCCGCCTGCCGCGGGAAGAATTCTACCAGGAGTTCGCCGCTCTCTACCGGCCGGACAACCCGGACCTGTTGTACCGGTGGATCTCCGAGGGACGGATCACCATGGAACGGGCCCGCCAGGCCCGCGAGATCCTCCTGGAGCTGGGAGATTTCCGCAACTTCCTCAGGGGCGAGCAGGCCGTCGGTCTGTCGGTCCCCGCCTCGGCTGAGGCCCACCACGCCCAGCGGGCATCATGAATTCCGACGTCGAAATGACTTTCGGCGAGCACCTGGAGGAGCTCCGCACCCGCATCATCCGCGCCCTGGCAGGCATCCTCGTCGCCACCGTCGTCTGCGCCATCTTCAACCAGACCATGTTCGAGCTGCTCCTCTGGCCCTACAAGCGGGCCGCCGAGATGGGGCCCCTCGACCTGACGGACACCCTCCTGAAACGCCTCGGCATCCGGGAGGAGGAGGAGCCGGCCGAACCGCCCGAAGACGAACCACCCGCCGAGGAGCGCAAGCCACCGGCCGAAATCGAAAGGCCCCCCCCCGGCGGGGGGCAAGTTCAGGGTCAGCCCGCGCCCGTTGACCCCCCCGTACCCCCCGAGTCACCCCCCCTCGACCCCACCGTCGCCGAGCGGATCGAACGCCTCGAACGGACCGTCGAGACCCTTCAGGCCGAGGTCGAGACGCTACGCGAGGAGACCTCCGGCAAGGGACGCCGCGCCATCATCCCCGAGGGGCCCATCGAGCCCTACCTGACGCTCGTCATCATGTGCGTCCTGGTGGGCCTGCTGATCTCGAGCCCGTGGGTCATCTACCAGGCGTGGACGTTCGTCGGCGTGGGCCTCTATCCTCACGAGCGGCGGTACGTCTGCGTCTACGGCCCGGTCAGCTTCGTCCTGTTCGTCATCGGGGCCGCCTCGTTCTACCTGGCCTCGCCGTTCTTCATCCAGGCCCTCCAGAGCCCCACCGAGAACATCCCCCTGATCCAGCACACGTACCTCCTGGGCAAGTACGCCAAGTTCATCGCCTTGCTGACGCTGGTGTTCGGCCTCGCGTTCCAGACACCGCTGGTGGTCATGTTCCTGGGTCGCACGGGCATCGTGCCCCTGGAGACGCTGGCCGGCCAGCGGCGGGTCGTGATCCTCGTGATGATGTGCATCGGGGCGTTCCTGACGCCGGCCGACCCGTTCTCGATGATCGCCCTGGCGGTGCCGCTCATCCTGCTCTACGAGGTGGGCGTGCTGCTGGTCCGCTGGGGCGAGCACCGCCGGCATCGCCGCACGCCCGCGGAGGAAGAGCAGCTCGAGGAACCTTAGCGGCCCCCCGCAGGATGGCGCCTTGCCGGAGGATCGTGCTTTGCCCGACGCCTCTCCAGCGACGCCCAAGCTCATCGTCCGCCGCCTCGAAAAGGCTTACGGCCCTCGGCCCATGCCGGCCCGCGGACGCGACCCCTTGCGGTGCCTCGTCGGCACCATCCTCAGCCAGAACACGAACGACCGCAACTCGGGCCTCGCCATGGAGCAGCTTGATGCGGCCTTTCCCGACCTGGCCGACGCCGCCGACGCCCGCCTCGACCGCGTCGCCGCGGCCATCCGCCCCGCCGGGCTCCATCGCCAGAAGGCCCGGAGCATCCGGTCGGCCCTCAGGGCCGTTCGGGAGGACCGCGGCCGCGTCAGCCTGGACTTCCTCCGCCGCCGGTCGGACGACGAGGTCCGGGCGTATCTTCTGGCCCTGCCGGGCGTGGGGCCGAAGACGGCCGCCTGCGTCCTGCTGTTCGCCCTGCGGCGGCCCGTCCTGCCCGTCGACACGCACGTCCACCGGGTCAGCCGCCGCCTCGGGCTCATTCCCGACGAGACCACCGCCGAGGCCGCCCACGAGGCCCTCGGCCTGACGGTCCCCGACGAGCTGACCTACCCGTTCCACGTGCTCTTGATCGAACACGGGCGGCGGACGTGCCACGCCCGCCGGCCGGCGTGCCCGGAGTGCGTGTTGAACGACGTCTGTCCGGCCGCCGAACTGTAGCCCATTGGTTCGGCGCGGTCGGTCTCGGTGCCGACGGCGCCGACGATACGGACGCAGGGCGCGCCCTGTGATGGGCCCCGCGCCGAAGCGCGGGGGCACGCCCGGTCGGGCGCCCCTCGCCCCTGCGGCGTCCTCGACGTCGCACACCGTCGCCGCCACGGAACTCGACGCCGGACCGCCTCGCCCGTATAAGATGGCGAACCCTGCCGAAGCGCGGGCGGGTCGTGCGTCGATTTCGCTTGCTCCGCCGAACGGGGCGGACTACCTTGCGGCCCGGGCCGGCCCCTCGGCCGATGAGTCCTGGCGCCAGTCGGAGAACCCGAATGACCCATCGTCTCTCTCTGGTCGTTTTCACGGCCGCCGTCGCAGCCGCCCTCCTGGCCCCCGGGTGCGCCCCCACCGGGACGAAGACGGGTGCCCCGCCGACCCAACCCGCCGGCGGCGTCGCCGGGCGGCTCGTCGCCATGGCCGTGATGGACCCGGTCCCCTCGGTCCACGGGGCGGAGCTCCATTCCCTGGCGGGCCACGGCGATCCGCTCATCCGGGCCGCCGCCGCACGCGTCCTCGGCGCCTGGGCCGCCCAGGGCGACCCGCGCCTGGTCCTGCCCGCGACGACCCACGGCGACACCCTCGTCCGGTCGCTCGCCCAGACCGCCTACATGGCCCACAACCCCCAGGCCATGGGCGTCCTCGACGTCGAGGGGCACGTCATCGAGGTGCCCCGCGAGGTCCTCCTCGCCCTGGAGGAGATCAACGCGCCGGGCTTCGGGGGCGGTCCGGACCGCGGCGGACAGGGCATTGCCGACCCGGCCGACCTGGTGGCCGCCCGCGAAGACGAGCTGCGGCCCTATCTGGACGCCTCGCCGGAGGAGGCCGTTCTGGCGGCCGGCATCCTGGCCCACGCCTCCGACCTGGCCGCCCGGCGGTGGCTCCTCCGCCTGACGCCGGACCATTCCGAGGCCGTCCTGGCGGCGGCGGCCGAACCGGCGGCCCGGCCCGCCATGGCCATTGGCTCGGCCGTCATCCCGATGGTCGTCAAGGCGGGGCCGGTCGCCCGTCGGGCTGCCGCACGGGCCCTCGTCCTTCACCCCGACCCCTATTTCGTGCCGCTGCTCGTGGACTTGCTCGACGATCAGGACGTCGGCGTCCGTCGAAACGCCATCCGGGCCATGGGCAACCTCGGGGCGGCCGCCCCCGTGAGGGAGCTGGCGGACGTCCTCGACTGGGAGCCGCCGACCCCCAAGCAGGGCCAGGCCCCACCTCTTCCGCCGGGCGAGGTCTTCGACGCCGTCCGGGCCCTCGGCAAGATCGGCACCCCCGCCGCGGTCGACGCCCTCCGGCGCCACGTCCAGCGGGGCACCGGGAGCGACCAGCTCCTCATCCAGGTCCTCCTTTCGATCGGCTCGCACGCCGAGCCGGCCGACGTCCCGTGGATCGCCGAGCATCTCCGGTCCGGCAACCCCCTGGTCCGGGCCTCGGCGGCCCGGGCCCTGGGCGACATCGGCCATCCCAGCGCCCAGGCGGCCCTCATGCACACCCTCGACGACGAGACCCCCCTCGTGCGGGCGAGCACCGCACGCGCCATCGGGCGGGTCGGCTCGCAGTACGGGGCCAGGCACCTGGTCGAGATGCTCGACGACCCCTCGCCCCAGGTCCGGGCCATGGCCATCCAGGGCCTGGGCATCGCCCGGTACCGGGATGCGGGGGCCCGCCTCTCGGCGATCGCCGCCCGGCCCGTGCCGGCCGACCGGGCCCCGGTCCGAATGACGGAGCTGCACGAGTTGCCGGAGCTGGCCGCCGTCATGGCCCTCGGGCGGATCGCCACGGCCGAGGCCGTCCAGACGCTGGTCGGGCTCCTGGAGTCGCCGTCGTGGATCAAGCGGGCGACGGCCATCCGGGCCATCGAGACCGCCGGGGCCGAATCGCCCGACGTCATCGAGGCCCTGTACGCCCGGCTCGACGACCGGACGAACCTCGTCCGGGGGCAGGCCCTCGTGACGCTGAAGGCCTTCGGCGAGACGTTCCCGCCGGGGTACTTCCAGACGCACTGAAAAACGACAGGCCCCAGGCTTCAGCGGCAGGGGCGAGGCGTGACTCGGCCCTGCGACGGGTACGCGAGCCGGAAAGGCGCCTGTCGGACCGCTCAGGCCATTCCGCTTCGGCGACGCCGCGCGTATAATCGACCGAGACTCGCCGCCGCCCCGACTGCCCATGACGACGCTCATCCACATCACGCACGAGGCCCGCGAGAAGATGGGCGGCATCGGCGCCGTCCTGGAGGGCCTCCTGACGGCCCGGGCGTATCAGGAAGCGGTCGAGCGGACCCTCCTGGTGGGCAACGCGAGCCTGCCGCTCCAGGCCCGGCCCCCCGGCCTGGAGGACGTCCTCTACGAGACGGGCCCGGCCGCTTCAGCCGACGGGTGCCTGGAGCCGTCGGTGCTCGAAGCGTTCGCCCGGATCGAGCGGGAGCTGGGCGTCCGCATCCTGTACGGCCGCAAGCGGGTGTGCGGCCCCCTCCAGACCCGCTTCGCCCCGGCCGAGACGGTCCTGCTGGACGTCGGCGACGTCCGCCCCGAGCCGGTCAACGACCTGAAGCGACGGCTCTGGGAGGCCTACGGCCTGCCCAGCGACCGGTTCGAGGACGACTGGGGCTACGAGGAATGGGTCCGGATGGCCTTGCCGACGCTGGAGGTCGTCGCAGCCCTGGTCGGCCGGCCCGCGCCGGATGCCGTCCTCGTCAGCCACGAGTTCATGGGCCTGCCGACGGTGCTGGCGGCCCGGCGGCTGGCGCCGGACTTAAAGACCGTCTACTGGGCCCACGAGGTGCCGCCGGTCCGCGACCTCCTCGAGCAGGAGACCGGCCATCGCCTGCTGTTCGACCAGGCGATCCGGACCCGGCCCGGCCAGCGGAGCTACGAGTCGATCCTCCGCGACGCCGGCGGCTACAAACACGCCCTGGTGTCGCGGGCCTGCCGGGCCCACGCCGTGTTTGCGGTCAGCGACCGGACGGCCCAGGAGCTGGCCCTTCTGTCGGAGGAGTTCCGCCGGACGCGGATCGACGTCGTCTACAACGGCCTGCCGGCGAGGCCGATCGACCTGGAGACCCGCCTGGCGAGCCGCGACCAGCTCGGCCGCTACGTCCGGGCCCTGGTCGGGTTCCGCCCCGACTACGTCTTCACGCACGTCACGAGGCCGGTGGCGTCGAAGTCGCTGGAACGGGACCTGGCGGTGCTGGAGCATCTGGACGACCGTCTGGCCGAGGGGGGCCGGACGGGGGTGCTGCTGGTGCTGGCGAGCGACGCCGGCCGCCGCCCGCCCGAGCTGGTCCGGGCCATGGAGGCCGAGTACGGCTGGCCGGTCCGTCACCGGGTGGGGTGGCCCGACCTGGCGGGGGGCGAGGTGCCCTTCGGCCGGGCCACCGAGAAGTACAACGAGTGGGCCCGGGTGACGCGGGCCATCCTCGTCAACCAGTTCGGCTTCGACCGGGAGAGCTGCGGCGAGCGGGTCCCCGAGGAGGTCTCGTTCCAGGACCTGCGGCAGGGCAGCGACGTCGAGTTCGGCCAGAGTGCGTACGAGCCGTTCGGCATCGCCCAGCTCGAGACGCTGGCATTCGGGGGGATCTGCGTGCTGAGCCGCGTCTGCGGGTGCGCCCAGTTCGTGGCGCGGGTGGCCGACGAGGAGCCGCCGCCGAACATCCTGATCGCGCACTACGGGGCGGCGGCGGAGGCCGGCCTCCGCCAAGGCGACGTCGGCCCGGAAACGCCCCCCTCCGGGGTGCCGGATTCGACCTGGGGGGCCGCCCTCAGCCCGGGCGAGGCGAAACGGATCGAGCACGAGGTGGCGGCCCAGCTCGCCCGGCAGTTGAGCAGGCGCCTGCCGACCCGGCCGGACGAGCTGGGCCGGCTGCTCGAATCGGGCTGGGAGCTGGCCGAGAAGATGAGCTGGCAGGCCGTCTGCCGCGACTACGTCGTGCCGGCCCTTCGGCGGGTGCTGGGCCGGCCGACGCGCCGACGGGCGCCGGAGGCGGCCGGGACGCGGAAAGACGCCTGTGATGCCGACGAGCCCGAGGTGGCCGAGACCCGCTGACCGTCCCCGTCGGGCGGAGCAACGACCGATCGCCGACCACAAAAGGCCAAGAAGTGAGAAGGATTCGCCCTATCCTCGCCGCCCTCCTGGTCCTCGCCGCCGTCGGCCCCGTCGTCGCCGAGATGAGGGCCGACGAGGTCCGCATCCGCGTCGAGCCCCGGACTTATCCGGTCTCGGAGGGCAAGCGGCGCGGCGGCATCGCACCCGACCACGCCCGGAAGCTCCGCGGCAAGGACTCGTACACCACCGACGCCGTCATCCTGGAGAACCGGCACCTGGAACTCGTGGTCCTGCCGGAGCTGGGCGGGCGGCTCGTCCACGCCGTCTACAAGCCGGCCGGAGAAGAGCTCTTCTGGGTCAACGACGAGATCCAGGACGGCGTGTCGTGGTCGATGGGCGGCGGGAGGTGGTCGTTCCCCTTCTGGGAGCACGGCCGACACTTCGACGAGACGGGCGGCTACGCCATCGTCCGGCACGACGACGGGAGCGTCACGCTGGCCGTGGACATGCGGTTCGGGGAGTTCCTGAAGCCCTCCGAGACGCGGCGTTACGGGCGGGCGACGTGCCTGCGTCTGGCGCAGTTCGTCCACCTCGCCCCGGACGAGGCCCGCTTCACCTGGACCGGCCGCGTCACGAACCCCCTGCCTGTCCGCTGCGGGTTCAAGCTGTGGTACCTCCTGCGCCAGCCGGCCGTCGACGGCACCGAGGTCATCCTGCCGACGGCGGCCGTCACGGGTCACGGGTCGCGCGAGCTTCGGCCGTGGGACCCTGAGACGGTGGTCCGCGACCTGTCGACGAGCGTCTTCGCGGTCGGCATGCGGCACGATTTCGCCGGGTGGTACTTCCCGGAGCGCGACCTGAACGTGCTGGCCCTGAAGGACCGCCGCATCGCCCCGGGGGCGAAGATGGTGCTCTATCCGCCGTCGACGCGTGGCTACGTCGAGATGTGGGGCGGGTCGAACGAGGTGTTCGAGGAATGCGGCCGGTTCCTGCCGACGTTCGGGGCCTACGAGATGAAGGTGACGGTGGTGGCGGCCCAGGGGGTGCGGCGGGCCGACTTCGCCGACGAGGACGCCGTCGTCTCGCTCGCCAAGAAGGACGGCCCGTGGTTCCTGCGGTTCGTGACGACCCGGCCGCGGGAGGCGCTCGACTGGGAGGTCGCCGGCGGCAGGAGGACCGGCGGCGTCACGAAGCTGGAGGTCGCGCCCGAGAAGCCATACGGGGTGGCCTTCGAGAGGCCCGGCAAAGAGGCCCGCCTCGTCCTCAAGGACCGCGGCGGGGCGGTGCTCCTCGACCAAACGTTCCCCCTCGACCGGGGGCCGTTGCCCGTCGAGCACTTCCGCGGCGTCCAGGCCCGGACGAACATGACGCTGGCCGGCGGGCCGGGCCTCTACGCCGAGGCCACCGACCTCGTCAGCGAGCACCAGCTCAGCCTCCCCAAGACGACCGGCCTCAACGAGACGGTGCTGGAGAGGTCCGAGGACGTACGGGAGCTGACCGATGCCGCCCGGCGGCTCATGCGGGTCCGGAAAAACGACCCGAAGGTCCTCGCGGGCCTGGAGAAGGCCCTGGCCAAGGCGCCGGACGACCCGCACGCGAACCTCTACAAGGCGATATGGCTGATGGAGGCCGACCGGCTGCCGCACGAGCTGCTCGAGCCGCTCCAGCTCGCCGCGAAGCTGCCCGGCGGGCGGTACCTCCTGGCGCTCGCGCACGTCCGGCAAGGCGACCTGGCCGAGGCGGTCGACCTGCTGCGGTCGTTCGCCGAGATGAAGCCGCAGGACACGTTCGCCGGGACCGAAGACCCGTCGCTGGCGCTGCTCCAACCGGGCGCGGCGGTCGCGAACCAGCAGCCGCTGCTCCTCCTCGCGACGCTCTACCGGATGCGGGGCCGCTCCGACGAGGTCCGTGCGATCTGCGGCACGCTGCTCGCCGCCGACCCGGCCCTCACGGAGGCGTGGATGCTGCTGGCCGAAATTGAGAGGGCGTCCGGCCGGGTAAGCGCGAGCCCGTTCGGCGGCCACTCGGCTGCCCGGCAGGTCCGGACGCTGACGGCCGCCAATCCGGGCGGTCGGCGCGAGGCCGAGGCGAACCTGGCGGCCCTCCGCGCCGCTCGCTGGCCCGGCATCCCCCGGCCGTGAGAGACGGCATTTGCGTGACGGCCTGCCAAGCCGGATAATGCAGATGCGGAGGGGCCGCGACGCACGGCCATGCCCGAGCAAGTGAGGTGAACGCCAGGAGGTCCGTCATGATCAAGCTCGACAAGATCCTTGTGCCGACCGATTTCTCGGAACCCAGCGAACGGGCCGCCGTCTACGCCCGCGAGCTGGCCAAGCGATACGGCTCGCGCGTGGTGTGCCTGCACGTCTCGGAGATCCCGGCCGACCTCCTGGCCACGAACGCCTACTTCATGACGGGGCCGAGCGAGCAGTTCATCGAGCAGGTCCGCAAAGAGGCCAAGCAGAGCCTCGACTCGTTCGCCGAGAAGCACATCGAGGACGCCCCGGTCGAGACGGTGTTCCTGGAGGGGCGGCCGTTCCTGGAGATCGTCAACTACGCCCGCGACAGCGGGGTCGACCTGATCGTTATCGCGACGCACGGCCGGACGGGCCTGAAGCACGTCCTGTTCGGGAGTGTCGCCGAGAAGGTGGTGCGGCAGGCCCCCTGCCCCGTCCTGGTGGTCAAGGAAGGCGAGCGGGATTTCGTCGTGCCGTGAGCCGCGCTCTCGGCTGCCGTCAGACGTACCACCGCACGATGCGGCGGACGAGGCGCTGTCGCCAACTGTTTCCCTCGGCGGCTTCCCGCGCTTCCTGGAGGGCCTCGGCGAGGCCGTCCATGGCGGTCGCGCTCGTCGTCTCAGCCCACCCGTCCGCCGCCGGGCCCGCCCGTCTCCGTCCGTCGACCACCTGGGCCAACACCGGCAGGGCCCGGTCGGCCCCGGCCCCGAGGACGTGACCGCCGACCAGACGACCGCGGGGGTCGGCCACGAGCTTCACCACCCCGTCCTCCGGGGCCCCGTTGGCAGGCAGCCCCGAACCGTGGAACGGGTGCCGGTGGACGCGGACCTCGTCGCCGAAGCGGTGGCGGGCCTGCTCCTCCGTGAGGCCGACGTGGGCCACCGCCGGGTCCGTTTCGACCGTCCAGGCCTCGCGGGGCCGGTACCGGGCCCCCCAGGGGAGGAGGGCGTCGGCGACGGCCGCCCGGGCCTGGATCCCTGCGGCGCGGACGTTGGCCAGTTGGCCGTTGCAGTCGCCGGCGGCCCAGACGGACCGCTCGGCCGTCCGCAGGTGGCCGTCCACCACGATGCCGCGGCGGGTCGTCTCGATCTCGGTGGCTTCCAGGGCGAGGGCCCCGACGTCGGGGGCCCGTCCGGAGGCCACGACGAGATCGTCGGTCTCGACGTCGCGGCGGTCGCCGTTGTTGCGGACGGAGATGGCCTTCTTGTCGCCCCGGCGGACGACCTCGACGATCTGGACGCCCCGGACGATGCGGACCCCGTCGGCCTGGAGCGATTCGGTCAGCCGCTCGGCCAGCTCGGCGTCCTCGTCGGGCAGGACCCGCCCGCCGGGCTCCACCAGGACGACCTCGACGCCCAGGCGGGCCAGGGCCTGGGCCAGCCGGACACCCACGCTCCCGCCGCCGAGGACCGTCATGCTGGCGGGCAGATCGTCCAGGTTCCACAGGTCGGCCGGGGTCAGGTAACCCGTCTCGGCGAGGCCCTCGACGTCGGGCTCGGCCGGGCGGGCCCCCGTGGCGACGACGATCCGCCGCCCGCGGAGCTCCTCCCCGTCGGCCCGGACGGTCCGCCCGTCGAGAAAGGCGGCCTCACCGCAGAGGACCTCGACGCCGAGCGATTCGAGGTCCGCCGACCCGCGGGTCGGCTGGGCCGACGCGACCTGCTCTCGGACGTGCTCCAGGACGGCGGCCGTGTCGAGCCCGTTCGGCTTGACCCGCAGTCCGGGGCATCCCGTGGTCCGGACCCGTCGGGCCAGGTTGGCACAGTCGGTGAAGACCCGCAGCGGCAGGGCGCCGGTCCAGAGGGCCGTGCCGCCGAGGCGGTCCCGCTCGATGAGGGCGGTCTTCATGCCGAACGGCGCCGCCCGGCAGGCAGCCGTCAGTCCGGCCACACCCCCGCCGACGATGAGGACATCATATTCCCGCATCACCCACCGCCCCGTGGAACCCGGAAGAAATGCGCCTATCAGTGTACCCCGAGGGCTTCACCCGAAGCAACCCTAATCCTGGTGCTGTCGCCTTGACCCGGCCGGGGGGCCCGGTTACCTTCGCCCCGCCGAGACGGGCATAACGCCGGGACAATCCGCCTCCCCTTCCGCCATGACCAAACTAAGCGACAGCGTCCAGTACCTGAAAGGGGTGGGCCCCAAGCGGGCCGACCTGCTGGCGCGGCTGGGCGTCCGGACGATCGGCGACGCCCTCCAGTTTTTCCCCCGCAAGTACGTCGACCGGGGGACCGTCGTGCCGATCGCCCGGCTCAAGGAGGGGGCCGATCAGGCCGTCCGTGCCCGGGTGCTCGATACGCGGGCCGCGAAGTGGGGGGACCGGCTCGAAGCCCTCATCTCCGATGCCTCCGGCGAGATGCGGGTCGTCTGGTTCCACGCCCGGTTCCTGGCCAAGGCCATCGAGGTCGGGGCCGAGTACCTGTTCTACGGCCGGGTGGGCCGGTACCGGGGCCGGCTCCAGTTCCAGCACCCGAAGTTCGAGCGGATCGACGGCGGCGGCGACGCCGAGGGCGATGGCGGCCGGCGAATCCTCGTCGAGTATCCCACCACCGAGGGGCTCCAGCAGGCGTCGCTGGTCCGGATGACCGACGAGGCCCTGCGGGTGGGCCTGCCGCTTGCTCGGGAGACGCTGCCCGACGGGATGCGGGAGCGGCTCGACCTGGTGCATCTGCGGGAGGCGCTCCGGATGGTCCACCGTCCGGCGTCGATGGCCGAGGTGAGGGAGGCCCGGCGTCGGCTGATCTTCGGCGAGTTCTTCCTGATGGAGCTGGCGGTGGCCCTGAGGCGGCGAAGCGCCGCCCGGGTCCACGACGCCCCGCCGGTCGAGGTGGACGAGCGGCTCGACGAGCGTATCCGGGCCCGGTTCCCATTCACCTTCACGGCCGGGCAGGACCGGGCCATCGTCGAGGTCCGCCGCGACCTCGCCCGCGACCGCCCCATGGCCCGACTCCTCCAGGGCGACGTCGGGTGCGGCAAGACGGCCGTCGCACTCTACGCGGCCCTGGCGGTCGTGGCGGGCGGGTACCAGGCGGCCATCATGGCCCCGACCGAGGTCCTCGCCGCCCAGCATTACCGCAACGTCGAGAAGTACCTCGTCGGGAGCCGCGTCCGGTGGGCCCTGCTCGTGGGCGGCCTGCCCCAGGCCGAGCGGCGGAAGGTGCTGCGCCGCATCCGCCGGGGCGAGGCCGACATCGTCGTCGGCACCCACGCCCTCATCCAGCAGGACGTCGCGTTCCGGCGCCTCGGGCTGGCGGTCGTCGACGAGCAGCACAAGTTCGGCGTCCTCCAGCGGGCCGAGGCCAAGTGGCAGACGGCCGTCGAGGACGAGCATCTCCAGCCGCACTACCTGGTGATGACCGCGACGCCGATCCCGCGGACCCTCGCCCTGACCGTCTTCGGGGACCTCGATATCTCGACGATCGACGAGATGCCGCCGGGCCGGACGCCCGTCGAGACCAAGCGGTATCCGCCGTCGCGGCGGTCGGCGGCGTATGAGAAGGTCCGTCACGAGCTGGCGTCGGGGCGGCAGGCGTTCGTCGTCTATCCGCTGGTCGAGGAGAGTGAAAAGTCGGACCTCGCCGCGGCCACCGAGGAGGCGGAGCGGCTCGGGCGGGAGGTCTTCCCGGAGTACGAGGTGGGCCTCCTGCACGGGCGGATGAAGCCGGCCGAGAAGGACGCCGTGATGGAGGATTTCCGCCGCGGCAGAATCGACGTCCTCGTCTCGACGGTCGTCATCGAGGTCGGGGTGGACGTGCCGAACGCGACGGTTATGATGGTCGAGCACGCGGAGCGGTTCGGCCTGGCCCAGCTCCACCAGCTTCGCGGCCGCGTGGGTCGCGGGGCCCAGAGGAGCCACTGCCTGCTGGTGGCCGACCCGCAGACGGAGGACGCCGAGCGGCGGATCGCCGTCCTCGTGGAGACGACCGACGGGTTCCGCATCGCCGAGGAGGACCTGCGCCTCCGCGGGCCGGGCGAGTTTTTCGGCACCCGGCAGCACGGGATGCCCGAGCTGGTCCTCGGGAACGTCGTCGAGGACTACGACCTGCTGAAGCTCGCGCGGCGGGAGGCGTTCGCCTGGATCCGCCAGGACCCGGACCTGTCGGACCCGGAGTCGGTGCCGATCCGCCGGGCCCTGGCGAAACGGTTCCGCGAGACGATCCGGCTTATTGAAGTTGGTTGAAACCCCAAAGGGTGCAAAGAGCGCAAAGCACGGCAAAAACTGGAAATACGGCGAAAAGGCGCCTCTGTTGCCTTGGCTTTAACCAAGCCTTCCTTTGCGATCTTTGCGCCCTTGGCGGTCCCAAACGAAGCGACGAAAGGACGGGGACGGAAGGCATGATCGAGGAATTGAAGTTCAACGATGCAGGGCTCATCCCGGCGATCGCCCAGGACGCCGAGTCCGGCGAGGTCCTCATGCTCGCCTGGATGAACCGCGAGGCCCTCGAAAGGACCGTCCGGACGGGCGAGGTCCATTACTGGTCGCGAAGCCGATCGGAACTCTGGCACAAGGGCCAGACGAGCGGCAACGTCCAGCGGGTCCGCGAGATCCGCACCGACTGCGACCGGGACGTCATCCTGGTGCGAGTCGAGCAGGTCGGCGGGGCGGCCTGCCACACCGGCCGCCGGAGCTGCTTCTCCTGGGTCCTCCGCGAGGGCGCCTGGGCCGAGGACGGCGTCCAGGTCTTCGACCCGGAGGAGCGGTATGGCCGTTCGTAGCCGTGGCTGAACCGCAGAGGCGCGGAGGCGCAGAGAACCCCAGAAACTGGCAGAACGACAGACAGCCTTTGTAGTTTATTGGTCCGAACCTTTTCTCTGCGTGCTCTGCGCCTCTGCGGTTCCAAAGGGCCGTGGACGGCGGAGGAGGAAAGGATGCTCAAGGCCGGATTCGTCAAGGTCGACATCACGCCGGGGCGGGACCTCAGCCTCATGGGCTACGAGTTCCGCCAGACCTCCCTGCCGCCGGGCAACGACGGGGTCCACGACCCGCTCTTCGCCCGGGCGCTCGTCCTCGACGACGGCTCCGGTCCGGCGGCGATCCTCGCGCTGGACCTGGCCGTCACGACCAACGCCTTGGCGCGAAGGCTCCGTGCGGCGGTTGCCGATGCCCTCAGCACGGAGGCCGAGCGCGTCATCGTTGCCTGCACGCACACCCACTCGGGGCCGGACCTTTACGATCTCCACTACACGGACGCGGGCACGCTGGAGGTCGGCGAAGTCGACCCCGAGAGAGACGACAGCCCGACCGCCCGTTATCTCCGCGACTTGACGGTCAAGGCAAGCGAGGCCGCGGCCCGCGCCGGCGGGCCCCTCTACCCCGTCCGGGCGAGCGTCCGCGAGGCGCCCCTCGGGATCGGTTACAACCGCCGCGTCCGCACGGACGAGGGGGTCCGCCACTGCTGGAACCCGCAGGAGCAATTCGACCTCGACCCGCCGCCGATGCCCGACCCCACGTGCACGGTGCTCCTGCTGGAGCAGGTCGGCGGCCCGCGGCGTTACGTCCTCTGGTCCGCGGGCGCCCACGGGGTGGCCCTCGGGAAGACGAGCCGCGTGGTCAGCGGGGACTGGCCGGGCCTCGCGTGCGGGATGATCGAGGACCTCGTCCCCGGTGGCCGGGCGATGTTCCTGGCGGGCGCCTCGGGCAACGTCCATCCGTGGATCGCCACCCAGGAGTCTCCTGAGGGGGCCCTGGCGGTGGCCCGGGCGGCCGCCTCGTTCGTCGCGCTGGTCTCGCAGGCGACGCGCGGCGGCGGGGACGACCTGGCGGTCATTTCGCGAACGGTCGAGATCGGCCGCCGCGAGCTCGACCTGGCGGCGTGGCGGATCGGCCCCTGCCGGCTGTTGGCCGCACCGGTCGAGCTGTTTCAGGAGCCGGCCCTGACGCTGCGGCAGCGTGTCGGCGGGCCGCTGGTCCTGGCCACCAACGCCAACGGGTGGACGGGCTACTGGCCCACGGCAGAGGCGTACGAGGAAGGCGGGTACGAGATCGAGCTGGCGAAAGACCTGGCCGACCGAATGCCCGATGGCACCGAGCGGCTGATCGACGAGCTGGCCGCCCTGGCCGAGGCGTTGGACTAGCCCCGCCGTGGTTGGAGGGCCTTGTGCTTTGTGCTGGTGGCCTGCTCCCCAAAACTTGACCCAGGCGTTATGAGAGTCTCTACTGCCCGGAC
>CAZGKW010000062.1:0-21548 GCA_964526295.1 uncultured Anaerolineales bacterium
TACGAGCCGGGCAAGTGCATCGATTGCGGCATCTGCATCCAGATCGCCGAGGCGGCCCGCGAGCCGCTGGGCCTCTCGTTCATCGGGCGGGGGTTCGACGTCCGCGTCGGCGTGCCGTTTGGCGAGGGCCTCGCCGAAGGGCTTGGGGCGGCCGCGGCCCAGTGCGCGGACGCCTGCCCGACGGGGGCGCTGGCCCAAGTCGATGCCGAGGAGTGAGCCGCCGGAGGCGTCCCATCACGTCGCTCCCGCTCGGCCGCGGGTGGCCGGGGTTTCGAGAAGTCGAACGTGCTGCCGTGCCGACGAATCCCACGACGGCTTTCCGGCCCCCGGCCGATGGCCCAGTCGAGACCGGCGGACGGATCGGTGGGGGCCGACGCAGCCGCCCCCGGAGCTCGCGATGACCCAGCGAAGCCAGGGCGATAAGTCGCCGTCGCGCGGACCGCGCGGGTGGCGGCGGTGGGTCTACCGGCTGCTGGCGATGACGCTCGTCCCGGCGCTTTTCCTCCTGACCCTGGAGGGCGTGCTCCGGCTGGCCGGGTACGGGCACGCGACGTCCTTCTTCGAGCGGGTCGAGGGCCGGGACGCCTACACGAGCAACGGCCGGTTCGGGTGGCGGTTCTTCCCGCCGCGGCTGGCCCGAGAGCCGCTGACCTTCGTGCTGCCGGCAGAGAAGGCCCCGGAGACCTGCCGCATCTTCGTCCTCGGCGGGTCGGCCGCCCAGGGGATGCCCGACGCGTCCCTCGGCTTCGCCCGTGTCCTGGAGGTCATGCTCGAACGGTCGTACCCCGACGTCCGCTTCGAGGTCATCAATGCCGCGATGACGGCGGTCAACTCGCACGTGGTCCTGGAGATCGCGCGGGACTGTGCACGCCGCGAGCCGGACCTTTTCGTCGTCTACATGGGCAATAACGAGGTCGTCGGCCCTTACGGGCCCGGCACGATCCTGACGGACCACGTCCCGAGCGTGCCGCTGGTGCGGGCGGGCGTGTGGGCCCGGTCGACGCGGATCGGTCAGCTCCTGGGCGACCTGGTGGGCCTGGCGGGCCGCGATGGAGAGGGTCCGAGCCATTGGCGTGGCATGGAGATGTTTCTGGAGCAGCGCGTCCCGGCCTACGACCCGCGCCTGGAGGCCGTCTATGCCGCCCTGGAGGCGAACCTCCGCGACATCTGCCGGGCGGCCGACGGGGCGGGGGCCCGGACGGTCGTGTGCACGGTGGGCGTGAACCTGCGAGATTGCCCGCCGTTCGCGTCGGTCCACGGGGCAGACCTGGGCCGGGCCGAGCTGGACCGGTGGGAGGCTTCGTACGAGCGCGGCGTCCACTTGGAGTCGGAAGGCCGGTTTCGCGAGGCGGTGGAAGCCTACGAGGCGACCCGAGCCGCCGACGATGCGTACGCCGATCTGCACTTCCGCCTCGCCCGGTGCCTCCTCGCCGACGGCCGGGCCCAGGAAGCCGGTCGGCACTTCGCCCTCGCCAGGGACCTCGATGCCCTTCGCTTCCGGGCCGACTCCCGTGTCAACCAGGTCATCCGGGAGGTCGCGAGCCGCCTGTCGACCGAGGGCGTGCGGTTGGCCGACGTCGAGGAGGCGATGGCGGCGGCGTCCGGCCCTCACCGCGTCGCCGGCGAAGACCTCTTCTACGATCACGTGCACATGACGTTCGACGGGAACTACGTCGCGGCGGCAGCGGTCTTCGACCAGGTCGCGGCGCTCGCGGCCGAGCGCTTCGGCGGGGCGCTCGCGGCCGACGCGCCCGACAGACACTGGTGTGCGCGGCGGCTGGCGCTGACGGACTGGGACACGTACCGGATGGCCGCCGAGTTCGCCAAGGTGACGGCCCGGCCGCCGTTTACGAACCAGCTCGGTCACGCGGAGCGACACGCCGCGCGGCTCGCGGAGTTGGAACGTTTTCGCGAGGGGCGCCTCCCGCAAGCGGCGGCGGAGGCGATTCCGGTCTATCGGCAGGCGCTGGAGACGGCGCCGAACGATTGGCAGCTTCGCCGCCGGTTCGGCCTGCTCCTCTCGGAGGCGGGCGAGCCGGCCGCCGCGGCGGAGCAGTGGCGGAAGGTCCTGGAAGCGGTCCCGCACGATGCGGAGACGCACGTCCGGCTCGGCAGCGCCCTGGTGGCCCTCGGCAGAGACGAGGAGGCCGAGGCGCACTACCGTGAGGCGATCCGCCTGAGGCCCGGCGACTCCGCCCCGTATCGGTCGATGGGGACGGCCCTCCTGAAGAGGCAGGAGGCCCGCGAAGCGGCCCGCTGGCTTCGCCGAGCCGTGGGCCTCGAGCCGGGCGACGCCGACGCCCGCCTGAACCTGGGGATGGCCCTTCTGATGCTCGAGGAGCACGAGGAAAGCGCCGAGCACCTGGAAGAGTCGGTGCGGATCGCCCCCTCGGCCCTCGGGCACCTGAACCTGGCGGGCCTGAGGCGGCTCCAGGGCAGGCCGGAGGACGCGTTCGACCATTACCGGAAGGCCCTGGCGCTGAAGCCGGACTACTTCGAGGCCCACTTCGACCGGGGAACGTTGCGGCTCGAGACCGGCGAGGTGGCGGGAGCGGAGGCGAGCTTCGCCGCGGCGGTGCGGGCCCGGCCGGAGCACGGCCCGGCTCAAGCGATGCTCGCCCGGGCCCTCGACCTCCAGGGCAAGACCCGCGAGGCCGTGGCGGCTTACCGGCGGGCCGTGTCGCTGGTGCCCGGCGATCCGGCCCTGCTGGCGCGGCTGGCGTGGATCCTGGCGACGCATCCTGACGCGACGATACGCGAAGGGACCGAGGCGGTGCCCCTTGCGCGGCGGGCGTGCGAGCTGACGGAGTTCCGGCGGCCGGAAGCGCTGGATGCCTACGCGGCGGCGCTGGCGGAGACGGGGGAGTTCGAGACGGCTGTCGAGGCGGCGACGCGGGCCGCCGAGCTGGCCCGGGCGGCCGGGCGGGCCGACCTGGCCGAAGCCGTCGGCCGCCGCATCCGGGCCTATCGGGCGGGCAAGGCCTGGCGCGGCACCTTCGGACGCGACGCGGGCCGATGAGCCTTCCGCCTCAGAACAGCGTGTAAATGAACGGCGCAAGGCCCGTGCCGCCGAGGACCACCAGCAGGCCGACCAGCAGCAGGACGATCAGGATCGGCAGGAGCCACCACTTCTTGTTGTGGGCGAGGAAACTGAGGAACTCGCGCAAGAGGCCCGTCCGTTTCGCCTCGCCCTCGCGGCGGAACTCCTCGGCCTCTCTGGACGGCTCGGCCATGGCGGCCCTCGTTCCCTCTAGAACTGTCGGAAGTAGCGCTTGACGTCGCTCGTCGGGGTCCGGCACTCCCAGTAGGTCTTCGCGTCGCGGTCAAACTCCCGCGTGAGCGGGTCGCCCCGCACCACCCGCAGGATGAGCCCGAGGGGCGTCAGTATCCCGAAATAGACGATCGCAAGCAAGACGTGCGAGACGACCAGGCCGATCGGCAAGGCCACCAGACTGAGACCCACGTACAGCGGCCGGAGCCACTTGGGCGCTGCGGCGGCCAGGGCCCCGCAGACGAGCGCCAAGCCGCCCAGCACGGTGGCCGCCGTCCAGGCCGCCCCCGGGCTGAACTCGAACCCGACCAGCCGGCCCCGCCAGAGCAGCCATCCCGCGACGGCCGCGAAGAACACCGCCGCCGCGATGCCGAAGCCGCGGAGCTGCCGCCTGTCGGGCTTCCAGTTGATCTCCAGGAGGGCCATCGCGTCAGTCCAGCTCGAACCGTGCCAGGTAGTCGTCGATCTCGTGCGGCTTCGCCTCGGGCTGCTCCTCCTTGTAGAGGATGTAGTCCTCCAGGACGAGCGTGTCCATGTTCGTGGCCATGAAGCAGCGGTAGGCGTCCTCGGGGGAGCAGACGATCGGCTCGCCCCGGACGTTGAAGCTCGTGTTGATGACGACGGGGCATCCCGTCCGCTCGCGGAACCGCTTCAGGAGCCGGTGGTACCGGCCGTGCCGCTCCGGGTCGACCGTCTGGACGCGGGCCGAGTAGTCCACGTGGGTGACCGCGGGGACCTCGGACCGGACGACCTTCAGGAGCCGGTCGATGCCCTGCGGTCCGTCGCCGTCGCCGCCGGTCTCGTCGAGCCGCTTCTCCTCCCGGACCGGGGCCACCAGGAGCATGTAGGGGCTGTCCTCGTCGGGCCGCATGGCGAACCACTCGTGGACGTCCTCGCGGAGGACGCTGGGCGCGAACGGCCGGAACGACTCGCGGAACTTGATCTTGCGGTTCATCAGCGACTGCATCTTCGGGGACCGGGCGTCGCCCAGGATGGAGCGGCACCCCAGGGCCCGGGGCCCGAACTCCATCCGGCCGTGGAAGTGGCCGACAACCCGGCCGCCCTCGAGGCAATCGACGACCCGCTCCAGGAGGGCCGGCTCGTCCGGGCAGTGGTGATAGACCGCTCCGATCTGGTCGAGGAACGCCCGGACCTGGCCGTTCGAGAAGGCCGCCCCCAGGAGCGATCCCCGCTGGGCGTCGTGGACGCCGTCGGCCTGGCGGGGGTTGTCGAGGAGCTGGTGCCAGACGAAGAGGGCGGCCCCGAGGGCCCCGCCGGCGTCGCCTGCGGCGGGCTGGATCCAGATCTGGTCGAACCCCGCCTCGCGGAGGATCCGGCCGTTGCCGACGCAATTGAGGGCCACGCCGCCGGCCAACGCCAGGTCCTTCATGCCGGTCTCTCGGCGGACGTGGCGGGCGGCCCGGAGCATGATCTCTTCGGTGACGCTTTGGACGGAGGCGGCCAGGTCCATCTCCCGCTGCGTCAGGGGCGTCTCGGGCCGGCGGGGCGGCCCGCCGAAGAGGGCCTCGAACTTGCGGCCCGTCATCGTCAGCCCCTCGCAGTAATTGAAGTACGACATGTCCATCCGGAACGAGCCGTCGTCCTTCAGGTCGACGAGATTCTCGAGGATGAGGTCGCGGTGCCGCGGCTCGCCGTAGGGGGCCAGGCCCATCAGCTTGTACTCGCCGGAATTGACGCGGAAGCCCGTGAAGCAGGTGAACGCCGAGTAGAGCAGGCCCAGCGAGTGGGGGAACCGCAGCTCGTGGGTCAGCTCGACGCGGTTGCCCCGGCCGGTGCCGTAGCTCGCCGTGGCCCACTCGCCCACGCCGTCCATCGTCAGGACGGCCGCCTCCTCGAAAGGCGAGGGGAAGAACGCGCTGGCGGCGTGGGATTCGTGGTGCTCCGTGAAGACGTACCGGCCTCGGTAGCGGCGGCCGAGGCCCCGGTCGATCTCGCGGGGCAGGTGGAGTTTCTGTTTCAGCCACAGGGGCATGGCCACGAGGAACGAGCGGAACCCCCGCGGGGCGTAGGCCAGGTAGGTCTCGAGCAGCCGGTCGAACTTCAGGAGGGGCTTGTCGTAGAAGGCGACGTAGTCGAGGTCGTCGGGCTCGAGGTCCCCTTCGGCCAGGCAGTAGTCGATGGCGTGCTGGGGGAACCGCCAGTCGTGCTTGCGGCGGGTGAAGCGTTCCTCCTGGGCCGCGGCCACGATGCACCCGTCCTGGACGAGGCAGGCGGCGCTGTCGTGGTAGAACGCGGAAAGGCCGAGGATGTTCATGGCATCGAATTCTAGGGCGCCGTTTCGCCCGACGCAACCCGGACGGGCCGCACGGGACCTGCCTCGCCTGTACGGAAGGAATCGGCCGGCGGGGGTCGACGCTTGAGGGGAAGGGGCGTAGGGGTGCGGTGCTCGCCGGGCGTGCCGGGATACGGGACGACGTGCGGCGCTCGCAGGGCCGGCGTTTTTTGCTTGCATTCGGTATCAGGGTGAACGAAAAGCGTGTTTCGGGCATTTCACCGCCTCTCGGGCGGCTTCGCCGTCGGGCGCCTCACCGGTGCCCCGGCCGATGCGACGGGCGGTGCGGGAAACGGAGCGACGTTCCACAAGTCCCTAGCGAGTGGGAGGCGACCCATGACGAGCGCCGAAGCGCTGCCGGCGTCCCCGGCCGAAGAGGCCCAGTCCGGGCGGAGACTCCTTTTCGTCGGATGCTTCGTTGCCCTGGTGGCCACGTCGTTCGCGTTTATCATCCGCGTGATGTGCATGGGCCAGTGGCAGGACGCCTTCGGCCTGACCGAGACCGAGAAGGGGCAGATCTTCGGGGCCGGCATGTGGCCGTTCGGCCTGTCGATCGTCCTGTTCAGCCTGATCATCGACCGCATCGGTTACGGCAAGGCGATGATCTTCGCGTTCCTGTGCCACGTCCTGTCCACCATCCTGTTGGTTGTCGCGGACGGTTACTGGCTGTTCGGCAAGCTCGGGATTTCGCACGAGCCGCTTCAGGAATGGGTGGCGGCCAACGGGTACTGGTGGCTGTATTGGGGTTCGATCCTGAACGGCTTGGCGGCCGGGACGGTCGAGGCGGTCATCAACCCGGTGGTGGCCACGATGTATCCGAAAAAGAAGACGACGATGCTGACAGTGCTGCACGCGGGCTGGCCGGGGGGCTTCGTCCTCGGGGGGCTTCTAATTCTTGGGGTTCTGCCCGCCTTCGGTTACGAGGGATGGCACCTGCGGGTCGCCACCATCCTGATCCCGACGGTCCTCTACGGGCTCCTCCTGATGCGGCGCCATTTCCCCGTTCACGAGCGGGTGGCCGCGGGGGTGTCGTACCGCGACATGCTTCGGGAGGCCGGGGCGATCGGCTGGCTCATCGTGGTGTACCTTGTGTGCATGGAAGTGAATAATATCATCACCTCCTACGCCACGGGCGGCAGCGCCGCTTTGGTGGACAAGATGGACCCGAGCCACTACTTCATCGGGAACCTGTGGGAGACGACGTTCTTCGACCTGCCGTCGCTGGCGATGACGATCCTGATGGGCATCCTGCTATTGGCCTATCTGATCTACACCCGGTCGCTGGGGCGGCCGATGTACATCTTCCTCCTGCTGATCATGATCCTGCTGGCGATAACCGAGCTTGGTACGGACACCTGGATCGGGGAACTGATGGGGCCATCGATGGCCAAGCTCGGCGAGGTTATACGCGGCAAGCCCATCGACGCCGGGTGGGTGTTGGTCTACACGGCGACCATCATGATGGTGCTGCGATTCTGTATCGCGCCCATCGAGAAGCTGTTGAGACCGCTCGGGGTGCTGCTGGTCAGTGCCATTTTCGCGGCCATCGGGCTCCGCTATCTCGCCCGCGTGGAAGGAGGCTGGATCCTCGTCATGGCCACCATCTATGGCACGGGCCAGTGCTTCTTCTGGCCGGTGACGCTGGGCCTTGTTGCCGAGCGGTTCCCCCGAGGCGGGGCCCTGACGCTGAACGCCATCGCCGGCGTGGGCATGCTCGGCGTCGGGATCTTCGGCTCTCAACTGCTCGGCTACTGGCAGGATACGAGCCACAACCAGCAGCTCCAGGACGACGCCAAGGTCTACGACAAGCTCATGGCGGAGGAGGAGAAGCAGAGCATCTTCGGCACCTACCGGGCCCTCGACCAGTCCAAGGTCAACGAGATCGAGAACAAAGCGGACCTCTACAAGTACCGGCAGAAGGCCGCCGAGAAGATGGAAGGCACGCCGGCCTTCGACGAAGTGACCGCGGCGCTGGCCCACGATCCGAGTTACCAGACCTTCGTCCGCAAGGCCTACAACCAGTCCATCCGCGAGCCCGGCGAGGAGGCCGAGAAGTCGTTCGACGAGATGCACAAGGCCCTGCGGCAAGAGGGCTTCTTCGCCCAGGAGGACACCTTCAAGCAGCAGATCGAGCCGCTCAAGGAAACGCTGGACGAGGTTCGGGCCGAGGCCAAGCGCGACGCCATGGGCAACGTCGCCTACCTGCCGATGATCATGGGGGCCTGCTACCTCCTGCTGATCATCTACTTCAAGGCCAAGGGCGGGTACAAGGTGGTCGAGCTGGCGGCCGAGGGCGAGGCGCCGACCGTCGAGCAGGCGCCGGCGAGTGTCGAAGAGCGCCGCGAGAAGGAAGAAGAAGGGCCCACGGCCTGACGGCGCGAAAGCGCTGAGTGCCGGAAAGAAAGGGCGCTTCCCGCCGCCGCGGAAAGCGCCCTTGATTTCGCCACCCGTCTATCTCTGCGCGCTCCCCGTCCGCCGCGGCGATGAGAACACATTCCCCGCACGCCGCGGCGCTACAGCTCCCGGACCCGCACGTTGCGGTACATCACGTTCGCTCCGTGGTCCTGAAAGCCGATGTGCCCGTCGCGCTTCAAATCCTTCAGGGCCCGTGCGAACTTGTTCTTCGACCCGTCGGGGTTCTGGCGGGGCGTGTCCCACCGATTGAGGTCCATGTCGATGACCTGCTCGCCGTCGATCGCCACGGTGATGCGGTTGTCCTTGCACGTGATCCGCACCGGGTGCCAGGCGGGTTCGCCGCCCTTCGTGTCGCCGACCTCCTTGCTCGGGGCGAGGCAGTCGTAGACGGCGCCGAAGCCGTGGGTGTTGCCCGGTCCGCCGCGGCGCTCGACCTGGATCTCGATGCCCGTCTGGACGCAGTTCTTCGGGTCGTCGGTGCGGATGAAGATGCCGCTGTTGCCCCAGGTCTTCACTTCCAGGTCGAGGACGAAGTCGTCGAATCGCTGCTTGGTCCAGATGTCGCCGCCGGAACGTTTCCGGCCGTCTGGGCCTTTCTTCATGAGGACCAGGGCCTCGTCCTGGACGACCCAGGCTTCGCCGGGCGCTTTGCCGTCGCGGCTCATCCACCCCCGAAGGTCCTTGCCGCCGAAGAGGACCTTCCAGTCGCCCTCGGCCGACGATGCCTTGTGCTTGCTCGCCGTCCCCTCGTGTTTCGAGCCCGTCCCCTCGTGTTTCGAGGCCGTCCCTTCGTGTTTCGAGGCCGTCCCTTCGTGCTTCGGCAGGTTGGCGCTGGGCGTGGCGTCGGCCTTCAGGTCGCCGAGGGCATACTGGATGCCCGCCAGGTAGTGCTGGAGGATTGCCGGGTTCCAGAAGATCTCGTCGCGATGGCCCAGCGAACAGTAGAAGACGCGGCCCTTGCCGAGCGTCCGGACCCACGACACGCCGTAGTCCTGGTCCTCCCGCTTCCCTTTGGGGCGGGTGTTGTCCATGTCCAGGCTCAGCAGGACGCGGAGCTTGTCGCGGGAGTAGGTCCCTTTGTTGAACTGGTAGATCTCGTCCTTGATGATGAAGTTCTTCCCCTGGAAAGCCTGATTGATGGGGTGGTCGGGATCGTCGACCTTGATGCCGACGTCCTCGTGCCAGGGGTGGCCCGAGAAAAAGCCGCCGAAGACGGCCCCGAGCTTGCCGTCGGTGGCGGCATGGATGCCGACGATGCCCTTGCCGCCCTTGACGTATTCGGTCAGGACCTGGACGATCTCGTCGGGCGCCTTGCCGGTGGTGGCGTTGTTGATGCAGACGGCGTCGAAGGCGGCGAGCTTCTCGGGCGTCAGCATGGCCTCGTCGTCCGAGAGGACGGCCTCGTAAGCCCCGGTCTTTTCGCCGAGCATCTCGAGGGTCTCCTTGCCGATGCCGATCGCCCCGTGGCGGAACCCCCAGCACTTGCTGAAGACCAGCATCTTGCGGGGCTGGGCGGGCTTGGCGGGGGCTTTCTCGGGCAGGGCCGCCTCGACCCGCTTGATCGCCTCCTCCGAGACGCCCCGGCCCCTCTGTGCGGCCAAGGCCCCCGACACGGCGTGGGTGAGAGTGAAGATCAGGGCCAGGAGGATCGGAATCCAGCGTCTCATCGCTTTCTCCTTCTGCGGTTTTCCGGTAGAATGGGGAGCCCCGACACGGTGTGCGGGCGCCCCCTATAAACCGCTGGGGCCGGAAAGCGGTTCCGCCCAAACCGGCCTCCGAGTGGCACCGGGCGGACCCGCACCGCCCGCCCCGTTTGGGCGGAACGCCGCACGGGGGCCGCGGTTAGATAGATGACCGGCGCCGCGGGCGCCGGCCGAACGGCAACCATGAGAGGGTCAGACGAGATGAGGACGACACGATGGCGGACGGCTGAGGCCGGCTTGGCGGTCCTGACGGTGGCCCTTCTCGCCCTGGCGGCAGGATGCGCGACCGAACCCGCAGCGCCGCCTCCGGAGCAGTCCCGAGCCCCCGAGGGCACCGAGACGATGCCGCCCGAGGAGCCGGCGCCACCCGACGCGATGGGCCAAGGGACCGACGACGCCGGCGAGGGGATGGCGGACGAGAGCACCGATGAGGCGGGTGCGGACGAGGGCGAAGACGACGAGGGTGCCGCCGAAGGGATGGGGTCCGACGAGCCGGATGAGGCCACCCAGGCCGCGGCGCCCGATCCGAACATGGCCCCCCTGCCGATCGAGCTGCCCAAGCCCCAGTTCACCGGCACGCCCAAGAACATCAAGTTCGGCGGTCACGTCGAGAAGCCCAGCTCGAAGCCCCGGCCTCCCGCCTTCGCCCCCCAGGGCGTCAAGAACGTCGCCCTCGGCAAGCCCGTCACCTCCAGCGAGCAGGCCCCCCTGATCGGCGAACTGGAGCAGGTGGCCGACGGCGACAAGGAGGGCGTCGAAGGCAGCTACGTCGAGCTCGGGCCCGGCCTCCAGTGGGTCCAGATCGACCTGAAGCAGGTCTACGAGATCTACGGCATCCTCCTCTGGCACTACCATGGCGAGGCCCAGGTCTACCACGACGTCGTCATCCAGGTGGCCGACGATCCCGACTTCATCGAGAACGTCCGCACGGTCTACAACAACGACTACGACAATTCGGCGGGCCTCGGCCTGGGCAGTGAGAAGGAGTATCTGGAGACCCACGAGGGCCGCCTGATCCGCGCCGACGGCCTCAAGGCCCGTTACGTCCGGCTCTACTCCAACGGGAACACCTCCAACGAGTTCAACCGGTACACCGAGGTGGAGGTCTACGGGCGCGAACCGGGGACATGACACGCTCGCGACTGGTCCTGGGCGCGGCGGCGGGACTGGCCGCCGTCGCGGCCCTCGCCTTCCGCCTGCCGGAGTTGGGCCTTCGGCCCATGCACCCGGACGAGGCCAACCAGGCCTACAAGGCCGGCAAGCTCCTCCTCGAGGACGGCTTCTACGAGTACGACCCCCGCGACCACCACGGCCCGACGCTCTACTACCTGGCCCTGCCGATTCTCCGCGCCGCCGGGGCATCGAGCTTCCCCGAGACCGAGGCCTGGATGTACCGCCTCGGGCCGGCCCTCTTCGGCGTAGGCCTGGTCCTGCTGGTCCTGCTCGTAAGCGACGGCCTGGGGCGGCCCTCGACGGCGTGTGCGGCAGCGCTGACGGCCCTCTCGCCGGGCCTCGTCTTCTACAGCCGCTACTTCATCCAGGAGACGCTCCTCGTCTTCTTCATCTTCGCCGCCGTGGGATGCCTGTGGCGGTGGGTCCGGGCGCGGCGGACGGCGTGGCTCGTCCTCGGCGGTGCGGCGGTCGGCCTCGCCCACTCGACGAAGGAGACGTGGGTGTTGGCGGCGGCGGCGATGGCCGTCGCGGCCCTGCTGGCGCGGCTCATGTCGCGGCTTGACGATAGAGCGCGCCGGGGCCGCTTGCGTGAGCGGGTGCGCCCCGGGCCGGTCGCCCTGGCGGTCGTCGTCGCACTCGCCATCGTCATCACGCTCTACACGTCGCTCTTCACCTACGGGCCGGGCGAACGGTTCGGGTGGGCCACCGGGCCCCTCAACTCCGTCGTGACGTACTGGTACATGGCCACGGAGCGGGCCGGCGGGGCCGACCTTCACGCCCATCCCTGGCACTTCTACCTCGCGCGGCTGGTCTGGTTCCAAGACGGGCCGGGGCCGGTCTGGACCGAGGGCCTGATCGTCGGCCTGGCGTGCGTGGGTTTCGTCGCGGCCATGGCCGGCCGGGGCGGGCCCGGAGCGAGCACCGGCTTTCTCCGCTTCGTCGCGTTCTATACGGCCGGCCTCGTCGTGCTCTACAGCCTCCTGCCGTACAAGACGCCTTGGAACGTCCTGCCGATGCTCCATGGGATGGTCCTGCTGGCGGGCGTGGGGGCGGCGGCGCTGGTGCGATGGGCCCGTTTGTGGACCCTCCGGATCGTGGTCGTCCTGGTCCTCCTGGCCGGGGCAGGCCACCTCGGTCGGCTGGCCTGCCAGGCGAGCCTCAACCCCCGCTTCGTCGCCGACCCGCGGAACCCCTACGTTTACGCCCACACGGTCTCCGGCGTGCGGCGTCTGCCGGACTTCATCGAGCGGCTGAGCCGCGTCCATCCCGCCGGCCGCCGGATGCCGGTCAAGGTCATCATGGCCGAGAACTACTGGCCCCTGCCGTGGTCTCTCCGCGGCTTCAACGACGGCTACTGGTCCGAGGTGCCGGCCGATCCGGACGCCCCGGTGGTCGTCACGACGCCGGAGTTCGCCGAGACGCTCGGGGCCCACCTGAAGTGGCAGTACGAGCCGTCGGGCTACTTCGGACTGCGGCACGGCGTGAACGTCCAGGTCTTGGTCGAGCGTGGTCTGTGGGAGCGTTTCCGGGCGTCGGTTGCGGGCAAGGGGCAGTCCGTCGAGGCGCCTGAGGAGGACACGGCCGCGGCGGCGACCGTCCGCCGGTTCAGCCATGCCGCCATGGCCACCCAGTTCGAGGTCTTCATCGCCGGTGGCAACGCCGCGTACGCCCGGCGGGCCGCCGACGCCGCCTTCGAGGAGACCGACCGCCTGGAGAAATTGTTCAGCCGCTTCGTCGGCGGCAGCGACGTCTCGCGGATCAACCGCCTGGCGGCCGGCGAGACGACGCGGGTCAGCCTCGAGACGATGGAGGTCCTCGCCCTCGCCGCGCGGGTCTGCCGCGAGACCGGCGGCGCCTTCGACCCGACGGTCGGCCCGCTCGTCGATATCTGGCGGAGCGAGGACGGCAGCTCACGCGGCGCGACCGACGAGGAAATCGCCGCCGCCCGGGCACGCCTGGGCATGGACAAGCTCGTCCTCGATCAGGCGAACCTGACCGTCGGCGTAACCGTACCCCGCCTGGTCCTCGACCTCGGCGGCATCGGCAAGGGCTACGCCGTCGACCGGATGGCGGCCGTCTTCCGCGAGTGGGGCGTCGCGAACGGGCTCGTGCACGGGGGCCGGAGCACCGTCCTGGCGATCGGCGCCTCGCCCGACGGCGGCGCCTGGCGCGTCGACCTGACCCCGGCCGAGACGGACGGGCCCGCCGTCCCGGTGGCGACGCTCCGCGACCGGGCGGTCAGCGTCTCGGGCCTTCGCGCCGGTGGCGCCTCGACCATCTTCGACCCGCGGACCGGCCGGCCTGTGGAAGGACGGCTCAACGCCTGGGCCGCCGCACCGACAGGGGCCCAGGCCGACGCCCTCTCGACCGCCTTTTTCGCCATGCGGCCCGAGGCGGTGGCGGAATACTGCGACCGGCATCCGGACGTTTCGGGTATGCTGCTCGTCGAGGAAGAGGACGCCGGACGGCGGCTCCTGCGATTCGGCCGCTGGCGGGAGGACTTCGACATGAGAGCGCCGGGCGAGTCCGCCCACCTTCCTGGTGGCGGGTCGGGCGGCTGACCGACGCGCGATCTCTCCACGGGAGGCAAGCGATGGGACCCAATCCGAGGCACACACTGGCAGGCGTTCTGGCCGTCCTGGTTCTGGCCCCCGCGGCCGCCTGGGCCGCCGAGGTCATGGGGCCGCCCGCGTATCCCGACGACCCGTTCATAGGCGAGTACGTCGGGACGTTCGTCGCGAAGGGCGGCTCGACGTTCGAGGCCGAGGCGAAAGTCTTCCCGGTCAAGGCCGGCTACCGGGTGGCCCTCCTCGTCAGGCCGACCCAGGAGAAGCCCAGGGGCGAGCGCATCGAGCTCGAAGGCAAGGTCGAAGCGAAGACGCTCTCGTTCGCCGGCGGCGACTGGTCAGGCACCGTCGCGAAGAAACGCGTGACGGCGTCGGGCCCGCAGGGCACGTTCGACCTCAAGTGGCACGAGCGCAAAGGCCCCACCCTCGGCGCGAAACCGCCCGAGGGCGCCGTCGTCCTGCTCCCGTTCGAGCCCGGCAAGCCCCCCTCCCTCGACGCATGGGACAACCCGTCGTGGCACCCCGTCACGGACGGGAGCATGATGAAAGGCAAGGGCAACATCAAAACGAAGCGGCCCTTCGGCTCGGTGCGGCTTCACATCGAGTTCCTCTGCCCCTACGAGCCGGACAAGAGCGGCCAGGGACGCGGCAACAGCGGCGTCTATCTCCAGGGCAAGTACGAGATCCAGGTGCTCGATTCGTTCGGCCTGGTGCCGGGCAAGGGCGACTGCGGGGCCATCTATGGCGTGGCCGTCCCGCGAGTCAACGCCTGCCTCCCGCCGCTCCGGTGGCAGACCTGCGACATCACGTTCACCGCCCCGAAGGTGAACCAGGGGGGCGAGGTGACCGAGCAGGCCCGCATGACCGTCGAGCACAACGGCGTGCTCATCCACCAGGACCAGGCGGTGCCCGGCGTCACGCGATCGGGGATGCGCGGCCCGGCCGGCCCCGTCGGACCGCTGATGCTCCAGGACCACGGCCACCTGGTCCGCTACCGCAACATCTGGCTCGTCGAGCGGACCGACTGACGCCCCCCGACCCCCCAAAAAAGACACTTAGTGTCTTTTTTGGGGCGGCGGCTCGCGGGCCAGGGCGAGGCGGATCGCTACCAGCTCCTTGGCGATCGTGAGCGCGCTGCGGCCGGGCCGCAGGCGCGAGTCGATGTCGCACCGCCACTCGACGGGGAACTCCTGCACCCGGTAGCCCTTCCGCAGGGCCCGAAGCAGCACTTCGATGTCGAACGCGAAGCCGTCGCTGCGGCACTCGGCGAACAGCTCCCGCCCCACGTCGCCCCGGTACAGCTTGAACCCGCACTGGGTGTCGGTCAGCTCGCGTGGGATGCCCATCGTCGCTTGGACGGCCGCCCGGAACATGCCGCTGAGGGCCTGCCGATGGACCGGCTGCGGCTCCATGATGAGACTGGCGGCGAGCTTGCGGCTCCCGTGGGCGAGGTCGCATTCGTCGTCGTCGATCGGGGCCATGCCCACCAGGGCGCTCTCGAACGGCACGCACAGGCCGCTGTCGGCGAACATGATGATCCGCCCCCGCGAGGCGAGCATGCCGGTGCGAACGGCGAAGCCCTTGCCCCGGTGGGGGTGGTAGGAGAGGACGCGCCGCTCGGCCTCCGGCGGCAGGGGCGGGCGTCGTGCGGCCTCGGCCGTGTCGTCCTCGCTCCCATCGTCGACGACCAGGATCTCGCCGCGGAGCGACTCGCGGGCCAGAAAGCCGGCGGCCGCCTCCACGTCACGCTCGATCTTCTCCCCCTCGTTCAGGGCCGGGATGACGATCGAAAGGTCCATGGAAGATCGGCCAGCGGTTGCCGGCGGCGCGTCGTTCGGGGCAGTCACAGTCAGCCGCGTCGCCTGCGACGCGCGGACGTTGGCCGGGTGCTCAGTCGCTGTCGGGACGCTGGAGCGGGTGATGGCGGCGGAGCCACTCGGCGCTGACGCGGCCGTCGACCATCGCCCGCCACGTGCCGGGCTGGCCCACCGTCGCGTGATAGACGTGGACGATCGTCGCCAGGAGCAGCACCAGGGCCGTCCAGCGATGGACCTGGTAGAGCCATTCCTGGCCGATCTGGCCGAACAGGTCCACCATGGCGAGCATCATCGTGGCGAGCAGTACCAGGCCGCAGGCGACCGTCAGCCAGAAGTAGACCTTCTGGAGGGCGTCGAACCGCCCTGCCGGTCCGCCGGGCTGGCCGCGAAGCGCCGCCTTCAGCCACTCCAGGTCGGGCCGGCGGAAGCAGCAGTCCTCGGCCCACGTCAGGGCCATCGCCAGCACCCCGGCGAAAAACAGGCCCGACGCTCCCGTGTGGACCATCAGCAGCCAGCCGTCGATCCGCTCGCCCAGGAGCGGATGATAGAAGCCCGTGACGGCCAGCACCACGAAGCCCACCGTCGTCGCCGCGTGGACGAGCCGCTCCCACAGGCTGAACCGCCGGACGTCACGCCGGGAGCTGTCCGGGGCCCCGCGCCACGGCCGGCGCAGCACGAAGTGCAGCGCGCAGACGCCCACCGCCGCCAAGGTCCCCACGATCGATGCCGTCTGGAACGCCGTCACGGTGCCTCGTCCTTCGTCCGTGCGCCCGGGGCCGTCCGGGCAAGCCACCGCGTCAGGGCCGACAGGGCCCGGAACAGGTAGAGGATCACCACCGCCGCAATCAGCCCGGCGGCGGCATAGCCGACGATCTTAAACAGGGGCCGGCCCTTGTACGACAGGGCCCAGGCCTCCAGCTCGGTCCGGTCGCGGCCCTGGAGCTCGTACATCCGGAGGACGCGGGGCTCGCCGACCTCGGCCGGGCCCGCGGCCACGACCTCGCCGAAGAACAGCGGCGACTCGGCCGCGTGGCAGTCCGAGCAGTTCGAGCTGACCCCGAGCGACCGGGCGGCGGGCCTCACGTCGTGGGCGATGGGCCAGGAGTACGGGTGGGCGGCCTCGTGGTCGTCCTCCGTTGCCAGCCCCCCCTCGGCGGAGAGGCGATAGAGCCGCCCGCCGGAGACATAGACCGGCGTGCCGGCGCCGCCCGATTCGGCCAGTGCTGCCAGGCCCGCCGCGATCTCCGCCTCCGTCAGGGCCGAGCCCTTCGTGCCGGCTTCCCTGCGGGCCTGCTCGATGGCATCCCCTGCCCGGAGCGTGACAACCTCGGGCAGGAGCGGCGTCACGTCGCCCCCCTCCGCCTCGATGCCCCAGAACGCCGGCCAGACCATCCGCTGCGGGGCGGTCTTGCCGCTCCACGGCTCGACGATGAAGACCGGCTCGGCGACGATGGGCGGCTGGTCGTCCGGGTGATGCCGGCCGCGGATGCCCAGGCCGTGGATCCGCCCGGTCTGGACGCGGCCGGCCCGGCTCTCCGGCCAGGGCCCCGAGTGGCACGCCGTGCACGAGAGCTTCTCCAGGTGATGGGTGGGGAGGCCCTTGTGGACGGGCACGGGGGCCCCGAGCCGACCCCCGAAGGTATGCGGGCCGGCGGCCGCCGACTCGTCGCCCAGGTGGCAGCCCCGGCAGGAGAGGGTCTCCAGGTCGGGCCGGCCCTCGGGCAGCGGCTCGCCCTCGTAGCCCCGGCGAATCCTGTGGTCGAGCCCGTGCCGATGGCAGTCGGCGCAGGTCATGCCCGCGGCCAGGTGGACGTCCTCGTCGACGGCCCAGAGCTTCGGCACGCCCTCGCCGACCGGACGGTTCGTGTGGCAGTAGTAGCACCGGTTCGTCGCGGGCACCTTCGGGATGTCGAAGAAGACGTTCTCCTTGGGGTCGAACCTGGGCTTGTCGTAGGCGGCCGACGGGGGGATGGCCTTCGGGTCGTCGAGGGCGGCGTCGGGGTCGAGGGGGTCGAACGTATCGGGCAGCGAGGCGACGGAGCCGTCGACCAGGCACAGGCCGGTGGCCGCGGCGCCCGCCCACCGCAGGTTCTGCCGCGCGATCTGCGTGGCCCACTCGCTCTGGTCCTGGTCCAGGCGGCCGCTGTGGCAGGCCATGCAGTTGACGTCGAGGTCGCCCGAGACGAGCCACCTGGCCTGAGGGTCCATCGTCTCGGCCGGGTGCTTCTCGCCGAGCCCTCCGCCGGGGTAATGGCGGCCGAAGGCCTGGATGAACGCCCAGGGCGAGAGGCCCACGTCCTGGGGCCGATAGGCATGGTCCCAGGGCCGGCTGGAGATCGGCAGCCACGTCCCGGTCGCCCGGTCGACGAGCACCCAGGGCTGGGCGGGCCGCCCCGGCGGCACGTCCGGGTCGGCCGAGTTGAAGTGCCACCCCCCGCTGATCGTCTCGTAGTCGTGGCATTGGCCGCAGGTGGCCTTCATGGAGAAGGGCTGGTCGGAGTCGGGCCCCAGTTCGGCCCCGAGGTCGTCGTAGAGCGGGATGCGATGGACCGTGGCGGCCCGGCTGCCTTCCTCGGCCACGTCGAGGGCAGGCGCCGCCGGGAGCGTCGAGGCGGCAGCCAGGCACCATGCAGCGCTTGCCAGGAGACCCGTCCTCACGCTCGGAAGTCCTCCGGCCGGAACTCGATGGGCTTGCCGGTGGCCACGGCGTCGTTGACGCGTAGGACCGACGCGCACGTCCGGTACGACTCCTCGCCGGGCGAGGTCAACTCGGCCCGTCCGCGGACGGCCGCGAAGAAGTTCTCCAGGTGCGGCATGTGGACCGGCTTGTCGAGGCCGGAGATGGGCGGGTAGTACCGTCCCGGATCGGGCACCGAGTGCTTCGCCAGGACGAGGTCGGCCTGTTCGCCCCCCTCGGTGGGCGTCTCGGCGGCGGCCTCCTCCTCCGCGGCGGCGGCGGCGGCTTCCTGCTCCTGGAGTTCGGCCTGGAGGGGCTTCTCCCAGTCGGCCAGGGGGGCGGTCTTCTCGCGGCGCATGCCGCCCACGCCCTCGAACTCCGAGATGATGATTGACCCCTCGTTGCCGACGAACGTCTCGCGGTACCCCCCGTGGCTCGTCGTGCCGAGCGTCTGGTAGAAGCCGCGGACGACCTTCCGTTCACCCTCCCAGGGCACGTGCCACGTGTAGAGGGCGTTGACGTTGTCGTACCACTCGATGCCGTCGTAGTTGTCGGCCCCGCCGGTGGCGACGACCGAGACGGGCAGGGCCCCGAGGAACCAGTGGAAGATGTCGATCTGGTGGCTGCCGAGGTCGGCGATGGGGCCGGCGGAGAACTTCCGGTACCACCGCCAGTTGCGGAACCGCTCCATCGTGCCGTAGCCGTACTTCTCGAGCGTCTCGGCGTCGAGGCCCCGTCCGTCGGGCCAGCCCCGCTGGAGGATCTGGTGGCGGTTCCAGTGGGCCTCGACGAAGGTCGGCCACCCGATGGCCTTCTTGTCGCGAACGTAGTCGAGGGCAACGTGGTACCGCGGGTTCGAGCGGCGCTGGTGGCCGATCTGGAGGAGCTTGTCGGCTTCGCGGGCGGCCTCGACCATCGACCGTGCCTCGGCCAGGTCGTTCGACATCTCCTTCTCGCAGTAGACGTGCAGGCCCGCCTTCAGGCACGCGACCGTCTGCTCGGCGTGGACCCAGTCGGGCGTGGCGACGATGACCGCGTCAAGGTCGCTCTGGTCGGCGAGCATCTCGCGATAGTCGGCGTAGCCCTTGGCATCGTGCTTGTACCGCTGGAGGATGCGGACGACGTAGTCGCGGTAGTAGGGCCAGATGTCGCAGACGGCCTTGCACCGGATGCCGGGCAGCTTCAGCCAGCTCTGCATGAGGACGCGGCCCTGGGTGCCGACGCCGATCATGGCGATGTTGATGTCGTCGGCCTTGGGCCCCGAGGCCACGCCGAACGCCCGCCTGCCGAGGGCCAGCCCGGCGCCGGCCGCGGCGGCGGTCCCGAGGAACGCCCGGCGGCTCAGGGCCCCGGGCGGCTGCGTGGTTCTCTTCTCGCTCATCGTCAACTCCATCTCCCTGCTCGGATTCAGCCGACATCGCCCCCCGTCGAGGGGGGCCTATGGTAGCGGTCCAGGCGGCCGGGGCCAGTGTTTTCCACCGGCTGCGGCCACGGCGGGCCGGGAGCAATCGCTGGGCCCCTCGGCCGCAGGCCACGGTCCGTCTCCGGACCGGCTGCGCCAAGGCCAACGGCGAGGCCCTCAGCTCGATTTCGGTGCCACTTGGCCGAGGACCTTGCTGGCCGAGCCCTTCGTCCGGTTGTTCTTTGTGTGTTTGACGACTTGGGTCATCGCATCGCGGACGAGGTCGCGGTTGTCCTGCCAGATCTTCTCGGCGATCTCCGTCGCCGCGCTACAGGCTTCCTCGTTCAGGGCGGGGTCGCCGATGTGCGGAACAACCAGCCTGAGCGAGTCGGGTGTCCGGACGTCTCCCAGGGCACTGAGGACCTGCTTCTTGACGCCGGGGTCATTAGCCAGGCCCATGGCCTTCTCCAGGGCCCGCAGCTTGACGTCGTCGGGCGCCCGCTGCTCGTCGACGAGGCGGACGTAGCCGCGGAGGGCCAGGATCTGATGCCTTCGGTCCCTCGAGGACTCGGCGAGGGCCAGCAGGTGCTGCGCCGCCGAGGCGTCCGACCAGCCCGCCAGGACGCGGACTGCCTCGATCTGGACGTCGGCGTCGGCGTCGCGGGTGGCCTGCTGGACGACGGTCAGGGCCTTCCTCCCGCCGACGCGCCCGAGGGCCCGCAGCAGCCGGACCTTGGCCGCCGGGTCCGCCCCCTGCATGCCGGCAACGAGGGCGTCGGCGCAGGCCTCGCCCGCCCGGGTGCACAGGGCCAGGAGGGCCTTTTCGGCCCGGTCGCGCTCGGCGTCGTTCGCGGCGGCCTTCAGCAGACGGATGAGATCGTCGGCGTGTTCCGCCTCGGCCAGGACGGCCATCGCATCGACGGCCGCCGCTCGGACGGCTTCGTCGTCCGACCGTGTGGCGGCAAGCACCGTGTCGGCCGCGTCACCGGCATCGCGGGCCGCCAGGGCGCCCAGCAGGACGACTTGGACGTTTGAGTCGGCGCCCCTCATTTCGCGAACGATGGCCGCATCGACGCCGGGGCCCTTCATTTCGGCCAGGCTGTCACGTGCGGCGTCGCTGGCGGGCCCGTCCTGGGCGGCGGTGCGGGCGAGCATCGGCACGTCCTCGGCGCCGCCGACGGTGGCCATGGCCCGAATCGCCGCCGTCCGGACCTCGGCGTTGTCGCTCTTGAGTCCGGCCGTCACGGCGGGGCGGGCGGCCGCGTCGCCGCGGGCGCCCAAGGCGTCGAGCAGGACGACCTGGCTGGTCGTCGGGAGCCGGTCGAACGCATCCGCAAAGGCCCGGGTCGCCTCCTCGCCGGGCGTCTCACGGATCAGCCGGGCCGCCAGACCCCGCATCTGGGGGTCGTCGCCGGCCAGGGCCCTGAGGAGCCGCGGCGTCGCCTCGGCAGGGCGGGCCGCCACCAGCCCCTGGAACGCCGCCAGCCGGACCCGGGGCGGTTCCGACGGCGCATCGAGCATCTCGTAGATCCGTGCGGCAGCCTCTTTCTGGTCGGCGGCCACCAGCCTCTCGGCCACGTCGAGGCAGGCGTCCGTGACGATCTGTCGCAGCTCGGCCGGGGCGTCCTTGCGGTAGCCGGTCAGGGCGATGGCCGCCCGTGGAGTGGCGATCTTGCCGAGGGCGGCGGCCGCTGCGGCGGCGACCTGCGGGTCCGAGTCCTTCAACAGCGGCGTCAGGAGTTCCGTCGCCTGGTCGTCTCCCTTTTCGCCGAGGGAGTTGATGATGCCGACCTTCACCTGGCCGGAGGCCTTCGGCAGGGCGTCCCGGAGGGCCTTGTCGGCCGACGGATACGGCATCCGCTCCAGGGCGTAGCGGGCCATGTGCGACAGCTCTTCGTCCGTCAGGTATGCCGCCAGGGCTTTGACCGTGTCCTCCGAGCCGATGACGCTGAGCTTGCGGCAAACGAACTGCTTGGCGGCCCGCTTGGCATCGGACTCCAGGACGGCCACCAGCCGGGTCTCGATCGCCTTTCGGGCCCGCGGGTCGCCGTGCGAGTGGACGATCGCATCGTCGATCACCGCGAGCTGGGCCCGGTCGTGGCCCCAGTCGTACGCCTGGAGGGCTGCGAAGGCGGTGTCGAGGGCGGCCTTGTCGACCTCGGCCCCCGCCGCCGGCGGGACCGCCACAACGGCGAGCCAGACGGCACAGAGAAAGGCGGCGGTCCATCTT
>CAZGKW010000063.1:0-19967 GCA_964526295.1 uncultured Anaerolineales bacterium
CGCCCAACTGTTCTCCACCGCCACCCGCGCCGCATGAAACCTGCGAAAGGGCAGCGCACAAGATACTCCGAAGATTGTCAAACGCCGGCATCCTATGGTCCAAAGCCGGCAGCAGGGGCGGATTTCGTCTCGCCCGGCCGACTCGCCGGATATCGCTGCTGGACATCATCACGGCGGTGCAACCGCCGCCCCTTCTGAACCTGTGCACGGGCGGCGAGGACGGCTGCGCTCGCCGGCCGTCGTGCCGGATCAGCGCTCGTCTCAGGGTCTTCCAGGACAGGTTGAACACGTTTCTTCGGGACACTCGCCTGTCGGATATCGTTGATGATCCGGCCGAGGGGCCGTCCGATGCTGCAAGACGAAACCAGAATCCGATTGTCGCTACACCCCCCTCAAGAGGCGGGAGAACCCAGGAATGAAACCGGCCCAAGCACAGGTGACGCTCGTTTGTCATTCGCCGAACCCCGAGACACTGCTCGCCGCCGCGGCGAAGCTCTGTTATGCCGCTGACGTTGAGGGCCTCTTCGGACAAGACCCCGCCAGCGCCGTGAAGTTCGTCAAGATGCTCCGGGGGTTGGGCCACATGAGCCCCGTGGAACACGCGACCTTCACGTTCTATATCGAAGGTGTCTCCCGCGCGATGACGCATCAACTGGTCCGCCATCGCCTGGCCAGTTACTCGCAGCGGAGCCAGCGGTACGTCGGCCACGAGGACTTCGACTACATCGTGCCGCCGCAGTTGGCCGGCAAGACCGTCGATGACCACGGGCACGAGGTGGACGCGGTCGAGTATTTTGCCGACACGATGAAGCTGATCGCCGAGCGATATGGCAGGCTCAACACGGCCCTTGGCCGGACCGGCGAGGGCAGCAACGAAGACGCCCGCTACGTGCTTCCCAACGCATGCGAGACGAAGATCCTCATGACCATGAACGCCCGGGAACTGCTGCACTTCCTGGAGGAGCGCCTCTGCTCCAGGGCGCAATGGGAAATCCGCGATGTCGCCGACAAGATGCTGGCAACGCTCCGACCGATATGTCCTGCCGTCTTTGACGGGGCCGGTCCCAAGTGCGTGCGGCTGGGGAGGTGTCCGGAAGGAAAGATGACCTGCGGTCGGCACGCCGAGATGGAGGCACGGTACGCCGGGGCAGATCGCCCGCCTGATCGGAGCCCGTCGTGAAACGGCGAAAGATCGTCGCCAAGGTCCTGGAGTCCGGACAGTGCCGGTACTATCGGTCCGGCCAGGAGTTCGTGCTGAGCGGATTCACGCCCAAGGGGCTGTGCGACAGCGCGTACGCGGTGCTTTCTCGCGATGCCCAGACTCTGGCCTACGGCGGCTCGCTGCCTTGGCGGAAGGACGGTGCCGTTCTCATGCGGTGTCCAGACCCGGAAGGCGCCACCTGGGAGCTGCGCCTGGCCGAGCCGCTGTCCGGGCCGGCGGACGGGTCCGCGGGCGCGTCGGGTTGCCCGGCCTCATCTCGGCCCGACAGCACCTTCGTGGTGGAGACGTGCAAAGGCAAGGAGGGTGGCTGCCCCCACGCGCTTGCTGAACTCGGGAGGCTGAAGTCAGAGATCGAGTCGACAATCGAGGGGTCCGGCGGGAACGCTTTCGTGGGCAGACGAGCGGCGGGCCCCGTTCTGCCGCATCAGCGGCTTCGTGTTGCCCTGGCCGCCTGTCCCAATGCGTGCAGCCGCCCGCAGATTCGCGACATTGGCCTGATCGCGTCCGTCCGGCCGATGCGGGTCTCGAAGCTCTGTACAGGCTGTGGGCGGTGTGCGGATGTCTGCCGCGAGAAGGCGATCGTCATGGCGAACGATGTGCCCGAACTGGAGGGAAAACGGTGCCTGGGCTGCGGACAATGCGGCCAAGTCTGTCCCGCGGGGGCATGGGGGATGGGCGATCTTCGCTTTCGGCTGCTGGTGGGAGGGCGCATGGGCAGGCACGCATGTCTGGCAACGGAGTTGCCGACAATGCTCACGGCGGCAGAGGTGCTCCGGGCCATCGGCCGAGTGTTGGGGGAACTGTTGCGTAACGCCCATGACGAGGGATCCCTCTCGGCCATCGCCAGGCGGGTGGGCCCCCAGGCGATGCTCCGTGCGGTTCAGGAGGGCGTTGGAGAGACCGTAACGTGACCGCCTCCACCGACAACATGAGCGGCAGGGCGGCCCAGCGATGGGTTCGCACGGCCACGCAGACCGGCTTTGTGGTCTTCTCGCTGCTTGTTTGCTGGCAGTTCCATGCGTTTGTCATGTGGCTGTCGAATCCGACCTCCGCGGCGCCGCAGCGCCCGCCCAGCGTGGAGGCCTGGCTGCCCATCGGCTCTCTGATGAGCCTGACGTATCTGCTGCGCACCGGCGAGGCAAGTTCGGTGCATCCGGCCGGCCTGGTGATCTTCTCCCTGATCCTCGTATTGTCGCTCGCGGTTGGCAGGGCCTTCTGTAGCTGGGTCTGCCCGATCGGCACGTTGAGCGAATGGGCACACAAGACGGGCGGGAAGATGCTGGGTCGGAACTTGTTGCCGCCCCGCTGGATGGACATTCCTCTGCGCGGGGTGAAATACGCGCTGATGGGGTTCTTCCTGTACGCGATCCTGCGGATGCCGGTCGATGCGCTTGGGATGTTCCTGGAAGGTCCGTACAACCGTATCGCCGACGTCAAGATGTACCTGATGTTCGCCGAAATGACGCGGTTGTCGGCCATCGTGCTGGCGGCCTTGCTTGTCCTGTCCGTGCTGATCAAGAACTTCTGGTGCCGATACCTGTGTCCCTACGGCGCGCTGCTGGGACTGTTTGCCTGGCTGAGCCCCGTCGCGGTCCGTCGCGACGCCGGCCAATGCACCGGCTGCCGAAAGTGCGAGAAGTCCTGCCCCAATCGCGTCCCGGTTTGCAGGCACCGGCGGGTCCGATCGCTGGAATGCACGATGTGCTTCGGTTGCGTTCGCGCCTGCCCGACGCGGGGGGCGCTGGCGGTTTCCGGGCCGGCGCGGAAGCAAGGCGTCACCATGCCGGCCTATGCGGCGATCCTGATCGGGGCGTTCATCATGGTGTCCCAGGCCGCGCGATCGGTCGGCTACTGGGAGTCGAGCACCAACTCGCAACTGTATGCCGCCTTGTACAACTCCGTCCGTCAGATAGACCATCCACGGACACCCCGGTCGTTGTCGAACCAGCGGACACGGCAGCGGCCGACATTACAGTGCCCCGTCGATGCTCAGCCAACAGCGACCGATTCCTTGTCTTCCCCAGAGGTGACTGACCATGCAGAAAGCGATCCCCACGGCGTCATACGGCATTGAAACGATCTGCGTGCATGAAGGCGTAGCCAAGGACAGCGCGTACAACTCCGTGACCACGCCGATCTATCCCAGCACGACCTTCGCCTTCGAGGGCCCTTGTCGCACCAAGGGCTACGATTACAGCCGCACGGCCAATCCCACGCGCACGGCCTTGGAGGAATGCCTGGCGGCCTTGGAAGGCGGCAGCCGGGCCAGCGCCATGGCGACCGGGATGGCCGCCGAAACGACGGTGATGCACCTGTTCGAGGCCGGCTCGCACATCGTCGCCGGCCACGACATCTACGGCGGAACCTATCGCCTCTTCAACGATGTTCTACCTGCCCGGGGACTGAAGTTCTCCTTCGTCAACATGGGCGACCCAGGGAACGTCGAAGCCGCCATCACTGCGAGGACCAAGGCCGTCTGGGTCGAAACGCCCAGCAACCCGCTGCTGAACCTGGTGGACATCGCAGCCGTCAGCGAGATCGCCCACCGCCGCGGCTTGCTGGTGATCGTGGACAACACGTTCGTGTCGCCGTACTTTCAGCGGCCGTTCGATCTCGGCGCGGACATCGTCGTCCACTCGACCACGAAGTATCTCAACGGCCACAGCGACGTGGTCGGTGGGGCGATCATCTCCGAGACGGCGGAACGGGGCGAGCGCATCGCCGCCCTGACGAATGCCCTGGGCACGTGCTGCTCTCCGTTCGACGCCTGGCTGGTCCTACGCGGCATCAAGACGCTGCCCTGCCGAATGCAGGCGCACCAGCGCAATGCGCAGACCCTGGCCGAGTTCCTGGCCGGTCGCCCGGAGGTCGAGCGGGTCTACTATCCCGGCCTCGCGTCGCACCCCCAACACGAACTTGCCCGCCGCCAGATGTCCGGTTTTGGCGGGATGCTTTCGTTCGACATCCGCGGCGGCGCGGAAGCCGCCTTCGAGTTCATCCAGCACCTGAAGCTCTTCGCCTTCGCCGAGTCGCTGGGGGGCGTCGAGTCGCTCGTTGAACATCCCGAGACGATGAGTCACGCCTCGATGTCTCCCCATGCCCGCGCCGAGGCTGGCATCGGTCCCGGAACGATTCGAGTTTCCGCGGGCATCGAGAACACACAGAACCTCTTGGACGATGTGGCCGGGGCCTTTCGTGGCTTCGCCAAGCCGCTCAAGAACTCCGGATAGGAGAACATACGATGGCACTGAGCCATTGCCCCGCCCCGATGCCGAGTCGGGGATTTGTCACCCGTTCGGCTCGTTGGCGTTAGTGCCCTTCCTTTGGATATCCGGTGTACAGGGGCGTGCCGCCAAACCGCACCTCGCGCCACTCGTCCCCTCGGCGTTCGTTCACGGTCACCGGATACCGGGGTCCGTGCCAACGCAACATGGCTATGCTCATCCGGCCGCGGTCATTGACGGCGAACGGGCCGATGTCCGTCCAACCGGCGGGAATCGGCTGGAGGAAACGCATGTAGAAGCCGAGGATTTCCAGCGAGCCGCTGCGGTTGTCGATGACGGTGCGGCAGCCGACGTGCCTCATCGCGCCCTTGCCGGCGCCCATCTCGGTCTTCATGCCGAAGACCCAGACGTGGCCGCCTCGCTGCATCTGGATGAGCGGCCGCGAGAACTCGGGGTTGAACTGGACGGCCCAGACGGCCTGGGGATGCTGGAGTCGGATGCTGCCCCCGGTATCTTCCAGGAAGACGTCGCCGGTGGCTTTTTGCGTGTTGGTGTATTCCGGCTGGCCGTGGCGAAAGACGATGGTCTTGCTCGTATTGCCGACCACCCAGGAGCCGCCCCACTCACCGGAGTTGCCGTACAGGTTCTCGATTTGTATCAGGTCCGGTTCCGTCTCATCAATCCGCAGGGGCGGCGTTCCCTGGTTGTCGCCGGTCATGTTGATCGAAGCCCCGCCGATGGCGTACAGCATCCGCACCTTTCCGCGCACGACGAGCTGCTCATTCACGTGATACTTGCCGCTCGGGATGAGGACGTACGGCTTGCCGGAGGCGATGGCTTTCTGGAAGGCCTCCGTGTCGTCCTCGCTTGGCGGGGGAGACGCCGTGGCGCCATAGTCCTGGACGTTGGCCCACTGCGACGGGGTGGCCGGATAGGCCGGTCCAGGGATTTCCTTCACCGGCAGGCCCAGCGTCCAGGCCGGGCTGGGGAAGGCCTGCTGCGCCTCGCCGCCATACCATTCGTCCACTTTCCCGCCCTGCCCGGCGACGACGGCACGGTATCCATCGGCCAGGACATTGCGAACGTAGGCATTGGCCCCCTCCCGAAGCACGATGGCCTCGTCCTTGTCGGTCCCACCGCCCAACTCGCTGTCCCAGAGCACCAGGTTGGTGTCGGCGCCGGCGCCGATGTAGAAGGGCCCGGCGTTCTCACTCCGCACGCCTCGCATGTGGAGTTGGTTCTTCTCGTTGCGGACGGCGCAGACTCGCTGGCCGCGGAACGTCACATGGTCCACGGTCATGGAGTAGTGGGCCGTGCCGATGCGGATGCCGTAGTCGCATCCCTCGATGAGCACGTTCTTGATCAGCGCCGGGCCGGGCCACCTGCGCTCCATCCGGATGGCGCACCACCCGGAGCCTTCGGCCGCCCGGATCGTCACGTCGCGGATGGAGCCGGTGTTGCTGGCCAGGTAGTCCACGCCCACCGCCCCGGCGTTGTCCTTACCGAGGTCCAGCGTCATGTTGATGATCGAGTTGCGGAAGGCGGTGTTGCCCCCGCCATCCTTGCTCTTGGGGTACTGGCTGCCGGTAACGATCATGGGCTTGGGCTTCTTCGGGTCTGCAAAGCCCGCCGCCTCGTCCTTGAGCTTGAGCACCGTCTTCTCGCGGCTCTGGCCGATGATATGCAGCCGGGACATCCACTTGCCGCCCTTGATCTTGCCGTAGATGGTGTCGGAGAGCAGGTAGGCGCCTTCCGGAATGTAGACCATCCGGTATCCTGCGGTGTCGAACGCCTGCATGGCGTCGTTGAATGCCTGGGTGTCGTCGGTCCGCCCGTCGCCCTTGGCGCCGTAGTCGCGGACGTTGGCGAAGCCCTGCTCCACGGTCAGGCCGTCGGGAAAGACGATCTCCCCGGCGCTGGCCGCCGCTCCCGTCAGGACGAATGCGCCCGCCAGGGCGCAGCAAACCGCCCAATACAGCATTTTCGTTGCGTCCACGGGTCCCCCTCCCGCCGGTTTTCAGGTAGGCTCGTGGGACCCAAGCTCGGGGGTCGGAATCCCTGGGCTTGGGTTCGCCGTTTTCCCCCTCTCCCATTCAGGGAGAGGGGATCCTTCCCGCCGTTTCCGCCCTAGCACCAGCCCCAACCCGCCCAGGCCCACGAGCGCCCTTGTCCCGGCGTAGTCCGACGCGTCCGCCATAGCCCGCAGGGCGACGGCGGAAGGACGAAGCCGGAAGCGTCACCGCCCTGGCCGCTCAGGTCCGCCTGCGCCGCAACACCAAGGCCAGCCCACCAAGCCCCAAGAGCGCCAGCGTCGCCGGCTCCGGCATGACTGAACCTAGCGTCGTCCCGAGGCGAAGCTCATCCACCTCGACGTCCCAGCCCTTGATGAAGGCATTGAGATACACTTCGCCTGTCGGATCGGCAAGGTCACCCGACACGGACGAGTGGGCGGCGCCGGAGGCCGTTATATCGTCCAGCCAAATCGCAACGGTGTCGTTGCCGGCATCCGAAAACGTGATCTTCCCGACCACCACGTGCGTCACCGCCACCGTTCCTGAGTCAACCCCGGAGGAAGCGACCGTGCCGCCGATCATGGCGCGTACCTCCTGACTGTCAGCACTATCAAAGGAGACGCCCCATCCGTCCTTGCCCCCGAAGAAGCTGACACTGCCAGCATCATCCTTGGCGCCGGCGGCGATATTATAAAGGAACGAGAACCAGACCATGTTGCCGTCGCCGGTCAGCCCCGTCGTGTCGAAGGTTCGCGACGCCTCGTACCTGTTGTTCAGCAGCGAATCGGCGGCCTTGCCCGCCGATACGATGCCGGAATACGACAACCCGGCGCCGGCCACCCGCCAGTCGGAGGTCGTTTCCGGGTTCACCCATGCGGCCGAGAAGCCGTCACCGCCGTTCTGGCCGGTAATGTTGGCCGACGTGTAATCGAACGGCTCCTGCAGAATGGTGTCCGCCTCCGCCGCCGTCGCCCCGACCAGACCCAACGCCAGTGCCACGAGTCCCAACTTCAGTGCGGTTTTCATCGTCCATTCCCCTTTCTTGCTGCGTGGGCATCCCCGCGAGCGGTTCCGAACGTCTCTGCCCAACAACCCGACTTCCTTGTGCTTCGCATACCGGCCTCGTTTCCTGAGTGTTCTTTTTCCCGGTCCTGACGTCACCGTCTCGGCGGCCCCACCGTGGCGCCGCGCACCTCCGTCATTTTCTGCGCGCGTGCCGGCAGGTCCCTCTCCGGTCGCTTGATGCGTTCCAAGAGCATCCGGACGCCCTCGCGTCCGACGTCGGCCTCCGGCAGGCGGACCGTCGTCAGGCAGAAACGCGCAAACGCGGGTTTCGACCCGAAGACCACGAGCGAGAGGTCGCGCGGGGCCTCCAGCCGCATCCGCTCGGCCGCGTACAGCATCGGCTCCAACTTGTCGCTGCTATAGGCCACCACCGCCGTCGAGCGGTCGCGGCGCGACAGATGCGCCTCCCACTCGCCAATGCGTTCGCGAAACGGGCGATGCTGGTCCGTCGTGCCGATGAGGCACGGCTCCAGTCCCGCGGAGCGCATCGCCTGTTCGTAGCCGGCGAGGCGGTCGGCGCGGCTGTAGTGCCCATCCGCCAGGTCGGCATGGCCGGACGTGTAGTCGGTGTAGGCGATGCGGCGATGGCCGGCGGCCAGGAGGGTCTCGGCGGCGAGGCGGCCGCCCTGCGCGTCGTCGGGATAGACCGCATTGGTCGGGCGTTTGTCGTTCAGCCAGACGGCGGGGAGGTGGGAGGTTTCAATCAGTTCGCCCATCCGCTCGGGCATGCGGGCGTTGTAGTTGATGAGCAGGCCGTCGGCGGACCACTCGCGAAGAATCTTCGGAACGTACCTCGCGTCCGTCAGCCTCTCGTCCGGCAATCGGGCCACCGTCAGGTGGAGGTCGTGTTCCTCCAGCACATGGGCGATGCCGGCCAAGAGATGCTCGGGCAACGTGCTTCGCCCCCCTCCTGCGTCACTGAGAATCAGCGCCACGGTTCCGAAGCGCCCCTGGGCCATGGCGCGTGCGGCGGAGTTGGGGCGGTACCCCAAGTGCCGGGCTGCCGCAGCCACCCGCGCGTTCGTTTCCGGACGGTACAGGTCGCTGCGACCATTGAGGATGGCGCTGACGGTCTGGCGCGAGCAACCGGCGACCGCTGCCACCTGGTCAATTGTGACGGCCACGTCGAAGCCCTATTTTGTCACCTGGCGCCGATAGGAGCGTTCCTATGAGCGCTCATACTATAGCACAAAAACGGAAAAAGTCAAATCGCAGCGGTTTTTTTGCGAGAACGCCGAAAAGGCTTTCGGGACGAGGCGTAAGCCTCGTTCAGAACAAGAGTTAGAACCAGAAGCGGGCGGGGTGCCGTCTCACGTTTCTGACGGTCGCGGGCCGGCCGGTTCGTCCGCCTCGACGATCTCCCGGAGCCGGGCCCGAGCCCAGTCCGAGGGGCCGCCATAGGCCAGTTCCTGGACGCGGTAGGCCAGGTGCCGCACCAGGTACCGCCGCTTGTACGTGGCCGGCGGCTCCGTGCCGCAGAGGGCCCGCCACCGCTCGCGCAGGGCCGCGACGTCCAGCCTCTGGAGGTCCGTAAGTTGCTTCAGGAGCGAGCCTTGCATGCGGTCTCCCTTCTACGTCTCCCTGACCACATGAGGGCTGGTCTCGGGGCCCGGCTCAAGGGGATTCCGGGGGAAGAGACGCGGATTCTGGTCCGTCTCCTGGCCCAGGTCCGCAGCAGATCGGCCGCGTACGCGTCGTCGGCCGTCACCGGCGGCCGGTTGTCTTCGCGGCGACCGATCGGTCCGGCTTCGCTCTCGCGCGTCTGCTTGTTGCCCCCGCGCCGAGACGTGCCTTACATCCTCCCGCGCTGCAGTTTGAAGTTCCCCTCGTCCGTGGTCTGACCCGCCTTGACCTTGATGTCCGCCTTGCCCGCGCCGCCCTCGTCGGCGTACACGCTGATCACGACATCGTCGGCGGGCTCGATGTCCGCTTCGAAGAGGCCATCGACGTTGGTGTGCGCGGTGATGATGTTGGCCCGCGTCGTCTGTTTGGTCACGGCGCCGCTGACGGGGTCGACCATGTGCTTTGTGATGCGCTTGCCCGGGTTGCTCGCCGACATGATCGAGACCCGCGTGCCGCCGACCGGTGCGCCGCCGGCGTCAATGACCCGGCCGGTCACGCGCCCGAACTTTGCGTCCTTCGCATCGGCGTCTTTCGCCGCGGTGATTGTGACCGCCAGCTTGTCGCTGGCGATCAGTCCCGTCCAGAACGGCGCATCGCCGGCCTTGTCTTCGCCGGGCGCGGCCAGCAGTCGGCTGACGCGGATCAGGTAGTCGCCCGGTTCGAGCTATCCAGCGGCGGCCCATCGCCCGACGGCGCCCGCCAGACGTAGCGCACGTTCGCAGGGTCGACGCGAAGCGGCACGCGCAGCGTTTCCCCCGGCTTGAGCACGACGGCTTTCGCCTTTCCGTCCTTCCCTTTGGTCTTGCGTTCGACGCCGCGTTCGTTGAAGGCGGTCTGCCATTGCTCATCGTTCGTCGCACCCAGCAGCGACATCGGCTTATCCGACACGTTCGTCAACTCCACGCGCAGCGTCATGATTTCGTCAGCCGCGAACGACGTGCGGTCCAGCGTCGCGACGATCTGCAGACCGTTGCGCACCGCAGGCTCCGATGCCGCGACCGGCCGGGCCTCCAGCAGCCGCCACTGACCGGCCGTGGCGGCCGGCGACACCGTGCCGATCAGTTCGATTTCCGGTGCGACACGGGGGGCCTCGCCGCGGGCCGCGGCAACGCCGCAAAGCAGCACGCGCGTCATCAGACAGAAAAGGTGCATACATACTTCTCCAGGACACGGAAGGTTCAACTCGGGGCCGTACCATGCCCCATTGGGCGCACGGGGACCTTGCTTGTTCCGCTCAACTGATAGGAAATTTGACTCCAGGCGGACCGGGGTCAGGGGCTTGGGGGGTGAGGGATCGGCAACTGGAAACGATCCGACAAGAACTGGGCGAAGCGTTCGCCCCGCACCACCAGCCCACCGCCGAGAAAGCCGCCCTCCCCATGATGCCCGAGGTGCAGCGTCACGTTCTTGCCATCGGGAAGCGCCGACTCGAGCGTGACCGCGACACACGCATAATCCGGGTACAAAGTCACCAGCGGCTGGGGCAGCTCCTCGGCGGCAATGATCGAGTGCAATCAAATTCTGAGAAGTATCAATGAGCTGCGTGCTGCGGTGATCTTCATCGGGGGACTCCTTCGCATGATGCTTGGATGGGGTTTGGCCGACTTCGTCGGCCTCCTGTGTTGGCGTTCGGCGCCCACAAACATTTCCCGCGTGGCCATCACTTTCGATCCTGTGCGTCGTGCAGTTGTCGCCAGGCCTTGGCCTGCTCTTTGTCGACGACCCAGAACATCCGCTCGCGCTGCTCCGCGGGCACCTCGGCGGCGGGCAGGATGAGTTTGTCCGCCGCGCCGGCCCCGGGCGCTTCGTCGCCGGCGTCGCCTTTGGGGTCGACGATGAACTGCCTGCCGTCGTGGCGCAGCGGGCGGTTGTCGATCGTCAGCAGCGCCTCGACCGCGCGCGGGTCAATGACGTAGCCCGTCTTCGGATCGATCTGTTTCAGCTTCAGCGGTTTGTCCGTCGGGTAGCTGCCCTCATGCAGCCGCGCCTGCAGCGCCTTGTCGACGAACACGGCTAGGTAGTCCCACACCTGCTGCACGCTGACGCTGCCGTCGGTGACCGGTTTTCGCCATCCCCGGGAGCCGTGCGCATCGCGATAGTTGCCGTGGCCGACCTTTCGCGCCACGACCTGGTGCGGCAGCCACGCCGTCTTCGCCCGGTAGTTCAACAACGATGGTCGGACGTGCCGCGACCACGTCTGGCCCCATTCGCTGTCGCCGTTGACGTTTACGTGCAGGATCGTCTGCCCGTCCAGCTTCGCCCAATCCGGCACGGGCCAGGTCGGCGTCTCGGCGTGGTAGTTGATCGTCGCGATCGTGCGATCCGGGTACAGCCAGCCCATGGTAAACGGGTACCGCCCCGAAGCGCTCTTGCCGAACGTGATCCACGGCGCATGGCGGAATTCCTCGATGCCCGTCTCCTTCGCGATCGCGTCCAGCAGGTGCTGCGTGATCGCGTGGTCGCCGCCTTCCTTGAGTTCGTAGTGCACGCGATAGCGCATGTAGATGATCGCCATCTCATGCTTCGCCGCGACCTCGCGCAGCTTTGGATGCTCCCCGAAGTGTTTCGAGTCGCTGTTGATGATGATGAACAGCACGGCTCGGATGCGCTCGGCCTCGGGCGGCGTCCACACCAGCAGCGGCGTCCCCTTGCCCTTGCGCAGCTTCTGCGGCGCCGCGTCCGGCACGTTCAGCCCCCAAGGCCAGTGCGGCATCTCCGCCAACTCGTTGCGCGCCTCGGCCTCGGCCGGGGCTTGGGCTTGGGCGGACCTCGCATTAGGCTGGAGCCCAGCCGACTCGGCAGGCGCGGTCGCCACGGCGACGGTCACCACCATCGCCGCTATGAGTGTGTATGCATTCACGTCTAGGGGAGTGTGGAGCATCAAATCATGTCTCGCTTTGGTTGTACGAAACCGGCGCCGGCGCCCGTCGCCGTGCACGCGCCGGCGATCTCGTCGTGGCTCATTGCGTTTCGACCCGCTCCAGCAGTCGCACCTCGTGGAGGGCGATGTTGTCGTTCTCCGGGAAGCCGTGCAGCGTGATGCGGACCTGCCGGGCATCGGTCGGGGGAAAACTCAGCACCGTCAAGCCGTTGTTGGCGACGAGTCGGCGGACGAGAACCGGCTTCCAGTGCTCGCCGCCCTTGAGATGCACCGACACGCCGCCGGCCGCGTCCGTCTTGGCGTGGACGTGGAGGCCGGACAGCTTTCGGGCGTCCTTCAGATCGATCACAAACGACGCCCGATCCTCGTGCCGCACCACGCTGCGGGTGTCGGTGTTTCCGTCCAGCATGGCCGCGAGTCCGCCTTCCGAGGCCGAGTCCCAGTGCTCGCTCTTCTCCACGACCATCTCACCCAGACCGTCGATCGGTCGGTCCCAGACCTTGGGCGGGAGGAAGCGGATGTTCTCGGCGTGCTTGATCTCGAAGCCGCTCTCCTGGGCGCTGGTGATCGGCTGACCGCGGATCATCAGGCCCTCAAAGGTCACGTCGGAGATCTGGTGTTCCTCGTCGTAGCCGGCGATGCGGGAGACTTCGCGCGTGCCGACGTTGTGAAGGTGCACGTCCTTGACGGTCACATCGTGGATCGTGCCCAGGCCTTTGCGCTTCTGGATGACAAAGTCGATGGACCGGCCCCAGGCGAGCTCGGCGGTCAGGTCCTCGATGGTGATGTCATGGATCTCCGCGCCGTCGCGGAGTTGAATGATCGCGGCGCGCATGCCGCCGATCATTTCGATGTGGCGGTAGACGACGTCGTGGAATTTGCCGGCATTGGTCTCGGTGCCGATCTTCACGCCGCCGTACTTCAGGCAGTTGAGCAGGCAATACTCGGCAGTGATCTCGGCGACCTCCTTCGCCGCGCCCTGTTTGCTGCTGAAACTCTTGGTCGCGATGCAGTCATCGACGGTGATGATGTAGGCGTGGGATATGTGGACGCGCTGGGAATCGACCGGGTTGATGCCGTCCTTGCCCCCGAAGACCTTGTAGTTGCGGATGGTCACGTCCTGGGAGTGGTCGAAGCGGGTGTTCCAGTTGTAGCCGAAGTACAGCGAGATCAGATACTCGATGAGGACGTTTTTGGCGTTGTTGCCGCGCAGGCAGCCGGCCTGGTTGCTGCCGGGAGAACCGGTGAAATCGAGGATGCCGTGGCCGGTCAGTTTCACGTTCTCCACGTCGTTGAGCACGAAGCGCACCTGCTGAATCAACGCGCCGGGCGCGAGGTCGAGTCGGACGTTGGATTTGAGGTAGAGCGTGGATGCTTTGCTGCCCTGATAGACGCCATCGGGGAAGTGGAGCGTCCCGCCGCCGGCTTCGCTGATGCGGTCGACGGCCTTCTGGATTACCTGGGTCACGTTGGTCTTGCCGGTCGCATCGATGCCCGGCTCATCGGTGATGCCGTGGACATCCTCGCCGGCCGGCTTTTCATACGTCGGATAGCCGAACAGGGCGAGCGGACCTTTCTTGTTGATCCGCACGCGGACGTCGGCCGGCTTCTCGAACGTCAGCGTCAGCGTCTGCCCGTCGACCTCGGCGGTGACCGGCGCCCACCGCGGCCGGACCTCGTAACCGGCGATCGGCTCGCCCGTACTCAGCGTCACCCGCGTCGGCCCGTCCATCGAAAACCGCGCGATCCGAGCGCGGTCTTTCCACGTCACCATCACCGGCACGTCGGCCTGACCGACCTGGACCCGATAGCTGTCATCGGCCACCCCCATCGGCGTGGGGTACGCTCGCGCCTCGGCCCGACAAACGCCGGGCCCCCCGATCAAGAGGCAAAGCGTCAGACCCATCGCCAACATTACGAGTCGGCTTGTTACATGAATCCGCATTCGATCACTCCTTGTCTTCGGTGTTATTCAATGTCAGATGGCAAGTCGCTCAGGCGGCGGACTCATCGGGGGCGACGGCCGCGTCGCGACGACGCGATCACGGCTTCGCCGGCCTTTCGTCTTGCCCGTCGGGCCAATCGCCTGCGCGGCCGATCCGATCAATTCGTTCCGGTCTCACCGGGATTCTCCTCAACACCCGGCGGTATCAGCGTGTGCTTGTTGACCACCACGTCGCGCGGGTTTTTCAGGTCCATCTCGAACGGCTTCCACGCCTCGGGGGTCATGACCAGCTTGCCGTCCTTGACGAGCAGCTTGCCGTTGAGCGCCCATTGCGATGAATGCGTCCAGTCTTCGTCGGCTTTGGGTCGGCCCGGACTCCTTTTCCACCGATTCGAGCGGCTCTGCCAGGCGCCGTGGATGGCGCCTTCGTGATCGGCGTCGGCGATGCCGAAGCGGCGTTTCACGTGCCAGTCGATCTCGCCGGACTCGGCGTCGATCGAATAGAAGTGCAGCCCGCCGTCGAGCTCCTGGTGTCGGCCGGCGCAGCCGTACACCTTGCCTTCGTGCAGCACGACGTTGAACAGCGGCCAAGCCGACTCGACCTGGCCGAAGGCGACCATGCGCTTGTCCGCCGGGGCGGCGAGGACGCGCCAGCCCAGCGAGCCGTCGGCGTGATTGACCGCGTAGATGTACCCATCGTGGCTGGCGAAGTAGATGCGCTGGTCGTCGGCCTGAATGGGCTGGCGGAAGCCGATGCGCCCGCCGGCGATATAGTTCCACACCACCTCATCGCCTCGTTTGGCTTCGACGCGGTGCTCGTCGACGTATGCCTTGATCGTCAGGTCGCCGACACGGATCGGCTCGGTTTCGTGCTGGCCGTAGCCCCAGCTCTCGGTGGACCCGGAGGCGCGATTGCTCTGGCGGCCGGTGCGCGGCGCCGACCAGGTCATGCCCGTGCGATCGGGGCGCAGCTTCCAGTCGAAGGCGATGGCGCTTTGCATGGCCTTGGCCTGGCGCGGCAGGTGACCGGCGGTGGCGCCGGGGTATTCGCTGCCGCGGCGCTGATCGTCGGGCAGCTCCCGGACCTCCGGCACGCCGTACAGGGCGAAGGAGCCGGGCAGGAAGGCGGTGCAGTTGCACGAGCCCGACGGCATGAAGGTCGTGCCGTAGGCCGGGCTGATCTTGCTGCGGCAGGCGAAGCTGACCAGCCGCGTGTAGTACAGGTCGGGGGTTTTGATACTGTTGTCGGCTTGATATTCAGCGATCGCGTCCCAGGGGATGTAGTTGCGCTGCATGACCAGGTACTGCGCCGTGGCCGTGCCCGAGCAGCAGTTGCTGCTGCGCGGCGAGCTGCCCCATGCGGCGGCGGTGGTTTTCTCGCCGGTCTTCAGATCGAACGACTCCTGGATGGAGGTGAGCTTGGCCACGTGCAGTTGATCGCCGCGGATGTAGCAGTCGATCACGCCCCATGAGCCGTCGATCTTGCGGGTTGGCGTGGCCCAGAGTCGCTTGCCGGTGCGCACGTCCAGCAGCATGACCAGAGACCCGGGCTGGCCCTTGCCTCTTCTGCTTTTGTTGTTCCTGTCCCAGACGATCAGCGGCAGCAGGCCATCGCGGTAGCCGGTCAGCTCGTTCACCGTGGCCACGCCGTTCGGGTCGAAATCAAAGCCCTTCCAGAGCCCGGCGCCGTCATGCCGCCAGACTTCTTTGCCGTCCTCCAGCGACCAGGCGACCAGAGACACGAACGGCGCCTGGCTGCGCCACGTGCCGTATTTTTTGTCCAGATTGTTCTCCCGGACCAGTGCGATCACCAAGCCATCGGCGATGATGAACCGCTTGATCCAGCCGTGCTTTTCGACCGGCTTGTTCTTCCACAGGAGCTCACCGCTCTTCTGCTCGCGCACGACCATCTCCGGGCCCAGGTTGTAGGCGAACTTGCCATCGGTCGCGGCCATGATGGCGCTTTGGGGGAAGTAATCGTCGAGGAAACGTTTTTCTTTCTCCTCCCCCCGCGCGTTGCCCAGCACCCAACGGTGCTTGGTCTCGCCGGTCTGGATGTCCCATGCCTCGATGGCATATTCGAGATACCTCGCGTCGCCCCACTTCTCGCTCGAGGTGGCACGGGTGTAGACGAACAGGTGGTCGTGGCCCACCACGCCCCATTCCAGCGACCGATCCCAGCCCCTGTAGCCGGTCTGTTTCTTGTTCCACAGCGTCACGCCGCTGTGCGCGTCCTTGGCGACGATGAGCATGGGCAGGCGGATGCGGCCTTCCGGGCTCTTGTTGCCCGAACCGGTGCCCGAGCGGACGAACGTCACGCCCTTGCCCACGCGCACGCCCAGGTAGCCATTGTGATCCGATGGCTTGCCGACCCAGCGAAGCGCATTGGGCGGACCCACCCGCTCGTCCGGCGAGAGGTTCGACCGTGTCGCGTCGTAGTGGTAGTGCGTGAACTCGGCCACATCCTCGGGCATCGGCCGCACGTGCTTCGCCCACTTGCCATCCTGCTTGACGTAGGCGATGCCTTCGTAGCCGAGCACGCGGTTGATCTCGGCCAGCGACGGCGCATCGTCGCCCTGCGCGTCGAGGTCGGCGACGACCAGATTGACCATCCGGTCGTAGAACGGCAGCGTCTTGAGCGAGGGCACCTGATCGACCGCGGCCTGTCCGTACACGCCTTTGGCGAACAGATGCCGCCGAGCCGCCGCGCAGGCGTCGGCGTCGGTGGTCAGCCCCTGAATCAGCAGCCTCGGGTTGCCGGCCAGGTCGCCTTCCAACGCCCCATCGTTTGTGCCCAGCGTCACGACGAGACCGCCACTGATTTCCGTCGCGTTTCGCACCTGGTCGGCGGTCTGTGCCGCCACATGAGGTGTGGCGAGCGCGATCAGCAGGATCGCCGCGAACGTGACACGGATTGCGGGTCTATTGGATAGACACATGTCATGCCTTTCTGTACGTGAGGGGTCACCGATCAGTTGAGCCACCGCCCCCACGATCTCTTATCTATGGCGTACCTTCAATAGCAGGTTCAGTCAATGGCAATCCAACGTCACGGTGCGGGGCGAAACGTGATGTCCTTCGTGTGTTGCTCCTCGACCCTGGGGATGTCCTCCAGCTTGAGGATCGGCTTGCCCTCGATCACCAGGCCCTCGAAGGTCACATTGCGGATCATGAATTCGTCGTCATAGCCGGCCAGGCGGATACGCTCACCCTCCGACCGGCTGTGGACGACGAAATTGCGCACCGTTACCCCGTCGATGTGCCCGCGGAGCTTGCGGCTGTCGCCGATGACGAAGTCGATGGCGGCCTCGCCGGCGTGGTCCACGATGACATTTTCCATCACCACGTTGCTGACTCGGGCGCCATCGCGGACCTGGATGATGGCCGGCCTGGCGGCACGGATGATTTCGATGTTGCGGAAGGTGATGTTGCGGATGTATTCGGCCCTGGTCTCGGTGCCGATCTTGATCCCGCCGTAGCGGTAACAGAGCAGGGTGGCGTTTTCGACATGCACGTTTTCGTAGCTGCCGCCGCCGCTGTGGGCCTTGGTGGCGATGGTGTCATCCACCGCGCAGATATAAACATCACGTATCGTGACATTGCTGGAGCTGACGGGGTTGATCCCGTCTTTGCCGCCGAAGATCTTGTAGTTCTTGATGGTGACGTTGTTGCTTTGGTCGAAGCGGGTGTTCCAGTTGTATGACCGGTTGATCGAGACGAGATCCTGGATGTTCAGCCCCTCGATGCCATCGGCGCGCAGGGAACCAGACTGGCGATAGCCGGGGCCTTTTGTGAAGTCAAGGACGCCGTGGCCGGCAAAACCGATGTTCTCTCCTTTGCCGATGAGAATCCGCATCTTCTGGATCAAAGCTCCGGGCATGAGAAACATCGTGGTATTGCTCTTGGGAGACAGGACGCGCTGCTTGATCGGGGTCTCGATGCCACAGTTGTAGGTTCCCTCAGGAAAGACCAGCGTCCCGCCGCCTTTTTCGGCGATGTCGGCGAGGGCTTTCTGGATCGGACCCAGCGCCTCGGTTTCGCCCGTGGGGTCGATGTTGTAGTCCTTGACCGCGTCAAAAACCTTGTCGCCGCGGGGCGCCTCGATCGGCGGATAAGCCAGCACGTGCAGGTCGGGATGGTCATCGAGCTTGATGTACAGGTTCTCCGGCTTGTCCATCACGAACGTCAGCACGCCGTCCCCAAGCTTGGGCTTGATCCCCGCGCGGCGCGGCCGCAGGGTCACCGCCTTCGGCTTGCTATCCGCGACGCGGATCGTCACCGTCTGCGGCCCGGACATCGCGAAGCGCGCCATGTGCCCGAAGCGGCCGCCGATGTCAACCGTCGGCACCTCGACATCACCGACCGTCACGCGGAAGTGCTTTGCCTCCTCTGCCTCTTTCCCACCAATGGCGGGGTACGGCTGCGGCTCGTCCGCAGCGTGAGCGCTGTGCGCCGGACCGATCGTCAGGGCAAGGCCCATCATCAGAGTGAGCATGCGTTGCATTTGCATTGTGGAGTCCTTTTCAGTGTGATTCGCGTTCTCGCAGCATTTCGGCGCTTTCGGCCAGGCCGCGGGTGAGGATGCCGTAGTGGATGACCGCGCGCAGGTTGACGCGCTTGCCCGGCTGCAGGGTGCCGGGGATGTTGCCGGTCTTGGGGTCCTGGGCGGCGAGCACGGCTTGTAGCAGGGCGCGCCCCTTGGCGCCGAACAGGGCGTCGCCGGTGTGCTTCTCCATCAGCAGGTAGGCGGCGGCGAGGTTGGCGGTGGCCCCGGCCCGGGTCTTGTCGCCCCAGTTGCTTACGTGGATGAAGGGCGCGTCGTCCTCGGCCTCCCCGTCGGCCTCGGGGTCGGTCCAGGTCACGAACTGATCCTCGCAGTAGCGCAGGATGCGGTCGGCCAGCTTCAGGTCGCGGTCCGACTCGTCGGCGAACTCCAGCAGGTAGCGGGCGAAGAACACCGCCGACTTGGTCGAGATGTTGCCGCCGCCCATCTCGGCGTGGCTCCACTGCGAACGCCAGAAGAACGACGAGGCGCTGTTTTTCATGACCCACTCGCAGGCGCGGCGTTCGTGTTCGCGGAAGTCATCGATCTTCAGGTCGTGGCGGAGGCGGCCGAGGAAGTAGAGCACCTCGCTGGGTTCGTGATCGGCGTTGTCCTGGCCGTTGTGCGAGGAACCGACAACGAGCGTCTCGCCCTGTCGGGTGGTCCATCCCCAGGTGCCTGCAGGCAGTTGGAATCGCACCATGCGCCGGGCGACGTAGATCGCCGCGTCGCGCCAGCGGTCGTCGCCGGTCGCCTCGTACACATCGAGGTAGGTCAAGCCCAGCCAGAAGTGCGGGTAGAACCACGCGACCATCTGCGAGGGCAGGCCCGTGGCCCCGCCGTAGCTGTTCTGGGCCCAGTCCACGGTTCGCTCGATGGCGGCGATGGCGCGATGGCGCTCGTGGGGGTCGTCGGTCAGCCGGGCCAGTTGGCGCATGGAGAGGTTGATCGCGTAGGTGCGATGGACCACCGTGTTCTGGGCTTTGCTGGTGGGGTATTGGGCGTGGGCGGCCGCGATGTCGGCATCGAAATTGCCCCAGATGACCGAATGGTCGCGCAACCAGCGGGCGTAGGCGAGCAGACGCTTGTCCACCTCGTCGGGATCCACCGTGACAGCCAGGCCTGGGAACGGGCGACGGCGGACGATCCGCCGCTCTTCGGTCTCGTCCGACAGCGGCTTGTCGTCGGGTCCCAGGGCCTGGATGGTGACCCGCAGTTCCTCGCCGATGGCCTCGACCAGGGCCGGCTCCAGCCACACCTCGCTCACGTTTTCCCAGGGCGTGGGGCCGGTGAACTCGGCGAGCACGTTGTCACCGCGTAGCACCCGGTAGCGGTAGGTCTTCGCGCCCTGCACCGGTGTGAAGTCGAAGGCCGGGGCGTAGCGAGTGTGCAGGAGTCCCGAGCCGCCGCGCAGCATGCGTTCGTTCCAGAACTCCGACGGGCCGGACCGCA
>CAZGKW010000064.1:0-19926 GCA_964526295.1 uncultured Anaerolineales bacterium
CGCCGGGCGGCCCACCGTGGTCCGCCGGCCTACTTCCGATACCCCTTCGTCTCCTCCAGGTAGTGGGTGAAGGCGTAGTAGATGATGTTGACGCCCATCTGGAACGCTCCCTTGGCCATTTTCGGGTCGAGGCCCGAGTGGCCCGTCTTCCAGGCGTCGTTCAGGTCCCCCGGGTGGTAGAAGACGCACCAGCGGTCCTTGTGCTTGATGCCGAGGGCCCGCCGGCCGCCGTGGTGCCACAGCGGCGGGGCCCCGTTCGGGAACCGGTAGGGCTGCTGGAAGATCGGGTCGTCGTCGGCGATGACGCGGAGGTCCCTGTCGGGGAACACGTCGCGGATGAAGGACCGGAAGCTCCGGTCCCAGCTCGTGCTGCCGCAGTCGGCCAGGAGCATCCCCCCGTCCAGGCAGTACTCGCGGAGGACCTCGGCGTCGCGGCTGGAGATGCGGATGCGTCCCTCGCCGGTCATGTAGACGAAGGGCGGGGCGAAGCCCTTGTCGTACTTCTTGAGGAGCCGGATGGGGTGGGCCTCGGAGGCGCGGGCGGTCTTGAGGCCCGTCAGCTTCTGGAACTCCTCCAGAAAGTTCAGGTCGGCCCGGCTGGCGGCGTCCATGCCGTCGTCCCACTCCTCGCCGCGGTACTGGAGGCGGATGAACCGGATGGGGTCGCGCCCGACGCCCTCGGGCCAGCCGCCTTCGGTGCCGCCGCCTGCGCCCATCGCCCCGTGGACGGCGTTCGGGTCGGCGGCGTAGGTCAGGCGGGTGTCCTGCTCGACCTGTTCCTCGATGTCCGACTCGTCGAGGTCGGGGAACTCGAAGTAGAAGATGGCGTTCGGGTTCAGGACGAACGTCCGGGGCTTTTTGCGCTTCCGCTTGACGAACTGGACGTGGGCCACCGAGGGCGTGCCGCTGCCGTGCGGGACGCGGTAGGGCGAGACGCACCCCAGCATCTCCAGGAGGAGCGGCCCGGCCAGGACGAGGAGGTGGACGGCGACGCTCGAGAGGATGCTCTTTCGGTACCGCGGGTCGCGGCCGTGGGTGCGGAGGTCCTCGAGGATGCGGTCGCCCATGGTGGGCTCGCCGGGCGGTGGGCCGGCGTAGAGGGCGATGGTCGAGCCGCGCCACGAGACGACGTGCAGCAGGGCGAGAAGGGCGACGATGGGCCCCAGCGGCCAGAGCCAGGCGAAGCACTCGCCCCAGTACCCGATGGGCAGGGCGCCGGGCCGGGCGGCGGCCACCGTCTTCAGGACCACGTACGCCGCCAGGACGATGAGCACGTACGCCGCCAGGAAGCCTTTGCGAAGGACCACGAGGCCCAGCGGCCGGCGCACCAGGCCCGCGACGGCCGTGGCCAGCATGACGCCCGCGCAGAGGGCCGCGACGACCGCGACGGCGGAGGCGACCGCCGGGACGTGCCGTTCGAGGAACGGCCGGCCCGCCTCCGGGTAGCGGACGACGTAGTCGCGTATCCAGGCGGGGGCGAGGAGGGCGAGGTGGATGCCCGCGGCGGCGACGGCCCCCAGCGAGAGGGCGAAGAGCGTCGGCAAGGGATGGTAGCGGCGGCCGGCCATCGCGTGGGTTGGCCCCCTTCGCCTACGGAGTTTCGCCGGCGGGGCCGGTGGTCTCGTCGATGGAGAGTCCCGGCGTGGGCTCGGGGGGGACCTCGCCGGCCTGGGCCCGGCCGGTGGCCTCCCGGACGACGGGGTGGTCCCGGAGGCCCTCGGGGACGTTCTCGGTGCCGTCTGCGGCGGTGCTCGCCTTCGGGGCCGCCGGGCCGGGCGCAGTGGGGGCCCCTCGGGTGCGGGCGCCGGGCGACTCGGCCCCCGTCTCGGGGGGGGCGGCCGTCTCTACGGCCGGCGGCGGGGCGACCAGCCGGGCGATCGTGTCGATGCTCGTGGCGCCGATCACCAGCAGGTGGAACCCGAGGGCGATCGCCAGGCCGATGACGAAGATCTTGATCCGGCGGAACCCGTAAATCAGCCGGTCGGGGTCGAGGCGCTGGACGTCGTCGGGCGATTCGGTCACGGCGGGTTCCTTTCAGTCGGCGGCAGTGGTTCCGCCGTCGGCGCCTTCGGGGCCGGGGATGCCGATGGCGGCGATGCGTCCGCCGGCCTCCGAGATCACCTCCAGGACGGGCTCGAAGACCTCGCGTGGGACGGCCCGGTCGCAGCGGAACCAGACGGTTCGCTGGAGGGGCGTCTCGGCGCGGGCGAGGGCCGCATCGAGGGCCGTCTCCAGGCCCGCTCCGGGGCCGACCTCGATGCCCTGGAAGAAGACCCGGTTCTCGTCGTCGATGGCCACCACCAGGGCGGTCGGGTCGACCGTCCGCAGGTCGGCCGAGACGGGCGGCGTGAGCTGGATGCCCGTCTGCCCCATGTCGCCGATCAGGATGAAGAAGATGATCATGAGGAAGGCGATGTCGCCCATGCTGACGAGGGGGACGAGCACGTGGGGGCGGCGGCGCTTTCGCCTGGGGCGGGCCATGGGCTACTCTTCGCTCTCGCGGACGATGACGATTTCGCCGCCGGCGGCGTTGATGGCCGCCATGACCTGGAAGTAGGTCTCGTAGTCGACGCGGCCGGTGGCTTCGAGCATGACGATCCGCTCGTTGCCCTGTTTTTCACGGAGCTTCATGGCGGCTAAGTCGGCCCGGAGCTCCTCGACGCTGACGACCTCGTCGGCCAGGCGGACCTTGCCCTCGTGGATCTGGACGGTGGGGGTCTTCTCGGGCTCCTCCTCGCTCTTGCGGCCGGCGGGCATCTCCGTCTCGAAGCCCATCGTCTGGATCATGGCCATCGACAGGATGAAGAAGATGATCATGAGGAACGCGATGTCGGCGAACGAGGCCGTCGGCACCTGGTCGCATCCGAACTTTCGCTGGCGGCGCGGCACGGCGTTCCTCCCGGTCCGACGACCCCCCTGGCGGCCCCCGACGGGCACCCCTTCGGCGCGGCGGTGACCCCCCAGTCCACCCCCCGGAAGGGGGGCGGTCAGGGCGCGTCTCGGGCGTCGGCCCCCGGTGTGTTCACCGGGGGCGAAATACCGCGGCGCGAACACACGCCGTGCACGAGATCGAGCAGCTCGGCCCGCATCTCCTCGATCTCCAGGTCGATCTTGTTCGCCATGCCCAGGAAGACGTTGTACGGGATAACGGCGGCCAGGGCGATCAGCAGGCCCGTGGCGGTGGTAATGAGGGCCTCCGAGAGGCCCAGCAGCACTTCCTGGCGGGTCGTCACCCCCCCGAGGAGCCCCTGGAAGGCCTGGATCATGCCCGTCACCGTGCCCGTCATGCCCAGCAGCGGCGCCGCGCTTCCGATGGTCGCCAGGACGGCGAAGCGTTTCTCGACGGCGCTCATGGCGTGCTGCTGGTAGTCCTCCATGGCCTCCCGCATGACGGCGGTCAGCCGCTCGGGCCGGTCCGCCAGGTCGCGGTGCTTGACGTAGGACTTGAGGCCCGCGAGGAGCACCGCCGAGACGGGTCCGGGCGTGTTGCTCGCGAGCAAGGCGGCCCGCTCGGCGTCGCCCTCCCGCAGGAGCGAGAGGACCTTGGCCCGCAGCGACCGCGTGTCGTGCTTGGCGTTCTGCCAGAAGGCCCACGCCCGGTCGATCAGCACGGCCAGGACGAGGAGGCTGCACACGAGCAGCGGGACCATCAGCGGGCCGCCCTGGAACAGCAGGTCAAGCATCGTTTGTGTCCCTTCCGTGGATCTCGGCCAGCAGCCGCCAGGCCTCGTGCGGGGCCATGCGGAGGCGCCGCACGCGGGGCCCTCCCGCGGCCGCTTCGATCCCGGCGGATGCCGCTGGGCTCGATTGGACCCCGCCCCCCGCCGGGCCCGGCCCCAGGACCAGCTCGCCCGTCACGTGGTTGTACGTGCTGTCGCGGAGGGTGGCATACGGGGTCCGCTCGGCGTATGGGCGCGGGCCGTGGGCAAACAGGAGCAGCGCATCGTCCAGGGCCACCGCCCAGGCCCGCCGCCGCCCCAGCCAGCTCCCGACGTCCACCCGCGTGTCGGTCCGGACGATGGCCCAGACCGTTTCGTTCCGCACCAGCCCCGCCGCGAAGACGCCCGCCCGGCCCTTAAGCCGATCGAGCAGGTCCGTCCGCACGTCGACGGGCTCGGCGGCCGGCGGCGTACCCATGCGGAACGTGCCGTGGGCCCCCTCGCTTCCGCCCGTCCGGGCTGCCTCGGCCCCCCTCACTCGGTATCCACCCCCTCGAACCGGGGGTCGGTGAGGCGCCCCCGGGCGAACTTGGCCCACTTCGTCGCCGGGTAGTCCCAGTGCAGCTTCTTGAACATGATGTAGGCGTTCATGAGGGCGTCCTTGCCCCCCGTGCGGGTCTCGGCCATCCGGACGTAGGCGTCGCCGCACCAGTACATCGCCTCGGCGGCCAGCTCCGGGTCGGCCCCCGGCCGCTCGGTCACTCGCCGGAACGTCTCGACGGCGTCCTCGTACTCGGCGGCCTGCATGAAGCACTGGGCCGAGAGGACCGTCGTCTTGTCGGCCAGGCGATGCTCGGGGAACCGCACGGCCAGCCGTCCGAAGACCTGCCCGGCCGTTCGGAACATGTCCTGCGACTGCATCACGACCTTTTCCCGCTCGACGGGGTCCTCCTGGGCCTCGGCCTGCTCCTTGAACGCCTTGCCGCGGGTCAGGAAGTACTGGCCCAGCCGGCCGATCGTCTCGGCCACCAGCTCGTTGTCCGGGTAGCGGTAGGAGAGCTTGACGTACTCCTCGCAGGCCTGGTCGATCCGGCCCATCTGCTCGAAGACGAGGGCCTTCTTGAACTGGGCCTTCGGGGCGTAGATGCTGTCGGGGTACGTCGAGACGATGTCGCTGAACCGGTGGACCGCCTCCATAAAGTGCTCGTTGCGGGCGGTCTCGTTGACGGCGTCGTTGGCGAACTCGAGGGCGAGGTTGGCCAGGAGATACTCGGCCTGGGCCCGTGCCTCGGCCCTGGGGAAGTCGCGGATGGCCTCCTGGAGGAGTTTCTTGCCCTGGTGGATCTCGCGGCGCGCCAGGGCCGCCTGGCCCAGCTCCCGGTGCCGCTTCGCCAGCTCGAAGTACGCCTCCGCGATGGTGAACTGGGTCTGCATGGCGATGGCGGGGTCCTTGAATCGCTTCGTAAACGGCGTGACGACGCCGTCGCTGCCCTTGTAGACCTCGCAGACCCGCATCAGTTCGGGGGCCTCGGGCCCCGGCCGGTACGTGGCCGAGATCCGGTCGCCGTAGGTGACCGGCAGGGCCAGAGAGTCGGCCTCTTCGGTCGGCTCGCCCCGGTAGACGACCTTCGCCAGCCTCTTGAAGACGCCGCTGTGGGAGAAGGTTTCGGTCAGCGAGACTCGCTGCGTCGTCCCGGAGGTGGTCCGGACGTCGATCTCGACGACGTCCTTGTCGTCGGAGGTGTCGCGGCTCGGGTCGATCAGGCGGAAGTAGGCCACCTCGCCCACGTAGACGCCGTCGAGCGTCTCCTGGTACTTGCGATCCATGATGTCGAAGAAGGGGTCGGCCGTCAGGACGGCCGTGCGGGTGGCCCAGTGGACCTCGCCCTCGGGGTCCGTCCAGCGGAGGGCCATGAAGATCCGGTCGTCGCCCTTGATCTTGAGGACGGATGGTCCCTCGGCTTCCTGCGTGATGCCCTCCACGGCCAACGACTCGTCCGGCAGCCTGCCCAGCTCCATCGGCACCGCGAAGGTGAACCGGCCGTCGTCCAGGGCGTCGAGGGCGTAGGGGTTGCTCCGGACGAGGACGGCCTTGTACCCCGGCGGGGCCTGGAGGCTGGGGGCGTTCGACGGCGTCGCCGTCAGGCGGATCGTCCCCGGCACCGTCAGGTCGAACGGGACCTCCGGCGAGGGGGCCTTGGCGGCCCGGCCCCGGGAGGTCTGGACGAACAGCTCCAGCTCGCTCTTGGGGCTCTTCGCCGCCGCCGGGAACAGCGCCTCGACCAGCAGCGGCAGGCCGATGAGCGCCGTCGCCGGCTCGTCGGGACGCGGCAGCTCGGGCCAGTTGGCGACGACCGTCCGCGTCACCGGCACGTGCTCGGTGGGGCCGGTGTCGGCCCGCCCCGGACGGGCCGGTGCGGCCTCGTCGCCGGGGGCCGTCTCTTCGGCGGCCAGCTCCTCGGTGGTCAGCGGGCGGCTCTCGAACGTGTAGGTCCGGACCTGGGGCGGCTCGTACCAGACCTGCTCGACGACGTGCGTCCGCGTCCAGGGGATGCCGGGGTCGGTGTTTTCCCGGTCGAGGTAGGTGATGATCACGTCGTCGCCGGGGGCGACGCGGACTTCGCTGTCGCGCTTCGGCTCGCCCTCGACGGGGAAGATGCCGCCCACGAAGACGCCGTCGTGCTCGCCGGTCTCCAGGGCCATGTGCTCGACGGGCTGGCCCTCGCTCGTTCGGACCTGGAACCGGACGGTGTCGGGCTGCTTCGAGACGTCCATGTCCGGGTCGTTGATGAAGACGTTGATCTTATCGCCCGGTCCGAACCGCCGCATCGGGATGTAGTGGGCCCGCCGCTCGCCGTCCTTGGTGATGGTGTACTCGACGAAGGCGGCGCTCGTCTCGGCGTTGGAGTAGGTCGCCGTCAGGAACGCCTCGTGGTGCTCCTTGCCGCGGGTTAGGCAGGTCGGGTCCTCGTACGTGATGGTGACCTTGTCGCCCGGAACGAGCTCCAGGAGGCGGTTCTCGCGGAGGGTGAGGAAATCGTGCTCCGTGGGCAGGATCGCCTTGCCGGCGGCGTCCGTGAGGCCCATGCGGGTGATGCCCGGGGCGTCGGTCTCGAAGTCGATGAGGAGGAGGCGAACGACGCGGGCCCGCATGCCGTCGGGGAAGGCGATCGTGAACGACGTGTCGTCCTTCTCCGCCGTCACCGTGGCCGGCTCGCGCGCCAGGGCCTCGCGGATCTCGGGGTGCCTCTCGGGGTCGAACATCCCGGCCGGACAGGCCACGAGGTACGGCGGCTCAGGCGTGTCGCAGAGGACCTGGAACTCGGGCGAGGCCCCCCGCGACGCCGTCACGAAGACCTCGATGACGTGGACGCCCTTGCCGAGGGAGGTCTTTACTTCGGGCATCGGCGGAGCGTCGCCCGCCTCGGCGCCACGTGAGCGTGAAGAGGCCCGCGCCACGGCGCCGTCGACGGCCATGACGTAGCTGATACCGTCGGTCTTGTTCTTCGGGTCGAGGACGAAGGTGCGGACCTGCCGCCGCTCCTGGTAGAACGCCGCCCGGAACCGGGCGACGTAGCGGCCCTCGTCGCCGAGATCGATCCGCTCGGCGATGCCGCCCACGTCGGCCCCCCACTTGACCGCAAGGGCCTTCGGGGCCGAGACGTGCTTGGCACCGCCTCCGCCGAGGAAGCCCCATTCGACGTATTCGCGGAGCTCCTCCAGGTCCGTCGGCCCGCGACCGTCGCCGGTCAGCTTGACCACTTCCAGCCGCATCGAGCCGTCCCACGGAACGTGGGCCTCGGGCCACGCTCCGACCCTCTCGAACGTCCGGGCGTTCATCGAGGTCTGGACGGCGAATCGCTTCAGCCGCCGGCCGGGAACGTCGGCCTTGAGGTCCATGCGGCCGAGGAGACACGAGTCGTTCAGGTCGACGCTGAACCGGACGGGCCTCTCGGCCCCCGGCAGGCCCACCCAGGGGGGATAGTCCTTGCTCGAGATGACCATGTTCGGGTCGGCGGTGGGCGAGGAGTCGGAGGCCCAGGCCCGGGCCTGGCCCGAGGCGGTGGGCACGGAGCCCTCGAAGACCCCCGTGTGCGTGCCGGTTTCCGTAAGCTCGAAGGCGGCCAGCGTGTCGCCGCTGGTGGCGGTGGCGCGGATGGTGAGGGTGTCGGCCTTGGCCGTCGCGCTTCGATCGAAGTCGACGACGCGGACGTTGATGGCGTTGCCGGGCTTGACCTGGCCGGCGGGGCGTACGCGGCTGAGGGCGACCCCCGGCTCGGGGGTCTCGTCGTCGCGGACGAGCTGGAGGCGGCTTCGGATCTGCTGCTCCAGGGCCTGGGCGGCCAGCTCCTCCCGGGTCCGGATCGTGCCGGACGAGGCGTACAGCTCGGCGTCGCTTCGGACCGTCAGGACGCCGGGGTCGCTCTCGATGTGCCGGGCCTCCTTGAAGGCGGGGGCGTAGTCGTAGTAGAGGCGGTCGTCGCCGAGAAGCTGGATACGGCCGTCGCCCTTGACGACCGGGGCGAGCCGCGTGTTGATCGTGCCGCGGAACTTCGTCTTCGTGTCGCCGAACTGGACCAGGCTGAAGGTCTCCTCGTCTCCGCTCCTCGTCCAGACGCGGACGCGGATGTCCGTGGCCGGCCCGACGACCGAGAGGTTCCGGTCCTCCAACGTGATCTTCAGGGGCTTGCCCGGGACGATGTAGCGCTGGCGGGAGACCGGGCCGATCTCGATCTCGGTCGGCTCCTCGTACTGTTTCAGCTTGATGCGGGCCCGGGCCTGGAGGATGCGGGCGTCGGCATGGTCGGGGGCCCGGGTCAGGACCTCCTCCAGGTGCTCCAGGCACTCGCCGTACTCCTCCTGGTCGAACTGGACCAGGCCGAGCTGGTAGTAGGCCTGCGTCTGGAGGAACGGGTCGGTCCGACGGGCCAGCCGCTCCAGCAGGACCGTGGCCTCGTCGAACTGGCTCGTCAAGCGGAGGACCTCGGCGATGGCGAGCTGGGCCTCGCGGCTGGCCTGCGTGCCCTCGAACTCCGGGGCCTGGGCGATCTGGTCGAACTGGGCCCGGGCCCTGGGATACTCCTTCCGGGCGAGCGAGGTCCGGGCGTAGGCCAGCATCAGCCGCCCCCGCGTCTCGGCCCCGAAGGCCTCCGGGCGGCTGTCGAACCATCGGATCATCTCGCGGGCCAGCTCCTCGGCCGGCCCGAACTGACGCAGCTCCGTGTGCTTGTCGATGATCCACAGGACGAACCCGGGGTCGAGGTCCTTGTACATCTGAAGGACCAGCCGCCGGTTCGCCACGTACGTCTCCCAGGCGGTCGTGTACCGGCCGGTCAGGTAGGCCACCTGGGCCGCATACACCGGGTACTGCCGGTCGCCCTGCTTGACGGGGATGACCGGCCCGATGAGTCCCAGGCCGGCGCTCTTGACGGCCGTCAGGGAGTCCTTGACGGTGGGCGAAAGGGAGGCCGCCAGCAGCCTGAGCCCCGAGTCGCTGACCACGTAGGCCAGGTCCGTCAGGCCCCGGTCGAGCAGCTCCTCGGCCGCCGTCACGAGGTCCTCCTGGAGGTCGGTCTCGCGGGAGTCGCGGGCGATCTTCCAGGCGAACGGGGCCACCTCGTAGACGTCGCCCGTCCGGACCTGGGCCACCAGGGCCCGCACCAGTACGACGGCGAGGTCCTCGAAGTGCCACCCCTGGTTCCAGGACTCGGGCACGCCGTAGGGGAAGATCGCCAGAAGCGTGTCGGTCTCCTCCCGCGACAGGCCGCCCGGATCGCCCAGGCCCCTCAGGGCCCCCATGTAGGGGGGTGAGACGCGGGCCGGGGCGGCGAGCTGGCGGTCGACGTACGTCCGGAGGCGGGCGAAGAACTCCCGCCGGCCCTCCGGCGTCGTCGTGTCCGCCCGGGTGCTGAAGTAGGCCCGACCCATGGCGTAGGTGTCCCACCGCGTCCGTCCGTAGGCCGCCTCGACGGTCTCGACCATCCTTTCCCGCTGCTCGGGCGGCGCCCCGAGGGCCCGGGCCGACCAGTCCCAGAAGTCCCGCCGGTCGTACGTGACCGCTTCGCCGTTGTAGCCGAAGGGGAGCGTCTCGTAGGCGGCCAGGACCTCGGCGGCGGCGGTCACGACCTTCTTCTCCTTGTCCCGGCCGTAGTCCCAATAGCGGCGGTCGAGGAGCCGGGTCCAGCGGGCGTCCTCGACGAACCAGTCGTCGAAGTACGATTCGGGCGGGTACTTGCGGGCCAGGCCGGGGGCCTCGTTCCGGATCAGCCACATCGACGCGACGGCCGGGCTGCGGATGTCGTAGGGCCGCCAGTCGGAGTTCTCCAGGGCCCGCTCCTCGATGATGCGGGCGATGAGCTTCTCGCCCCAGTCCTTGTGGCTCCAGCCATTGCCGGCCCGCGTGGCGCGGAACAGGTCGAACAGCCGGGCGGGGAGGCGGCCCTTGTCCAGGTGCTTCATAAGGGCCTGCTCGATCGTCCGGTTGAGCCGGCGGGCCAGGTCCACGTGCTCGCGGCGCATCCGGTTCAGCTCCCAGTACCGCCGGCCGAGCATCAGGTAGATGAGGTCCTCGACCTCGGGGTTCGGCTCGTCGAGCGCGTAGCGATCCAGCAGGTGCTCGAAGGCCTGGAGCTGGATGTCCCACGGGGCGCCCTGGCGGCTGTCGAGGACCCAGCGCCAGACGGCGCGGCCGGCGGGCGTCTGGCGGCGGGCGTAGTCGCTGACCTCCGGGTAGATGGCGGCGACGAGCTTGCCGGCCGAGTCGGCGGGCCGGCCGCCGCGAGTCGCCAGGGCCAACTCGGCCAGCCGCCGGCACAGGTCGTTCGGGGCCTTCTCGGGGTCGCCGTCACCCTTCAGGACGGCCTTGAAGGCCTCCTCAATCGGGACGATGGCCTCCAGGTCGCCCCGATCGACCTTGCTGTCCTTCTTCCGGGCCTCGTTGCGGAGCCGCTCGGCCCAGGATCGGAAGCTCCGGTAGGGGCCGCTAAAGATGTCGTTGCGGTCGCTCCGGCTGTACGGGACCCAGGCCAGCGACTCGAGGTGCTCGACGATGCCGGCCGCGTCGGCGGGCTTGCCGTCGTCGGAGGCCAGCCGCCACGCCGTGTTGACGTAGTCCTTGGCCGCTTGGACGTCGAACAGGGCGACGGGCGTCTCGGCGAGGTGCTTCCGGCCGAAGCGGACGAGGGCCTTCTGGTAGACCGTCTCGGAGGGCGGCTTGCCGTCCTCGGCGTGCAGCTTCCGCCAGACGGGCCAGATCTGGGAGCGGAAGACGTGATAGACCTCCTCGGCGTCGAGGTGCCACGACTCGCGCCGGACCAGATGGTCGACGCACCGGTCGAGCTGAGAGCCCCCGGCCGCCAGCGAGTTGACGGCCGCGGCGGAACGGGACGGGACGCCCTTCAGGAACGCCGCCTGGGCCTCCAGCAGGGCCTTCCCGCCGGCGTCATCCGTGGTATCGTGCAGGAACGTGATGTGCCGCGTGCCGTAGGCCTTCGCAAAGAGGTCCGGGTGGGCCGTGCCGAGGCGGGCCCACTGCTCGGGGGTCGCCAGGTCGGAATCGTGGCGGGCCGTGACGTCCCAGGCGAGCAGGGCCTCCCGGTCGGCGTCGGAGACCTTCGCGAACGCCTCGACGAAGAGGCCCTTCTTCGGGACGTCGAGCCGTCGCCAGGCGTCGCGGCTGAAGTCGCCGCCGCCCCCCAGGACGAGGACGATGTCCTTGACCGTGTCGGAGGCCGGGGCGGCCGCGAGGTACCGCCGGGCGGCCTCGGCCACTGCCTGGAAGTCCTTGGCCAGGGCGGCGTCGTCCTTGCCGGCCGAGCCCGCCGCCAGCCCCAGGTTCGCCACGTAGAACGCGTACCGGGCCCGGCGGTCCTCGCTCCCGCGGACGCGCGGCACGATGCGCTTCAGGTGGGGCAGGGCGGCGTAGTGGTCGGCCTTGGCCGTGCGGATGGCCGACATCAGGCTGGTCAGGTGCTGCCAGTAGTAGAGCCGCTCCTCTTCGAGCGGCAACTCGTCGGCCAGAACGTCGGCGAGGCGGCCGGCCACGTTCTCGACGTCCTGCCGCTTGGCGGCCTGCTCCAGGTACCACGGGTCGAACTTCCGGGCGGCCTCCGAGCGGCGGAGCCGGGCCCCGTGCTGCGTCATGAACAGGTACGCGTCGTCCTCGGCCCCGAGGAGGTCGATCTCGATGAGGTAGGCCAGGGCGGCCAGGTCCGCCGTCTCGCGGCTGGGCCGGGCGGTCTTCAGGTAGGTCTTGAGGCCCGCCACGGCGGCCCGGTAGTCCCCGGCCCGGAAGGCGCTTTCGGCCGCCAGGCGGGTCACCTCGGATTCCGGCTCGAACTTGTGGGCCAGGTAACCCTTCATGGCGAGGTGTACGGCGGCGGCCCGCCCGAGGGCCCGGCCCCGGCGCATCAGCTCCAGGACCTCCTGTTCGGACGCCCCGGCGGGGTTGCTCTGAACGGCCGCCAGCAGCTCCCCGAAGGCCTCGACGTCTTCCTCGGCGGCTGGGGCCGCGCTCGACACAGCGCAGCACGCCACCACGATTGCCCCCGCCAGCACCCACGCGGTCGTCTGGGTCATCACTTGGCTTTCCCCAATGGCACGTACGTTCCGTTTCGTCCGGGGCGCGGCGTCTGGCCGCGTCCGGCCCAGCCATCCCCCGTCCGCTCATCGGCGAGTCGCGGCCGGGGCCCCTCGCCGACCTACCCGCCCATGGCGGTCTCGTCGGCGCCCCCCCGCTTCCGCTCGATGGCCTTCTTGATGCTGTCGAGCAACTCGCGGGCCCGCGGCGCGTGCTCGGAGTTGGGATACTCGGTCACGAGCTGCGAGCACTTCTCGAACGCCTTGTCCAGGTCGTCCATGTTGTAGGCCACCAGGACCCACTGAAGGAGCATCTCGTCGAGGAACTCGGCGTCGGGGTACTCCTCGAAGACCCGCTCCAGGAGGTCGCTGGCCTGGGCGTAGTCGCGGGTGTCGATGTAGTAGCGGACGAGCTTCGCCAGCGACCGCCCGGCGAACGGGCTGTCGGGGTACCGGTCGGCACAGGTCTTGAACTGGACGATGGCCGCCTCGGGGATGGGGGCCTGGGCCCGAGCGATGCCCCTGGCCGCGGCCGACTCGTAGGCCTTCTCCTCCAGGCACCGGGCGATCATGAACTGGGCCTCGGCCTTGGCCAGCGACCGCTCCAGCCGCAGGACCTGCTGGAACACGCCCCGGGCCTGGTCCCAGTCCTCCCTCTCGAACCGGGCCTGTCCGATGCCGAGCAGGGCCTGGTCCACCAGCGGCGAGTCCGGGTAGAGCCGGTTGAAGACCTGGCAGGTGGCCATGGCGCCGGCGTAGTCGCCCTGGACGAGGTGAAGCTCCCACTTCAGGCGGAAGGCCTGCTCCTTCAGCGACGAGGGGATGGGGCCCTCGATGGCGATGACCGGGTCGACGCGGTCGAGACCTTCGCGGGCCTTCTGGCCGGCCCCGTCCATCAGGCCCATGCTGCGGAAAATCCGGGCCAGCTCCAGGAACGCCGTCGCCTCGACCAGGTCCTTGCGGGCCCTCAGGACCGGGTCGGGCACGACGTTCTGCCGGGGCTGGGGGCTGCGGTCGATCTCGCCGGCGACCCGGATGACGGCCTGGGCCTCGCGGGGGGCCTCGCCGCCGAGGTGAAGCTGGTCGACGTACGTGGCGACGACCTCGTCTCCGAGGGCGCAGACCAGCCGCCCGTCGGTCTTGTCGACCGGCTGGGCCTCAGTGTAGTGGTCGACGTCGATGCGTCCGACGAATCGGCCGGTGTGGACCTCGGGGTCGCGGGCCTCGCCCTCGGCGGCGGCGGGCGCTTCCTGCGGTTCGGAGACGACCGTCTCGGCCAGCTCGCGCAGGGTCAGGACCGCCTCGTCGCGGATTTTGTAAGTCGGCTCGTCCTCGCGGGCCTCGCCCGTGAGGCGGCTGAGGGTCATCCCCGCCGCGTCGCCGCCGGCCGTCTCGTCGGTGTAGCGCGACACGATGCGGACCTCGGCCGTGTCGGCGGCGCCGGAGGCGTCGAGGTCGGCGTCCTGGAGCAGCAGGAACAGCGGCTGGTTGAGGAACGCGGCGGCCGCCGGCGCCTCGTATGTCCCCACCGTAAACGCGACCGTCCCGGTCGAGACGACGCGGACCTCCTTCGTGCGGCGGACGTCCTTCCTGCCCTCCTGGGTGTTGTTGTCGACGTAGGCGACGGTGACCGTGTCCCCGCCGACCACCTGGAGGGTCTGGTCGCCGGGCTTGGGCGGGGCGATCTCGGTGGCCGCCGAGGCGATGAACAGGCCCTTGCTCCCCGACAGGGGGACGCAGGGCAGCGTCTCGGCGTCGCCGCGCCCCGTCTTCAGCTCGACCGAGATGTCGCGTCCCAGCCGCTGAAGGACGGGCAGGTCGGCGTCCTCGACCTTGGCGTAGAACCGGCGGCCCGCCTCGACGTACTCCAGGGCGGGGCTCGACGGGTCGACGAACGTGCCCACCAGGCCCAGGTCGCGGATGGCCTGCTTCCAGTTGCCCTGGGCGAAGTGGCACATGCCGATGTAGTAGTAGGCCTGGTTGGCCCACACCGTGTTCGGATAGTGGTTCGTGATGGTCCGGAGGACCGGAAACGCCGAGTTGTACTGGCGAACCTGGAAGTGGGCCACCCCGGTCAGATAGGTCGCCTCGAGGTAGAGCTCCCTCCGCTCGCCCTGGAGCTCCTTGCCGTCGGCCGCCAGCTCCTTCAGGCGCCGCAGGTAGCTGATGGCCCGGGGTTGCTGGTACTGGTCGAGGTAGTGCTTGCCGAGGGCCAGGTAGGCCTGGTACCGGACGAGCTCCTCTGGGTGCTGCTCGACGATGGTCTCGAGCATCTTGACGGCCCGCTCCTTCTCGCCGATGGCGAGGAGCTCCTGGGCCCGGTCGAGGAGCCGCTTGGCGGCGATCTCGTCCTCGGCCGCCGCGGCCCGCGCCTCGGGCGTTCCGGCCCGCGCCTCGGGCGTTCCGGCCGCCGCCTGGGCCCGTGCCGCGCCGCCGAAGGCCAGGGTCAGGACCGCCAGCGTCCACCCACACGTTCGTCTCATCATCGTCCCCAATCCTGTCTGTCCGTTGGGTTCGTGCGTCATTGGCTTCGGCGGGGCCACTCGGGTCCCGCCGCCGTTCTGTCACTGACTCACCGGGTCGCCCGGGCGGCCCCCGTCCCGGAGCGTCACTCCTCGGCGTCGACGCCGCCGCGGATGACGACGACGCCCCGGTCCTCGAGCTCCACGTGGGCCCGCTCGGACTCCCGTGTATCGGGATATTTCCGCATGACCTCCTTGAAGACGCGGATGGCGTCCTGCTCGACGCCCGCCTTCTCGTACAGCATCGCGACCTTCAGGCACGCCTGGCTGGCGTGGTCCGGGAAGTAGTTCTCCACCTGCCGCAGCTCCGAAACGGCCTGCTTGAGCTGGCCCATCTCGTAGTGGCACGTGGCGATGCGGTAGCTCGTAGCGGGGGGCTGGTTGATCTGGCGCCAGCAGGCCAGGGCCTCGGCCCACTGCTTCTGTTTCTCGTGCATGCCCGCCTTGATCTGGAGGGCCTCGGTCGAGAACCGCGGCACGCCCACGAGGTCCTCGGCTAGCTTCAGGCCCTCTTCGTACCGCCCCGTCGCCGAGCAGAACCGCAGCAGCTCCATCCGGCCGCGCTCGGTGTCCTTCATGCTGCGACACAGCGTCCGGACGACGTCCTCGTCCTTCTGGTAGAACGCGGCGGCCATCTCGGCCTTCCTGTCGTCGTCGTACCGGTCGAGCTTCAGCTTGTCGAAGGTGTTCTTCCCGAGGTCGGGCTTTCCCAGCGAGCCGTAGCACAGGAACACGAGGGGCTCGACGTCGGCGTTGTCCATCCGGCCGAAGTCGAGCTTCTCGTAGTACGCCATCGCCTTGTCCGGGTGCCGGCTGAAGAGGCCTATCCATCGGACGATCCGCCCCCAATCGCCGGGCTTCTGGCCCCGGGCGAACTGCTCGTCGAGCCGCTTCGTCCAGGCCGCCTCGTCGCCGTCGGCCAGCAGGTGGAACCGGGTCACCTCGATCTGGTAGCTGTCGTGGTCGGGGAACTTGCCGTCCAGGGCCTTGGCCCAGTAGCCGTAGTACAGGCCCCGAAGCTCGGTCTGCCCGCGGTCGAACCGCCCGTGCCGCCGCACGTAGTGGCGGACGGTGTCCCAGTAGCGGCGGTCCGCGGCGAGGTCCTCGGGGACCTGGCGCGGCTGCTCGTAAAAGGTTTCCATCGCCTTGTAGAACTCGCGGAGGGCCGGCTCGTCGGGGTCCGCACGGACGTGGTGCTCGATGACGCGGTACATGGCCTCGCGGGATGCCGCGGGGTTTTTCGTGCGGAAGTCGACGGCGACCTGTCGGAAGTAGCCGGCGGCCCGCTCGGCCTGGCCCGCCCGGACGAGGTAATCGCCCAACCGGTTGATCGCCTCGGCCGCCAGGGGATGGGTGCGGTAGCGGGCGTCCTCGGCCAGCTCGGCCCAGGTCTTCATGGCGGGGTCTTCGTCGCCGTTCTGCCAGTGGCACAGGCCGATGTAGTACTTCGCCGCCGCCGCGAAGGCGGTCCGTCCCGGCCAGTAATCGAGCACTTCCTGGTACCACTTGATGGCGTCGAACCGCTTGTCGACCTGGTGGAGGCACCGGGCCTTGCGCAGGACCGCGTAGGGCAGGGCCCCCGACCGCTCGAACGAGAGGAGGAACTCTTCGTACAGGGCGTAGGCGTGGGGGTACTCGCCTTTGGCGTAGGCGGCGTCGGCCTTGGTAAGGGTGTGGGCCTCGAACGTATCGAGGGCCTTGAACTCGTCGGAGGAGAGCCCGACCTCGCCCGAGCCGTCGGTCCGGACCGGCCCGGCGGCGGTCACCACCAACGCCGCGGTCGCCAGGACGGCGGCCACCCGGATGCGTGACGGTCCCATCGCGTCCACGGACCCCTCGATCGTCGGCGCGGCGTGCGCGCCAGAGTTGCCGGCCCCGGGGCAGGCCCTGCGCCGTGACCCTGCGAAGATAGAACACCCGGCTTCCGGGCAAGTTCTCCGGCTTTTACGGCCGAAAGGTTGCACCCGGCGGACGGGGCGGTATGGTGGTGTCGGACCTGGTTCGGCCGGCCCGAACCCGTGTCTCATGACCCCCCGAGGAGGCCGACGATGAAGAGCTATCGCAAGGAGTTGTGGTTCGAGGCGCCCACCCGCCGGGCCTTCGTGCACGTCACGCCCCAGGTGGAGCAGTGCCTGGCCGAGAGCGGCATCCGCGAGGGGCTCTGCCTCGTCAACGCGATGCACATCACGGCCAGCGTCTTCATCAACGACAACGAGCCGGGCCTGCACCACGACTTCGAGGTGTGGCTGGAGGGGCTCGCGCCGGAGAAGCCGCACTCCCAGTACCGGCACAACAACGGCGAGGACAACGCCGACGCGCACCTGAAGCGGTCCGTGATGGGCCGCGAGGTGGTGGTCGCCGTGACGGACGGGCGGCTCGACTTCGGCCCGTGGGAGCGGATCTTCTACGGCGAGTTCGACGGCAAGCGCCGGAAGCGCGTCCTCGTCAAAATCATTGGTGACTAAAGCGGGTCCTCGCCGCGGAGACGGTTCTGGAGCGTCCGCCGGAGGATCGGGAGCACGGCCCGGTCGCGCTCGCGGTCTAACACGTCCTTCATGCGGATGAGGGTCGGCAGATCGAGGACCCGCACGCGCGTCCCGCCACCGATCTCGACCTGCTGGGTGTGATCCAGCAACTCCGAGTATCCCTCTCCGCCGAAGGTGCTACCCGAGAGGTCCAGCGGGCCGGCCTTGGTCATCAGCAAGGGGTGGCCCGGCGTGTCGAGCCGGGAGGCGTCGGGCAAGACGCTTGGCTTCTCGCGGTGCCGCGCGGCCAAGCCTCGGAGGACCCCTTCGGGCCGGGCGAGGTTGCGAGCGTCCCGGCGATACACGACGTCCAGATCGAACGTGGAGACCGGTGCGCCTTGAAGCACCGCCGCGACGCCGCCCACGACGATGAATTCGACCCCGGCCTCGGCCAAGGCCCCGAGCAGGGCCTCGAAGTCAGCTTCCGTGTCGGGCATGGCGCCGAAGTCTCAGAATAGAGTGGACGTTCGACTGCAGGACCCGCAGCCGCTCGGCGGGGGTCAGCGAAAGCATCCACCGGACGAGCGTCACGTCAACGCCGTCGTCCGCCGGCGGGGTCGGGCCTGGCCGGGCTTGGCTGCCTGTGTCCACTTCCGCCCGACGACTGCCGTCTTCTATGGGCCTCTTTCGCTGTTGGGTCAGCACGGCCTTTTCTCTGCGGTCTCTGCGAACTCCCCCTGTTACAGGAGGGGCCCTTTGGGCTGCGGTGAAAAGCACGGCTACCCGAGCAGGTTGTCCATGGCCATCATGACGACGAAGCCGATCATGACGCCGAAGGTGGCGATCCGCTCGTTCCCCCCGCGGTGGGTCTCGGGGATGATCTCGTCGCTGATGACGAACAGCATCGCCCCGGCGGCGAAGGCCATGCCGAACGGCAGGAGCGGGGCGAAGACGGCCACCAGGCCCGCCCCCAGGAGCCCCGCCACCGGCTCGACCAGCCCCGTCGCCGTCGCGATCCACAGGGCCTTCCACGGGGCGTATCCCTCGCGGATGAGCGGCAGCAGGACCGCCAGCCCCTCCGGCATGTTCTGGAGGCCGATGCCGATGGCCAGGCTCGTCCCGTTGGCCATCGACTCGGCCGTCCCGCCGCCGAACCCGACGCCCACCGCCAGCCCCTCGGGGAAGTTGTGCAGCGTGATGGCGATGATGAACAGCCACGTCTTGCGGAGACTCACGGACGGTCCCTCGTGGCCCTTGACGAAGTGCTCGTGCGGGAGCCACTTGTCCATCCGGTCCAGGAACACCGCCCCGAACAGGATGCCGCCGACCATGACGGCGACCGACGCCACCATGTGGAGGTACTCGCCCTCGGCCCCCCAGGAGGTGAGCAGCTTGCCGTAGATCTCGCCCCCGTAGTCGATGCCCGGGACGATGAGGCTGAAGCTGGTGGCGGCGAGCATGACCCCGGCGGCGAAGCCCAGCAGGGCGTCGAGGGTCCGCCGGCTGAGGTTGCGGAAGTAGAGCCCGGGCAGGGCCCCGACCCCTGTCGCGAGGCCCGCCAGCGCGCTTGCCAGCACGCCGTAGGCGATCGTCTGCCCGACCGTCAGGGTTTCGCCTTCCATGGGGCCTCCTCGCAGGGCGCCACAGCGCGGCAGGCCGCCTGCCTGGCCGATTATGGCGACTGGGCGCCGGCGGTTCAAGGGCCGGGCAAGTCGCCCACCCGCGGCCCCTGCACCAGGCACATCCCCCTGGCGTCGTCGTGATGGACGTCGGTCCCGCGGGTCCCGCCGCGGTCGTCCGCGACCGGCCACCGCCGCGGCCGACCCGCGCACTCCTGGATGAGCTTCCCGTGGGGTGGGTGCACGCGGTGCCGTACAGGCACGACAGCGCCATGCGCCACCGCTCCCACGGGGACTGGTCCTCGCCCAGGAACGGTCCAAACAGATTGCGGTCTTCTATGCCTTGGAGGATGTTCATCCGGCTTGCCTCCGAAGGTAGCCTTTCAGGCCGCTCTCCGCCTGCACCTTCCGCTCCAACCCCAGCGTCCGCAGCAGGCCCATCCACGTGTTCGTCACTGCCGTGTAGACGCCCAGGTCGAACTTGCCCGTCGCGTTCGTGAAGCCCGCCTTCTTGGCAATCCGCTTACCGGGTCCGCCAAGCCGACGGCACGCCGTCCGGCGGGACCGGGCCCGAGACCGACCGCCCTGCGGGCCGCCGGTCCGGCGAGTGCGACCGGGTCGTCACCGGCGGTGCCGGCCCCCGGGCGTGCTACGTAAGACGCGTTTGCGCAAGGGCTTACGAATACGCTTGACCGGACCGCGCCGGGTGGATACAAGATGCTGGCGGGTCGGCCGTTGTCGCCGCGGCCCGCGGTGGCGGAATGTGTGCAGTTGCCGGTTCCGGAAGGGTCTTGCGCCCGTAGCTCAGCAGGATAGAGCGGCGGTTTCCTAAACCGCAGGCCGCGTGTTCGAGTCACGCCGGGCGCACCACGTCAAAACGGGCGATAATGTCCCGAAAACGGCGTTTTTCGCCGCGCCGCGGTGGGCAAGACTGCCCACCGCGCTACGGCAAGGGGCGCCGGGCACCTCGCGGTGGGCAAGACTGCCCACCGCGCTACAAAATGATGGAAAGCGCGGCGGGCGAACTAATACTACAACGCTAAGTTCTCGGCCAATGGCATTTGCGGATTCGGGTCAGTGTGAT
>CAZGKW010000065.1:0-19575 GCA_964526295.1 uncultured Anaerolineales bacterium
GCTGAAAAAGGGGACAGAAAAAGGGAAAAAGGGGACAAAAAAAGGGGACAGTCACCATTTTTGGGGGCGCCCCCAAGCTCGGGCGAAGCTCTTACGGCGGAAAAGGTGACGGTCCCGCTTTTCCGGCCGGCAGGAGCCGCAGGGCCGTCTCGAACACCTCCTCCGGCGTGATGCCCCGCATGCACTCGTGGTTCCGCGGGCAGACCTTCAGGTGGCAGGGAGAGCAGGGCAGGTCCTGTCGCAGGATGACCGCCCGGTCCAGGTTGGCGTGGGTCCATCGGGGGTCGTTGGGGCCCATCAGGACCACCGCCGGGACGTCGAAGGCCGCCGCGAAGTGCCGCGGGCCCGTGTCGTTGGTCACCAGCAGGTCGCACCGGCGGATGAGGGCCTTGAGTCGGTCCAGGCCGACCCGGTCGGGATCGGTGTCGATGAGGCGGGCCCGCGAGAGGTGGGCGATCCGCCGGGCGATGGGCCCTTCGCCGGGGCCGACCAGCAGGAGCAACTCGCACGCGAGCTCGTCCTGGAGCCGCTCGGCCAGGCGGGCGAAGTGCTCCGCCGGCCAACATTTCGACGGCCCGAACGCCGCCCCCGGACAGAATCCTACCACCGTGTCGCCCCGCCCTACGCCGCGCTCGGCCAGGTACCCCTCCGCCCACTCGGCCAGCTCGTCCGCGAGGAAGAGCCGGGGCCGCGGCCTTTCGGGGACCTCCAGGCCAAGCCAGCGGCAGAGGTCGAGGTAATAGTCGACCATGGGGATGGGGCGGATGGACCGGCCGTCCCGCTGGGGGGCAGGGCCCCCCGTCAGGAGGGGTACGCGGGGGCCTCGACGGTACCCGTACACCCGCCGGACACCCGCCAGCCGCACCACCAGGGCGCTCCGGAGCGAGTTCGGCAGCAGCACCGCCGCGTCCGGAGCGAACGCCCGAATCCGGTCCACCGTCCGGCGGAACCCCTGCGCGGACGTGTCCTCGCACGGAACCAGCTCGTCCAGCCCCGGATTGCCCTCCAGGATGCCCGCCAGGTGCGGCCGTGCGCAGACGGCAAGCCGGGCCCCTGGCAGGCTACTTCGGAGGCCCTCCAGGACGGGCGTCGCCATAACGGCGTCGCCGACGGGGTTCGGCCATCGGACGAGGATGCGGTCGGTGCTTCTGAGCTTCGGATTCATTCGGGCCGCCTGCACGGGATTCTAACGGGCTGCGTCGGACCGGACAAGGCCGGGCGCCGGACGGTCACCGCAAAGTAGGAATGTCAGGTTCGCCGTCGGATAGAGTTGTCAGCCGGAAGGCCCCCCGCCTGGCGGGTCCTCGGTGGGGCGCCGGACCGGCCGCTACAGGGGGGCAACCGGGGGGGTCATCAGGCGGTCACACGGGTGTCGACGGCGCGGAACTGGGGCTTCCGAAGCCCCCCTCGCGCCGCGTGTCAGTCGCCGCCCTCGTCCGGCTCGGCGTCGGGCCCAGACCCGACGTGAAGCGCATCCGTCCGCCGGAGCTTGCCCGCCAGGTCCGCCGCCAGATTGCTCGTCACCCGGTGGCCAAGGCGGGGCCGATCGGCCATGAGCCGGTCCAGCTCGTCGCTCATCATCTCGACCACCCGCCCGTCGGCGGTCGCGACGACGTCGGCCGATCTTGGTCCGGGGTCCAGCAGGGCGATCTCGCCGACCGTCTCGCCGGGCCCCAGACGGGCGACCGGCCGCCCATCGACCAGCACCTCGAACGTCCCCTCGACGACGATGAACAGGCGGTCGGCGGCTGCACCTTGCCTGACGAGCACCTCGTCGGTCCGGACCGGCACGAGCCGGCCGATCCGCGCCAAGTGGTACATGTCGCCCTCGTCGAGCCCCGCGAAGAGGTCCGTCCCTCGGGCGGCATCGGCCACCTCGGCCCCCTCCCGCCGGTCGGCCATGGCCCGTTCCACGAGGTCGCGGACCGTCCCTGCCGGCCCCGTCAGCGGCACGTCCTCGCGGAAGTACGGGGCCGCCAGCTTCGCCATCCGCACCACGTCGACCCTCTCCACGTCCTCGAAGACCATGCTCGGGCAGTACGCCGTCGCCAGAAAGCCCATCCGCTCGAGCGTCCGCTGGAGGGCCGGGGCCCCGGTGCTGACGTCCGCTTCCAGGTAGACGGCCTCCAGGTCCTCCCGGGCCAGGCGATCCACTTCCGAGAGCAGCCGCCCCTTGACGGCGTCGTCGAACGCGATCAGCTCGAACAAACGGACCTTCCGGTCGACCGGGTCGTGGTGGAACCCGAGGCCCCCCGCAACGGTCCCGCCGTCGCGGGCCACCAGGTAGGCCGCCCGGTCCGTCCGGATCTTGAAGAACCCGTGCGAGAGGCTGAGGTTGCCGAAGAGCTCGCGGCCCCTGACCCGGCCCCGCTCGATGCGCAGCAGGGGGCTCCAGGCGGTCTCGGAGAGGTTCTCGATCTCGACGTCGGTTTCGGTGGGGTAGCCCGGCTCGTCCTCGACAACGATGGCGTCGGCCGGCAGGCCCGTCGCCTCCAGGGCCAGGGCCGCCAGCGGGGCCACCTCCGGGATCACCCGCGGATTGTTCCGCCTCAGGTCACGGGCCTGGCCGAACAGGCGGCCGTACAGGACCATCGATTCGCGGCCGGCGAGGGCGTACTTGTGCGGCTCGAAGCCCAGGGGCGCCATCCCGGCCCGCTCACAGATGACCTGCGTCGCGGCATGGGCCGTCCGGGCCTCGGCGAAGGCGAACTGAGACCGCTCGCCGGCCCGCCCGAGGGCCGACTCGAAGAGCCGCTGCCCGAGGTGCCGACCCCGGGCATCCGGGTGGACCACCAGTCGGCCGATCTCGGCCACCAGGTCCGACAGGCCGCCGGCCGTGAAGACCGCACTGACGGTCCCGACGATCCGCCCGTCCAGCTCGGCGGCCAGGAACAGCGTCTCGTCGTCGAACACCGACTTCTTCAGCCACTGGAGGTCGTAGAACCGCTTGAACGGGTAGTCCCGCCCGTAGGCGGCGACAAAGAGGTCCCGCACGGACGCGGCGTCGTCGTCGACCGCCGGGCGGACGGTGACGTCGTCGGACAGGGCCACGGGCGTTCCTTTCCGAGCGGCGACCGAGGACACGCCCAAGGAGGCGCCTCAGTCGCCGGAGGCGCCTCAGGGTGGCCTCTCCCCCTGGCCGTGGCAACAGAAAAGGTCGGCCCCCGGCGTCGGGGCGAGCACGGCCGCTTGCATCGCTGTGACCTCGACGAGCCGCCGGACCTCCAGGGTGGCGAGATGCCGGAGTACGCGTTCGTCGACGACGGCACGTGCCCGTTCTGAGAAGCAACGGAAGGACCATGGCCTCACACCGAGAACATCTCGGCCAGGGCGTCAAGGATAGGCTGCATCTCGGCGGCCTTCAGCGTCTTGATCTTCTCGACCAGACGTCGCTTGTCGACGGTCCGGACCTGGTCGACGGCTGCCACGCCATCCTTGCCTTCGACCTTGGTAGGAATCCGGAACGGGTACGACCGGCCGGTTGTCAGCGGAACCACGACGACGGTGTTCAGATGGGCGTTGAGTTCGTCCGGCGAGACCACGACGGCCGGGCGTCTCTTTCGCCTCTCGCTGCCGACGGTCGGGTCCAGGTTCACCCACCAGACCTCGGAGCGGGCGACCTTCATGGCCAGTCTCCGTCGTCCGAAACGGCGTCCCAGTCCTCCAGGGCGTCTTCACGAGCCTCGTGGCAGGCGGCGGCCGCCTCGGCCCACCCGCTCCGCGCGGTCTCCGCGTTACGGATGACGACGGCCCCATCGCGGACCTCCAGGTTCAGGTCATCCTTCAGGCCGGCGCCCTCAATTACCGTCTTCGGCAGACGGACGCCGCGTGAATTCCCGATCCTCACCAGCTTCGCGTGCATGGCCACATTCCTTCTCGCGGGGCTGAATGTAATTACGCCGTACTTACTATGCCCGCGTTCCGTGGCGGCGTCAACGGTATCGCTGCCCGTGCGAGGCAATTCCTTGGAGCAGCGATTCTGACCGACCCACAGACGGCCATCGGGCGGGTGTGCGACGAGGTCAAGGCCATCCTGCTCGAGAAGAACCGGGCCTATGGCAACTCAGGGCTCGACCCGCTGCGGATCTTCTCGAAGGCGCCGCCCCTCGCCGGCATACGTTCCCGGCCTCATGAATCTCACGAACAGCGTCTACGACCGCGTAGCAGGCGCGGCGCTGTGGGGGGTGGCTAACGTTCCGGGCCACCGACGCGACCTCGGTCGCCCTGTCGAAGGACCACAGGTCACGCTTTGTCCCAGGGCGCACCATCGGGAGCAGGTCCACGGCCCGTAGGGCACACCGGGCCATGGGGCATGGCAAGGGAAACGCGCGGGGCCCCGGATCGGAGAACCTGGATCCAGATGGCCGATTTCGGACCCAACGACGCCCGCCAGGCAAACAGAGGGGACCTGCCGGCCGCCGCCCTCTGATGCGTCGACCCCGGCTACCCGAGCGCACCCGCCCCGCGGGCATGGCGTTGAGGCGCCCGGGCGAATCGACTCGCCGTCATCCCCTCATTCCAGGCACAGCGGACCCGGCGTGCCGTCCGGCATCAGGCACACCTTGCCCTCCGACTTCGCGGGTCCGACGGCGGTCCTGGCGGTGGCCTGCGCCGCGACGGTCGCTTCGTCGTCCTTGCCGGCGGCCTTCCGGGCGAGGGCCTGGTCCAGGCTCCGGCGGTAGTCGTCGATGTCGTAGTGCAGGGCCCATCGCTCCTGCTCCTGTCCGTCGACGAACAGGACGACCGTCGGGTAGAACCGGATGTCGTACTGTTCCTTCACGGGGGCCGAGGTGACGGCGAAGTAGGGCTTCATCAGCTCGAAGCTGGCGAAGACCACCCGGTCCTCATACTCCTTTGAGAGCTTCTTGAAGGTCGGCTCCAGGGCGACGCACGTGGGGCAGCCGCCCTTGTAGAAGTCGACCAGGACGGGCTTGTCGGCCTCGAGGACCTGTTGCTGGAAGTGGTTCGCATCTCGGATGTGGACGGCGCGGGCGCCTCCGCCTCCGCCGCAGCCCGCGGCCAGCCCGAGCGCTGCTCCGCACGCCATCACCACGGCGAGGGCCTGCCGTCGCCCGCCGCGCACGTCGGTCACGGTCTGACGGGTCTCGGGCCTCGCCGCCGTAGCGGCAGCCTTCGTATGCAGAGTCTTCTTTGACACCATTCACGCACATCCTTTCCGCAGCGGGTCCCGGTTCGCGCGGGGATCACGGCAGTGGGGCAGCACGTCGGGCCGGGGCGGACACGGTCCGCCCGCGGCCGAGAACTACGCGGGGGCCTCCTGGAGCTCGGCCAGCTTTTGCCGGACACGCTCCGCGTGGCCCGTCGGAATGACCTCCGGCCAATGATATCGGATGGTCCCGTCCGGCCCGATCAGCACGGTGCTTCGGATCATCCGTTCGTAACGCGAATCGCCCAGCGAGGTGTCGACCCAGGCGCCGTAGCGCCGCATCACCTGGTGGTCGGGGTCACTGAACAGATCGACGCCCAGATTGTATTGCTTGATGAAAATGCGATGGACTTCCGGCGGGTCCTCGCTGACGCCGTAGACCTCCGCCCCCATGTCGCGGAACTGGGCCAGGAGGTGGGTGAACTCGGTCGCTTCGCAGGTGCAGCCCGGCGTGTCGTCCTTCGGGTAGAAGTAGAGGACGACCCACTTGCCGCGGAGGTCGTCCAGGGCGACCGTCCGGCCGGCCTGGTCCTTCAGGGCGAAGTCCGGCGCGGGTTTGCCGAGGAAGGGCGACCGGCGCGAGGCGGCTTCCTCCTGGGACCGGGGCGACTTGGCCCAGGCCTCGGTGCCGTGGGCCGGGGCGGCGCTCGGGCTTCGCGTGGCGGCCGAATCGCACCCGGCGAAAGCCCATACGGTGGACCCCGCCGCCAGGAGTGCCCAGCCGATCGCGCGCATCCTCATCCCCTGCCGCCTCCCCTTCCGATCCGTGTCGCCCTGCTGTTTCGCAAGTCGCTTATTGTAAGCACGGCCTGCGGGACAAGTCCATACCCAACCCGGATCGGCAGCTTTGCGGCGAGGCCGGCGCGGTCCGCAGCCGGGGGGGCGGGAAGGGACGGTCAGCAGGAGGAGCACGTCAGCCGGGCGAGGGCCTTTCGGACGCGGGAGGCGGCATAGCCGCGGAACTCGTCGCCCGTTTCGGGCGCAAAGTCCTGAATGGCGCGGGCCAGCTCCAGGTTGCCCTCCTCCAGGAGCTGGAGGGCGTCGGCTCGGCTCGGCGTCGTTTTGCGGACCGCCTCCAGCACGAGGCCCAGGTGCCGCCGCGTCAGCCGGTCGCGGGCTCGCTCGTCGCCCAGCCGGGCCCGGGCGAGCAGCTCGCGGGCCTCCTCGGGCGCCGGCGGTACGAGCCCGGCGACCTGCGATGCGTAGAGTTGAAGGCCCGCGGGCCAGGACGACTCGACCGGCGAGGACGCGGCGTGCGATCCCGGGACCGCCGTCTCGGGTGTGCCGATGCGCGTTGTCATGGGGTACCCCCTGGATCTGTGGGGCCGACCGTGCGGGGGCCGGCCGACTCCTCTCCAACGCCGCCCGCATGCTACAGGGCCGACACTCAAACCCGATGACGGCCCAGTTAAAACCGCGCTAAGCCGGCGGCGTGGGGCCTGAATTGCGGGCCGGGGCGTTCCCGAGCGGGCCGTCCGGCACCGGTATAAGGGCCCAGGGAGGCGGTCCTCGGCGGCGGACTTGGCGGCACCGGGTCCTCGATGGCCGGGCCGACGGCGGGCGGCCTGTGTCCTTGCTTTCCCAGGTTGCCCAGATTCCCACCGGCGTTCGGGGGCCTTACGCCGCCTGCGGTTCGGTCCGGCGTCCTCGACACGGTTCCCACGCCGGGTTACAATGCCGCTCCGTGGCCGCCGGTGCGGCCGCGGCGCCGACGCGGAGGGAGAACGGCGATGAGGCTGACCATCCGGGCACGCTTCGTCCTGGCCATGAACCTGCTCGTGGCCGGCGTGGGCATCGCCGCCGGGTGGATCGGCATCGCCGTCACCGGGAGCGGCGTCGAGCGGCGCCTCGTCGACGAGCCGGCCGCGGGCGCTGCCGACCTCTTCGAGACGCTCAACCTCCCCCTCACCGTGACGATGATGGAGCGGCTGAGCCAGGTCCTGGGGTCCGACGTGGTGGCGGCCCCGGCGGACGACCCGGCGGCGGCCGTCGGCAGCCTGCCCGACTACGAGCAGTACACGTTCACCCGGCGCCTGGCCCGCGGCGAGGTCGGCCGGCGCGTCGTGCTGCGCGACAGGGCGTACCTGGTCGGCCGGTCGGCCGTCGAGCGGCCCGCCGGAGCCGGCAGCGAGCGGATCCGCCTCTACGTCCTCGCCGCCGAGTCGGAGGTCCGGGCGGCCAAGAGGAAGGCCACGCGGTCCATCCTGTGGGTGACGCTGGCGGCGGTGGTCGTCGCGACGGCCCTGAGCGTGTGGTTGGCGGAAACGATCTCGCGGCCCGTGCGGCGGTTGGCCGAGAGGATGCGGCGCCTCACGGCGCGGGCCGAGTCGGACCGGCTCACAGCGAGCGATGCCGGCGCGACGGGCCCCGCGCCGTCGCGGCCGGAGGCGCCGGCGGGCGGACCGGCCGAGGTAACCGTCCTGGCGGCCTCGTTCGAGACGCTTTTGGCCCGCCTGGCACAGGCCCGCCGGCGGATGGCCCGGGCCGAGCGGCTCGCCACCCTCGGCCGGGTCGCGGCGTCGGTGGCCCACGAGCTTCGGAACCCGCTGAGCGGCATCCGGATGAACGCTCAGCTCCTGGCGGACGAGATGGCCGCCTCGGGCAACGCCGACGAGAGCCTCCAGCGGATCATCCGCGAGGCCGATCGCATGGAGCTCTACCTGGGCGAGCTGCTGACCCTGGCGAAGAGCGGAGAGAGGGACGCGCCGGCCGAGGCCGCCGCCGCGGCGGCGCCGCCGCGCGAGACCGTCCGCCCCGAGGAGGTGGCCGAGTCGGTCCTCGGGCTCGTCGAAGGACGGTGCCGGCACGAGGGCATCGAGGTCCGACGCCGATGGGGCGACGACGTGCCGCCCGTCCGGGCCGACGAGACCCGCATCCGGCAGGTCGTCCTGAACCTCCTCCTGAACGCCCTGGACGCGAGCGGGCCCGGGGGCACGGTGACCCTCGCGACGCGCCAGGCCGACGACGGCGGCGCACGCCTGGAGGTCGCCGACACGGGCCGCGGCGTGGACGCGGGCGACGGGACGGACGTCTTCGAGCCGTTCGTCACGAGCAAGCCGGACGGAATCGGCCTCGGGCTTTACGTGTGCCGTCGCAACGTCGAGGCCTGCGGCGGTCGGATCGGCTACGAGTCGTCGTCGGCCGGGACGACGTTCTGGTTCGAGTTGCCCGCCGCCGAGGACGGATGACTCAACCGCTGTTCCTCACCGTGGAGAACGCCGAGAGCGCAGAGGAACGGGACTTCGGGGGGAGCGGGAGCCGACGATGGCCGAGCCGCTGGACATCCTGGTCGTCGACGACGAAGAGGCCATCTGCTTCGCGCTGCGGCGGTACTTCGAGGCCCGCGGGCACACGGTCCGCGTGGCGGCGACCGCCGAGTCAGCCTTGGCGGCCTATCGCGACGCGCCGGCCGACGTCGTCTTCCTCGACGTCCGCCTGCCGGACGCCAGCGGCCTGGACGTCCTCGATACGCTGCGGCGCGAGGACCCCGCGGCCCGGGTCGTCGTCATGACGGCCTACGGGTCGCTCCAGACCGTGACGCGGGCGCTCGGGGGGAAGGCCTTCGAGTACCTGGTCAAGCCGCTCGACCTGGAGCGGGCGGGCGAGATCGTCGAGCAGGTTCGGGCGTCGCGCGAGGCGGCCGCTCCGGCCGCTCCGGCGGCGCCGGAGGGTCCGTCCCAGCCTTTGGAGGAGGCAGGCGAGCCGCTCCTGGTGGGCCGCTCGGCGGCCATCCAGGAGGTCTACAAGCGGATCGCCCGGGCCGCCGACAGCGATGCCACCGTCCTGATCGTGGGCGAAACGGGCACGGGCAAGGAGAAGGTGGCCCGGGCGATCCACGCCCACAGCCGCCGCCTCGCCGGACCGTTCGTCGCCGTCGGCAGCGGGGCCCTGCCCGAGACGCTAGCCGAGAGCGAACTGTTCGGCTACGCCAAGGGGGCGTTCACCGGGGCCGACGCGGACAAGCCGGGCCACTTCCAGGCGGCCGACGGGGGGACGCTTTTCCTCGACGAGGTGGGCGAGATGTCGCCGGCCGTCCAGGTCAAGCTGCTGCGGTTCCTCGACGACCAGACGATCACGCCGCTCGGGGCCGTGCGGCCGGTGCGGCTCGACGTGCGGGTGCTGGCGGCGACGAACCGGGACCTCGCGCGGGAGGTGGCCGAGGGGCGGTTCCGCGAGGACCTGTACTATCGGCTGGCGGTCTTGCGGATCGAGGTGCCGCCGCTTTCGGCGAGGCCGGAGGACGTGCTGCCGCTGGCGCGGCACTTCGTGTCGGAGATCGCCGCCCTTCGAGCGGCTCAAGGCGGCCCCGAGCTCGATCGAGGGGCTGGCGGCGGCGAGGCCCCGCCCATCAGCGACGAGGCGGCCCGGTGCCTGGAGCGGTACCCGTGGCCGGGCAACGTCCGCGAGCTGCGGGCGGCGATCGAGCACGCGGTCGTCATGTCGGGCGGCGGGCCGATCCTTCCGGTCCACCTGCCGGAAGCCGTCCGCCGCGGCCGGTCGGCCGCGCCGCGGGGCGACGACGCCGAGGCCCGGCTCCAGCGGTGGGTGGATGCCCTGATCGCGGGGCCGACCGAGCGGCTCCGGTCCGCGGCGAGCGACCTGGAGCGGGCCCTGATCGAGCGGGCCCTCGACGAGACCGGAGGCAACCAGTCGGCGGCCGCCGAGCTGCTCGGCATGCACCGCAACACCCTCCGGGGCAAGATGCGGGACTACGGCATCGAGGCGTGACGTGGCCGTGGGCCGGGCACGAGGGAGAGCGGACGTTTCGGGCAGTGGCCCAGGCGCACAGATGCCAGTCAGGATCGTGGGCGGCGGACGACGGCGGCCGCGAGTCCCGCCGCCACCAGCGCCAGCGTCGCCGGCTCGGGGACGTACTCGACCCTGAGCCAGTCGATCTCGGCCTGGGCCCTGCCGCTGGAGCCCCTCCAGTAGAGCCGGACCCCCTCGATGGTCTCGAAGTCGATGCGATAGCCCTCGCTGTCGAACGGGTGGGTGCCGCCGCCGTCGAGGCCCTGGGTGCCCATGAGGTCGTCGGGCTCGAAACCGTCGCCCTCGGCATCGTACCATAGCTCCTGCGAGTCGGGCCCGAGGACGTACTGGTAGGTCTTGAACTCGGACTGGGAGTAGGTGCCGGTGCCCGCGCCGACCACGCCGTGCTCCGAAGGCTGAGGGCTGTCGCCGTCGGGGGCCGACGAAAAGCCCGGCAGCCACCAATCGTCGGTGGCCTCGAACTCGCCCTCGACCGTGTCGCCGCCGGCGTACATCATGAGGTTGGCGTCAGTTCCCAGGCGGATCCGCATGTTGTAGGCGGGCCGAGCCCACCACTCCTGGTCGAAATCGTCGTAGCGGTCGTCGAGGTCCACGTCGAGGCCGCCCGACGGATAGTCGTGGACCAGGAAGACGTTGAACCGGCTGCCCTCGTTCGAGAGCGACCCGCTCTGCCATTTGGCGCTGAACGTGACGGTGATCGTGACGTCGTCGCCGGAGCGGTCGATGGGCGAATCGAACCGGTGGTCCAGGCAGGTGAACGTCTTCAGGTCGTCGGCGCTGACGTACCCGCTGTGGTCCTGGGCGTCGGCCGTCAGCGTCACCTTCCCGCCCGTCAGGTCGAAGGCCGAGACGGCCCCGGCGTTGCCGCCCCAGGTGACGGCGGTGCTGAGGTCGTTCCAATGGATGAGGTCGTCGAAGGGGTCATGGAGTAGCTCCACGGAGCCGAAGGCCGGGCCGGCCGCCAGACCGAGCCCGACGGCAAGAATCACCTGACTGATGCGCATTGCGGTCGTTCCTTTCCTGCCTGGGGCCACAGCAGGCCATGCCGGCGACCGAATCGCCCCTCAGAAAGGGGGGCGCCGGTCGCGCGGTACGGGCACAGGCAATCCCCGTGCCGTCAAGTATGAGGCAGAATGCCCGTGGGTCAAACCGATTGCCCGTCCGTGCGGACGGGCGCCGTGCCGGAACGGCGGTCGTCTGAGGCCCGCCTGAGACGCTCCTCTTGCCGTTGGCCCGTTCGTGTGGCGGCGTTCTGCTCCTCGTCTATCGCGGTGCCCTCGGCTCGAGGCCCAGGTCCTGGAGCGCCTTGAGGAGCACCAGTTGCTCGGCGGGCGTCAGGGGCCTGCTCGGACGCACGTCCACCTTCAGCCGCACGCCGGCCTCGCCGTCGATCTTGCGAAGGGCCATCACGTAGAGGTCCAGCAACTGCTCCAGCGACAGTTCGCCCGACCAGGCCGAGGGCGGCTGAGGCTGCGGATTCGGCCTCACCGGGTCTCCCACCGGGCGGTAGACCATCGTTTCCGACGCGCCCGGCCGGGCGACCGTGAGGGTGGCCGGCGTCAGCTCCAGCAGGTCCAGGCCGACGTAGTGGCCGCGCGACAGCGGGGCCTTGCCCACGATCCGGACGGCGAGCGTCGTCTCGCCTTTCCCGAGCTGGACGGTGCCGACGTCGATCCGCGGGCCCCGCACGACGCGGGGGGCATAGCCGTCGACGGTGCCGCCGACCGGTCGGCGTCCTCCGGGGCCGTCGACGTAGAACTGGACCTGTCCGAAGTCCGGGGCCTTCGTCAGGTACGCCGACAGGTGGAACGCGCCGCCGCTGGGGTGCCGCACCGGGAACCGCAGCTCGGCCCCCGGTCCGGGGGCGGCCCAGAACAGTTGGGCCCCGCCGCTCCAGGTCTTCCCGAAGGGGGCCATGTTCTGGCGGCCGACGGTGCCGGCGGTGGCCTTGGCGGCCGGGCCGACGAGCGATTCACCTTCGATGCGGATGGCCCCGGCGAACAGGTCCACGATCGGCTTGAACTGGAGCGGTTCCTGGCTCGCCTTCAGCTCGGCCAGGACCGCTTTGATGGCCGGCTTCGGGGGAGGCGGCGGCGGGGGCGGAGGCGGGGCCCCGCGGCCGGCGCTTCGCCTCGACAGCTCCGCCGCACGCCCCGGGTCCACCGCGTAGATCGTCAAGGGATGCCGCATCGACCGGATCAGCGAATCGAAGGGCAGGGCCCGGTCGCCTTCGAAGGACGCGTTCGCCTTGGTGACGACCCCCAAGGCCCCGTGGTTCAGCCAGGGGTCCTCGTTCACGCGGAACTCCGACGAGACCTGTCCCTCCAGGTCGCCCTCGATCTCTATCTTCTCGACCGCCGTCCTTGTGCGGGTGTCGTACTCGCCGACGGCCTCGATCCACATGGCGTACTTGATGCGGCTGGAGGTCTGGCTGTAGAAGCCGCCCTTCTTCAGCGAGAACCCCTTGGACGTCTTGCTCTCGACCACCAGCAGGACGCCTCGGAAGGCGTACTCGTGGACGGGTCCGTTCGGCACGCCGCCGGCGGCGACCAGCTCGACCTCCCTCCAGGACAGCTCGTCGCCGGCGCGGGCGGAGCCACAGAGCCCCGCCGCCAGCACGGCGAGCAGGACCCCGGTTCGTGTTTTCGATGACCGGAACGCCATGGCCGTTCCTCCTTCGTCGATGGGTCTCGCGCACCGGACAAGGGTGCGGGGGAACGCGGCGGAAGCAAAGGCCCCAGAGGCTGCCCGGGCTCCGGGTGCGAGTCGCGTTGCATCAGGCAGCTTCAATGATTTTAGGACCGCCCGGAGACGGCCGTCAAGGCGCCTTCCGCTCCGGGGGCCCGCCAGAGGGAGACCCCGGCGGGGCCGTCTTCCTGGATCGACCCTTTCCGCGGCACGCCCGGCGGCCTACCGTGAACGATTGGCAGCAACGACACGGGCACATCAGGGGGGACGGCATGAGCAGGCCGAATACCAGCCTCACGGCCATGCTATTCGTCGCCCTGTGCGCGGCATCGCTGAGGGCCGCGGCGCCGTCGGCACCGACGCTCCACGACGCGGCCGCCAAGGGAGACACGGCCGCCGTCGTCAAGTACCTCGCCGCCGGAGGCGATCCGAACGCCAGGGACGACAGCGGCGAGCCACTCCTATGCGCGGCCGTGCGGCACGGCCGGACGGAGGTCGCCCGCAAGCTCCTGGCCAAGGGGGCCAACCCGAATGCGGCCGGTGACTTCTTCGGCGAGACGCCGGTGGCCCTGGCGGCCGCGACACAGAACCACGAGCTGATCGCGCTGCTCGTGAAGCACGGGGCGAAGCTCGACGCCGGCAGCGGGATGCGAGGCACGCCGCCGCTGCTGGCCGCCGGGGCGGACCCCGAAACGGCGAACGAGGGGGGCGTTAAGCCCCTTGACCTTGCCCGCCGCAACGAGCACGAGGGTGTGGCCGCTCTCCTGGCCCAAGCGTCAGGCGCATCCGGTCACTCAAGAGCGTCCGAGTAGGCGGGCCGGCGGGGCGGTCCCGCGGGTCTCGCGCCGCGGCATCGCGCCCTTCATCACTTGCGGAGCACCTGTTCCAGCGCCGCCGCATCGCCGCGGGCGCTCAGGTACACCAGGTACGGTCCCAGCGGCTCGCCCGAGGCGACCGGGTTACCGAACAGGTCTATCGCCTCGGTCCCCTGGGCCTCGGGCACGCGCCACGGGGCATGGCCCGGCATCGGCGAGACGACCGCCACGGCACGCCCGTCTCCCTGGAAGAGGTACGCCGTCACCCCCTGGTCGCACGGCACCTGCCGCACGAACCGCGTGTTCTCCAGCAGCCAGGCGGTCGTCGAATGGGCTGCCGCACAGGGGTGCAGATACCCGTCCGGCATGACGAGCGCGGCGAACTCGCGCGACCCGAAGTAGGCGTGGCAGTGCATCGAGTAGAGGAAAATCTTTTCCACGCCCTGCGCGAGCAGGCCCACCAGGTATCGGCTGAGCCGGTCGCCCGTCTCGAACGCATCGTCGGTGTCGGCCTCGGGCACCGTGTGGTGGTAGAACCCTTCGTTCAGCATGCGGGGCGTCGGGCTGCCTTCGGTCATCCAGACCGGCTTGGTGAGCGACCCTGCCTCTTCGACGATCGGGTCCGTCGCCCAGTGGAACCCCCGGGCCATCTCGTCGGCGGGATGGCGAGCCCCGGTGTAGGCGTGGTAGGCGACGACGTCGCAGTGCTCCAGGCCGCCCGCCGCCACGACGCCGCGCGTCCATTCCCGGCCGCTGACCACGTGGCTCGCCGGGCCGTGGGTTGTGGTGTTGACGCCGAGGACGGTCGCGTCCGGGTCGACCTCCTTGACGGCTTCGTAGGCGGTCGCCATGAGCCGGGCGAAGTCGGCCTGGGGGTGCTCGCTGGTGACGTACTTCCGGGCGGTCTGCTTCGCCTCGTCGTAGCCGACGGCCCACCAGGCGTGGACCCACGGCTCGTTCCAGACATCCCACGTGTCGATGACGCCGCGGTACCGGCGGGCGACCGTGCGGCAGTAGCGGGCGAAGTCCCCCATCCGCTTCGGCTGATAGTAGCGGTCGAAGTAGGAGTTGTGCGGCTGCTCGAAGTGCGAGGCCCACGTCGGGGCGGTCGTCAGGAGGCCCAGCACCTTCATCCTGTGGCGGCGGTAGCGGTGAAGCTCGGCGTCGCGGAACTGCCACTGGCCGGGCTCCGGCTCCAGGTGGTACCAGCCGATGTAGCGGGTGCCGGCGTCGTGCAGCCGCGTCCAGTTGATGCCGACGGCCTTCGCCATCAGGATGTGCCGCGTCGTCGACAGCGTGTGCGTCCCGAACGGCGACGCGGGTGCGTCGCGGTCCCAGTGCCGCGGCCGGCGGAGGCGAAGGACGACCACCTCGTTCGGCGGGCTGAGCGTCTCGCCCGATCCGTCCTCGACCCATGCCTCGATCCGGAAGACCCCGTACGGCGTCCGCGGCAGGCAGTCGTACCGCCACGTCCCTTCGGTCAGGAACTCCTCGCCCAGGCGCCGGTCGGGCAGGGCGGCTTCCGTGCCGTAGGGCGTGACGACCTTCCCTCGGAGGACGGCCTCGGGGGCCTTGCCCGTGACGGCATAGCGGACGAGGGCCGGTTCATCGTCAAAGTGGACGCGGAGCCGCGCGGCCCGGGCCTTCTCCCGCTCCGGCTCGACCGTGGCGAGGGCCACCTCGCAGACGGCTCGCGTGGCGTACGGCCGGGGTCCATCGCCCGGCGCCACTTGGAGGGCGTCGATCCACAGGTCGCCGGCCGCCTCGATCCGAAAGGCCCCGAATCGCATCAGGGGGCGAGGCTCGAGCGCCACGGCAACCCGCTCCCACGCATCGCCGCTGACGGCGAAGTCCGTCGCGCCCGAGCGGTCGCCGCCCAGGACGTGAAGCCGTCCCGTCGCCCGGCCGCGGACGTACAGGCTGGCGGTGTGCGTCTCCCAGGGCCGGCGGACGGCGAACGGGGCGGCGTTCAGCAGCGTTTCCTCCTCCGAGGCGATCCGCAGCGCCGGCGAGCCGCTCGGCCCGATCACCGCCGGGTCGGCCCCGATCCGCACTTCGTCGCCGTCGGAGTCGTCGCGACGCAGCATCCAGCCGCTCTGGAGTCCCAGAGGCATCCGGGAGTTGCGGAGCAGGTTCGGCAAGGGCTCGGCGGGGGCCCGGCGCTTGAGGTCGGCCATCAGGCCGTCGCGGGTCATCCGCCCGAGCCGCACGCGGGCCAGGTCCAAGTGCCCGACGCCCTCCTGGACGATCCAGAGGCCGATCGGTCCCTCGACGGGCGTCGGCTGGAACGTGAAGGCGTAGTCCTGCCATACGGGATCCAGCGGGAGGCGCTTCTGCCAGGCGAATCCGTAAGGAGCGCCCCGCCGGCGCACCCCGACCACGATGGACCGGCCTTGCGGCCCGCGGGCGGTCAGACTCAGCCGCAGATACGGCCCGTCGCCGAGGGCGGGCAGGTCGTGGCGGAGCTGGGCCCTTCCGCTCTCTTGGCGGGTGACCTCGATGCGAAGGAAGCCCTCGCCCGCCTCGGCCATCGGCCGGTACCGGACCCACACCTTCGCCCAGCCGGAATCGTCGGCCCAGCCGGGCGCCAGCTTTCCCTCGACGCGCTCGTCCGTCGGAAGGTCGCGCACCGCCTCGCCCGCCCCCGCGAAGTCCGTGTCGATGAGGGTGACGGATTCGGCGCCGGGCCCGGCCCGCGCCTCGACCGGCAGGACCGCTATGGCCACGGCTGCCGACACGGCGACCAGCGACCTCAAGACTCGGGGCAGTCGCGGGCCGGCGGGGTCGAGGCCCATAAGCCGCTCCTTGCGATGCTCAGGGAGAGGGAATCGTCTCCCGGTTCGGGCGGGACCGCAGACCGCTCTCGGCCGCCGGGCCCCCACGCCGGGGGGCCGACCGGCTTCATTCGGCGCCGGCGGCGTCGAAGTGCTCCTTGACCCAGGCGTCGCGCTTCGGCCGCAGGGCGGCGTCCTTCTCGTCGTTCAGGGAGTACGCCAGCCCGTTCGGCAGGACCACCTGCTCGGTCTCCAGGGTCTCGGTGTTGGCTTCGACGAACTCCGCGAGGGCGGCCCGGTAGGCCCGGTCCTCGGCGATGGTCCAGTGGTCGCCGCGCCCGATGGCGAACTTGTAGTGCCGGCCCAACCGCTTCTCGGCGTCCTCGGCGGGGAGCGACCGGGGCAGCTTCAGGCTGGGGTACCGCGAGGGGTCGGCCAGGACCTCGGCCATCAGCATGGCCCCGACGGCCCGCCGGCAGCCCGACGTCTCACCCTTGCCGTACTTGTCCAGGAACGCCGCGAAGTAGATGTGCAGGGCGTACCGCCGGCCGGGCGGGCCCGCATAGTATAGCGACGTCACGTTGCCGCGGAACGATGCGAGACGGGCGAGCCGCAGCCGGACCGCCTCGTCCTTGCTGGCGAGCAGGTCCATCGGGGCAGCGGCATGGACCTGCACGGACCCCAGCAGTGCCCATACGCTTATGTTCGCCCGGTCGCCTTCGAGGAACCCGTACTCGCCCTTCTCGCGGCTGTCGATCTTCGACGGGTCCCAGTTGACCTTGGGGAACCGCCGGCCGCTGTAGAACTGCATGCTGAAGCCTTGGTTCGCTTCCGGATCGAAGGTGACGTCGAGCGGCTTGCCCCAGAGGAGTTGGCGGATACGGGTCTTGCGGCCGGCCTTGCACGCGGCCCACCAGCCGGGCCGGCACTCGGCCAGGGCCCGGGCGATGTAGGCGACGTCCTCCCGCTGGTCGCGCGTCAGCGAGCTCGACGACCGCTTGGCCTCGGCCAGCGCCTGGCCAAGGACGTCCCAGCTCCCGTCCATGTAGGCCCAGGTGAGGCGGTCGTAGAGCCCTTCCGGCGGGTCGGCAGCGGCCGCTCTCGGTGCGGCCGGTCCCATCAGGACGGCCAGACAGAGCGCCGCTCGGGCGAGGCTTGTTCGACAGCGTCTCATCGGCGGCTCCTTCTCGTCGCACCACCCCCGGCGCACGAACCATTTTACGGGGGTCCCCGGCGAGCGCCAAGGGCGGCGCCGGAGCGATGCATCGGAGACGTGAGGCGTCAGGACGGCGGCGGGCCGTCTCCGCCGGGTTCGCTGCCTCCGACGATGTGGGCCGGCGGCTGGACGTGCAGCAGGAACGAGAACCACCCGTGGGCCGGGCCGTTCTCCACCCGATAGAGGATCCGGTTCAGGCCCTGCTTGAACCGCACCTTCCGATACGCCTCGTTGATCCGCCAGGCCTTGGCCCGGACCGTCTTCCAGATCAGGAGGCCGTTCAGGTACAGCCGCGACCCGTCGTCGCTGCCGAGGGCCACCCACATGTCGCGCGGCTCGTCGAACCACAGCTCCGTGTAGGCGTACCAGATCGAGTACGACCCCACGAACCGCACCACGGGCACGCCCGTCTTGACGAACTCCCACCGGACCGGCTGGCCGTCCTTGCCCTCGTAGACGGCGTCGAGGTCGACGACCGACTCCGGGGGAAACTTCCGCTCGATGTACCGCCGGTCCGGGTTCGGGAACGGGCCGATCAGGTACCAACTGTCGACGTACATCCACTGGGCGCCGGGGAGGCCCCGCTGGACCCGCCGGCCGGGGATCGCCTCGAACATCGTCTTGTCGTCGGCGTACTCGCCTGGATGGATCTGGGGCCGGCGGCCGCGGCCGCGGCCGGTCCCTTCGTCGCCGTAGGGGTTGAGGCGGACGGTGTAGCCCCCGCCGCTCGGGGCGCCGGTGCCGGGCCGGCCGGGCGAGAAGGGGGCGTACTTGAACCCCCCGGGCTGGCTGGAGGCCCCTCCGCCGGGCGGGCCGCCCGGTTCGCCGCCGGCGTAGGCCTCGCCCATCAGGCCCGTCAGGTCCTTGGCCTGGGCGTCGTCGCTGTCGACGGCCTCGCCTTCGAGGGCCCGGGCCGCGTCGACGCCGGCCTGGACGAGGCTCACCGAGCCGCCTTCCTCGCCGCTCGTGCCGCCGGCCCCGGCGAGGAGCTCCCGGGCCCGGTCGACCATGGCCTCGACTTCCTCGATGGCCTTTCGCATCTCGTCGCGGTAGCCCTCCAGGTCGTCGATGGTGTTGGAGGGCTTGGAGAGCTTGCCGGTATCGACGCCACCCCGGTCGGCGTCGGGCGTGTCGATGGAGCTCTTGGCGGTGCTCTTCGGCACGCCGCGGATCATGGCCAGCTCGGCCGCCCGGGCATCGACGTACCGCTCGGCGATGCTTTCCTCGACGGACCGGGCAGTCTCGTAGAGGTCGGCGGCGGACTGGTTCCACAGGTCGGGGTCCCAGGGCCGTGCCGAATCGCCCCCATCGGAGTCATCGCCGTCGCCGGCTTTCGCTTCGGCGTCCTCGGGCCGGCTGCGTTGGCGGAGCCCTCGGAGGGCCTCATAGGCGGCGGCCTGGTCCCGTCGGGCCCTGGCCTGGGCCTCGATGGCGGCCCGGACGGCGTCGGCGAGCTTGCCGTCGCGTATCGCCTTGACCGCGGCCCACCGCCAGGAGAGGTTCTCCCAGGCCTTCCGGGCGCCCTGGCGGGCGTTCTCGCCGCTTCGGATGAGGCCGCGGACGTGCCGCTCGGCCTGGTCGAGTTTCTTCACCAGGGAGTCGGCGCGGCGGCGGGCGGCCCGCGCTTCGTTGGCGTCTCGCTTGGAGTTCGATTCGGCGGCGAGGGCCTCTTTCTCGTCGGCCTCCTTGCGGGCGGCGGCCAGCTCGGCCTCGAGGCGGGCGACTTCCTGTTTCGCCCCGGGGAGGGCGGCCTCGCACTCGGCGGCCCGCCGGAGGTTCCGCTCCCAGCCGCCCCGCATCCGCTCCAGCTCCCACGCCCGGTGGCCCATCTCGCCCAAGAGCCGGGCCACCTCGGACTGGGCCTGGTTGGCCGCCTTCTGGGAGGCCCGGGCCGCTTCCTGGAGGGCCAGGACCTCGGCGGCCTGGTCGGGGACGAACCCGAGGCGCGTCTCGGCCGCGTGCTGGCGCTCGTCCGTCGCGGTCTGGTCGGCCATGACGTCGGCGGTCTTCGTGCGGACCCCTTCGCTCGTCTCGCCGAAAGGCAGCTCGTCGGCGAGGAGGACCGACCCGCCAAAGAGGACGAGCATCACCGCGGCCAGTGGCACATGAACGTGGTGCTCCAGGACGAGGCGAGCGGCGCGGCCA
>CAZGKW010000066.1:0-16705 GCA_964526295.1 uncultured Anaerolineales bacterium
GCCATTGGCGTTCCTCTCGATATCTACGCATTTCACCGCTCCACCGAGAGTTCCACTCGCCCCTGGGTACCTCAAGCCCGGCAGTATCGGATGCCATTCCTCGGTTGGGCCGGGGGATTTCACATCCGACTGACCGGGCCGCCTGCGCCCGCTTTAAGCCCAGTAATTCCGAGCAACGCTCGCCCCCTTCGTCTTACCGCGGCTGCTGGCACGAAGTTAGCCGGGGCTTATTCCGGAGTTGACGTCAACGTCCACGGGCTGTTCACCCCGGACGCTTCATACCTCCGAAAAGCGGTTTACACCCCGAAGGGCTTCCTCCCGCACGCGGCGTCGCACCGTCACGCTTGCGCGCATTGCGGATGATTCGAGACTGCTGCACCCCGTAGGGCTCTGGGCAGTGTCTCAGTCCCAGTGAGGCCGAACACCCGCTAAGGCCGGCTACGCGTCATCGCCTTGGTGGGCCGTTACCCCACCAACTAGCTGATACGGAGCAGGCCGCTCCCAGACCGGCAGGCCCGAAGGTCCCCACCTTTGATGCCGAACCATGCGATTCGGTACATCACCTGGTATTAGTCCGCCTTTCGGCGGGCTGTCCCAGGGTCCGGGGTACGTTACCTGCTTGTTACTCTCCCTTTCGCCACTAGGACAGGCCAGGTCTTACGACCCGGCCAGCCTCGTACGACTTGCATGTCTCAACCACGCCGCCAGCGTTCGCTCTGAGCCAGGATCAAACTCTTCCCTTGGAAAGCTGGTCACAAAGCACGACCCTCGCATGAAACGAAAGTGTGCTTCGTGTCTTTCAACACACCACTTGGCCGTCCCGGCGGCTTTCGCACCGGAACCACCTGACCTCCTCGACACCGTCCCGAAGGACCGTGCCCAGGACACACTCCCGCCATGCTCAGGCTCGAACTGTCCACTTGTCAAAGAGCGCTCGGGCAAACGCGCCCTGCAAAAGGCACGGGATTATAAACCCCGCCCCCACGCTGTCAACACCCGAATCCAAGATAATCTTAACTTGTGCGGTCCCGGCGGCGTGGTCCAGCGGCCGGAACCAGAGGGTTTGCCGACGGCCTCTCCTCTACTGCCGCACATCTCGCCGATTGAGGCAGGACATTGTACGAGACCTTGTGCCCCGTGTCCAGCCCGTTTTTTCACTTTTTTTGTGAATCGGCCGAGACGGGCCCGGTTTTCTCTCACCCGCCGGACCGTGCAGCCAATCACCACTATACAGCCAGACCGTCGCTTCGTCAAGGGGGTTTGGTCGATCTTCCTGCTGTGCCGTTATCGCGGCCCGCGGGGCGGCCGCTCTTCAGCCAAATCCCCCGGCCCCGCCGGTCCGCACCGCGCCGGCCGGGGCCCCGCCCCGTCAGCCTTGGCCGTTCTCGCCGTACTCGTGGATCGGAACGACGGACCCGTCCGGCTGGATCTCCAGGACGTACGTGTCGCCCTTCCACAGCTCGACCTGGGGCACCGAGTGGAACTGCTCGCGGCCGGCCATCATGAACGTCAGCCGGACCGAGAACGCCAGGGCACTCGGGCCGAAGGCGTACTCCTGGTTCGGCTCCAGGTCGCCGGACCGCTCGATGGTGATGCCGCCGCCCTCGTACGTCAGGGCGGCCTGGACCAGGGTCAGCTTGTGGGGCGTCTTGTTCCGCAGGACCACGAGGGTGTCGGGCTTGAGCGGGTTGACCACGATCAGCCAGATGATGGCCGCAATCGCCCCCAGCAGGGCCACCGTCATCAGGACCCCCAGGGCCGTGCTGCCCGCCCGTCTGCCGCTTCGTCCCGTTCGCCACATACCTGTCTCCCCACGTCCGGGGGCGTCCCGAATCCCCTCCGGTATATCGTCGAAAAGGGGCGGTCGACTATAGCCCCGCCGGGACGCTGAACGTGGGTGCACCTGAGAGAAACGGCGGTGCTGCGTTTGAGGGGTGCCACGGTTTGCTTGTCAAACCGTGTCTCCGGTCCCAGGGGCACCGATTGACAACCAATCGGTGGCACCCGAGCGACAATTGCCACTGCTCTCAGGCGCATCCATCGCGGGGGCCAGGCCGTGGCGAGGTCTTCCGTAGGGGCGAGGCCTGTTTACCCGCCCCTGCAACCCCCGGCGCGGGCACGGCGTGCTTTCACGTCGGGGCGAGGCATGCCTCGCCCCGACACGGGCATCCAGCGAGAAGGCCGAACCGTGTCCGGGCCGAGAGAAAGGGCGGAACCCTTTGGCGGGTCCCACCCTGTACGTCCCTGCAAACAGCAATTCCGAGCTTACCGCCTCCCCTTCGACAGGCTCAGGACCTTCAGCGCCGGCGGCGGACGAGCATCCCCAGACCGCCGAGTCCCAGCAGGGCCAGCGTCGCGGGCTCGGGCACCAGCCCGATGTCCGCCAGCGAATCACCGATGCGGAACTCGTCGAACAGGATATTGGAGCCGTTGTCGCTATTAGTGGCCAGCCCCAAGCCGCTGAACGGCAACTTCGCATCCGTCGTGTTCAGGTCCTGGTCAAGCACGATGGCTGTTCCGTCGTCTCCACCGTCGATGGTGTCCCCACCCACATCTGCCGCCGAGGGGTTGAGCCACATCCTGTAGGGGTCGTAGAACGAACCGGAGGTGTCCACGAAACGGAGCACGACCAAGTGGGTCTCGTCCGCGGCCAGATCCGTGTACGTCTGCTGTGTAGCACTATTGCCATTTAGGTTTGTCTGAAGCGTTCCCGTGCCGTTGGCCACGGTAATCTCGATAGAGCTCTCTCTGTCCCCATTGAGCTTAATGTCCATCGAGCCGTCGACGTCGTCGAACTGGAGCAGGAACGCCATCCAAGCCTCGTCACCGTCAGTGCCATAGTTGTAGTCGAGGGCCCGGCTGATGTCCCCGCCGTTGGGGGGACTGCTGAGACCGTCGACCCATGCGTCCACGTGGCCGGCCGTCTGGCCATCCATCGTCGGGTGCGTCAGACCGGTTGCCCGATGGTAGAAGTCGCGTTTCGAGTCGATCTCCCCAGCGGTCCACGCGCCAGTGAACCCGGTCCGGGCCGGCGACTGTCCGTCGATGGTGGCATCGTCTGTATACCCCGGCCCGAACCCTTCGTCTACCAGCAGATCGGCTGAAGCTACACCGGCCATCAAGAGGACGCCCACGGCCGCGTACATGAACTTGCTCATCGTTCTCCTCCTCACTCGTGCCCGACGTGGCCGCACGCCGAACTGCTTTGGGCCATCCACGCCTACCGAATCGATAGGCCTGTTCCGAGAGCACCGCCCCGGATAGAGCCAACGCCGCCCCTTTTCTCCCAATACAGTATACTCGCCTTCTGCGGCCCCGCCATGGCCAAACGCGCAACAATATTGGCCTTTTGCGTCAAAACGGTGTACAATAGTCCGCCAGGGAGCCGCACTGCGGCCAGAGACCAGAAAGGGCGCCTCCATGGAGCCCATCCGTATCGGTGTCTTGTCGCCTTCCGGGGGGTGGATGGTGCCTGTCCTGGAGGGCCTGGGCCTGTGGGCCCAGTCCCGCCCGGACGTGGTTCTGGGCCAGTTCGTGGCCGATGAGAACGGCGCCCGTCTCGCCGTGGACTGGGAAATCCGGGGGGCCCTGCTGTTCGCCGCCGCAGCGGCCGCTCCGACACTTCGGGAAACGGGCCTGCCCGTCGTCAACCTCTCCAACTCGGTCCCCGACCTGCCGTTCCCCCAGGTCATCCTGGACGACCGGGCCGTGGGGCGGATAGCTGCCGAGCACTTCCTCGACCGCGGCCACACGCGGCTGATCTATCTCCAGGGCGGCCGCCCGCCGCACGCCCGCCTCCGGTGGGAAGGGTTTCGCGAGCGGCTGGCCGAGGCCGGCCTGGAGCCCGTCCGACACAACGTAGCCGACCTCCCCCGCCACCGCGAGGCCTTCGGCGAAGCCCTGGGGCAGTGGCTCCGCAAACCCCGCAAACCGGTGGCCGTATTCGCCATGTCCGACACGACGGCCGCCACCGTCGTCCGGTACTGCCGCATGAACGGCCTGCGGGTTCCGGAAGACGTCTCGGTGTTGGGCGTGGACAACGACCGGCCGGTGTGCACGCTCTGTGCCCCTCCGATATCAAGCGTCCGCCGCCCGGGCCGGGCCATCGCCTTCGCCGCTGGCGACCTGCTGATGGACCTGATGGCGGGCCGCGAGCCGCCCGCCGCGCCGCTTTTGCTCCCGCCCCTTGGGGTCGCCGTCCGACGCTCCACCGAGGCCTTGGCCGTGGAGCACCCCGAACTGGCCCAGGCCCTGGAGTTCATCCGCTCCCGGGCCACGACAGGCATCACCGTCCGGGGCGTCCTGGACCAGGTGCCGGTCAGCCGCCGGCAACTGGAGCGGATGTTCCGGCAGACCTTGGGGCGAACGCCCCTGGAGGAGATCCACCGGGTGCAGATCAAGGCGGCAAAGCGGCTGCTGGCCGAAACGCGGCTGACGGTCCAGGCGATCGCCGAGCGGCTGGGGTTTCGCGACTCCCCTGCCCTGTCGCGGCGCTTCAAACGCCTCACCGGCCGGACGCCCACCGAGTACCGTAAGCAGTTCGCCGCGGCGCCCTGAGCCGGGGACGGCCGAGTGGGCGGCGGGCGCCGCGCCCCGCAGCGCCTCTTGCACGGGCCGCCCTTCCGCCCTACGATACCCCGCAGCGCAGCCCGGACAGCCCGCAAGGACGGAACCATGAAGCGAAGCGAGATCAACCGCATCATGCGGGACGCCATCGCGTTTCTCCGGGAGCGGCGGTTCCACCTCCCCCCGTTCGCCTTCTGGACGCCTGAGAAGTGGAAGACCATGGGCCACGAGGCCGACGAAATCCGCGCCAACGGCCTCGGGTGGGACATCACCGACTTCGGCTCCGGCGACTTCCCGCGGCTTGGCCTCTTCCTTTTCACCCTCCGAAACGGCGACCCGTCCGACCCGGAGGCCCTCAAGAACTACTGCGAGAAGGTGATGATCGTCCGCGAGGACCAGGTCACGCCCATGCACTTCCACTGGGCCAAGGCCGAGGACATCATCAACCGCGGCGGGGGGAACCTCATGGTCGAGCTCTTCAGCGCCACCGACGACGAGGCCGGACTCGCCGAGACGCCCGTCACGGTCACCATGGACGGCGTCCGGCGGACGGTCGAGGCGGGCACCGTCGTGCGGCTCGGGCCCGGCGAATCGATCACACTCGGCCCGCGGCTCTATCACCAGTTCTGGGGCGAGGCGGGGCGCGGCACGGTCCTGGTGGGCGAGGTCTCAAAGGTCAACGACGACGCCACCGACAACCGGTTCTACGGACCCGTCGGCCGGTTCCCCGAGATCGACGCGGACGAGCCCCCGCTCCACCTCCTGTGCAACGAGTATCCCCCGGCGGCCTGACCTCGCGGCCGCCGCCGGCGTATCATCAGCCCCGCCAGGCCCGCCGCCACGAGGGCCAGCGTGGCCGGCTCGGGCGCCATACCGTCCGCGCCGTCGACGATGCTCACGCCCCAGTTGCCCAGCAGCAGGCTGAAGTCGTCGTCGCCGACGCTCCCGTCACGCGTCCAGTCGCCGTCGTACCACCTCGCGTCCGACCCGCCCCATCCTCCGAGCAGCGCGCTGAAGTCGGCGTCCCCGACCTCGCCGTCCAGGTCCGCATCGCCCCTCACCCGGACCATCCAGGCAAGGGCGTAAGCCTCGCTGTCCGCCGGGTCGGCCCCGGTCATCTTCACCCCGAGCGTGTAAGGGCCGCCCTCGGCCAGGGCGTACTCGATGTGCTCGACGTTGTCGAGGGTGCTCACGGAGGCGGCGATCGGCGTCCCGCCGCCCCCCTCGTACAGGGCGAGGTCCAGGTTGTCGAAGTGATCGAGGCTGTAGTGGACGGTCTGGATGTCCTCGCTGTCGGTGCCGACGATCCGGTCCCAGACGAGCGTGGCCGTCAGGAGCGACCCGGCGGGCAGGTCCGCGTCGATGCCACACAACACCTCGGCGGCCCCGGTCACCTCGCCGAGGTGCCAGCCGATGCCCGTGACGTCGCCGGGCCCCTGGGCCGGGCCGACGTACTGGGCGTGGGCGGCCCTCAGGTCTATCTGGCCGGCGCCCTGGCCGGCGTCGAGGGGCTGCGTCGGCGTGTGGGTCCACCCGTCGAGCTTCTCGGCGGAGTTCATCAGGACGGTCCTGACGACCTTCGGGTCGGTGCTGTGCCCCAGGTCCCGGCCCATGCCGATGAGGGCCGCGGCCCCGCCCGCCACGATGGGCGTCGCGAAACTCGTGCCGCTGGCGCTCACCCACCCGCCGCCGGCGTCCGGCACGCGGACCCGGGAGCCCGGGGCCACCAGGTCCGGGCCCGACCGGCCGTCGTCGGTGGGGCCGCGGCTGCTGTAGTCGGCCAGGTTGGCGTAGTCCTCGGACGAGGCGCCGTCGGTCTGGCCGGTCGCGCCGACGAGGATGACGTTGTAGGCCCCGGTCGGGAGGCCCGTGATGCTGCCGCCCTCCGGCCCTGCGTTGCCGGCGGCCAGGGCGACCGTCAGGCCGTCGGACCCGACGACGTGGTCGAGGCCCAGGCTCCAGTGGTCGGCGCCCGTGCTGGGCCCGGCCAGCGCGATGCTGACGGCGAGGACCTCGACGGGGTTGCCCCCGAGCGCCCCCAGCCCCCGGCCGAACGTCTCGGCCGCGACGGTCTGGGTCCGCTCAGACGAAGATGAATCGGGATCGGTGGTCTGGCCCGTCCACCAGCACGCATCGGGCGCGATCCCGCGGTAGACGGCGTCCTGACTGACGGCGGCGCCGATGACGCGCGTGGCGTGCGGGCCCTCGACCGGCCCGCCGTCGGCGAAGTTCACGGAGCCGGCGAAGTTGCCCACCAGGGCCGGGTGGTCCGCGTCCGCCAGGAAGCCGTCGATCACGCCGATCTCGACGCCCGACCCCGTGGAGCCCTGGGCCCACAGGTAGTCCGCCCCCACGTAAGGCCCCGCCACGTCGAGCCCGAACGCGACCTGGGGAGCGGGGAGGAAGACAGCCGCAAGGCATGCAGCAACCAGCAGAGGGCGGCCGACGGACATCGGCGGACAGGGAGCCGCCGGCGTACCTGCGGGCCGCGGGTCCCGGCGGCATCGGATAACCGGCAGACCTGCCACGGCACGTCTCCCCTGCCCCGGCGCCGGCACCCGGGGCCAACGTCGGGCCCGTCGGTCCTTTCAGGCGCGCACGCGCCACACGCTATTTTAGTGCGCAAACGGTCCCGGTCAAACCGCCCGGGCCAGGGAAACGCTCGTCACACACCTGGGCCGGCGAGCCGCATCGCCGCCGGCTCCATTGCCCCCGGGGCGGGAACCGCTCAGCCCCTGCGCCGCCTCAGCAGCACCCGGAGGCCGCCCGCCGCCACGAGGGCCGGCGTCGCCGGCCCCGGCACGACCGTGATGGTCGTCCCCTCCGGCGCCGTGAACGTGAAGGTCGACGAATTGTCCGACACGACACCGAAGACCTCGCCCGGCGGGCCTGCGACCGGCGCGTTTTTTCTGCAAAGCGATCGCCGGGACTGCCGAAGTAGTCCATGGCAAGCGGTCCCGACAGGCACTCCCCGGGCCGGGCGGCACGGAGGCAGAGGCGGGGGCTCCCCGCCGCCGGCCCTTCAGGCGCAGGCCACGTGTCAGCCTACTCCAGCACGCTGTGCCGCCATCTCCAGCAGACCGCCGAGCAGCAGGTCCTCCTGCGTCCGGTCCGTCTGACCAGGTACGAGCCCGGCACGGAGCTGAAGCTGGACCTGGGGGGCATCTGGCCCCCCTGGCACGGGCGGGCCCTCTTTCGCGTCGAGTCCTATGCCGGGGGCGGCATCACCGGCCAGGTCTACAAGGCCACGCTCCTGGCCACCGAGAAGACCGACCGGACCGACCCGCTGATCGAGATCAACCGGCCCTACGCCCTCCGCGTGTTCGTGCCCTGGTCGAAGCCGGCCCGGTGGGTCCGGAACGTCGTCCACGCCCTCGCCTTCCAGGCCCCCTACGCCCTCCAGGGCAACGCCGACGCCGTCCGGGCGGTCGGCCTGTGGCACCGGATCATTCGCCGGGCGGCGGGTGTCACGTTCCACGACGAGTCGGCCGTGGCGGATGCGTTCGCCATGTTCCACGACGAGACCCTGGGGAGCTTGGGCCTGGTCCTGGAGTGGGTCGAGGGCCGCCCCTGGCGGATCGAGCTGGACGAGCGTCTCTTCGCCGTCGGCGACGTCGCGGAGGCCGAGGCGTCGCCCGCAGCGGAAGGCACGGCGCGCCGGTCGGCCTGCCGCACCGAGTATGAGGCCAAGAAGGCCTTCATGGACCGCGTGGTCGGCCTGCTGGAGGACCTCGGGGCCGACGAGCTGGCCCGCCAGTATCGCTGGTGGCACCTGACGGGCCAGGTGAACGTCCTGAAGCGGGCCAGCTCCAACGGGGACCCGTCGGCGGGCCTGACGGCGGTGGACTTCGTCTCGGGTCTGCCGCTGCTGCCGTTCGCCCCGACGAGCCCCTCGGACGTGGGGCAGATCGGCCGGGGCCTGATGAAACTGCGGCTCATCCAGTTCAACCGGGGCCGAACGAACCGGCTGGAGGCGTTCGCCAACGAGCATCACCAGGTGTTCCGCGATCTGCACCCGGCGATCGACGCCCTGGAGTTCGCCGAGTCGTCGTACCACCGGTCGCAGATCGACCTCTTTCATCGCGGCCCGATGGGCATCCTGACGGTGGGCAACCGCGACTGGCTGCGGGAGGCCTGGATCGACCACCACCGTGCCCGGTGCCGACTCGACCGGGAGACCGCCGAGCGCCTGCACGAAGCGCCCGTCCGGGCGTGGTGCTACATCTGGCTGGGGTCCATCCCCCTGGTCGGCGGGGCCCTCCAGCGATGGTTCGGCAACGCGACGGTCCGCCGGCACGTCCGCAAGATGTTCGGCAGCTTCGGATACCTCCGCCGGACGCTGCGGGCCCGGCAGTGCGAGGTCCTCATCGACTGGCATCGCCAGGGCCGGGCCACCGAGGAGCGGACCGACTGGCTCCTCGACCATCAACTCGAGTTCTGGGTCGAGGCGGTCGGCTTCGGCCTGGCGCCGGCCTCGGTGCACCGGTTCTTCACGGACTCGCTTTATGTCCGGGGCGTGGTCGACCGGTGGTTCGTCGGGCCGTGGCAGTTCTGCACGAACCCGGCGATGCGACGCGAGATGGTCGTCGAGGCCGCCGAGGAATGGGTCGACGAAGGTCTGCTGCCGCAGGAAGAGGCCGACCGGGTCCGCGAGCGGGCCGAGGGGCCCCAGGTCCAGAAGTACATCAACGGGTTCGCCGTCCACCTGGCCACGCTGCCGGTGGCCCTGGTGGTGGCGGTGCTGCTGGCGGTCGGGGCCCGGATCGTCTCGGCGGCCTCGTGGCCGGAGGCCTGGTCCTGGGCGGCCGGGGTGATGGGCCTTTTCGCCCTGACGCCGGTCTCGCCGGGGTCGCTCGTCCGCGGCGGGTACGTCGCGTGGCGTGCGGTGCGAGAGCGGAACTGGCGGGATTACCGCCTGGCGCTCGCCCTGGCGTTCTGGAAGTGGGTCGGGTGGCTGGCGTTCCCGGTCCAGATGGCCGCCTCGTACCCTGTCCTGTCGCGGTTCCTGGCGGGACGGGCGGCGATGGGCCTCGTGCGGAAGGTCCCGCTGATCGGCAAGCCCGGCGCCCTGCCCGAGTACCTCGCCTACCGCCTGTTCTACAACCTTCCGCGCAACCTGGGGCGGTGGTGGCGGCGGTGGCCGAAGCGGGAGGCGTGGGCCCGACGGATCGGGGGGCTGTTCGGCCTCGGGCGGCTGCCGGGCGCGAAGACGTGTGCCTCGGTCCTGGCGATAGCCGCCGCGGCCGGCCTGGCGTGGGCCGAGTGTCCCTGGTGGGTGGTCTTCCTCGGCGCGGCCGGCCTGGCAGCGGTGGGTATTGTCGCGGCAGGGGTGTGGCCGCCGCCTGCGAGCGGGAAGGCCCGGCCGCGTTTCGTCCTGGACGCGGTGACCGGGCAATGGCTGGCGGGCCTGGCGCTGTGGCTGCCGTGGCCGTGGGAAGCGGCCGCGTGGCCCTGGCCCGCGCCGCCCGTCGTCGCGGGTGCGGCCGTCGCGCTGGTCGGGTATCGCGTGTTGGCGGCGATCCGTCCGCGTCCGGTCCGTGTTGCGGGGTCGCTCGACGGGGGCTGGGGGACGGTGGCGGACGACCTGGTGGCGGGAGTGCTGGCCTTTGCCGCCACGGCGGCGTGCCAGGGCGTCCTGTTCGCCGTCCTGCACTTCTGGGCGGGCTGACCAAGACGGGCCACGGCGGCAGCCTGTCTGCACGTCCTTCGACGCCGCTTCCTCCGGGCGAAGATTCGCTTGTGAACACTCCGCCACCGCGATTTATAATGGCCGCAGCCAACGCTGTCTGGAGGAGACCGCCTATGGACTTCCTTTCTCCCTCAACCGCCGTGACGGTTTGTCTGGCGGTCATCGCCGCCGTGTTCATCGCTGCCGGCGCGGCCGTCGGGGCCCAGAGACCCCGGCCCGTCCCCGTCATCTTCGACACCGACATCGGCGACGACATCGACGACACCTGGGCCCTGTGCCTGCTCCTGAAGTGCCCCGAGCTGGACGTCAAGCTCGTCCTGGGGGACCACGGCAAGGCCGTCTATCGGGCCAGGCTCCTGGCGAAGCTCCTCCAGACGGCCGGACGGACCGACGTGCCCGTCGGCCTGGGCATCGGGGGAAAGGGCGGCACCGGACGCCAGGCCGAGTGGGTCGAAGGCTATCGCCTCCAAGACTACCCCGGCACAGTCCACGAAGACGGCGTCGGGGCCCTTGCGGAGACGGTCATGCGGTCGCCGGGGCCCGTGACCGTCATCGCCACCGGGCCGGTGCCGAACCTGGAGGCGGCCCTCGCGCGGGAGCCGAAGATCGCCGCCAAGGCCTGTTTCGTCGGGATGCACGGCAGCGTCCACAAGGGCTACGGCGGGAAGGACACCCCGGAGGCGGAGTACAACGTCCGGGCCGACCCGATGGGCCTCCAGGCCGCCTTCGTCGCCCCGTGGAAGAAGACGCTGACGCCGCTCGACACCTGCGGCCTGGTCCGGCTCGACGGCGAGAAATACGCCCGCGTCCGCGACGCGTCGGACCCCCTGCTCCAGGCCCTGATGGCAAACTACCGCATCTGGTGCGGGAAGGACTCGGAGAGGGCCGATCGGGCATCCAGCACGCTGTTCGACACCGTCGCCGTCTACCTGGCCATCACGGAAGAGCTGTGCGAGGTCGAGACGCTCCCGCTTCGCGTGACGTGCAAGGGCATGACCCTCGTCGACGCCGAGCGGGGCCACCCGATGCGCGTCGCGACGGCGTGGAAAGACCTGGCGAAATACGAGGACTGGCTCGTGGAGCGGCTCCTGGGCGCGACCGTGAAGCCCTGAGCCGGACCGGCGCCGGATGCGAACGCCTCGCCCCCCGCAAGGGAACGGCCCCGATCGCTCGGGGCCGTTGGGTTCGCTTCCAGCCGACCGCGATGACACTCGTCGGGCTACTCGGGCCCGCCGAAGAACCCGCCGCCGGCCCGCGGACCGTCGTCGCCGAAGAACCCGCCGCCGGGCCGGTCGTCGTCGCCGCCGTCGTTCGACGGGCCCTGGTTGCCGCCCCCCAGGAAGAACCCGCCGCCCGGCCTCGGGGTCGGCCCCGTCGGACCGGTCGGCCCGCCGTTGTCGTCCTTGGGCGGCGTCTCAGGCGGCTTCTCGTTCAGGATAAGATCCAAGGTGGTCGGCCCGCCCGGCAGGACGAACTGCGGCACGACCTCGTTCGTCGTCAGGCCGGTCTGCTCCTGGATCTTGATCCGCCGGACCTCCGACAGGTACTCCAGGGCGGCCTTCATGTTCTGATCGGTCATCTGGCCGTTCTGGAGCGAGACGAGCCGGCCGATCATGTCCCGAACGTTGACCTTGCCCGACCCGACGCCGAACTGGCTCATGTCGGGCCAGTGGGCACAGAGCACGTCTTTCGTGCCGCGGACCGACAGGGTGGCCGACGGCGTGACGATGGCGAAGTCGCTCTTCGTGCCGCCCTTCTCGACGATCGACTGGGTCCGGCCCTGCTTCAGATAGAGCCGCGTCCGGACGGTGTCGCCGGCGCTTCGCAGCTCGCCCACGCGGACGACGGTCATGGCGTCGATCTGGACGAGGCTGCGGCGAATCAACAGGACGCACCGGGCCCGGAACCCGGTCCGGATGTCGACGCCCTCGGCGAGCTCCTGGCCGACCTCGAGCGTCTGCCACGGCTGTCCGGCGCCGCCCTCTCGCCAGTCGACGGTCCCTTCGACAAGCTTGACGGTGGCCTTCTCGAGTGCTTCCTCGGCGGCAGCCGGCTCGGCGTCCGGCCCTTCGGCCGCCGCGGCGACCCCGACGGCCAGCACCACCGCCCACACGCCTGCGGTTCGAGCGATCATGGTTCGTCCCCCTTGGAGCGGGTCGCGACGGCCCTCTCGGCATCGTCCCCTGAGGCGGAAACGGCCCCGTCGCGGCCCCTCTGCGGGGCCCGCCAAGGCCTCCCGCGCGTCATCCTGAAGTGTACGCCATGTCCGGCCGTAGTCAAGCCGCGGAACACGGTTTTCAGCGCCGGCAAGGGGCGTCCGCGACAGCCCGATAACCCTCACCGGGGGCGCCTGGAGGCGGTCCGCGCGTCCCCGCATCGCTTCGGCATGCCCTGGGCACCTCCTACGAACGGGGCCCTCGGCGCCGGCGCGACACCAGGGCGAATGCACCGCCCAGGCCCACCAGCGCCAGCGTCGCCGGCTCGGGCGTCGCCACGATTGACAGGTCGTCCCAGAAGAAGCTCGATGCCCCGCCGCCGGGCGGACCGTCGTCGGTGGTGAACTCGATCACGTCGAGGCCCGGCGGGCTGTCGAAGAACGGCCAGCCGCCCGTGGCGATCAGCGTGTCGTCGTACCAGACGTTGAGCGTCTCGGTGTCGAAATCGAGCTCCATGACGAGCGGCTTCCAGACGCCCGGCGTCCAGTCCCAGTCGGTCTCGATCAGGCTGACCGAGATGTCGCCGTCCGGCTCGAACAGGACGGCCGAGGCGAGGACGTCATCGGACATGTCCGGGTTGGACGGGTCGCCGTCGAGGTCCTCCCAGGCGGCAAAGACGCCGTACTTGGCCAGGTTCGTGGCCGTGATCTTGACCTGCATGCTGATGGTCACGATCGGGAGCTCGTCGGTCCGGTCCTCGAGCTCGTGCCGGCCGCCGAGCCAGAAGTTGAACGGGCCGAACGGTTTGCCGGTGGAAAACTCCCGGTCGGCCGTCATCATGGCCGCCTGGGCCCCCGACGCCTTGTCGGCGTTCTGGACGACGCAGTCGCCGGTGTCCTGGTCGGCGTACCACCCCTGCTGACCGTCGAGCTTGCCGACCGCATAGCCCTGACCGGGCTCGAAGCCGGTCTGGAAGATCATGTCGGCCGAGGCCGTCCCGGCCAGGAAGGCCACCGCTGCCAGGACGCCGACCGGCATCCCGCCGCTACGCGCTGTGTTCATGGCTCTCATCCGTCTTCACCCCTCCGTTCGGCGCGTTCCGCGCTGCTCCCGTCCGGTCGCCCTCCGCAGGGCGTCCCCCCGGTGTTCGTTTGTGTTTCCGTCCGACCCGCGCGGTCCCCCGCGCTCGGGGCCGGGTTCACAGCACCGAATCCCCCTCTCCCTACCCCTCTCCGACCAGAGGAGAGGGACTTGCCGAACGGCCTCTACCGTCGTCGGCGTCGGCGAGCCAGCAGGGACGCCGCTCCGCCGAGTCCGACCAGGGCCAGCGTGGCCGGCTCGGGCAGGATGAGCTTGTCCTTGCTCAGGATGACGGCCACGCCCGGCTCCAGCGGCGGGACGCGCCACTGAAGCGCCCAGGCCGGGTCGAGCTGGCCCGGCACGCCCATCGCGTAGTCCGTGTTGTCGAGGGTCGTCGCGTCGTCGTCGTTCAGCAGGGCGAGCAGGGCCGTGGCGTCACCGGCCTGCCACCGGTGGGCCGCCGGCGTCATCACGGTCAGACTTTCGAGGAGGTCCAAGGCCCCGTCTCCTTGCTCGACCAGGTTCCGTACCTCGTCGTCCTCGTCGTCCTCCTCGGCCGGGCCCAGGATCCAGATCTCGTCGTCGTAGGGCGTGTCGGCGAGGTCAAAGTCGGCGTACTGGAAGAAGTGCAGGTCCAGGACGCGGTCGCTCGTGTTCTCGACGCGGACCTGCTCGACGACGTCCGACCAGGGGGTCCCCGGCTCGCCGCCCATGAGCGAGAATCGCATCTCGACCTCGAAGTCGGCCCCGACGTAGCGGGCGAACAGGGTGTCGAGGTCGGCGTCGCCGTCGGTGTCGAACGCGGCGGCGTCCTCGACCTCGAAGTCGTCCTCGCTCAAGGGTCTCTCGCCGCCCTCAGGTCCCTCGCGCCACCAGAACCACTGGCGCTCCAGGTGCACGACGCCGTCGACCGTCCAGTTCTGCATGCCGCCGCCGCTGAACAGGTCGAAGGCGACTTTGGAGTTTTCGTCCTCGAGCGGGACGATCATGGGCCCCCCGTCGCCGATCGGGATGGCCCGGGCCGCAGGCGCCATCGCCAGCAGCAGCGCGACGGCCGTCAGTGTCACAAGCTTTGAGCTTCTCATGGTCCTATCCCATCCTCTTGTTCTGGCCGCGCTTCGTCGCGGCCGCCCGTTTTGTGTTGCGGCGACCCGTCCCCCGGGCCGTCTGTGCAGGTCTCTGCACTCGCGTCCCCTCTATCCCCTCTTCCTTCGCCGCCGGGCCAGCAGCGCCACGAAGCCCGTCCCCAGAAGGGCCAGCGTCGCCGGCTCGGGCACCATCACGTTAAAGAAGGAGCCCCCGCCGGTGGCCCAGATGGCCTGATACGGCACGCCGGCCGCCGTGCCTTCGGAAACCTCCCCGAAGTACACGTCCGCGCAGTACCCCCCAGGTGCAAGGTCCTCATCCGGCGTGTATTCGCCGGTGCCCAGGGCGAACATCTCGAACAAGTCCTCGTGCTCGTCCAAGGCCTCCCACGACAGGCCGATCCCGTCCACGCCCGCGTCGGTGGGCTGGTCCCAGGAGAGCGTCGGCGTCCGGTCAAACGTGTCGAAGCCGACCGGCTGGTCGAAGGCCGGCATCGCCCCGCTCGGATAGTGCGAGTCCGGCAGCGGCACGTCGAACGTGCTGACCGTCCCGTCTGTGCCCGCCAGCGTGAACGTGTAGGTCCCGTGGGTGAAGTCGCCGAGGTCGGCCTCGTCGGCCGAGCCGAACCAGAACCGCCCGTCCGGGACCAATCCATCCTCATCATCTCCGGCGTCCACTTCCATGCCGTATGCCTGACCGCCCGGGGTCCTGACGGTGGCCGTCAGGACGTTGTCGCCTTCGAACTCGGCGTAAAACTCGTGTGTGACCAGTCCGGTCGGCGACTCGAGTTTGGACCGCACGACCTGGAACGAGATCGGCCCCGGGGGGCCCTGGCCCGTCGCGACCTCGGCGAGCGTGATCTGCCGGTCGTCTTGTGACCAGCCCTCGAAGTCCGTGGGACCGCCGGCATAGAAGGTCGCGTCGACACCCGGGGCGACGTTCAGCGCCAAAGACGTCCCGGTGTCGGTCGTGTACGGTTCCACGCCGTTTCCGTACGTCACGGTCACGGCAGGCCGGTGATGAAGGTCGCCGCGTTCGCTCTGCGCCCAGTCGCCGGCCCGTGAAACCTCCACGTCGGCGGTGAACTCGTACGTCCCGGCCAGCGCCGACGGGTCGTCGGCCGTGTACACGCCCGCCTCCCAGCCGTGGGAGAAGCCGGCCGGCGGCGCGCCAGGCGTCACGGCATAGGTGAGGCCTTCCTGGCTCGTCCAGGACGGCGCTACCTGCACGTGGGCGTGCTCGTAGGTCGACAGCGCCGAGGCGGGCACGGTCAGCTCGAACGTCACCGTCTGCGTCTCGATGTCGCTCGTCAATACCGGGTCAGCCACGGCCCGGGTCCCCGACAGGGGCACGCTTTCTTCGGAGAACAGCGGCACGGGGCTCGCCCCGAACATCGACCACCCGTCCAGCGGTTCCAGCGGCGTCCACGTCAGCGTGTTCGTTCCGGCGTTCCAGGCCATGTACGCCGGCTCGCTCGACCAGGCGGACTCGAATCCGCCCGGAAGGGTGATGTCGACGGCGGCCCCGGAGACCGTCCCACTGTACACGTCGTAGAAGCTGTAGCAGTCTCGCGACCACGTCATCGGTCCGGCGGCAAAGCTCTCGCCGCTGACGTGAGCCTCCCAGTGGTCGCTGGCCTGGACATTCGCCTGAGGGTTCGCCCCGAAGGCGGGAGCGCCAAACCCCATCAGGCCCACAAGCATGATCGACAGCGCGGTGACACGTGCCATGCGTTCCCTCTCTCGGCTCGGTGTGCCTTCACTCGACCCCGCCCGGTGCGGGGCCCGCAATTGCGCGGCTGGTTGTGCTGCTCTCGTGCCCTTTCTCCCCGGCCCAGACTCGCCGGTGGGAAAAAGACACTAAGTGTCTTTTCTGCCCAGCACCCCTCGGGCTCCTCCGGAGGAAAAGACACTTAGTGTCTTTTTTCTCCGCGGTTTCGCGGCCCGGTCCACGCGGCCGGCCAACGGCCGGGGCGCCCCCGCCCCCCAGGCGGGGGCGCCCCGATCCCCGCAACAGATGCCTACTTCCTGCGACGCCGGGCCAGCAGCGCCACGAAGCCCGTCCCCAGAAGGGCCAGCGTGGCCGGCTCCGGCGTGATCACGAACGCCAGGTCCAGCGTCTCGAACTC
>CAZGKW010000067.1:0-16192 GCA_964526295.1 uncultured Anaerolineales bacterium
ATCCAGGAGAACGCCGCCGGCCCCAGGCGGGCGGCGCGCTTGAGGGACCCTCGCTCAGGAGAGAAGCCGGTGTTTGACGCCGAACTTCTTGGCGCACGCGGCCAAACCTTTGTCGGCCGTCAGGATCGAGAGCCCTGCCGAGAACGCGGCCGCCAGGTGCAGCGCGTCGACGGTCCGCAAGGGGGCGGCGAAGCGTCCGAGCCAGTCGCACGCCAGGGCATACTCCTTGGCCTCGATGGGAACCACCCGGAACCGGCCCTCCTCCAGGTGCAGCCGCAAGGCCGCGAGGACCCGTCCGGCCGACTCGGGGTCGATCTCGCTCGCCCGCACCTTCAGTGCCAGGGCCGAGTGAAACTCGACCTCGACGAGCGGGCTGATTGTCGGCGGGGCGGCGCGGCCGGCCGCCCGCTCGGCCTTGCGGCTGAGGGGCTCGGGGCAGTAGCACGCCACCAGGACGCTCGTGTCGACGTAGTCCATCAGTACCGTTCCTTGGCGCGCATGGCGATGAGGGTCTCGGAGAGCGGCTTGCCCTTGACCTTGATCGAGGCGCGGAACTCGGAGAGGTCCGGCAGGCCCTTGGCGGTCCCTGGCGCCATCGGCACGAGGCGGGCGACCTTGCGGCCGCGGCGAGTGATCGTGACCGACCGGCCGCGCTCGGCGCCCTTGACGAGGGCGCTCAGCCGGCGCCGGGCTTCCTTGAGGTTCACCGTGTCCATCGAGCGTCCTCCCCAAAGGTTACGCTCCAAGTATACACCTGGCGCCTGGGCCCGTCAACCGGAAAGGATAAGAGCCGCATGAAAGCCTTCGCCGACAGCGCCGGCCGCACCTGGACCCTCGCGGTCACCGTGGACGCCGTCTGCCGGGTCCGGGACCTCGTGGGCGTAAACCTCGCGCGGATCGTCGAGCCGCGCGAGGCGGGCGGCCCCGTGCCGCTCCTGACGGACCTGGAAGACGACATCCTGCTCCTGGTGGATGTGCTCTTCGCCCTCGTCAAGCCCCAGGCCGATTCGCAGAACGTCACGGACGAAGAGTTCGGCCGGGCCTTGGGCGGCGAGGCGCTGGCCGCCGCGCACGAGGCGTTCTGGCAGGAACTCTCGGATTTTTTCCGGAGCCTGAAGCGGCCGGCCGAAGCGCGGGCCATCGAGAAGCAACTGGCCGTGGTCGGGGCGGCGATGGCCCTGGCGGAGAAGAAGATCCAAGCGCTCGACGTGGAGACGCTTCTGGCCCAGGGCGAAGCCGGGCCTGCCACGGCGAAGCCGACAGGCGAAGCCGGGATGGATGGCGGCTCATCTTCGAGTGCGCCGGCATCGTCGGGTGCGACCCCGGCCCCTTGACGCTTCGGGAACTCGTGTGGATGGCCGAGGCCGAGTGCCGCGAGCGGTGGAACCACACGTCGGCCGCGATGGCGCTCCTCGCGAACATCCACCGCGACCGCAAGAAGGGACGGGCCTTCCGGCCCTCGGATTTCAACCCGTACGAGCGGGGCCGGCGCTGCCGGGAGGGCATCCGCCTCGCGCGGGGGAACATGGGACTCCTGAAGCAGGCCTTCGTGAGCGAGCGGCGATGAGAACGAGCGGTGGAGGACGGAGGTGAAGTCGATGTTACTCCTGTGGGTGGCCCTTTTTGTCGTTGTGACGGTACGCCACGATGCGCACCTTCTCCAGGGTGATCATCCCTTCGCCCACCATCCGATCCAGTTCGGGCAAAAACTGCTCAATCCGTTCAACCCGGTCCACGATCTCGATGACGATGGGGAGGTCTTCCGAAAGCCGGAGAATCTTCGTTGTGTGCAGACGGCTGTGCGCTCCGAAACCTTCAAGGCCGCGAAGCACCGTGGCCCCGGCAAGGCCGGATTCACGGGCCTTGCGGACGATGGCCTCGTAGAGCGGCTTGCCTTCCCAACGGTCGCTTTCGCCGATGAAGATCCGCACGAGCTGTCCTTCGCCTTCGATTCTCATCATTGCCCCCTTCAAAGGCCCGATGCTCTGACGCCCAGCCACCCCAGCATGACCGCGAGAAGGCCGAGGAGCATGTTGGCGAGGGCGTTCAGGACCGCCCAAGCGATGGAGCCTGTGCGCAGCAGCTCAAACGTCTCGTATCCGACCGTCGAGAACGTGGTGAAGGAGCCGAGAAGGCCGATCAGCAGAAACAGGCGAACATTGGGCGCAAAGAACGCCCGTTCCTCCACCAGGCACATCAGGCCGCCGATGGCCAGACACCCCGCCACATTGACGACGAGCGTGCCGAGCGGAAACGAACTCTTCGCGTACTGGTGGACGAGCCCCGAAAGACCGTACCGGGTGATCGCACCAAGGAATCCACCGAGGCCGATGGCGAGCAGTTTAAGCATGCGTAACTCCTACCCAACGTCTGGTAGGAGTCATCAGCCTGGGCGGCGGTTCGGGGCAGACTCCATTGCCCAACGTGATGCCAACAACGCACATTCTACCCGACAGACGTCGGGCAGTCAACGCAAGGGGGACACCTGATGCGACCAGTCCTTGTGGCCGTGGTTGTGGCGGCGATGGTCCTGCTGGCCGGTTGCGGCAGGGGGTTGCTCATTCAGGGGCCGGCCAAGGAGGCCGCGCGGGGCCAGGCGGCCCTGAAGACCATCCGCGAGGATGCGACCGAGGCCGGCCGCGCCGTGGCCGATGCGCGCCACGCGACGCTCCTTGCGGCCGACACCGTGGCCGGCGCCGCGCGTGCCGCCGCCGCCGCAATCCCCCAGGCTGAGCCGTGGGCGGGCCGCCTCGTCGACACGGCCGAAGCGCTCACGTCCCGCGTCACGCCGCGCCTGGACGAGGCCCTCAAGCGCGTCGAGGCCATCCAGGCGGCGGCGCCCGAGGCAGAGACCATAGTGGGCGGCATGGCGAAAATAGCGGCCGAGCGCGACCTGTGGCAGAAGGAGGCCGCCAAGGAGAAGGAGCGGGCCGACTCGGCGGTGCGGAAGTGGCTGCTCCTCACGGCGGCCGGCGGCTTCGCCGGCATTTTGGCCGGCGGCGCCCTCTTCGTCTGGCTCTCGCGGAAGGCGGGCCTCACGGTCGGTCTTGCATCCCTGGCCGTCTTCGCCGTCAGCATCGCCCTCTACCGCTGGTTCGAGTTTTTTGCCTGGGGCGGCCTTGCCCTCATCGTCCTCGCGGTGGCGGCCTTGGGGTACGGCCTCTGGCGGAACCGCCACGCCTTCAAGACCGTCGTCCTCGGCGGCGAGAACGTCAAGCAGGCCCTGGCTGACGGCGTCCAGTACACGCGGGAGGAACTGGCGCGCCTGTTCAACGCCGTCCACTCGGCCGCCCAGAAGGACGCCGGCGGCGGAGTCGAGGAGATGGTCGACGCCGTGAAGAACGGGAAGGGATAAGCCATGGCGAACGCCGGATTCTGCCTCCGATTTCGGAGGTGGGCCCGCTGGGCGCCGCTGCTCTACCTGGTGGCACGGCTTCTCGGGCACATCCCGTCTTGGGCGGTCTATACGACGCCCTGCAACCCCGGATGGCGGCACTTCAGGGCGCGCCTGTGGCTGCGGCTGGTGCCGCGCCGATGGCGGGGTGCGGTATCTCGCCGACTTCCGCAATGGGCCACCGTGCGCGAGGATACGCCCGACTGCGCGTCCTGCGCGCGACTCAAGGCTGCCGAGGAGGAGTGAGCCATGCCGACCGAGTACATCCTGCTAAAGCCCTGCGACGGGGCCCTCTTCGCCCTCGCCCGCGACATCGCGCGGCAGCAAGCCAGTCAGCCTCTCGACTTCGCGGGCCTGGCCCGAGCGCTCTGCGCGAAGGAGGCCGGCGAGCGCGAGGTCGACATCGCGCAAGTTTCCGAGTTGCTGGCCGACCTCCGCGAACTCCTGGCCGCCGATCCGAAGGCCGTCCTCGAGGTGCTGGCCGCCAAACTCCCGGAGGCTTAGACCGCCATGCCCAGTTCACGCGGCATCCGGGCGGGCGCGGCCTACGTCGAACTCTACGCCAACGACTCGCGTCTGGCGCGGGGCCTCAAGCGCGCTTCCCGGCGCCTCAAGGCCTTCGGCACGGGCGTGGCCGACATCGGCAAGCGCCTCATGGTCGCCAGCGCCGCCCTCGCCACCCCCTTCATCGGCGGGGCGAAGGTCTTCGCCGACTTCGAACGCGAGATGGCCAACGTCGCCACGATGCTCGAGCGGCCTGAGGAGCACATGGACCGCTTCCGCGCGGGCGTCCGGCGGATGGCCATGGAGTTCGGCGAATCGACCGAGGCCCTCGCCGGCGGCCTCTACGACATCCTCTCGGCAAGCATCGACCCGGCCCGCGCCCTCGACGTTCTGGCTGCGAGCGTCAAGGCCGCCAAGGCCGGCATGACCGACACGAAGACCGCCGCCGACGCCATCACGACGGTCCTCAACTCCTACGGCCTCGCGGCCGACCAGGCCGGGACCGTCTCGGACCTCCTCTTCTCGGTCGTCAAGCGCGGCAAGACCACCTTCGGCCAACTCGCCCCCGCCGTCGGCATGGTCGCCTCGACCGCCGCGTCGGCCGGCGTCGGCCTTGAGGAACTCGGTGCGGCCCTCGCGACCCTGACGCGCCACGGCGTCCAAACCGAAAACGCCGTCACCGCCGTCAACCAGATCATCATGACCTTCCTCAAGCCCTCGAAGGAGGCCGAGGAGACGGCCCGGGCGCTCGGCTTCGAGATGAGCGCCGCGACGCTCCAGGCCGAGGGCCTGGTCGGGGTGTTCCAGCGGATTGCCGCGCTCCCGCCGGACGCCGTCGCCGCCCTCTTCCCGAACGTCCGGGCCCTCCGGGGCGTCATCCCGGCCCTCAAGAACCTGGAGGGGTTTTTGGGCGACGTCGAACTCATGCGCGGCCGCGCGGGCGCCACCGAGACCGCCTACCGGAAGATGGCCGGGACGCTCGCCCACGCCTTCGCCCAGGTCCGGGAGGCGGGCCTTGTGGCCCTCTCCATGATCGGCGAAGCGCTCGCCGAACCGCTCACGCGCGCGGCTGCCGCCGTCAAGCGCTACGCCGCCATCGCCATCGACCTCATCCAGCGGAACAAGGCCATCGTCGTGGCCGTGGCGAAGGTGGTGCTGGTCCTGGGCCTCGCGGGCGGGGCGCTCCTGGCGGTCGGCATGGCGGCCAAGGTCGTGGCGGGGGCCTTCGCGGGCCTCGCGGCCATCGTATCGGGCGCCGGGGCCGTCATCGGCCTTCTGGGGTCGGTCCTCGCGGCCATCGTCTCGCCCGTGGGCCTCGTCATCGCCGCCGTCGCCGCCCTCGGCGCCTACCTTCTATATGTAAGCGGCGCGGCCGGGAAGGCCCTCAAGTGGCTGGGCGAGAAGTTCGAGGCCCTGAAGGGCTTCGCCCTCCAGGCTTGGCGAGGCATCGCCGACGCCCTGGCCGCCGGCGACATCGGCCTGGCGGCGAAGGTCCTCTGGCTCACGCTCCGGGTGGCCTGGCAGAAGGGCGTCGCGTGGCTCAAAGGCCACTGGCTCGACTGGAAGAAGGCGTTCCTCGACACGGCGACCGACGCCTTCTACGGCGTGCTGGCCCTCTGGGCGCAGCTCAAGGCCAAGTTGGCGACCGTCTGGCACGAGCCCCGGGCGATGCTGAAGACCGTCGCCAGCGTCGCCGTCGGCGTCGTCAAACTCAAACTCCACGAGGTCGAGTACAAGCGCGAGGGCGAGGCCCTGAAGAAGAAGCGCGCCCGCGGCGAGATCAGCGAGGAGGAGTTCCAGGCCGCCTGGCAGGACCTCTACCGCCGCACCAAGGCCCGCCACGCGGAGATCGTCGGCGAGACCGACGCCGCCCTGGCCGACACCGACAAGGAACTCCAGGAACGCCTCACCGCCATCGAGGGAGAGAAGAACGCCGCGCTCTTGGGCGTCTCCGAGAAGGCGGCCGACGCCCGCCGCCGGCATGCCGAGGAGCACGCCGCCGACCTCGAACAGTCCGAGGCGGACCTCGCCAAAGCGCGCGAAGAGTGGCAGGCCGCCATCGCCGAGGCCGCCGGTAAGCGCAAGGCCCGCGAGGCCGAGGACGAGGGCCCGGGCGCCCTCGAGGCGCCGCCGGACCTAGCGGCCGACGCCCAGAAACGCCTCGCCGGCGTGGGCGACGCCCTCTCGCGCGCGGCCGACCGCATCGTCGCCGTCCAGGGCACCTTCAGCGCCATGGTCGCCGGTCGCATCGGCGCAGGCGGCGTGGCGGAACGCACCGCCCGGGCGACCGAAGAGACCGCCAAGAACACCAAGCGCCTCGTCGACGAAGCGACGATGGGCGAAGGGCTTGTGTTTGATTGACCGCTTGCGGCTGAACTGTGCCTCGGTTCTACGGTGCGCAGTTGCTTACAGGCCTGCGCCGGAGAGGGGCCTCACGCGTGGATAAATGGGTGGCCAGTGCGTTTGAGTTCGGCTTGAAGAAGCTCGCCGCGCCAGCGTCCGTGGATGCCTTGTACTTTGCGGTTCAGCGTGAAGTTCGCAAGCCAGACAAGCGGGCTCCGCGCGCGGGCGGTGCGCAGTCTGCGGACAATGTTGGCGGCACTGTAGCACTGAATGTCCAGCCACGCGACGCCGTCGCGCAGAAGTGGCCGGCTCATGTGCAGGGGCTCGAAAACCGGGGTGTCTCCGTAGGCCGTGTAAAGCGACCAGTCCGTGGTCACGATTCGTCCCTCGCCCGCCAACCGCTCGTGAGCCGCGGTGCCGGGATAGGGAACGAACATGAAGACCTCGGGGAATTCGATCCCGTTCTCCACAATGAACTCAAGCGTCCGGTCGAAGACGTCGAGGTCGTCATCGTCGTACCCAAGCAGGAAGTCACCCGCCACCGCGACACGGCGGTCATGAATCCTGGCGATCAGGTTCCCATATTCGGAAACCACGTTCTGCTGCTTGTTCATCGCGGCGAGGTTCTTCTCGGAGAGACTCTCGAAGCCGACGCCCATGCCCGCGCATCCGCTGGCGCCCATGGCATCCAGGACCTCCTCGTCATCAAGCGAGGGCACCGAGGTCTGACCGAACCACTTGACGTTGCAGGCCTTCAGGCCATCGAGCAGTTCAAGGGCCAGCGTCCGGCCCCCTCCGAAGAGCGTGGCATCGGTGAACATGACGTGGCGGGCGCCGCTTCGGCGGATGCCGTCCATGACTCTGGCGACCGGCCGGTGGCGCCACCCGGGGGTCGTAAAGGTGATCGCACAGAAGTCGCAGCGATAGGGGCACCCGCGACTGAAGACGGGATTCATAAACGGCAGGTACTCGCCGCTCCACAAGTCAACGTCGTAATCGCGAACGAGGGCCATGTTCACGGGGGTCTCGGCGCGATAGAGCGGTTTGAGTTCGCCGCAGGCCAGATCGGCCAGAAGGTCCTGCCAGTAGGCCTCGGCCTCGCCTACGCACACGGCGTCAGCGTGCTGTGCTGCTTCCTCAGGCAGGACCGTGGCATGAACGCCGCCCAAGGCCGTCCGAACGCCCAAGGCGCGCAGTTGGTCCAGCAATTCGTATGCCCGGACCACGTTCACCGTCGTCGAGGAGACGCCTACGAGGTCATATCGGACAAGGTCTTCAGCCCGGAAAGGGTGGATCAACTCGTCAATAAGGCGTACCTCGATGCCTGGCGGGGTAGCGGCCTTAAGAGCCAGCAGGGTTGTGTACGGCTCGCCCAACACGGCCTTGATGCCCGGTCGAAGGCGGAAACGCCGATCCATTATCAGGCGGTATGCCGTTTCGTACAGCCACCGATAGCCGCGCCGATGGAGGCGGCAGTTGAAGTACCCGCGCGGATCCGGGCACGCCGGGTTCACCAGCGCGATGCGCACGGCACTCCCTCGCCCTTGAACGCCCTGATCCGACTAATTGAAAACGGGCTCGCCCTGGTTGGCGTCATCGAGCGGACGCGTCCCGCAATTTTATCAAAGACTGATCATCAGTTCAAGTCTTGCGGAGGCACGGATGTCCGTCACCGTCACCGAAAAACCTGATAGCCGCCCCTCCTCGACCGGCCAGGAGGCCTCCGTCGACCTCCACTACACCATCCGCGGCACGGCCGACGACGTGGCGGCCAAGGCGGCGCTCCTCTCGGCCGCGCCGGCCGAGTACGACGGCCTGGTGCGCCAGACCGCACGCATCGAGCCGGTCCACATCGACGCCGCGAACGGCGCCGCCTGCGTCTGGGACGGCACGGTCCGCTACGGACGCTACGCCGGCAGCTCGCCGAATGCCTCGCGCCGGGCTTCTTCGACCCGACGGAGCTTCGCCAACGCCTCGCCCAGCTCGGGCATCAGATCGGGATGCTCGGCGATGACCTTCTCGTCGGGCAGGCCCTCCCCCGCGTGGCGACGGCGGCGGCACTCATCGATGACGCGGCGCAACTGCTTCCGTCGGCCCCGCGAGCCCTCCGGCTTCGATGCCGGCGACTTGCCCGTCACGCCGGCTTCCTTGCTTGTGCTGCGTGGGTCATGGGATACTCCGCCCCCTCGGCCGCCAACCCCGCTGCCGCGCCCTGTCCGGGGGCAAAACCGGACGCGTCTGGTCGCCGCCCTTCCGGATGGTCCGCCATCGTCTGACCTCCCTGGCCCTCGGGCCGAACCTCTGCTTGGCCTCCGATCTCTCAGGCGACAACGGCGCTTGACGCTCACGCGCTAGGCGGAGCTGAGATAACGCGAGGCACGGCCCATGGCCTGTCGCAGCGCATCAAGCGCCCGGCGGCTCAGCATGTGAACCGCCTGAGGCGTCCGTTCCATTCGGGCTGCCACCTCGGCCACCGCCCTGTCTTCGATGTAGCGGAGGCGCAGCACGCGGCGGTGATCCGGCGCCAGGCCGGCCAGTGCGACGTGCAAGGCCGCGGCGGCTTCGTGCCGCGCCACCGACCCGCTTGGCGTGCGGCCGTCTGCCTCGACCAGGTCGAGGAGAGTCGCCTGGGAGTGAGGCTTGTCGGCGTCTGCCGCCCGGACGCGCCGGCGACCGCCACCTCGCTTGACCGCCCGGCAACGCTTGACCGCATCCAGGAGCCGGTGATGGGCGACCCGCCGCAGCCAGTGATAGAAGGCCTCGTGTGTCCGGGCCTTCACCTGACCGATGCTGCGGAACGCGTCGACGAACGTGTCCTGGACGACGTCTTCGGCCGAGAAGCCCCCCTGGAGGTCGTTCGCCATGCCGCGCCGGACCGAGCGAAGGAGCCGGTCATGGCAGTCGAGCAAAAGCGACTCCAGGGCCTCGACGTGGCCCGCAACGGCGCGGATCACGAGAGAAGACTCGGATGTGGCAGATGAACCTTTAGGCCCCACGGCACTTCCCCCGTACCGTCGAGACAATGATGCCACCGTCCAGTTCGCTCTGCAAGTCCTCAGCGTCAGTCGTACGGAGGGACTCGGTCCGCCAAGCCGCCCCCAACGTTGGGTGGAAAGCCTGACGGCCAAACTGCCGTTGAGGTGCCGGCCCGAAGGTTGGCGCAGAAAAAAGACACTTAGTGTCTTTTTTTCCCGGCAGGGCCGGGTCTCGCAGGGCGTATCGTGGCCGCCGCAGGGGCTGCTCCTATCACATGCAGGCATGGAAGTGCGGTAGTCCATTGCGCGGGACCCCGAGCCTTTGAAGATCACGGCGCCCCCCGTGCCGCCAGGACGTGCCGCGAAACCGGCTTCCGGGGGGCCCGCAGAAAACCGTAAGACGTCCCCGGAAAACCCTGCGGATCGTGCTAATCTGTATTGTGTCCCCAGATTTCCACGGCCATCCCGCCGCCGGGACGGACCCGCGAAGCCACTCCGAGGGCATCCTCTACGAGCCCGGCCACGCGGTCTACTGCGCCTACGTCGGCGGCGACGGCCGTCCGGGGCACTCGGGTGACGACGACGCGCTCGGCGAAGGGTTCTGCCGCCTCTCGGCCGAGGCCCTCATGGCCACCGGCCCCAGCTGGTTCTGCCAGGACCGAGGGCCCCACGTGGACCAGGTGCGCGGCTGCGAGGGCACCGCCCTAAGCAAGAAGCTGTGGGCCGCCGGCTACGAGGTCCGCTGCGTCGGCATCGTCGGCCACCGGAAAGTGGTCGACCTCTTCCCGCCCGCCCTTGGCGCCGCCCCCGGCACCCCTCCCCGCTTCCGCTGGCCCTCGGCCAATGCCTGCCTTTCCTGACCGCCCGCGAGGGACGTTTCGCCGCGACTGGGCACCTCATTCGCTTGGGTCGCCTCCTTCGGGCTGGCCGCCGCTGGTCAGTGTTGCGCGAAGCGCGGCCGATAGGCGGTCGATCTCCTGCCTCCGACCATCTGGGATCGGGAAAGGTGCGGACGGCTCCAGTACGCGCGCAGCCATCTCAAGGAGCCCTGCGATCTGCCGCCGTTCACTAGCCGTTAGGGCACGGCCCTCGGCCTCGGCTTCAGCCACTCGTCGCTGGGCCGCCAAGAGCCGCTCCAGGACGACATGAGATGGGGACGATCGGTCAAGGTGTTCCTGCCGTCTCACCTCGCGTTCCCGCTCTCCGCGCACGTATGCGTCGATATTCCGCTGAAGTGCCTTTCGGACGTCCTCGGACGGATCCGCCGCTACAAAGGGGATGAGCTTCCCAAGGACGGTCTCGGATGGGATGCGGGTGTGCATCGCAGCAGCGAGCCGCACAGCCTCCGGGTTGTCAGCATCCAGCATGGCGAGTAGCGTGTCAAGCACTCCCGGACTGGAGCTCCATTGACCGATGGCCGCGATCATGGCGACCTTGGTTCGCTGGTGAGGTTCCTCGCGGACCGCTCTAAGGGCAGTCGCCGGATCTAAGGGCCAAGGGCCGACATGGCCCTCCCCAAGCCACAAGCGCACACCGAGGACACGGTCCTCCGGCACCTTCGACTCGATCAGGCGGCGGATGAGGCCGAGGAAATCAGGGCCCCACTCAGTCCGACGGTGCCGGTATGCGCTCATGAGGAGCCCCATGGCCGTCTGCCGGACGGCGCGGTCCGCGGTGTGCTCCAGGAGTTTCTCCATCGTCTGGATAGGATGCATGGGTAACTCTCGGCGACGACTGAATCCCTCGAGAGCGGCTTGCAGCACATCTGGATCGCGTTCGGTCTCCAAGACACGGGTGAGCAGGGCATTGCCCCGCTCCGAGCGGTCGTGGCGAAGCAGGTTGAGGAGGCGAACTTGCTGAGCCGGCCGCTCAAGCGTCTCGAACCTCGCCGCGATCCGGTTAACCTCGTCTGGGGTGAGGGGGACAGCGCGAAGGGCTTCCCAAGTCCCTCGTTGTTCAGATGTTGCGTCGGCCTGAAGATACTCCTGGAGCATCTCGTCGAAGGGCTTCTTCCGCCCCACGGCTGGCGACCGCTCGAGCAGTTCGTGCTGACGTATCCCGAACTCGGCCTCCCAGCTCCGCGCGAAAGCGGCCCTCGCGCCGGCCGGGAGGCCTTGCCATTCTCGGGCGAGGTGCCCCAAGACGTCTTTGCGAACCTGCTCAGGGCTCACCGGACCCGAGAGCCGTCCTTGCTCGACGTACTCCTGCACAGCCGCTTCCCACTGCACAGGGGTGAGGGGCGCACGGTGGTGCCAAGCCAAGAGAGCCTTCTCGATCGAAATGACGTCCTCTTCGGAAGGGCCTTCGATAACCAGGCGGAGCTCCTCCTGGGCCGCGCGCCGCCGTTCCTCGGCCTCAATCGTGAAGATGACGGAGTCGAGCCATTGCTGGACGGCCTCGCAAGCCGAGGGGATCGCCAGCTTGTCAGCCCCAATGCCCCGCTGTATGTAGTACTTTCGCGCAGCCTCCTCCTCAGCTGCCAGCGACCGCTTGTGGTAACTCAGAACTGCCATCTGCGCGAAGGTTTGCTCGTCCGTAATGCGGTAGCCGTAGAGGCTCAGGCTCTTGGACGCCTTCCGCAGGCGGTCGGCAAACGCCCGGACCGCTGGCGGCGCGTCGGCACCAATCTCCAGCTGCAGGACGAGGCCGGCTGCAGGAGTCGGCACTTCACCACTATCCGCCCCTGACTGGCAAGCCACCAGCATGGCTGTCGAAGCCCCTGCTAGGCAGAGCCATAAGAGACACAGCATCCGCATGGGGCACCTCTATTCGCCACCGACTCCGAAAAAAGCCTCCAGGGCCGGCGCGGGGACCACCTCTGGCCGAATGTGCGAAAGATACTTGACACTACCGACCGATTCGCGCCACGAGCAGGAATCCCCAGAACGCGATCTGAGTTCATCAGACGGCGACGCATACTCGGAGCCATCGGGGGCAAATAGAAGGGATACAGGCAAGCCGCTGGGCCGCCCCGGCCCCGCTTGGGGGGCAGAGTCCTGACAGCCCATACAGAAAGCGAGCGTGCTGAGCACGGCGGAGCAAAGGATCCTTGGCATAGCGAGCCTCTCTTCTTATCAGGCCCCACGGCACTTCCCCCGTACCGTCGAGACAATGATGGCACCGTCCAGTTCGCTCTGCAAGTCCTCAGCGTCAGTCGTACGGAGGGACTCGGTCCGCCAAGCCGCCCCCAACGTTGGGTGGAAAGCCTGACGGCCAAACTGCCGTTGAGGTGCCAGCCCGAAGGTTGGCGCAGAAAAAAGACACTTAGTGTCTTTTTTTCCCCGTCGAACTCGTGACAGAAGTTGGCGAGACTGACAGAAACGGGTTCCGGACTTGGCTGCCGCCAAGCGGCGCGCCGGCCGTGGGAGTCAGTAGGGCCACAAGGCAAACATAGACGAGGTAGAACAGCGTTACGGCCAGAACGCCCAGGCGGATATACCGCAGGACTCGGGCGAGCCGAGGCCACCTGGATTCGCGTGTCTGACAGACCGATACCGCACAGGCGGAGACCATATTGGCGACAAGAGCTAGAACCGCGACTCCAGACGCGTAGAGCCGCTCTATCCACCCGCCTTCACCTGCCCTCAGCCACAAATGGGGGATGACCAACAGGCATGCGATGGCAGCCAGCGCCCCAATCAGGTTGGGCATCGCGCGAACCACGGTGTCGCGAAGGCGCGGTCTCTCCACGGCATCTCCTATATCCGCGAGAGGCCCGGCCTCAGTCTGTCATTTGCTCGCCCCGGCCTCGATACCTCTTTGTGCAAGCAGCGGGAAAGCCGCATCGGCGACCTTGGGCATCTCGTTCCAGGTACGGCCGTCGAGCAGGCGCCCCGCCTTCTTCTTGTCGACCCCGCCCCACTGCTTGAAGAAGAAGGCGACGCCGGCCTTGCGGCAACGGTCGCGGAGCTGAAGCGCCCACTCCCGCTTCATCGGCCGCGCGCCCGGCCCCGACTCGCCGCCGACCACCACCCAGTCGATTCCGCCAAGGTCGAGGTCCGGCATGGGGCCAAGAAGCGGCTCCAAAGAGAGGAACTTGACGGCTGCGCGGGTCCGGCGAAGGTGGTCTATGCGGAAGCAGTAGTCGGCGCTCTCAACGGTCACCCCCATCCAGATGTTGGGCGCCCAGGAGAGAACGGGGTCGAGTTCAAGCAAACGCTCGGATCGCTTCGTGAGGACCTGGTAGCAGTGCCAGCGCGCCTCGTGCATTACGTCGAAGACCTTCTGGATGAACTCAATGGGCACGTCCTCGTGGAAGAGGTCGCTCATGGAGTTGACGAACACCATCTGAGGCTTCTTCCACTTGAGCGGCAGCCGAAGGGCATGAGCGTGCATGGTGACCTGGAACCCGCGCCGGTAGTTCCGCAATCCTGCCGCGCGAAGCCTGAGCGCCAGACGCTCGGCATAGCAGTGCTGGCAACCAATGCTGATCTTGGTACAGCCCGTCACCGGGTTCCAGGTCGCCTCGGTCCACTCGATGGTCGATTTCTGGCCCATCCTTACGTTCCCTTCCGCGGGAAAGTGATCACCACATCGTCGGCGAACGTGCCTTTGCGACGTTTCTTCCCGGGCTTCTCGGCGGCGATCAGTCCCTTGTCCTCCAGGCGCTTGAGTGCCTGCTTGTAGTTCGAGTCTATGTAGGGCTTGCCAACGCTATGCGCCTCGTAAAGTCGCCTGAAGGAGATCGTTCTTCCAGCGAAATCCGATAGCAACATGCCCTCGAGTTCGTCCAGAGGCCGCGCGAGGTCAAAAAGCAACGGGAACCGCCTGTCTGCGGGGTTGTATTCGAACGTGGCCACTCCTTGCTGTCTCTGCGAACTCTCGCGCGCCATGACGCCTTTCATGATGTTGTAGCCGAGGAAGTGCTTGGTCACGAAGACTAGATGGTGGCTCGTCCTGTTGCCCTGAGCGCTACGGAAGCGAAATGGCAAGACGAAACGTCTGCCGTCTGGATTCAGGGCTTCGCACAGGCGCTCTACGACCGCGAGCTCGCGGTTGGCAGCATCGAGCGACTGGAGTTCTGCTCGAAGAGCCTCGGCTCTGTCCTCACCGAACAGGGCGTCCATGTGCTCCTTGACGTAGGGATTGCCAAGGCCCATGTTCACGCGGTTGTAGTTGAAGAAGAAAATGCACTCGCAGGCCCAGTCTTTGACTACCGCGTTAACCAGCCCCAGGGACAATCCCTTATAGCCCCATGGGTCGACAAAGAACAACGTCGGAACGAGTTCCATTTCGGTAAACATCTTGACTATCTCATCTCCGACTTCGTCGTTAAGCACCAGTGGTTGGTGCTTGAGTTGCTCAAGCCCTGGCAAGGCCTTGATGGCGGCCTCCAGAGAGCGGCAATTTGCCTCATCCTTATCATTGAAAACAGTTACAAGCCGCGTGGCCAATTCCGGGTCCTCAACGGCCTTCTGAAGTACCAGGAGCGGAGTGGACGCCGTTCCATCTTTGTAACGGCCAGGACCGGCGAAGAGATCGAGGTAGGCGATCTTCCCGCCCTGCAGCTTGACTGTCTGCACGATGACCTTTGCCCAAGCCCAGAAGTACTTGGCTACGATGGTGGCCTTGACAGTCGACTGCTCTGTCGTTTCGTCGAAGAATCTATCCTGTGCCACGCTTCGTCCCTCGCCCTCACAGACCCAGTGGCGGCATTCTTCGCCTCCCACGGAACCGTGATTCCAGTGAGCGCCCAGCACCCAAGGCACGATGCCCGTCGTGCGAGCGCCCCGTGGTCGCGGGCGGTTGCCTCCTCGTCTCGCTTGCCCCGACCTTGATGCTTAGGCAAAGTGTAACGTCAGCGCGCCCCCCCTGCAATCCCGGAGACCGTTCGGCGGCCGCGTGGCAACGGCAGCCGGCCGGTTTGCGCACCACAGTCTATCACCGCTCAGGCCATCGACCGGCTCATGAGGCGGTACTGGCCCGTCCGCGCGTGGCCGACGAACCGCACGAGGCCCGCCTTCCGGAGCGCGGCCATGTCGCGCTTCACGGTCGCCATCGAGCACCCGAGCCTTGCCTCGATCTCAGGCCCGCGCAGGCCGTCGGCCTCCTCCAGGAAGGCCAGGATGCGCCGCTGGCGCCCTGGTGCGGTATCAGGATCAGGCTCAGCCGCGGCGTCATCGGTATCATCGGTATCAGCATCGGTATCAGCGGCCGCAGCCGATGACGCCGCACCTGCCGCGTCCTTGACCGTGATCCACTCCCGCAGGCAGTAGCCGTACTTGCGGTCGTTGGCGATGACGTCTTCCTTCCCCGCCACCAGCCCAAGTTCCTGCTTCAGGCGGGCCGTGATGCTTGCTCGGAGCCGCCGGACGGCCCCCGTGACGGCGTTGGCATCGGCAGCCCCGATGGCGCTCGCCAGGGCCTCGCTGCCCATGCGGACGTACCCGCCCTTCGGCCGGCGGCGATGTTGTCCAGGCGCGAGAGGGCCGCCCCGACGCCGCTCGACGGGTAGTTATAGTATACCTCTCGGGACGCGCCGGGGTAAGCGATTTGCGTGAGGCGGACGCGTTCAACGTCAGCGACTTTGGCACAGGGGCAGGCGTTCGGCCGGGTGAGGGGTCCGGGGGGGGGAGGGCGGCGCCGGGGCCGAGTGCCCTCGGGTAGCCCGCAGCGACGGCCCGCCGCCGCCCCCGGACCGGACCGGTCGGCCCCGCCGCCAGGCTGGGCCGGGAGGCGAAGTCGCCCCATGGCCCTGAAGAACGTCGTGCGGGAGGTCCGGCGGGCCGACAAGTTGGCCTGTCCGGCCTGTCGCTCCAGGCCCGCCCACAGCTTCAGGCGGCGAGCTGCTGTTCGTCGGCCACCAGGACCGGCCTGTCGCTCCAGGCCCGCCCACAGCTTCAGGAGAGCGTCCGAGGCGGCGGCCAAGCGCCAGGGGCGGGCTGCATCGCCGCCACACGCCGGGTAAGCGGCCTGTAAGAGGAGGCCCGAATCGGCCGGTTTTGGGCGAGTCTGGTCGGTTTGGGGCGTTTTGGGC
>CAZGKW010000068.1:0-15705 GCA_964526295.1 uncultured Anaerolineales bacterium
ACCCCGGCGCGTCCCGAGAGGTATACTATAACTACCCGTCGAGCGGCGTCGGGGCCGCCCTCTCGCGCCTGGACAACATCGCCGCCGCTTCGGACGGTATTCTGAACGGATGGCCGCACGTCGCTGACGGGCCGTGGGTTGACACGCCCGCGGAGGGTTGCAGCCGCGCCGGGCCGCCGCCGGACGCGGCCGGAAAAAACCGTATTATGTCACCGGATTTCCGCACCGGATTTCCGCGAAATCCTCGCCGCGAACTCTCCGGCTCTCTCTTGAACACCCCTCTCTGAGTTAACAACCCCGTTCGTACTGGGGCCAGCAGTGATTTCGAACTGCGAGCATCACCGCTGGGGTCTACCGTTTCGAGGTTCCCATTTCGGCTTCCGTGTCCTCTTGTCCCAAACGAATGAGCTTCGGAGAAACTGGCCGTTGGGTCCGGGGATCGTCTCTGTCCGAATCACCGGCGATTTATCGGCATACTCCTTTACAAGTCTGGCGAATCCCGGCTTGCTGGCATAGACAGTCTCGTAGGCAAAACGACAGACTTGGCGGTTCATCTCATTGACCGTCGCTGCATCATTCAACTCGCCGTAACAAAGCCCGTGACAGGCGAACTGATCCCGCTTCGTCGAGTGTCCGTATATCATCAGGTCGGGGGCTACGGGAAACATCAGCACAATCGGGCCATCAAGACGAACCGTGTACGGCTGCATCTGGTTTTCTGGAAGCGACGGGTCAAACCAGATAACCGGGTTGTCGCTGGTCAGAAACGGAACATCTGTCTTGTTGTGCAGCACGCCAATCCCGATTTGCCCCAGCAATTCACGGATGCCGTTGATGCTAGGGACCATTGCGTGGATTGACTGGTGGGGATCAATGGGCACAGCCACATGGTCGAGGATGTCCTCGCAGCCCTTTGGCGGCGGTGGCAGGTTGCCGGCAGTGCCCAACTGGCGCATGGTCGCCTTCACGGTATCCGCCGACAGCTTCTCGGTGGCATCACGTGCCGCTGGAACCCGTGCGCGTTGAAGTGCGATGAAGGCGTAGATCGTGCCGAGAGCGTCGTTGACGCTCTCTTTGGCGCGGAACTTCTTGACGATTTCCGGCCACTTGGTCTCGTACCTGTTGAGATAGTCTTCGAGCTTGTCGTGGTCATATCCGCCGTCCGGCAGGGGCTGGGAGTAGTAGTACCTGTGGACACCGGTATTGTCCGGCGATAGCAGCAGTTCCTTCGTGGGCTCGTCTTTTCGATAGACGTAGAGCTTCCCCCTATCGTCGCAAAACGATTTCAGGTACGCCTTGGGAACGTAATGGTGCCGCTTCTTCGCCATGTGGACGCATTGAACCACACAATCGAAACTGCCTCAAGCAGAAAGCATGGTTAACGGCGACGGTTCGCCCCGGAAGCCGCCGATAGTTCGAACTCGCGCCGGGTATATAACAAGTAGGGGGACCATTCGACCTGGGGTTTTCCGGGGACATAATACGGTTTTTCCGTTGAGGGGCACCGGCGGATCGCCAAGCGTGTCCCCGGCTCGGACTGGGACCGGACCGACTACTACTACACCACCGCCTGGCAGACCATCGAGGAACGGACCGACGACAACCTCGACTCCGAAGACAGCGAAAAAAAGACACTAAGTGTCTTTTTTCTGCGCCTAATCCGTTGTGGATAAAGGGCTTAGCTTCTGCCAAAAAGACACTTAGTGTCTTTTTCTTGACCAGGCAGCCCGCCGGCGGGTCGGAAGCGGTTCCGACGGCTCGGGCGGCGACGCGGACGGGGATTGCATTGACTCCGACGACGAACATCTCTATGACACGCAGGACGCGAACTTCAGCGTGACGGCCCTGGTCGACGGCTCGGACGGAGCGGTGGTCGAGCGCTACATGTATTCGCCCTACGGGGAGGTGACGGTCCTCGGGCGGCGACCAGGACTCAGGCGGCGACAGTTACGAATGGACCGTGGACCCGGACATGGCGGGTGCGGCCGTCGCCCAGTCCGACGTCGGCAACCCGATCCTCTATTGCGGCTACTACCACGATTGGGAAACCGGCCTTTACCGCGTGCGGCATCGGTATTATGACCCGCCCCTCGGGCGGGGTGCCGGCGTCTGGATCGGCCACGCGGGGCCCGGCCCGTTGGAGGGCGATCCGGTGGCCCTTGAGTCGCCCGCGTTCGCGGCCGGGACGATCACGGCGCTGGACGGTCTGCCGCTCGATCGGAGCCGCAGGATCCTGGTCACCGCCTGCGGGCGGGCGGAGAACACCGGCATGGAGTTCGTGAAGGAGCGGCGCACCCTGGGACGGAACTGGGGAGAAACGCCGGTGCGCATCGAGGCCGTCACGGCGACGGTGAACCTGGAGGCCGTCGGCATCACGGGCGGGACGTGCCTGGCCCTGGGGCCCGACGGCCGCCCGACGGCGACGGTGCCGCTTACGCGAGACGCCGAGGGGGACCTCACGCTCCGGCTCTCGCCCGAGCACCGGACGATGTGGTACCTGATCAGCCGCTGAGGCCAGGGGCGCTCGCCGTTTCGAGCGGCGGCCGGGAAAGCCTGCCCCGAGCTTGCCGAAAGGCCCGCCGTGGGGCGCCGCACGAGGGGCGCTCGCCGTTTCGAGCGGCGGCCGGGAGGCCGCCGTGGCGCCGTGCCGGGCGCAGGGTATCCGCTTGCAGGAGTGCGAAGCCGTGTGCGACCGCTGGACGATCGTCGAGGACGGTTTCGACCCGGCGACGAGCCGGGCGTATGAGGGTTTCTTCACGCTCGGATCGGGCTATCTCCACGTTCGGGGCTCTTTGGAGGAGCACCTGGCCGACTGCCGGCAGAACGTCGAGTACGACCGCCGGCCCAGCAACACGACCGCTGAGCGGTTCCCCGAGACGCGGCTTCGGTGGGGGACCTTCGTGCCGGGCGTCGTCGGGCCGCACCCGTGGCTCATCCGCGAGATGGTCAACCTGCCCTGGTTCCTGGACCTGGCGCCGACGGTGGCGGGCGAGCGGCTCGACGTGACTCAGTCGCAGGTCAAAGACCATCGCCGGGAGCTCGACCTGCGGCGGGCGGTCCTTTCGCGCCGTCTGACCTGGCGCCCCGCGGGCGGGCCGGCCGTCGAGGTGGTCTTCGAACGGTTCGTCAGCGGTGCTCGGCCGCACCTCTCGGTGCAGCGGATGACCCTTACGGCCGAGGCCGAGACGCGCGCGACGGTCCGTGGCGGGATCGACTCCGACGTCCGCACGAACGGCTACGATCACCTCGTCGAGCGGGACCTCTGGGCGGAGGGCGCGGCGGGGGTCCTCTGCCGCGTCCGGACGAACGGCGGCGACGTGGTGCGGACCGTGGCGCGGCTCTCGGCGGCCGGCGCGGCCTGGCAGTACGCCGCCGGTGAGCTCCGGGCCGCCCGCGTCGCCGAGCTGACACTCCGGCCCGGCGAGCCGCTCGTCGTCGAGAAACGGACGGCCGTCACGACGAGCCGCGACCTGGATGAGGCCGACGCCGCGCGGGTCCTCGACGAGGCGGCGGCACTCCCCTACGAGGACCTCCTCGCCGAGCACGCCGGCGTGTGGGAGGCGCGGTGGGACGCCTCGGACGTGGTGATCGAAGGCGACGCCGAGTCGCAGCTCGCCATCCGGGCGGCCGTCTATCACCTGCTGCGGGCCCTGGTGCGGGGCGACCCGCGGGTGGCCATCGGGGCGAAAGGCTTCGCGGGCGAGGCCTACCGCGGCCACTTCTTCTGGGACACAGAGATGTACATGCTGCCGTTCTACCTGTACACGGCTCCGGCGTCGGCCCGGTCGCTGGTCGACTTCCGGGTGCAGACGCTGGCCGGGGCCCGGCGGCTCGCCCGACGCTACGGCTGCCGCGGGGCCCGCTACGCGTGGATGTCCGACACCGAGGGGCAGGAATGCTGCCCCCACTGGCAGATCGCCGACCACCAGGTCCACGTGACGGCGGCGGCGGTTTACGGCCTGGCGCACTGGGCCCGGGCGGCGGGCGACGCGGCGTACCTCGAAGGCCCGGCCGCCGAGGCGATCGTCGAGACGGCCCGCTACTGGCTCGACCGGATGGACACGCGGTCGGGCGAGTACCACCCGAGCCTTCTCGGCGTCATGGGCCCGGACGAGTACACGCTCTACGCGTCGAATAATGCGTATACGAACCGCATGGCGGCGTTCGCCCTGCGTCTGGCGGCCGAGACGGGCCCGGCCGGCGGCGCGACCGACGAGCAGCGGCGGGCCTTCGCCGAGGCGGCGACCGGGCTCCCGCTGGCGCGCCGGGCGGACGGCCTGGTCCTTCAGTGCGAGGAGTTCGAGCGGCTGGCCGAGCCCGACTTCGAGCACGTCTGGACGGACCGGTCGCAGCCGGTCGCGCGGTTCGTCCCGCAGGAGCGGCTCTACCGGACGAAGTGCCCCAAGCAGGCCGACGTGCTGCTCCTGATGATGCTCTTCCCCGGCGAGTTCACCGACGCCGAGGTCCGGGCGGCGTGGGACTATTACGTCCCGTATACAACCCACGATTCGTCGCTGTCGGCGTCGGTCCACGCGATCGTGGCGTGCCGGCTGGGCCTGGAGGAGGCGGCGTGGGCGTTCTGGCGGGCGAGTGCCGGGAGGGACCTCGACACGGCCCACGGCGGGGCGGCCGAGGGGGTCCACATCGCGGCGGCCGGCGGGAACTGGATGACGGTCGTCCTGGGGTTCGCCGGGATGCGGACCGCGATGCAGGCGGACGTCCTGACGTTCCGGCCGCGGCTGCCGAAGGCCTGGACGCGCCTGGCGTTTCCGGTCGTCTGGAAGGGCACGCCCGTTTTCGTCGACGCGACGCCCGACGGGACGACGGTGACGAACCGCGGCGAGGCGCCGCTGGAGGTCCGCGTGGGCGAGGAGACGCGGACAATCGGTCCGGGCGACGCGGCGACCTTCTGAGGGCCCTCGGCGGGGTGGGCGGCACGGTCACGCGGTTGTGCGGGCGCAAGCTACTTCACCGACGGGTCCCAGTAGGCGTTGACGAACGAGGGGTTGCCCGGGTCGATGGTGTCGGGGTCCATCCGGCGGACGCTGCCGTCGCCGAAGAGGACGTTGCACCGGCCAAAGTGGCGGGCGTGCCAGTAGGTGCCGTCCGGGCGGACCCAGCCATCGCCTTCCCAGACGTCGGGGAACTCCTCGGTGGGCCCGTTGGCGACGATGCCCTCGTAGTCGAGGGCCAGGATGGTGCGTGCCGCCAGGGGCCAGAAGTCGGCGGCCCGGTGGTTGACGCCGTAGCTCGAGGAGCCGGAGAAGCCGGGCTTGCCCTCGGTGCCGCCGCCGATGGTGGCCACCCGCTCCTTGTAGACCACCTCGCCGATGGCCGCCTCGGCCTGGTAGCCCATGCGTTTGGTGAGCCGCGTGGCTGAGTCGGGTTCGCATATCCAGAACCCAAAATGCGCGGTGCCGAGGCCGACATAGGAGATTTCGAGCCGGGACCCGCTGTAGGTGAAGCGGAGTTGGAGGTCGTCGTAGTCGCCGCCCGAGCCGCCGGTGACCGACGTGTCCTCGAACCCGATCTCGAACCCGTCGCCGTAGACCTTGCGGACCTTGGCGTTCAGGCCCGCGCTGCCCTCGACGTTCGGGTCGATGTCGTTCCAGTAGAGGAACCCCTGCCAGCCGGCGTACGGGGGCCGGGTCGACTGGGTCCAGACCCGGAGGTTCGGAAGGCCGATGAGCGGCGTCGGCCCGGTGCCTTCGACCCGTTCGATCTCGATCGTCGCCGGCGTGCCGTCCTCGGGACAGGTGAGCAGCTCCTGGTGGCCTTCGAGATAGGGCATGACGAGCCCCGGCCAGCGGTAGACGTCAAGCGACTCGGGGGCCTGGTCGATGCGGCGCTCGGCGGTCCGGGCGCCGAACGCCTCGCCGATCCGCTTCAGATGCGTCGTGCACTGCATCTGGCGGACGACCTGCCAGACCAGTCGCGTCCCCTGGAACAGCATGGCCAGGAGCACGAGGACAATGACGATGACGACGAGCAGCTCGATGAGGGTGAAGGCGGCCCCGGCGCCTCTTCGGCGGGTTTCCGGACGACCCCTCATCGCAGGTTCTCCTGGCGCCGGGCCGCGTGGTACGCCTTCAGCTCCTCATATCGCCGGGCGCCCCGGAGCTGGTCCCAGTAGGTGCGGATGAAACGGAGGGTCTTCTCGCGCTCGGCAAGGGTCCCTCCGGCGTCGAAGGCGAAGTCGAACCCCCACAGGCGACGGATGGAGGCGTAGGCGAGGCGCCGCACGTCCTCGGACTCGTCCTCCAGGGCCTCGATCAGGGCGGGGCTGCTCTCGAGGTGGCGCATCCGGCCGAGGGCCCGGGCGGCGGCGGCCCGCACCTTCGACGAGGGGTCGGTCGCGAGGGTGCGGCGAAGGGCCCCGGCCTGGTCGGCCTCGCCCATCAGGCCCATCGCCGTGACGGCCGCCTCGCGGACGACCTCTCGCTGGTCCGTCCCGGCCTGAGCGAGGACCGGCGCCTGACTGGTCCCGCCGACGCGCCCGAGGGCCAGGACCGCCCGGGCCGCCACCCGCGGATCGGGGTCCTGGATGGCCCGGGCGATGGCCTCCGCCCGGGCCGATCCCTCGTCGGCCAGCCGATCGATGGCCTCGATCCGATCCTCGGCCCGGTCCGACTTCAGACTCGAGTCGGGACCGCCGCAGCCGCGCAAAAGGTTCGCCGCCAACAGGATCGCAAGCAGCAGCCCGGCGACAAACAGCAGGATCGGCAGTCTATTGTTCGAGCGCACCGAGCACACCGCCCCGGCAGGGAACCCGACTGAATCGTCGCCAACAACATACCACGCCCCCTGACGAGGTGCAAGCGCAACGGATCGGCGGGAATGCCTGGCGGACCCGAAGCGCCGCGTTCACGCCGATACCGCCGGACGTGCCGACCGTTAAACAGTGGGAGCCGCTGTCAAGCGAGGCCGGCCGCGGCCTTGCGTCATCCCGCGGCCGCCGGTAGAAGGGCTGGGACGACCTGCGGCCATGCCGGAAAGTGGTCCCTGTTCCCTCTCCCCTCGCGGGAGAGGAAGGAAAATGACGGGACGAGCCGAGGAGAGCCATGGGGCCCGCATCGAAGCTGACCCGTCGGCGGTTCCTGGGAGGTGCGGTGGCGGCGCCGTACGTCCTCGCCTCCGACGTCCTCGGGGCGGGCCGGGCGCCGCCGTCGGAGCGCATCGAGATGGGCTTCATAGGCGTGGGCGGCCAGGGCGGCCACCACGTCGGCCGCATCGTCCGGCGGGGCGACTGCCAGATCGTCGCCGTCTGCGACGTCGACCGGGGCCACCGGGAGCGGGCCAGGAAGACCGTCGAGGACCACTACGGCCACGCCCGCCGAAGCGGCGCCTACCGCGGGTGCGAGGCGATGAACGACTTCGAGTCGCTCCTCGCCCGCGACGACGTCGACGCGGTCCTCGTCGCCACCCCCGACCACTGGCACGCCCTGGCCTCCATCGCCGCCGTCCGGGCCGGCAAGGACGTCTACTGCGAGAAACCGATGGCGGCGACCATCGCCGAGGGCCGGGCCATGGTCCGGGCGGTCGGGCGGCACAACCGGGTGTTCCAGACGGGGAGCCAGGAACGCTCCGGCCGGGCCCGGTTCGCCTGCGAGGTGGTCCGAAGCGGCCGCCTGGGCCGCATCCACACCATCCGGACGAACCTGCCCACCGACAACCGCCGGACGGGCCCCCAGCCGCCGATGCCCGTGCCCCGCGGGTTCGACTACGACCGGTGGCTCGGGCCGGCCCCGTGGGCGCCGTACACGCGAGAGCGGTGCCACTTCAACTTCCGGTGGATCCGCGACTACTCCGACGGGGAGCTGACGGACCGCGGGGCCCACGTCAACGACATCGCGCTGTGGGGGGCCTGGCCCTGGCTTAAGGGGCCCGTCGAGATCGAGGGCACGGGCGAGTTCCCCGACGAGGGCCTGTGGAACACGGCCGTCGCCTATCGCATCGAGTACCGCTACGCCGGCGGCGTGCGGATCGTCACCACCAGCGAACCGCCGCGGGGCATCCGGTTCGAAGGGACCGACGGGTGGGTGTTCGTCCACATCCACGGCGCCAGGCTGGAGGCCGAGCCGCGGTCGGTCCTGGCCGACCCGATCGGGCCGGACGAGGTCCACCTGCACGAGGGCCCCGGCCACCACGAGGACTTCTTCCGGGCGGTCCGGACGCGCGGAGCCACGGTCGCCCCCGTCGAGGCGGGGCACCGGACGGCGACGTTCTGCCACCTCGGGACCATCGCCCTGCTCCTCGGGCGGAAGCTGACGTGGGACCCGGACGCCGAGCGGTTCGTCGGCGACGACGAGGCGAATCGGATGGTTTCGAGGCCGCCGCGCGAGCCCTGGCGGGTTTAGAACGACGAGTGACGAACGCAGAGCAAGGAATGATGTATTCTGAAGTGACCATCCACACGGCACGCGGCCCGGGGCCGCGGCGGACGCCTTCCCGTCGTCGCTCCCGGCCACGGGGCGCCGCCCGCGGGCTTTGAGGGTGGCGGGCCTCACCGGCGTGCAGCCCCTTGGGCCCGCCGCGGGAGCGGGGGGTGGCAGCGCACCTGACACGAAAGGACATCGGAATGGTTCATCGAGAGCCACTGACGCGGCGGGGGTTTCTCGGACGGGCCGTCTCGGCCACCGGAGCGGCCCTGGCGGCGCCGTACGTCCTGACGTCGTCGGCCCTCGGGGCGGACGGCCGGCCCCCGGCCGGCGAGCGCATCGTCATGGGCGCGATCGGCACCGGCGGACGCGGCACCGGCGACATGCGGGGCTTCATGAACTTCTCCCAGGTCCAGATGGTCGCCGTCTGCGACGTCGTCCGCAGCAAACGCGAGCAGGCCAAGGGCTACGTCGACCAGAAGTACGGCAACGCCGATTGCGTCGCCTGCAACGACTTCCGCGAGATCACCCGACGCGACGACGTCGACGCCATCATGTGCGGCACGCCCGACCACTGGCACGCCCTGGTCACGATCGACGCCTGCCGCCACGGCAAGGACGTCTACTGCGAGAAGCCGATCTCGCTGACGATCCGGGAGGGCCGGCAGATGGTGGAGGCGGCCCGGCGATACGAGCGGGTCGTCTCGGGGGGCAGCCAGCGTGTGCTCGGGGACTACGGCAAGATGGCCCAGGCCGTCCGGGCCGGCGCCGCCGGGAAGGTCCGGGAGGTGTTCGTGAACGTGGGCGGCCCGTCGAAACCGTGCAACCTGGCGCCGCAGGCGGTCCCGCCTGGCATCGACTGGGACCTGTGGCTGGGCCCGGCGCCGTGGGCACCGTTCAACTCGGGGCGGCTCCGGTTCCGGCCGTGGCGGGACTACTCCGGCGGCGGGATGACCGACTGGGGGGCCCACAAGTTCGCCGGCGCCATGTTCGCCTGCGAGGTCCATCATACGGGACCCGTCGAGGTCCTCCCGCCCGAGGCCAGCGACCGCGGGCTCCTGACGTACGTCTGGGAACAGGGCTTCCGCATGTACCACGGCGGCGGGGGGAACCTTCGGTTCGTCGGGACGCACGGCACGGTCCCCGGCCAACAGGCCTACCGCACCGTCTCGATGCCGGGCTACCACGGCCGGGGCGGCATCCTGGGCGACTTCGTTCATTGCGTCCGGACCCGCGAGAAACCGTTCCGCGACATCGAGTACAGCCACCGGGCCGCCACGGTGTGTCACCTGGGGAACATCGCGTACCGGCTGAAGCGGCCGCTCAAGTGGGACCCGGACGCCGAGCGGTTCGTCGGCGACGACGAGGCGAATCGCATGGTCGACCGGCCCAAGCGGGAGCCGTGGCGCGTGTGACGGCCCACGGGGCGCTGCCTGGGGGCTCCGAGGGCGGGGCGATGGGCACGTTCAGCCGCCGCGCTGGCGCGCGGCGCGCGCCGTAAGGAAGAATGCTTTGGCGCTCGACCACAACGGCCTTACTCGTCGCCGGTTCCTCTCGGGCGTGGGGGCGGCAAGCGCCGGTCTCGCGCTCGCGCCCGGCGCCTGGGCCGCCGAGGCCGGGAAGAAGGCCGACGAGCTGGACCTCGCCCTCATCGGGGCCGGCACACACGGCCGGGACCTGGTCACCTACTGCCTCCGCGTGGGCGGCGTCCGCTTCCGGGCCGTCTGCGACATCTGGCCCTACGCTCGCGACTACGCCATCCGCCGCCTCAAGGCCTATCGCCATGAGGCCCGGGGCTACGAGGACTATCGCGAGATGCTGGCGGCCGAGAAGGACCTCGACGCCGTCCTCGTCGCGACGCCCGACTGGGTCCACGCCGAGCAGACGGTCGCGTGCCTGGAGGCGGGCCTGCACGTCTATTGCGAGAAGGAGATGGCCACCCGGGCCGAGGACGCCCGCCGCATGGTCGAGACGGCCCGCCGGACGGGCAGGCTGCTCCAGGTCGGCCGCCAGCACCGCTCGAACCCGCGGTATCGGGCGGCCCTCGACTACGTCCGCGACAAGGACGCCCTCGGCCGAATCACGCACGTCTCCGGCCAATGGCACGGCCACAAGCGGACGCGGATCGGCTGGCCCGAGAAAGCCGCTCTCGACGACGAGACCCTCCGCCGCTATGGTTACGGCACGATGGAGCGGCTGCGGAACTGGCGGTGGCTGAAGCCCTACTCGGCCGGGCCGATCGCCAACCTCGGGTCGCACCAGGTCGACGTCTTCAACTGGTTCCTCGGGTGCAGGCCGACGGCCGTCTACGCCAGCGGCGGTCTCGACACCTACGACTTCTTCGATTGGTACGACAACGTCTCGTGCGTCTTCGAGTGGGACGTCGCGCGGAACGGCAAGACGAGCCGGGTCCGCGGCAACTACGAGGTGCTTAACACCTGCGAGGCGGGCGGTTTCTACGAGACGTTCAACGGCACCGAAGGGACGCTGACGATCTCGGAGGACGCGACGAAGGGCGGCCTGTGGCGCGAGATCGACGCCCCCCTCGCCCCGTGGGAGAAGCACCTCCGGGCCCGGGCCGCCGACGGGGCCGGCGAGGCCATGACCCGGGCTTACGAGCCGATCCCGGCGTCGCTCGAGACGCGAAGCGTCTACGAGGACCACCTGGAGAACTTCTTCGAGGCGATCCGCGGCCGCGGGGAGCCGGCCTGCCCCGCCGAGACGGGGTACCGGACGGCCGTCTGCGTCCTGAAGGTGAACGAGGCGATTGAAGCCGGCCGGCGGCTGGACCTGGGGCCGGACGACTTCGCGGCGTGAGGGACCATCCGTGTCCACAGGCAAGCTGCGCGCGATGCTGCCGGCGTGCCTCGTCGCCCTCGGGCGCCGCGCGCTGGTCGCCGAGGCCGCCGGTCCCATCCGTGCGGTCATCGTCACGGGCGGGCACGGCTACGATCGGAAGACCTTTCACAAGGCGTACGAGGGCCACGACGCGAAGGCGTGGACGAACCCGGGCCATCGGCGACTGCTGGCCCAGGGCATCCGCTGGGCCGCCGGCCGCCTCGACGAAAAGGACGAGTCCGCCACGCCTGAGCAAGCCGCCTCCCGTCAACCAGAGAAAGGTCCGCAATGAGTCATCCGAAGCTGCACTCGGCCGCCCGGTCGGCCGCGATCCTGACGGCCGTGGTCCTCGCAACATCGGCACCGGCCGGCGCCGCCCAGCCGGCCCTGGTCTGGATGACCGTCCGGTGCGAGAAGGCCGGCACGAACGTGCCGGTGCGCGCGGCGATCGAGCTGCCGGCCGACCTGGCGAAGCTCCCGCCCGAGGAGGTCCGGGCCCAGGTCTGCCCGGCGAGCGACAGCGGCACGTGTCTGCCCGCCCAGGTCGTCCTCACCCACGAGGGCCAGGCCGAGCTGTGGTGGGTCCTGCCCGAGGCCGAGGCCGGCACGAGCCGCCAGTGGACCGCCACGCTCGAGCGCAAGGTCCCGGCCCGCCCGGCCGCCCCGGCTCCGGCCTTCGAGTGGCGGAAGGCCCCCGACGGCCAGCTCGACCTCGTCTTCGGCGGACGGCCCGTCCTTCGCTGCATGCACGCCTTCGACGACCCGCAGCCCGGCGGCAGCGAGCCGACGAGCAAGGTCTTCCATCACGTCTTCGGGCCCGAGGGGAAGGACTTCATCACCAAGGGCGCCGGGGGCCGGTATCCCCACCACCGGGGCCTCTTCATCGGCTTCTCGAAGCTCGCCTACGACGGCGGCAAGCGGGGCGACTGGTGGCACACGAAGAACGTGACGCAGGTCCACCAGGAGTTCCTCCAGAAGGCCGCCGGGCCGGTGCTCGCCCGCTCGGTCGCCCGAATCCATTGGAACGACCCCGAGGGGAAGCCCGTCCTGGTGGAGGAGCGGACGGTCACGGCCTTCCGCCAGCCCGAGCCCACGCTGGCCCTCGTCTTTCACCGATCGAAGCTCGCCGCGGTGCGAAGCGACGTCACGCTCGACGGCGACCCGGAGCACGCCGGCATGCAGTACCGCCCGCACAACGACGTGGCGGGGAACAAGTCGGCCACGTACCTCTTCCCCAGGCCGGAGGTCACGTCGGGCAACGTCAAGAACGAGGCGGACCTGCCCTGGGCCGCCCTCCAGTACCAGCTCGGCGACGAGACCTATTGCGTCCAGCACATGAACCATCCGGCGAACCCGAAGGACACCCGATACTCGGCGTACCGCGACTACGGCCGCTTCGGGGCATTCGCGAAGGCGACGATCGCCAAGGGCGAATCGCTGGTGCTTCGCTACCGCGTCTGGGTGGTCGACGGGGAGATGCTGCCCCGGGAGCGGCTCCAGGCCCAGTACGAGGCGTTCGCGCACCCGCCGCAGGTGACGGTCGGCAGGTAGCGTGCCGGCCGCGGGTTGGACGGAACCCTAGCCGGTCGGGACGGTTAAAAGGAGGCAAGGGAATCGCTATGCGCTGCAAGCCAGGTCTTTCACGCCGGGCATTCCTCCGAGGGATGAGTGCCGCCGCCGTCGCCGCGCCCACCGTCGTCGCCTCCTCCGCCCTGGGCCTGGGCGACCGCCCTGCCCCGAGCGATCGCATCGTCATGGGGGCGATCGGCATCGGCGGCATGGGCCGGCACGATCTCGGCGGGTTCCTCGGGTTCGACGAGGTCCAGGTGGTCGCCGTGGCCGACGTCGACCGGGGCCATCGCGAGCGGGCCCGCCAGATGGTCGACGGCCACTACGCCCGCCGGCGGGCCTCCGGTGAGTGCGGCGACTGCGACGCCTACGGCGATTTCCGCGAGATCACCTCCCGCCCCGACGTCGACGCCGTCATGATCGCCACGCCCGACCATTGGCACGCCCTGCCGGTCATCGCGGCGGCCGAGGGCGGCAAGGACATCCACTGCCAGAAGCCGCTGTCGCTGACCATCGCCGAGGGGCGGGCCATGAGCGACGCCTGCCGCCGGTTCGGCGTGGTCTTCCAGACGGGGAGCCAGCAGCGGTCCGACGGGCGGTTCCGCTTCGCGTGCGAGCTGGCCCGCAACGGCCGCCTCGGCAAGCTCCACACCATCCGCACGGGCCTGCCCACGGGCCCGCAGATGGGCACGGTCCCTCCGATGGGCGTCCCGGACGGGTTCGATTACGATTTCTGGCTGGGCCCGGCGCCGTGGCGGCCGTATCATCCCCGGCGGTGCCACGGCAGCTTCCGGTGGTTCTGGGACTACAGCGGGGGCCAGGTGACCGACTGGGGGGCCCATCACAACGACATCGCCCAGTGGGGACACGGGTCGGAGCGGTCCGGCCCGGTCGAAGTCGAGGGCTGGGCCGAGTGCCCGGACCGCGGGTTCTTCGAAACGGCCGTCAACTACGAGTTCACCTGCACGTACGCCGACGGCGTGCGGCTGGTGTGCACGAACCGGTTCCCGAACGGCGTGAAGTTCGAGGGCGACGAGGGGTGGGTGTTCGTGGACCGGGGGCACATCAACGCCGGCCCCCGGTCGCTCCTCCAGGAGGAGTTCGGCCCGGAGGAGGTCCACCTGTACAAGGGCCCGGGCCACAAGCGGAACTTCGTCGAGTGCGTCCGGTCGCGGCGCGAATGCGTCGCGCCGGTCGAGGTCGCCCACCGCTCCGTCACGGTGTGCCACCTGGGCAACATCGCCATGCGGCTCGGCCGCAAGGTGAAGTGGGACCCGGTGAACGAGGAGTTTCCCGGCGACGAGGAAGCGAACCGGCTGCGAAGCCGGGCCATGCGCGAGCCCTGGCGCCTGTGACCGCTGCGGCACGCCCTGCGAGAGACTGGAGGCCGTTATGAGCAAGCGAGACCACGTAACCCGTCGTAGCTTCCTGCGGCAAGCCGCCGGCGCGGCCGGCGCGGCCGTCGCGGCCCCCTACGTCCTGACGTCGACGGCCCTCGGAAGCGAAAGCCTCCGGCCGGCCAACGACCGCATCACGGTCTGCTGCATCGGCGTCAAGAACCGCGGACGCAGCCACATGGGCGGTGTCCTGGGTTCGAACGACGCCGAGCTGGTCGCCATCTGCGACGTCGACGCCAAGGTCCGCGAGTCCGCCCTTTCGAAGTGCCGCAAGGGCGCCAAGGGCTTCAACGACTTTCGCGACGTGATCGCCCGCGACGACATCGACGCGGTCGCCATCGGCACGCCCGACCACACCCACGCGATCATCTCGATCGCCGCCTGCGAGGCCGGCAAGGACGTGTTCGTCGAGAAGCCGATGACGCTGACCATCCAGGAGGGCCGGCGGATGGTCGATGCGGTCCGGCGCTATGGCCGCGTCCTCCAGGTCGGCAGCGGGCGCCGCTCCGACGGGCGCACCGCCCGCAGCGTCGAGCTCGTGCGAAACGGCTTTATCGGCAAGGTCCATACGTGCTACGTCAGCGTCAACAACGGGCGGCCCGGGAGCAGCCCCGACTGGAACATCGAGCCCGTCCCCGACCACTTCGACTACGACCTGTGGCTGGGCCCGGCCAAGTGGACGCCCTACGACCCCAAGCGGTGTCACTACAACTTCCGCTTCGTCCGCGACTTCTCCGGCGGCGAGATGACCAACTGGGGGGCCCACTTCTTCGACGTGGCCCAGTGGGGCCTCGGCATGGACGACAGCGGCCCGGTCGAGATCAAGCCTCTGGCCGGTCATCGCCACGAGACGGGCATCTATGACGTGTTCCGCGGCTTCAAGCTCGAGTTCAAGTACGCGGATGGCGTGACGATGCTGTGCAACGTTGAGAAGGGCATCCGGTGGATCGGCGACGAGGGATGGGTCGACGCGGGGGGCGGGGCGTCCTCGCCCTCGATCCTCAAGGCCCCTCTCGGGCCGGAAGCGATCCGCATCCGCCGGGCCCGCGGCGGCCACTTCGGCGACTGGCTCTACTCGATCCGCAACCGCCAGGACCCGACGGCGCCTGTCGAGGCCGGTCACCGAAGCGCCACCGTCTGCCACCTGGCAAACATCGCCCTGGAAACCGGCCGGACCGTCCACTGGGACCCGGTCAAGGAGGAGTTCCCCGGCGACGAGGAGGCACAGCGGCTGACGTGGCGGCCGTACCGGGAGCCCTGGAAGGCGTAAGCCCATCGGCGCCGACCCACGGCGCCGTGTCCCAAACGAGGATACACGCGAATGAAACGTCTTGTCGCAATGCTCGTCGTCGCTGCCCTTGCCGCGGCCGGCGCCTGCGCCGGGGGCGAGGACGAATCGAAACCGGCCGAGGCCGCCATCCGGGTTCACATGATCTCCGGTTCGAAGGAGTACAGGAGCGAGCCGTCGCTCAAGGCCTTCAAGGAGTACCTCGAGAAGCACTATCCCATCGCGTGCACGATGT
>CAZGKW010000069.1:0-15646 GCA_964526295.1 uncultured Anaerolineales bacterium
TTTCTCCTTTCTACCCTCTCCTGCTCTACCAATGAAAAAGCCCGCCTGAGCGGGCGTTTTCATTGGTACCCCCAAGGGGACTCGAACCCCTGTCTCCGGGATGAGAACCCGATATCCTAGGCCACTAGACGATGGGGGCACCCAGTACCGAATTGTCCTGTCGCGGATCGGCCGTTGCCGGGGCCGGGAAGTCGCGTTGCTGCAATCGACCCGTCCCCCGTCCCTCTCCTGCCAACCGAGAAGGAGGTCACGCGCCGGCGGCCTAGTAGCCGGCGTCGCGGCCGACCTCGTAACTCTCTTCGAACACCTCCTCCGGCGTCGCCCCCGGCGGCGGGGCCTCCCGCGATTCCGCCCGCTGGACCTGCTGCGAGATCTCCGCCAGCAGTGTCCGGGCGAACGCCTCGTCGTATCCGACGTCGGTCCACACTTCCTGCGGCCGGGCCGCCCCGGGCATCGTCCCCGGGGGCGACGACTCCGGCACCTGTCGGTAGGCCCTCTCGTCGCCGTGGACCGACAGGACCGCCGCCTGGTCGGTCCCTTCCCGCTGGAGCCGGACCACCATGCGGGCCGTCACGGTCAGGCCGTCGCGCCCGATCTCGCAGGTGGCCGTCCGCCGCCACCGGGTCTCGGCCCCGCGGAGATCGGCCAGGGTCTCGCCGTGCCGCCCCTCGAAGACCTTCGGCTCCGTCTCGATGACGCCGCGGGTCCAGTTCGCCTCGGCCACCTCGAAGTGCCGCCCGAGGACGGCCTTGGCGGCATTGAAGGCCCGCTGGCGGTCGTGCGTCGGCAGGGGCGTCTCCTGCCAGCCGCGAAGCTGGGCGGCGCACCCCCCAAGCGGGGCCGCCGCCGCAACTGCGAACAGCAGGATCGCCGTCCGTGCCGTCTTCATCGGCGGAACTATACGCCGGGCCGCCCTGCCTGTCAAGCCGTTTGAGCTTGTTCGACCCGGCCGGACCCACTAAAATCGCGCTGCACCCGCTTCGGAGGCGACGCGTATGAGCGGTCCGCGCGTGGCGGTCTATCCCGGCGTGTTCGACCCGGTCACGCTGGGGCACCTGGACGTCGTGCGTCGGGGGGCGGCCCTGTTTGACCGGCTCATCGTCGCCGTCACGTCGAGCCCGGACAAGGACTCGCTCTTCACGCGCGAGGAGCGCCTGGCCATGGTCCGCGAGGCCTGCGAGGGCGTCGAGAATGCCGAGGTCGCCCCTTACGACGGACTGACCGTCGAGTTCGTCCGGGGCCACGGGGCGTCGGTGATCCTGCGGGGCCTCCGGCAGCGGTCGGACTTCGAGCACGAGTACCAGTTGGCCCTGACGAACCGGACGATCGCGGGGGTCGAGACGCTCTTGGTCATGGCCGACGAGCGGGTGGCCTATATCTCCTCGCACCTCGTCCGGGAGGTGGCGTCGCTGGGCGGGGACGTCTCGAAGCTCGTGCCGCCGAACGTCGTCGCGGCCCTCGCGGCGAAGCTTGGCTCGCCGTAGCCGGGCGCCCTTTGCCGATTCTCCGGCGAAGACGGTGTCGCGCGGCTCGTATAAAGAAGCGGAGGGGCCCGACGTTTCTCGGACCGTCGCTCGGAGCGCAGCGATGCGGACCGCCGCAGCGTGCATCGTGCTCGTGCTCGTCCTGGCAGCCGACGGCACACGCGCGGCCGGGGGCGACGATGCCCAGCCCCAGCAGGTTCTCGCTGACGCCGGGGCCGCGCTTCTGGCCGAGTTCGACGCCTTCCTCGAGGCCCCGCCGGCCTACCGGCGGCGGGTGCTGACCGAGTGCCGCACGTTCCCCGAGGGCGACCTGTTCCCCTTCACGTTCCCGGCGATGGCGTATGCGAACCTGGCCGTCGAGGGCCGCCTTGAGCGGCCCCGCGCCCAGGAGCAGATCGCCAAGCTTATCGAGCTGGCGATCCCCTCCTCCGTCGAGCGCCTCCGTCCGCTCGGCGGCAAGCTCGAGCGGCTCACCTCCTACAAGGACAATGCCGTCTACACCGGCCAGATCAATCTCGCGATCGGCTGCTACCGGCTCGTGGGCGGCGACGAGCGGTACGAAATCCTCCACGAGCACCTGTCGGAGCTGCTGCACACGGAGCTCGTCCGTCTGAAGGGCCGGCCGCTCATGTCCCTGCCGAAGCTCCGGTGGCCGTTCGACACGATCCCGGTCCTGGTCTCGCTGCGGCTGCGCGACCGCGCGACCGGGACCGACCGCTACTCCGAGGCCATCCGGACGCAGCTCGCCTGGGCCCGGCAGGAGGGCACCGACCGGCGGACGGGCCTGCCGTGGACCCGCATGACCGGGGCGGTCCGCGAAGGGCCGCGCGGCTGCGACATCTCCTGGCGGATCATGCTCCTGGCGCAGCTCGACCGGCCGTACGCCGGACGAATGTATCGGAACTACGTCCGGTGGTTCTGGCTCCAGCGCCCGCCGCTGGTGGGGTTCGCCGAATGGCCCGAGGGCAAGACGGTGTACCAGGACGCCGACTCCGGGCCCATCGTCGACGGCATCGGCATGGCGGCCACGGGCTTCGGCTACGGGGCGGCCATGGCGGGAGGCGACTCGGACCGCCTGGACCGGCTGTGTCTGCAACTGCCGCACACCAGGGGCATCCTGATGGCGGCCCGGCAGGACCGCAGCTCGTTCGCCCGCGTCATCCACATCGACCCGCGGTACTACACAGGGTTCCTGTTCGGCGACGCGTGCCTGTTTGACTCGCTGACGTGGACGGACTGGGGCCTGGCCGGGGTGAAGTGAAGGCGACCTCCTGGGTCGACCCCGTTGCGGCCTGCCTACGTCGGTATGCCGAACCCCCGCTCGGCCACCTGGACCGCCAGCAGCAGGGCCCGGGCCTTGTTCAGCGTCTCCTCGTACTCCCGCTCGGGGACCGAGTCGGCGACGATGCCGGCCCCGGCCTGGACGTCGAGCACCCCGCCCGAGAGGACCATCGTCCGAAGGGCGATGCACGTATCCATGTTCCCCGAATAGTCGACGTAGCCGACGGCCCCGGCGTACGGGCCCCGCTTGGTCGGCTCGAACTCGTCGATAATCTCCATCGCCCGCACCTTCGGCGCCCCGGAGACCGTCCCCGCCGGGACGCTGACGCGAAGGGCGTCCAGGGCCGTGCACCCGTCCCGCAGCCGCCCCTCCACGTTCGAGACGATGTGCATGACGTGGCTGTACCGCTCGACGGCCATGACGTCCGAGAGGCGGACCGTGCCGTACTCGGCGACGCGGCCGACGTCGTTGCGGGCGAGGTCGACGAGCATGACGTGCTCGGCCCGCTCCTTGGGGTCGGCAAGGAGGTCCCGCTCCAGCCGCCGGTCCTCCTCGGGCGTCGCGCCCCGCGGGCGGGTGCCGGCCAGGGGGCGGCTCGTCACCAAGCCGTCCTCGACGCGGACCATGACCTCCGGGCTCGACCCGATGAGCGTGCCGTCGCTCGTCGCCAGGTAGAACATGAACGGCGACGGGTTGATGACCCGGAGGGCCCGATAGATGTCCATGGGGTCGGCCCCCGACTCGACCCGCAGCCGGTGCGACAGGACCACCTGGAAGATGTCCCCGGCCCGGATGTACTCCTTGCAGGCCTCGACCGCCGCCTCGAAGTCCTCCCGCCGGAAGTTCGACTCGAACGGCATGGTGACCGGCTCGCGGCGGACCATGTCCTCGGCCCGCAGCGGCATCGGCCGCCGGAGCCGGTCGCAGACCGCGTCGATCCGTCCGCAGGCCTCCCTGTAGGCCGCCTCGGGGTCGGTCCCCTCGCCCACCAGGGCGTTCGAGACGACCATCACGGTCTTCTGCACGTGGTCGAAGATGACCATCGTGTCGTAGAAGCCGAACACGAGGTCCGGCAGGCCGCGGTCGTCCGGCGGACCGTGCGGGAGGCGCTCGTAGTAGCGGACGAGGTCGTAGCCGGCATAGCCGACCGCCCCGCCGGTAAACCGCGGGAGCGGCCCGTGGTGGACCTGTTTCCGCTCGGCCAGGAGCGACCCGAGCATCTGGAGCGGGTCCTCGCAGATGAACTCCTGCTTCTCCGTGCCGCGGACCCGCTCGACGCGTTGCCCGAAGGCCCGCAGGGTCTCGCGGGGCCGGACGCCGAGGAACGTGTGCGTGCCGACCTGCTCCAGGCCCACGACGCTCTCCAGGAGGAAGCCCTGCTCTCCGACGGCCATGAGCTTGCGGAACGCCGAGACCGGCGTCAGGTGGTCCGACAGGAGGGTCCGGAAGACCGGGATGGTGTTGCCCTCGGCGATCATGGTGATGAACTCGTCGTGGGTGGGCGAGTACATGCTTGGCTCCGAGGTCACGCTTCCATCCGGTGCGGCGGGGCCTGCTTCCGTCAGGCCTCCGGCCCATCGGCGGGGGGAGGCTTCTTCACCCCGCTCTCCTCGCCTTCCTCATCCTCGTCCGAGACGATCAGGTCGACGATGTCCGGCCCCTTGCCCGGTCCGGCCCGAGGCGACTCGGCCTTCGCGCCTTCCTGGCCGCGGGGCGGACCGGCGAAGGCCTGGAGGTTCTCGGTGCGGCCGTAGCAGACCAGCCGGTCGCCCGGCTGGATGCGGGTCTGGGCGGAGGGGCTCGGCACGATGCCGCCGATCCGCCGGATCGCCAGCACCAGGAGACCCGCCCGCCTCAGGCCCGCCTCGGCCAGCGTCTTGCCGGAGCACGGCATGTAAGGCTCCACGCTCAGCTCGGCCACCCCGAAGCCTTCCGCCAGGTCCAGCAGCTCGTGGACCGGCCGCGCCTTGATCCGCAGCCGGAATGCCAGCTTCTCGCCCAGGCGCTGGGCCCACCGCCGGGCGAACCGCCGCTTCACCAGCAGCCAGTACAGCAGCCACCCCCCGCCGGCCAGCAGCACCACCGTCACAGGCACCTCGAACGGGCTCTCCGACGTCGTAAACGAGCCAATCAGCAAGCTGATGACGGTCACGAGGACGACGTTCCCGAGGATCATCAGGGCGATGACGATCTTGCGGCGCCTCGGATCGTTCACCACCATCTCCGACTCGCTCGTCGTGAAGCCGGTGCCCGTCACGGCCGACAGGGCCTGGAAGAACGCCCGCTCGTCGTCCAGCCCCGTCAGGCGAAGGGCCACCGCCCCCACCTTCACGGCCAGGACCGTGATGCCCGTCACCAGGACGATCAGGACGGCAAGCGGCACCGTGACGACGAACATGGTCCGAGCACCTCCCCTATGGGCGAATCGGCTGCGTGCCGCCCTTACCATACCGCCTGGCGAGCCGGGATTCAACGGGGGAGCACGCGACCCGCCGCCCGTGCGACAAGCCCCCCGACGTTCGGACGTACCGGCGGTCGTACGACCGCGTCTGGAATCGTGCCGCAGCAGTGACGAGGCCGAAACGTCGCTTGCCCCCCGCCCGCCCTGCCAGTATCGTGACGCCCGCCTCGTGCGTCCGATAACCCGGAGAATTGCTTCAAGGAGGCCCCCCCACCATGCCGATACCCTTCCTGGTCCGGCGGAAACCCGGCACCGAAGACCTTCCCCTGCCACGTTACATGAGCGAGGCGGCGGCAGGGATGGACGTATGCGCGGCCGTCGAGGCCCCCCTGCGGATCGAGCCCGGCCAGGTGGTGCTCGTTCCCACGGGCCTCTTCGTCGCCGTGCCGGAGGGCCACGAAGTCCAGGTTCGACCCCGCAGCGGCCTGGCCCTGAAACACGGCCTGACCGTGGTCAACGCCCCGGGGACCATCGATGCGGACTACCGCGGCGAGGTCGGCATCATCCTCGGCAACATCGGCCGCGAGCCCGTCGAGGTGACCCGCGGCATGCGGGTCGCCCAACTGGTCGTGGCCCGCGTCGAGCGGGCCGACGTCCGGCCCGTCGAGGAGCTGCCCGAGAGCGCCCGAGGCGAAGGCGGATTCGGCTCCAGCGGCACCCACTGACGCGCGGTGCCGCCGGGCCGACGCCCAGGTGAGTCCTGTTATGGCAACCAAGGCCCGAGGGCCGGCCAGGCGCCGCCGGCAGCGCGACGCCAAAGCCGACCCCGAACCCCAGGCGAAGCCCGTCGGCCGGGGACGCAAGGTCGCGGCCGTCCTGACCCTGTTCGCGGCCGTCTTCGTCGTCGTCAGCGTCGTCACGTTCGACCCGGGCGACCCGCCGAGCGCGGCGGTCTACCCGCCTAACGACCCGCCGAAGAACCTCTGCCGCGAGGTCGGCGCCTACCTCTCCTACTGGCTCCTGTGGGCCCTGGGCGACGGCGCGTGGCCGCTGCTGCTGTTTCTCATGGCAGCGGGGTTCCTGTGGGTCTCCCGCAAGGGCGTCGAGGACAAGGCGTTCCGGGTCGTCGGGGCCCTGCTCCTGGTGACCGCGACCTCGGTCCTTTCGAGCATGATCACGGTGCCCGGGTGGCCGCACCTGCCGCAGGGGCACGGCGGGGTGCTGGGCCTGGCGATCTGGCAGTACCTGGAGCCGAAGCTCGGGCCGGTCGGGACGGTGCTCCTGATGATGCCGGTCGCGCTGGTCGGGTTGATCCTGCTGACGAACATCAACCTGTTCGCCGTGCCGTTCTGGATCTGGCGGTGGCTGCGAACGCGGGCCCGCCCGCCGGTGACGCGTCTGGCGTCGGCCGCGGTGGCGGGAGCGGGCGCGGCGGCGGGTGCGGCCGCCACCGCCATCCGCGAGCGGCTGCCCGATCCCTCGGTCCGCAAGCAGAAGCCTAAGCCCGGCGCCGCCGAAGGGGCGGACTCGGACGAGGCCATGGAGGCGTCCCCCGAGGTCCCCGCGGCTGACCCGGAGTCTGAAGGTCCGCCGACGCCCAAGCCGATCGTCGTCCGCCGCCAGAAGGACCGGGCCGAGCCCCCCGCCGAGCCGGGCGAGCAGCAGGCGTTCGCCTTCGAGCCGCTCCCCACGACGCCGCGCACCGCCGACTACAAGCTCCCGCCCGTCGACCTCTTGGAGGACGCCGACGAGGATGCCAGCGACTTCGACGAGCACGCCATCCGCCAGAAAGCCGACGTCCTGACGAACACGCTCCACGACTTCGGCGTCAAGGCCCGGGTGGTCGCCATCGAGACGGGGCCGGTGATCACGCAATACGAGCTGGCTCTGGCGCCGGGGATCAAGGTCAGCAAGGTGGTGGGCCTGTCGGACGACCTCGCGATCGCCCTGAAGTCGCCTAGCGTCCGCATCGTCGCGCCTTTGCCGGGCAAGGACACCATCGGCGTCGAGGTGCCGAACACGCAGCGGTCGATCGTACGCCTGAACGAGATCGTCTTGGCGGGACGCGACGCCTCCCACCGGATGGGTCTGCCCCTCTTTCTCGGCAAGGACGCCACGGGGGCCGCCCTGGTCAAGGACCTGGCGGCCATGCCGCACCTGCTGATCGCCGGGACGACCGGCAGCGGCAAGAGCGTGTGCCTGAACTCGATCATCATGTCGCTGCTCCTGACGCGGACGCCCGACGACCTGAAGCTCGTCATGATCGACCCGAAGATGGTCGAGCTGAGCGTCTTCAAGGGCCTGCCCCACCTCCTGTGCCCGGTGGTCAACGACATGCGGAAGGCCGAGGCCATCCTCTCGTGGCTCGTCGACAAGATGGAGGAGCGGTACGTCCTCCTGTCGAAGGCCCGGGTCCGCAACATCAACCAGTACAACCGCCTGTCGCGGGAGCAGATCGTCGAGCGGTTCGCCCCAGGGACGCCCGAGCAGGAGGCCCGCCTGGTCTATCACATGCCCCACATCGTCGTCATCGTCGACGAGCTGGCCGACCTGATGATGGTGGCGGCCAAGGAGGTGGAGGCCCACGTGACGCGCCTCTCGCAGAAGTCGCGGGCGGTCGGCGTCCACCTGGTCATGGCGACCCAGCGGCCCAGCGTCGACGTCCTGACGGGCCTGATCAAGTCGAACCTGCCGGTGCGGATCTCGTTCCAGGTGGCCAGTCGCATCGACTCGCGAACGATCCTCGATTCGATGGGGGCCGAGAAGCTCCTCAGCCAGGGCGACATGCTCTTCATGACCCCGGGGGCCCACAAGTTCATCCGGGCCCAGGGCTCCTACGTCTCCGAGCTCGACATCCAGAACGTCCTGGAGTTCGTCACCGAGGAGGCCGAGCCGACCTTCCACCGCGAGCTCGTCCAGCTCAAGGTCGAGGACGAGCAGGCCGGAGGCGACGCCGAGGGGGCCCTGGCACGCGGATGCGACGATCAGATGTACGAGCCCGCCATCGAGGTCGTTCTGGAGCACCAGCGGGGCAGCGTCTCGCTCCTTCAGCGGCGGCTCGGCATCGGATACGGCCGGGCGGCACGCCTCATCGACCAGATGGCCGAGGACGGCATCGTCGGCACCTACGCCGGCAGCCAGGCCCGCGAGGTCCTCCTGACCCTCGAGCAGTGGGACGCCATGAAGCAGCAGCGGGACGGGGCCGAAGACGACGCCGAGCTGACGCCCGAAGAGGCCGAAATGGAGACGTAGCCTCGCCCGACGATGCGGGTGCCACCGATTGCATGCCAATCGGCGCCCGTCCTCAAGAGACACCGTCTCGCGCGGCGGACACCGAGACCCGCCGCGCCGCAGCCGGGCGCCCACTCAGAAGCGGTCCCAGGACGAGAGCCGCGGTTGCTGGGCCGGAAACAGCGCCCGCGCCAGACGCCTCCCCTCCCCCGAGATCCGCATCCCGGCGACGGCGATCACCTCGTCCGGCTCGTCCGTGCCGATCAGGAGCTGGGCGAGCGCGTCCCCGCCCCGGATGGCGTGCTTCGTCTTCTCCGGCGGCCCGACCCGGACCTTCCCCCGATCGATGGCAAGCGTGGCCCGCTCGCGGCCGCTCGAAAGGAGCAGCTTGCCCCGCCACGTGCCGGCGGCCGACTCGGCCAGCCGCCGCTCCAGCTCGCCGGCCATCCTGGCGAGCGTCCCGGCGAGGCTGACGATGCACACCATCGGCCCGCCTCGCGAGACCTGGTGCGACTCGGCCCGCCACGGCCCCCGCCGGATCCGCCGCGCCAGCCCCGTCCGCTGGTGCAGGTCGGTGAACTGGACCTCCGTGCACCGCCGCCGCCGGGCTTCGGCCGCCAGGACACGGAGCACCTCGTCCGGGTCGCCGCAGCCCTCCGGGCACCGCAGCCGCCACCGGTCCTGGCCGAAGATGACGTACCCCGCGAGCCGACCTCGCCGGTCGTCCCACCGCAGGCCGGCCACGTCGTCCCAGTGGTTGCACCGGTACGTCGGCCGGACGGCCGTGCCCGTGAGGCCCGCGTGCGTCCGGTTGTAGAGGGCGTCGAACTCGGCGCCCACGGGGACGGTGATGCGGCGGCGCTTCACCCGGGCCCGCTCGCGCGGCAGGTCGCCAAGGCGGACCGTCCACGTCGTGTCGGGCCAGGAGCGGACGTAACCGAAGCGATGGTAGAAGTCCGGGATGGCCCAGAGGATCGACATATCGTAGCCTAGCTCGCGCAGGGCGGCCAGGCTCGCCTCCGCCGTCCGGGCCATCAGGCCCCGCTTGCGGTAGTCGCCGTCGGTGGCGACGTTGCCGATGCCCCCGGTCCGGACCTCGACCGACCCGATCCGCATCCGGTAGTCCCACACGCCGAAGTGCGTCACGGGCCGGCCGTCGACCAGGGCGGCCCGCGTCGCCACCCAGTCGTAGTTCGACCGGCGGGAGCACTTGCGGCGATACCGGTCGCGGGCCTGCCAGTAGCCCCCGCCGCCGGGGAACGTCTTCGCCACGAGGTCGATCAGGGCCTCGCGATGCCGCCGCGGGTCGGGTGCGGCGATCTGGACCTGGTCGTCGGTCATGGTGTCTCGTCCCATGACGGCGTGCGGATGGAAATGTCCCGGAAGCCTGCCATCGCGCACGCGTCGATGACCTCGACGATCTGCGCCGCGCGGGTGTCACGGTCGGCCCGAACCAGGACGGGCCTCAGCGGGTCCGAGCGGGCCGCCTCCTGGAGCCGGGCCGGCAACGCGTCCGGCTCGATCACCTCCCCGTCGATCCGGACGCCGCCGTCCTCATTGATGGTGATGATGAGCGGCCCCGACGACGGGCGAACCAGGACGGCCGACGGGGCCTCGGGCAGCTCGATCGCCAGCTCGCGGTGCTCCTTCGCCAGTGTCCGCAGGACGAGCACCGGCGCGAACGAGACGGCCAGCGCCGCCGCCCCCGCGAACGCGCCGAGCGGCACGACCAGCAGGGCGACGATCAGCAGCGCCCCGCCGGCGCCGCGGCGTCGGGATGCGTCGACGTGGTCCGTCATGGCGCCCCCCTCGGAACAGCCTTTCGGCGGTCGGCGTCACGGGTGCCACTGGCGGCTCGCCCACCAGTGCCCGTACACCTTCGATGCACGGCGGCCGGCAGCAAGCGCGCCCCCCTCAGGGTCGCCCGTCACGCGTGGTCGGCCCGCGAATCGCTCTGCCAGAAATCGATGCTCGACCCCAGGCGGCGCTTGACCGGCTCGGTCGCTTCCGCCAAGGCCGCCAGCACATCCCCCGACAGGTCCAGGTCGGCCGCGCCGGCGTTCTCGGCCGCCTGGTCGGCGTTTCGCGCCCCGACGATGACGCTCGGCACGCCCTCCTGGGCCAGGAGCCACGCCAGGGCCACCTGCCCCATGGGCCGACCGAGGCCGTCGGCGATCTCCCGAATCCGCTCGATGGAGGCGAACGTCTCCTGCTCGCACCCCGCCTCGCCGTGGCGGGCCTCCGGCCGGTCGCCCGAGAAGAGCCGCGTCCGGGCCCGCCCCTCGGGCACCTCGTCGGCCGAGGCCCACTTGCCCGTCAAGAGGCCCTGGGCGATGGGACTGTAGGGCAGGATGCTGATGCCCTGCTCGACGCACAGCGGCCGGACCTCGTCCTCGACGGCCCGGAAGAGAAGGTTGTAGCAGACCTGGTTGCTCTCGACGCGGCCGATCGCCAGGAGGTCCCTGAGATACGTCGCCCCGAAGTTCGAGACGCCGAGGACGCGGACCTTGCCCTGCCGCTTCAGGTCCTCCATGGCCCGCATCGAGTCCTCGAGCGGCACGTCGGGGCTGGGCCAGTGGACCTGATAGAGGTCGATGTAATCGGTGCGAAGGGCCCGGAGGCTTTCCTCGCATCGCTCGCGGAGCGTCTCGGGTTCGAGGTTCCGGCGGCTGACCTTGGAGGCGATGACGACCTCGTCGCGGCCAGGGCCGATCACGTCGGCGAGGAGCGACTCCGACTCGCCCCGGCCGTAGCCCTCGGCGGTGTCGAAGAACGTGACGCCGGCGTCGAGGGCGGCCCGGATGGCGGAGCGGGAGTCGTCGCGGTCCTGGTCGCCCCAGGTCCGGCCGCCGATCAGGGCCCACCCCCCCAGGCCGATGACCGACACGTCGATGTCCGTCCGGCCGAGCTTCCGGAACTTCACCTTGGCCTCCTTCGCCCGTGACCACGCGGTCTCAACGCAGAGGTCGCTGAGCACGCAGATGAATAATGAATTAAGGGCAGCTAAAAAGAAAAATTCCCCGCCTTTATCTGACCAGCAGCAGGCCTTCCCTGCGGTCCCTGCGGCCCCTGCGCCGAAAAACGGCGCGCCAAGAACGTCAGTCCCGAGCGCGGAATCTGACGTTCGTCAGCCCTTCGAGCTGCAAGAGGTCCATCACCCGGACCACGTGCTTGTACGGCGTGTCGCGGTCGGCGTCGATGCGGACGCGGCCGGCTCGGGCGGCGGCGCCGGCGGCAAATCCGATGCGTTCGTCACGGCGACTCCCCCTTCGAAGCGGACCACAGTGAGTCTACCGACCCCGGGCCCCGCGGCCAAGGCGTTTCGGCCGGCCACCCGCTCGGCTCGGCATGGCGCTCGGCGCCGTGAGCACCGAACGGACGGTGGCATCGGCGGCACACGCGCCTATAATAGCCGCTTCGCACAGGGCACCCGGAGAAAGCGATGGAAATCCACGCGTTCGAGCTGGGCTCGTTCCAGGTCTCGGCCTACGTCGTCATCGGCGACGGCCGCCGACCGCAAGGCCCAAGCGGCGCCGAGAAGGCCGCACGGAGCGACGCCGAAGCGGACGCTTCGCCCGACGCCGGGCAGTCCGCCTCAACCGGCGCCGACGCATCGCCCGAGGTCATGATCGTCGACGCCCCCCAGGACGCCGGCCGGATCGTCCAGTTCCTCCGCGGCCGGCGGCTCGCCCCCAAGGTCCTCGTCAACACCCACGGCCACGCCGACCACATCTACGCCAACAAGCTGCTCCGCCAGACCTGGCCCGAGATGGCCATCGCCTGCGGCAAGGAGGACGCCTCGCTCCTCGAGAGCCCGTTCCGCAACCTCTCGCCGCTGATGGCCGCCTGGATCAAGAGCCCCAAGCCCGACCGCCTGCTCGTCGAGGGCGACCGCATCGAGGTGGGGGCCAGCGTCTTCGAGGTCATCGAGACGCCGGGCCATTCCCCCGGCGGCATCAGCCTCTACTGCCAGGCCGGGCCCGACGGGCGGCCGATCGTCTTCACCGGCGACGCCCTCTTCGCCGGGTCGATCGGGCGGACCGACTTTCCCGGGGCCCGGCACGAGACGCTGGTCCGCACGGTCCGCGAGAAGCTCCTGTCGCTGCCGGGCGAAACCCGCGTCTATCCCGGCCACGGGCCCACGACGACCATCGACCTGGAGGATCGGACGAACCCGTTCCTGTGATGGCCGGCCGGACCGCGACCGGCCGAACCCCGGACAGGAGGTCGCGCATGTTCCAACGCCTGCCCTATCCTCACCGCCTCGCCGTGATGGCCGTGTGCGCCGCCGGGATTCTCTGCGTGGCCGGCTGCGCCCCGAGCGACGAGGCCCCCGACGTGCCCGAGGGGGCCCTCTACTGCTACGTGGGCGGCACGATGCGGCCCGTCATGGCCGACCTCGCCCGGCGGTACGAGGCCGAGACCGGCCGGACCGTCCACCTCGACTACGCCGGCAGCGGCGTCAACAAGATCAAGGTCGAGCAGACGCGGCGCGGCGACCTGTACGTCGCCCACGATCCGTTCCACGGGGCGATGGTCCGCGAGGACCTCGCCACCGAGGGCTGGCTCGTCGCCTGCATCACGCCCTACATCGCCGTCCCAAAGGGCAACCCCAAGGGCATCGGGGGCCTGATGGACCTGACGAAGCCGGGCGTCCGCGTCGCCCTCACCCACCCCCAGAAGAGCACCACCGGCCACATCTATCGCGTCATGTTCGAGAAGGCGGGCATCACCGACGCCATCGCGGAGAACGTCGTCGTCCGGACCCGCGGCGGGGGCGAGGCGGCCAACCAGGTCGTCCTCGGCGGCGCAGACGCCGCCATCGTCTGGAACGCCGTCATCCACCTCCGACGCGACGAGCTCGACAGGGTGGACATTGAGCCGCAATACCGGCCCCACCCGGACGTCGACGCCGTGACGACTGCGACCTACGGCCGCATCGACATGAGCCGCATCGGCGTGACGATCGACCTGTTGAGCTTCACGGACCGGCCGGAGGCGGCCCGGGCGTTCGCCGAGTACTGCGCCTCGGAGGAGAACCAGTCGGTGTGGAAGGCCCACGGCTTCGAGCTGCCCGCGGGCGGCCCGAAGCACCTTCCGGGCGAGACGGCGCCCGACGGGGACGCCGAGGCGAGCGGTGCCGGCCCCGAAGACGCCCGGCCCGATGCCGGCAAGTCGCTCTACCTCTACTGCGGGGCGGGCCTTCGGCCCGCCATGAAGGACGTCATCGCCGCCTTCACGGCCCGCACCGGCGCCGCGGTCGAGGCCGACTACGGCGGCAGCGGCGTCATCATTTCCCGGATGCGGGCCTCGGGCCGGGGCGACCTGTTCATGCCCGGCGACGTCTGGTACGTCGAGCTGGCCGAGAAGGGGGGCCTCGTCGCCTCCAAAGCCATGGTCTGCTACTTCGTCCCGGTCATCCTCGTGCAGGAGGGCAACCCGAAGGCGATCGAGGGCGTCGCGGACCTCGCCCGGCCGGGCCTGAAGCTCGGACTGGGCAACCCGAAGGCCTGCCAGATCGGGCGGATCAGCCGCCAGATCTTCGCCAAGAACGGCATCGACCTGGCGGCGGTCCAAGCGAACCTCGCCTTCTCCTCGACGACCGTCAACGAGCTGGGCATCCAGGTCCGCACCGGCCACCTCGACGCCGTCATCGTCTGGGACGCCATCGCGGCGTTCTATGCGGACGCCGGGGAGGTCGTCGAGGTCCCGCCGCAGCAGAACGTGATCTCGAGGGTGGCCATCGCCGTCCTCGAATCGGCGGCCGACCCCGCCCTGGCGGAGCGGTTCGTCACCTTTACCACCAGCGACGAGGGACAGGCCCTCTTCCGCCGGCACCACTATCGCACCGAACCGCCCGGGGCGTAGCCCCCGGTGCGCGGCGGCCACTCCAAAGGAAAGCGCGGCGGGCACTCCAACCGAAAGCGCGGCGGGCACTCCAACCGAAAGCGCGGCGGGCAGTCCAAAGGAAAGCGCGGCGGGCTGTCCTGCCCGCCGCGCTCTTGCCCGTTCACTGGCCGCCGCGCGGCAGAATGATGGGCTGCCCAAAGAAAAGCGCGGCGGGCTGTCCTGCCCGCCGCGAAGAGAGGGACCTCGAAACGCGGGTCACGCGGCGGGCTCGGGTCACGCGGCGGCCAAGACTGGCCGCCGCGCTCTTGCTTGCTTGCCTGCCCGCCGCGCGGAAAGATGATGGGCAGCCCAAAGGAAAGCGCGGCGGGCTGTCCTGCCCGCCGCGAAGCGAGCGACCTCGAAACCCGGGTCACGCGGCGGCCAAGACTGGCCGCCGCGCTCTTGCTTGCTTGGCCGCCGCGAAGCAAAATGATGGAAAGCCTTGGCCGCCGCGCGGTAGAATGATGGGCTGTCCAAAGGAAAGCGCGGCGGGCACTCTAAAAGAAAGCGCGGCGGGCACTCCAAAAGAAAGCGCGGCGGGCAGTCCTGCCCGCCGCGAAGAGAGGGACCTCGAAACCCGGGTCACGCGGCGGGCTCGGGTCACGCGGCGGCCAAGACTGGCCGCCGCGCTCTTGCTTGCTTGGCCGCCGCGAAGCAAAATGATGGAAAGCCTTGGCCGCCGCGCGGAAAGATGATGGGCAGCCCAAAGGAAAGCGCGGCGGGCACTCCAAAAGAAAGCGCGGCGGGCAGTCCTGCCCGCCGCGAAGCGAGCGACTTCGAGACCCGGGGCACGCGGGTCACGCGGCGGCCAAGACTGGCCGCCGCGCGGCAAAATGATGGGCACTCCAAAAGAAAGCGCGGCGGGCTGTCCTGCCAAAAGCGCGGCGGCCACTCCAAAGGAAAGCGCGGCGGGCTGTCCTGCCCGCCGCGAAGCGAGCGACCTCGGGTCACGCGGCGGCCTCGGGTCACGCGGCGGGCTCGGGTCACGCGGCGGCCAAGACTGCCCGCCGCGAAGCGAGCGACCTCGAAACCCGGGGCACGCGGCGGCCAAGACTGGCCGCCGCGCTCTTGCTTGCTTGGCCGCCGCGCTCTTGCCCGTTCACTGGCCGCCGCGCGGTAGAATGATGGGCTGTCCAACCGAAAGCGCGCCGGGCACTCCAAAGGAAAGCGCGGCGGGCACTCCAAAGGAAAGCGCGGCGGGCACTCCAAAGGAAAGCGCGGCGGGCACTCCAAAGGAAAGCGCGGCGGGCTGTCCTGCCCGCCGCGAAGCGAGGGACTTCGAGACCCGGGGCACGCGGTGACCTCGGGTCACGCGGCGGCCAAGACTGGCCGCCGCGCGGCAAAATGATGGGCACTCCA
>CAZGKW010000070.1:0-15225 GCA_964526295.1 uncultured Anaerolineales bacterium
CCCAGGTGCGGCTCGTGGTGGGCGTCGTCAACCTCGTCGAGAAGGTCGGCGAGCTGGCGGGCGGCCGGATGCCCGAGCAGGACAGCTGGCGGTACAACAACCTCAAAAAGGAGGCGGCCGCGTACTTCTTCGACGAGAGGGCCGCGGGGGAGAAACGCGACGAAGCGGCAGCGTCCGAAGCCCCCGAGATCGTCAAGGAAGGCCTCTCGGAGTACTTCATTTTCACCGTCGAGGGCAAGCAGACCGTCCGGAACGGATGGAGCCAGCGGATGGTCTCGTTCAAGGCCGAGGGCGTCCCCTTCGAGGTCCTCTACCGCTACCGGCCGCACCAGTACGGCGACCGGCCGGTCCGGTTCTTCATTCTGGCCAACGACCGGGAGCACGAGTTGGGCGCTTCGCCCCTTCCGGACGGTGTCATCCGCGTCTTCCGCCGGGGCGACCGCGACGGCCTGGCGTACTACACGACGCAATCGACGAAATACATCCCGATACGAGAGAAGATCGAGCTGAACGTCGGGACGGACGCCAGAATCGTCTATGAGCGGAGCGTCCTGGACGTCGAGCGGTCGGGGTTCATCTTCGATCATTCGCCGCCGCGCGTCGTCGGCTGGAACGAGCTTCGCAAGTGGCAGGAAGAGGTCCGCAACTACCGCGCCAAACCGATCACCCTGGAGGTCCGCCACGTCCTGCCTGGGCACGTCGAATTTGCGATGGAGGACTCGCCCACCCTCTTCGACTACCACACCGTCGAGTATACGGTGACGGTGCCGGCACGCCAGACGCGGCGGTGGCTCTCGGAAGGCATGTTCCGCCTGGGGCGGAACCAGAAGCAGGACCGCGTCGTCCTCAGGGAGTGACGGCGGTAGCGTCGCCTGCTCCGCACGGTCGCCCGGAAGTCCGTTGGCACGGCCGCTCGCCCCGCGGTATACTCCCCCCGTCGCCGAGGCCGGCCGGTCAGCCGGCCCGCTGAGGGGGACCCATCATGCCCCGCGAGAACCGCCGCCGGTTCCTGAAGCGAGCCGCCGCCGCCGTTGCCGCCTCAGTCGCCGCCCCGGTGATCGTCCGCTCGTCCGCTCTCGGCGCGGGCGGGGCCGTCCCGCCCAGCGAACGCATCAACATGGGCGCGATCGGCATCGGCGGACGGGGACGGTACGTCATGGGGGCGTTCCTCCGCAGCCCCGACGTCCGGATGCTCGCCGTCTGCGACGTCCGCCGCGAACGTCGCGAGCGGGCGAAGGCACAGGTCGACGGGCACTACGGGGACACGGACTGCGCGGCGTACGTCGACCTCAACGAGCTCCTCTCGCGCGACGACGTCGACGCCGTCATGGTCGCCACGGGCGCGAACTGGCACGCCCTGGCGTCGGTCCTGGCGGCCAAGGCCGGCAAGGACGTCTACAGTGAGAAGCCGGGGGCCCGCACCGTCGCCGAGGGCCGGGCCCTTGTCGAGGCGGTCAGCCGCTACGGCCGCGTGTACCAGTGCGGCACCCAGCGGCGGAGCATCATCCGGTTCCGCCTGGCGGCGGACCTGGCCCGGACCGGGCGGCTGGGCGACCTGAAGACGCTCCGGGCCGAGGCGGCCGGACGCGTCTCCGTGCCCGGCGCTTTCACCCACCCGCCCGAGGCCCAGCCGCCGCGCGACGTCCTCGACTGGGACCGGTGGCTCGGGCCCGCGCCCTGGCGGCCGTACAACCCGAAGTGGCTCGGCGGATGGAAGCGGCACCGCGACTTCCAGGGCGGGTCCATCTCCGAGTGGTGCAGCCACACGATCGACCTGTGCCAGATGGCACTCGGGGCCGACGACACCTCGCCCGTCCACTACGAGTACATCGGCGACGAGGGCGACCGCATCCGGTGCCGGTACGCCAATGGCGTGGACCTCGTCATCCAGGACGGCAAGTGGCCGCTGCACGTCAAGTTCGAGGGCACCGAGGGGTGGGCATACGTGGACGACGACGGGCGGATCGACGCCGAGCCGCGGTCGCTCCTCGGCGGCAGGAACTTCGGCAAGGGCTACCCGGCCGAGGGGCACGTCGGGGCGTTCCTCGATGCGGTGAAGTCGCGCCGGCGGACGATCTCGCACGCCGAGGCGTCGCACCGGTCGATGACGGCGTGCCACTGCGCGAACGTCTGCCTGCTGCTCGGCCGGCCGGTCGAGTGGGACCCGAAGGCCGAGCGGTTCGTCGACGACCCGGAGGCCGACCGCTACCTGGCCCGTGCGATGCGCCCGCCCTGGCGGGTCTAGAGCAACTTCTGCGGACCTTGTCAGCATTCGGCGCGGCGGGTCTTCGTGCCCGCCGCGGCAGGCGACAGGCCGCGGCCAGCCGAGGAGACCATCGATGCCGACCGAAAGCGTCGAGACGTTCCTCGACCGGGCCCTGGAAGCGGGCGGCGGCATCCTGCGGCTGGCCCCCGCCTGGGTGCCGCGGGCGTTCCTGACGCCGGGCCTTCGCCTGAAGCTCCACCCGGACGACGTCTACGCCCTGGGGATGGACCGCGGGGGGATCGACGAGCGGTGGTTCGCCTCGACGACGCCGGCGGCCAACCCCGGCGCCCCCGAGGACGAGGGCCTGAGCTACGTCGTTTTCGAGGGCGAGCGGCGGCTCCTTCGTGACGCGGTCGAGGCACGCGGGCCGGCGCTGGTCGGCCCGGCCACGTGGGAGACGTACGGCCGGTGGCCGGTCTATTCGAAATTTTTCGATAATCTGGGGCCCATTCCCCATCACATGCACCTGAGCGCCGAGCAGGCCGCCCTCGTCGGCCTCGACGGCAAGCCCGAGTCCTACTATTTCCCGCCCCAGCTCAACGCCGTGGAGAACCACTTCCCGCACACCTACTTCGGCCTGGAGCCCGGCACGACCCGCGACGACGTCATCCGGTGCCTGGAGCGGTGGAACCGCGGCGACAACCGCATCCTGGACCACTCCCGGGCCTACCGCCTGCGGCCCGGCACGGGATGGTACGTCCCGGTGCGGACGCTCCACGCCCCCGGGTCGCTCGTCACGTACGAGCCGCAGTGGGGCAGCGACGTCTTCGCCATGTACCAGTCGCTGGTCGAGGGCCGGCCCGTGCCGCGTGACCTGCTGGTCGTCAACGTTCCGCCCGAAAAGCACTACGACCTGGATTACCTGGCCGACATGCTCGACTACGAGGAGAACTGCGACCCGCGGTTCCGGGCCAACCATCACCTCAAGCCCGTCCGGGTCGCCGACACCGCCGACGAGGCGTGCGTCGACCGGTGGGTCTGCTACGGCCCGGCGGGCGCCGCCGACCTCTTCACGGCGAAGGAGCTGACGCTCGAGCCGGGCACGAAGATCACGGTCGTCGACAACGGGGCGTACGGCCTGATCGTGACGCAGGGGCACGGGCGGATCGGACCGCTCACGCTAGACTGCCCGGCGACGATCCGCTACGGCGAGATGACCGAGGACGAGGTGTTCGTCTCGCACGAGGCGGCCCGAGAAGGCGTCGCCTTCGAGAACCCCAGTCCGTGCGAGCCGCTGGTCGTCCTGCGGTACTTCGGCCCGGGGACGAACCCCGACGCACCGCGCGTCGGCGAGGCGGGAACGCGAGGCGGAAGGAGGCGGCGATGAAACGCATCTCGATCGGTAGTTGGGCCTATTCGATCGGCCCCTACGCCGAGGGCCCCGTCCCGTGGGACGAGGTGGTGGCGAACCTGGCCCGGCTGGGGTTCGACGGGGTCGAGCTGGGCGGCTTCGCCCCGCACCCGAACCCCGACGATCTGCCGGGCGCCGACGACCGGGCACGCGTCCGGGAGGGCCTCGCCGAGGCGGGGCTCGCCTTCTCCGGCCTGGCGGCGAACCTGTGGGACCAGCACCTGATCGACACCGACGATCCCGAGCCGTACATCGAGCGGTTCCGGCAGAACGTCCGGTTCGCGGCCGACCTGGGCATCCCCGGCATCCGCGTCGACACGGTCCAGCCGCCCACCGTCTTCGAGAGCGTTGACGAGAAAACGGCCCGGCGGCGGGTCGTCGAGACGTGGCGGCGATGCGCGGCCGAGGCCGCCGACGCGGGGCCCTACGTCACGTGGGAGTTCGAGCCGGGCTTCGCCTTCAACAAGCCGTCCGACATCCAGCGGATCGTCGACGAGGTGGACCACCAGGCGTTCGGCGTGCTCCTCGACACGTGCCACGCCCACATGGTGGCGGCCGAGGCGGCACGCCAGCCGGGCGAGCCGGAGACGCTCCGCGGCGGGGCCGTCGAGCTGGTCGAGCGGCTCGCCGGGAAGATCAATCATATTCATGTCATCGATAGCGACGGCACGCTCCACGACGACCAGACGAGCACCCACGCCCCGTTCGGCGAGGGGCTCATCGACTGGGACGCCATGGTCCCGGCCCTGAATGCCGCCGGCGTCCCGCACGACTGGTGGACGATCGACCTCTGTTTCTGGCCCGACGCCTGGGCCGTCACGGAGCGGTGCAAGGCGTTCGCCGACGACCTGAACGCGAAGTACGGCTGAGGGCCTCTTCATGACATCGCTCTCCCCTGGCGGGAGCGGGGTGCCTGCCCGCCGAAGCCGCTCCGTCGCCATAGCTATGGAGCGTCGGCGACTTGGCGCAGGCGGGGGGGGGGATGGAAGGCAGCGGAGCAGCCCCCTGGGTCAGGAGGGAGACGGCACATGGCGACGCCGCTTCACATCGGCATGATCGGCTACGGCTTCATGGGCCGGTGCCACTCGAGCGCCTGGTCCCGCGTGGGCCGATTCTTCGACCTGCCCTACGAGCCCGTCCTGCGGGCCGTCTGCGGCCGCGACGAGGCCAAGGTCAAGGCTTTCGCCGAGCGGTGGGGCTACGCCTCGTTCGAGACCGACTGGCAGCGGCTCGTCGAGCGGCCCGACGTCGATGCGGTCGATGTCTGCGTGCCGAACCGCCTGCACCGCGAGATCGCGATCGCCGCGGCCGAGGCGGGCAAGACCGTCCTCTGCGAGAAGCCCCTCGCGCCGAGCCCGGCCGACGGCCAGGCCATGGTCGAGGCCGTCGAGAAGGCCGGCGTCTCCAACATGGTATGGTACAACTACCGCCGCATCCCGGCCGTGACGCTCGCCAAGCAGCTCGTCGAGGAGCGGCGCCTGGGCCGCGTCTTCCATTACCGGGCGAACTTCCTCCAGGACTGGACCATCTCGCCGGACCTGCCCCAGGGCGGGCCGGCCCTCTGGCGGCTCGACGTCCACGTGGCCGGCAGCGGCGTCACGGGCGACCTCCTCGCCCACTGCCTCGACACCGCCACGTGGCTGAACGGCCCCATCAAACGCGTCACGGCCATGACCGAGACGTTCATCAAGGAGCGGCCGCACGCCGTCAAGGGCGGGGTCGAACCGGTCGGCATCGACGACGCGTCGGCGGTCCTGGCGCGGTTCGCCAACGGGTCGCTGGGCCTGTTTGAGGCGACCCGCTACGCCCGCGGCCATAAGGCCCTCTATACCTTCGAGATCAACGGCGAGCACGCTTCGATCGCGTGGAACCTGGAGGACCTTCACCGACTCGCCTGGTTCGACCACGGCGACGATTCGGCGGTCCGCGGCTGGCGGTCCATCCACGTCTCCGACGGCGACATGCCCTACATGGACAAGTGGTGGGTGCCGGGCCTTCAGATCGGCTACGAGCATTCGTTCGTGCACGCGGCGGCGGACTTCCTGGCGGGCCTGGACTCGGGCGAGCCGGCCCGGCCGACGTTCCGCGACGCCTTGGCGACCGACCGGGTGTGCGCGGCGATCCTGGCCTCGGCCGCCACGGGCGCGTGGCAGGACGTCGCGGCCGGGTAGGTCTTGGGCGGACGCCGCCCCGTTTCACCGCGTGCGGCGCCCGAGCATCAGGCCGCCGAGCGCGGCGAGGACCACCATCGCAAGCGTCGCCGGCAGTGATGCGAAGCAAGCGCCGCAAGCGCCTTTCCGATAGCAGCCAGCGGCCGTTGCCGCCCGCAGGACGCGCCAGAGGCCCTGGTCAATCGCTCCAGGCTCTCGCACCTTTGAACGGAGAAATCGCTTGATGATCCTGCGACGGCAGATCGGATTCTCGAACGACGGACGGCGATCACGGCCGAGGGACGGATAGAAGGCCCGGGTGGAGGGGGCATTGGTTACCCACAACAGCATGTCCACGGGCGCCGCTTCGACGTACCGCTCTGAATTCCCCGCATGGAACAGGCTGACGATCGGCTCGTCCCACCTGGGCTCGAGTTTTGATCGGACGGACGAGCACGTGCGATTGGTCCGCGCCGCGATGGACCTTGGCCTGCCGATTCACACGAGCCGCTGCTACGGTCACGGCCAATCGCTCAACATCCTCAAGTTGGCGTTCCGGGAGGCCCCGTCGCGGATTCCCCCGGTGATGGCCAAGATCTACTGCTACAACGCAACGCAAATCCGGCTGGACGTCGAGGAGGTCCTGGAGCGCCTGAGGCTGGACCGGTTGCCCATCGGCCAGTTGGCCAAGAACGACCACCGCTCGCGCGAGATCGTGGACGACGTACTCGCCCAGGGGCCGATGTTCGAGGCGCTCTGCGAACTGCGGCAAAGGGGCACCGTCGGGCACTGGACGTTCGAGGTATTCCAGAAATACACGCACGACGCAGTCAAAGCGCTGGAAAACGACCTCTTCGATTCGGTCGGCCTCTATTTCAGCGCGATCGAACGTGAATCGGACCAGACCACGTGGGAGCTCATCAACAACCGACAACTGCCGATCGTCGCGATCAGGGGACTGGCCGGAGGCCTGGTCGAACCGGCCAACGACCGCAGCGCCGGCAAGCCCGGCAAACCCCAGCGATGGGTCGAGCAGCGAAAGCAACTCGACAGCCTTTACGAACAGTCGGGCTGCATGTCATGGGCCGAGTTTTCGGTGCGGTTCCTGTTCAGCCTGCCCGCGGTACGGACCACGATCATCGGAACGAGTAAGCCCGAACGTTTGGCGGAGAACCAGAGACTGTGCGAGCAGGCGGCCCCCCTGCCCGAGGCGATCGTGCGACAAGTACTGGACTATCAGCACCAATGGACCGCGGGGCGCACGTTCGATCCCGATTCGCCGTATGAGTGAAGCCTGCCGCTTCCGGGGCGACCGCCTCGCGGGAGCCATCGACGGGGACCCCTCCAGTGAACTACGGCACCGGCCACGTTGACGCAGGCGACCACGGATTCACACCCAACAGCGGGGGCGCGGCCGCCGCCCGAAAGAAACCCCGGCCGGACGCGGGTGCAAACGGGGGGCCGATTCTCGACTGTGTGCCGTTCGACGCGGCGGAGGCAGCGCCCCGACACGTCGGGGGTTTCTGCTAGGGGCCCTGGCGGCGGCGCCTGAGGCGCAAGGTCGCGCCGCCGACGGCCACGAGGGCCAGCGTGGTCGGCTCGGGCGTCAGGCGGACGTTGTCGAAGGCGAACGGCTCGCTGCTCCCGTTGTTCGGACCGGCCGTGTAGGTCAGGACCAGCTCGTCGCCGGTGCCCAGGATCGCCGCCCGCCCGACCGTGGTGAAGGTGTTGTCGATGACACGGGTGCCGAGATCGTCCGTGACGGCGAGCGGATCGTTGAGGTCGACGGTGTCGCCGTCCTCCATCGTGTACGTGAACGGGCCCAGCGCCCCCTCGCGATAGTCCTCGTCGGCGTCGATGGCGATGAGCGCCTGGACGGCGCCTCCGTCGATCTGGGCACCGAACGAGTGGGTGTTGTCGCCGGCCTCGAAGTCGCCCATCGCGCTCAGGTCGACCTCCAGGACTAGACCGGAGAGGCCCGAGATGTCGATCGTCCAGGTGGCCGTGCCGCCGCCTCCGGGGTTGTCGCCGTTATCGACGTCGTTGGTGCCGAAGAAGTGGTCGTCCTGGTCGTGGCCGCCGGGGCCGTTCCAGGGGACGCAGCCCAGGCTGTCGGTGGGGAATTCGGCCGGGTTGCCCAGGCCGGTAAGGGAGTCGTCGGCGAAGTCGAAGTTGCCCTTCCGGTTCGTCCGGCCGAAGACGTCGAAGCTGCTGCTCGGGAAGACCCCCGGCGCGCCTTCGAGGTTCGTGTTGCCCGAGTTGTCCGGATCGACGGTGGAGCCGGTGACGCGGGGACCGGCGCCGCCGTCGAAATCGTCGACCACGATCGGAAACGCCCGGGCCCCCGTCGCCAGGACCAGGACCAGTACGGCTGCTACAGCGGTTGCGCTTTTCATGGACCTGTCTCCTCATGTCGGCCCGCGTCCAGATGCGACCCGGGCCGCGCGCGTCGGGCGGCCCCGACAGTACAGACAAAACCTTGTGGACGGGACGGGCGGCCCGGCGACCACCGTCGGTACCGTTCGCCGACTCCCGTCGCATGCAGCGCAGCCGACCGGCCGGCCGGTCAAAGAGAGAGGGCGACCTCCGGCAGGGAGACTCCCCCGGAGATCGCCCGCTGCTGACCCAGTATATCACCGATCGGCTGGGCCGAGGCAAGCGGAATGTCATTTCGGACCCGACGTCACGGCCCGACCCCGGCTGCGGCCTCAGCGCGCCTGCCGGCCTCGGCGGCGCATGACCATCCCCGCCACTCGGATCTGCCTTACTGGTAGCGCACGACGGTCGGCAGGGGGTGAGCGGAGTGCAAGCAGGACGCGAAGCCCGGGGTGTTCGCGTTGGGCGACGAGAAAGCGGGGCCCTCGGCCCAGGCAGGGATGGGCCGACAGGCCCCGCGGCCACGCCGGCCCGCCGGGTCGTCGGGATGGACCTTGACGGCCTGGGTCGGTGCCGGTCTACTCTGAGGCGCCGGCGACCCGATCGGGCCGCCCCCTTGGGCCCGTAGCTCAGCGGCGAGAGCAGGGGACTCATAATCCCTTGGTCGGAGGTTCGAATCCTCCCGGGCCCACTCGTGACAGGTAGCGACAAGTCGTCGCAAGTCTTGGCGTTTACAACCACTTGCGCGCGTCCGCCGCGCCCGTCCCGCGCGCGGCGATACTGGCAGGAAATGGCGTGCTTTGGCCTTCCGGGGCGTCGGCGCGCTGCAAGGGCGCTGCGCGCTTCGGGTTGCTTCTCGCCGTGAGGGGCGGCCGCTTCGTAAGTGCCGGTCGCTGAGGCCGCCTTGCGTCTCGGCACACTTGCCGCCGTTTCCGGCAACCGTCAGTGTCCGACCAGCCTGGCCACCTCGTCCGACTTGCCGATCGTGATCGCGTCGCCCTGCTCGAACAGGCCCAGAAGCGAGGCGTTATCCGTGGTCAGGTGCGCACTGCCGCGCACAATCTCGATGCGGACCTCGGCGTCGGTACCAAGACGCAGGGGCTGCCTGGGTTCGGTCAGGTTGTTGAAGGCGATTCCCAGTCCTTCCTCGAAACTCGACCCGGTGACCGACCGGTAGTAGCCTGTCGAGCCGAACGGCGTGGCCGCGACGATGCCGTCGCCGATCAGCGTCTCTCCGACCTCCTCGCCGTTTACCGTGAGCCGAAAGCGTATCGCCCGGCGTGGATCGGCATTTCGGATTGTGATATCGTTCGTCGCCTGGAACTCCATCTCAGCAGTGCTTGCGCGGAGCTTCATCACCTCGTGGATGCGATATTGCACGTTGGTGATCATCTCGAGCATCTCGCCGACGGGCTCGTCGTGGCATTTGAAGCAAACGAGGCTGTCCCGCACGCAGAGTTTCGGCAGGCCCGGAAACCGTCGTTCGGCCCGCAGAAACGTTCCGTCGCCTCCGAGCGAGACCATGAACTCCGGGTCGTTCTGATCGTGGACGAACCCGCGCCCGGTCATGCGATTTCGGAGATCCTCGGCTCGCTCTTCGTTTTTGGCGAATATGTCAAATCGCTCCACGGGGAGCTCCTTTCACAGTCGAGACTCGCCGAACTGTGGATTGTTGGAATGCGGTGCTTGCTACCCGCCGGAGGCGAAGCCGGGATACAGCATCATGCCGCCGTCGACGAAGAGCGTAGCGCCCGTCACATAGTCCGATGCGTCGCTGGCGAGCCAGGCGGCGGCCCGGCCGATGTCCTCGGGTTGGCCAATCCGGTTGTACGGCACGAGCCGCATCAGGCGTTCGTAGGCCTCCGGATCGCCCCACGCCTGGCGATTCAGTGGCGTCTGGATCGCGCCGGGTGCGATGCTGTTGACCCGGATGCGATCCGGCGCGACCTCCTGGGCGACGCTTCGCATCAGCATCATCACGCCGCCTTTGGACGCGGCGTAATTCGCATGGCAGGCCCAGGGAATGGCTTCATGGACCGAGCTGATGCAGATGATCTTCCCGGCCGCACAGGAAACATCCGGCACCACGCCTCGCCGCTTGAACTCCCGAACGGCCTCGCGAGCGCACAGGAACTGCCCGGTCAGGTTGACCGACAAGACGGCTTGCCACTGTTCCAGAGTCATCTCATCGAAGGGAGCGTCCTTCTGGATGCCGGCGTTGTTGACCAGGATGTGGAGCGTGTCCAGTTCCGCCCGGATGCGGGCGAACATCTCCCGGATCTGGGCCTCCTTTGACACGTCGGCCTGGTGACTGAAATAGCGGCCGCCGTGCTCGGAGAGCTCTTCGACGACCTTGCGGGCCTTTTCTTCGCTTCCGGCATAGTTGACCACGACATCGGCCCCGGCCTCGGCTAAAGCCAGGGCGATGCCTTTGCCGATCCCCGAACTGCCTCCCGTCACCAGGGCGGCTTGGCCTTTGAGAACGGGGCGGGGCGGGCACTGAGGCGCGTGAGGCATTTGGTCATTGCGATGCATCGGTATTCTCCGTCGAGGTCAGTGCGGCTTGCGTTTGGGATGCAGGAGCTTGGCGATCAAGGCGGTCCAGCCGGTCTGGTGCGATGCGCCGAGCCCGCGACCCGTCTCTCCGTGGAAGTGTTCATGGAAGACGACCCGGTCTCCGGGGGTTCGCCATCCGGGTTCGGCACTGCCTTTCATGCACGGCCGGCGGTCCTGGGTATCCGGTAGGAACAGGCCGATGAGCCGGCGGGTCAGTTCGTCAGCGGCGTCCAGGATGGTGACGAACCGGCCCGATCCGGTGGGACACTCGATCTTGAAATCGTCGCCGTAGTAGTAGTGGTGAAACTTCTGGAGCGATTCGATCAGCAGATAGTTCACCGGCATCCAGATCGGCCCGCGCCAGTTGGAATTGCCGCCGAAAACGCCCGACTCTGACTCACCCGGTTCGTAAGACACAGTCAACGAGTGACCGTCGCAGGGCAACTCGAACGGCTTGCTCTGATATATCCGGGACAGCGAGCGGACACCGTAGTCCGAGAGAAACTCCTCCGGGTCGAGCATGCGCCGGATCAGGCACTTCATCCGGTGGCCACGCAGCAGGGAGAGCAACCGGCGCTCTCCCCGGCCGGGCTCCTGCCAGCGCGACACCAGGGCCGCCATCTCGGGACGGTTGGCGAGGAAGCATTCGAGGCGGCGGCGGAAGTCGGGCAGCTTCTCGAGCATCTCCGGCTCGATGGTCTCCACGGCGAACAGCGGAATCAGGCCCACCATGGACCGAAGGCGCAGTGGGACCACGCGGCCGTCGGGCAGGTTCAGGACGTCATAGTAGAATTCGTCCCGCTCGTCCCACAGCCCGAGCCCCGTCTCGGCGATGTTGGTCATGGCCTTGGCGATGTAGAGGAAGTGTTCGAAAAACTTGGTGGCCACGTCCTCGTACACCCGGTTGTGCAGGGCCAGTTCGAGGGCGATCCGCATGAGGTTGAGGCAGTACATCGCCATCCAGTTCGTGCCGTCGGCCTGGTTGATGTGCCCGCCCATCGGCAGCGGGTCGCTTCGGTCGAACACGCCGATGTTGTCCAACCCCAGAAAGCCACCCTGGAAAACGTTCCGGCCCTGCACGTCCTTGCGGTTGACCCACCAGGTGAAGTTCAGCATCAGCTTATGGAAGATCCGCTCGAGGAACTCCAGGTCGCCCCGGTCGCCGCGCTGCTTGCGGTCGATCTGAAAGACCCGCCAGGCCGCCCAGGCGTGGACCGGGGGGTTGGCCTCGTTGAAGTCCCACTCGTAGGCCGGCAGTTGGCCGCTGGGATGCAGGTACCACACGCGGTGGAGCAGCAGCAGTTGATTCTTGGCGAATTCCGGGTCGATCAGCGTCAGGGGGATGCAGTGAAAAGCCAGGTCCCATGAGGCATACCAAGGATACTCCCACGCATCGGGCATGGAGAGCACCTCGGCGTTGTTCAGGTGTCGCCACTGCCAGTTGCGCACGTGGCGGCGCTCGGGCGGCGGAGGCGGCTGGGCGGGGTCGCCGTCCAGCCATTGAGCCACGTAGTAGTAGTAGTAGTAGTAGAACTGCTTGGTCCAGATCAGCCCGGCGAAGGCCAGTCGCTGGATCCGCCGTGCTTCGGCCTCGTCGATGCCCTGCTGGATGTCCGCGTAGAACGCGTCCGCCTCGCTGATACGCGCATTGAAGACCTCGTCGAAGCTCTCGAACGGCGCATCGGCGGGCTCCGGGCTGAGGCGAAGGCGACTCGTGGTCGTCCCGCCGGCGGGAAGTGTCCGGATGTAGTGGGCGGCCGCCTTCGTACCCCGCCTGTCGGGATTTACCGCTTCCTCGCGGCCGTTGATGACGCACTCGTGGAAGGCATCTTTGTAATGCCCCGGTTCGCCCTGGCCCCAGAGCTTCGGGCGGTTGGTCTCGTTCTCGCAGCAAAGCCAGTCCGGGAACTCATCGGCGTACAGAAACAGCCGTCCCAGCCGCGCGTGTTCGAGAACGACGTGCCCGTTTTCCACGCGCAGTTCCGGCCTATCGGCATCGCCCTGCCAGGACCACGTGTTGCGGAACCAGGCCTGCGGCAGGACGTGGATCGACGCCTCGACGTCGGCCCGGTTTTGCACGCTGATGCGCATGAGAATGTCATCTGGGGCGGCCTTGGCGTATTCGACGCAAACGTCGAAGTAACTTCCCTCCTCGAACACGCCCGTATCGGCCAGCTCGTATTCGCCTTCGTCCTTGCCGAGTCGCCGGTTTTCCTCCACCAGCTCGGCATAGGGGAAGGCGGCCTGCGGGTAGCGGTACAGCATCTTCAGGTAGGAATGCGTCGGCGTGGCGTCCAGGTAGTCGTAGCATTCCTTGACGTCCTCGCCGTGATTGCCCTCATGATTGGTCAGGCCGAACAGCCGTTCCTTAAGGATCGGGTCCCGGCCGTTCCACAGGGCCACCGAAAGGCAGAGCGATTGCTGGTCGTCGCAGAAGCCCGCCAAGCCGTCTTCACCCCAGCGGTACGCTCGACTGCGGGCCATCTCGTGCGGGAAGTAGTCCCACGCGTTTCCGTCGGGGCTGTAATCCTCGCGAACCGTTCCCCATTGGCGTTCGCTGAGGTACGGACCCCATTTCCGCCAGCGGCCCTGCCCGGAGTCGGCTTCGTTGAGACGCATCTGTTCAGAGTTCATTGCTCGGCTCCACTGTGTCAAGTGCCCCCCCGCTCCGGGTCCGGGCTCAGCCGAAAGGCCAGGACGGTCCGATCATCGGTCTGCTCCGCGCCCGCAGGTCGGGGCTCTCAAGGCCGGCCTCGGCCGGCTCCGGCCCGAACCGGTCGCCCCGGCTGCCGTAGCCGACCCGCAGCCGGCCCGTCTGGTCCCGCTTGGCGCCGTCGGTGAAACGGATGAAGACGTCGCTGCGTTCGGTCCACGCGTCGCCGGTTCGGAGGTGGCGGTACGGGCCGGCCGTGGCATCGTCGGCGAGGAGCTTTTCGAGGTGCTTCGCGGCGGCCATGCCCTGCATGTTCGACTGGCCGGAGAGGATGAAGACCCGCCACGGCCCGCGCGGGAGGGGTTCAGCGGCCCGCGCGTCACCGGCCTGTGCGGCAGCAACGACGGCCAACATTGCAGCCGCTGCGATTCCATGCCGCATTGCCGTTCCCTCCTTCCATTGGACGGTGTGCCGCCAGCGGAGCAGTCTACCGCGGCGGACCTGGGCGTGCCAGAAATTCGGGTGCGCTGGCCCGGAGACGTGCTACAATCCCCCGACCGTGCCGGGAGGGGGAACCGCATGAGCGAGACCGCCCCACACGTCGGCCAGGCCCCGGGCGAGCGCCGCCTCGACCAGGGCCAGTACGACCGGCTCAAGGCCTGTGCCGACGCCCAGGACCTCGGCCCGTGGAACCAGTGGCGGGAAGCCGAGCCCGACACCGAGGTCTGGCTCGAAGGGGCCGACCTCCAGGGGGCATACCTCTCCCACGCCTACCTCAAGGAGGCCCGCCTGACCGGGGCGAACCTCGTCTCGGCCAACCTCCGCGATGCCAACCTCCAGGGGGCCCACCTCGAAGGGGCCGAGATGCGCCACGCCCACCTCGAAGGGGCGAACCTCTCCTGGGCCCTCCTCCAGGACGCCCTCCTGTTCAGCACCCACCTGGAAGGGGCCCGCCTGACGCGGGCCAACCTCCAGAGGGCCAGCCTGGGCCTGGCCCGGATGGACAAGGCCGACCTCTCCTTCACCAACCTCCAGGACGCCAACCTCGCCCTCGCTTATCTCGAGGGCACCCGCCTGGAGGCGGCGGCCGTCAACGGCGGCACGCTCATCTGGCGGTCCAAGATCGACCGCGAGACGAACTTCACCGGCGTCGGCCTCGACACGGCCCGCGTCGAGCCGGGCATGCGGCAGCTCCTCGAATACAACGTCCGCCGCATCGCCTGGGAGACCTGGTACAAGGGCCACCGGGCGCTGAAGTGGCCCGTCAAGGCGTTCTGGTGGATGAGCGACTACGGCCGGTCGACGGGCCGCATCGTGGGGTGGTTTTTCGGCATGGGCCTGGGCTTCGCGGTCCTCTACTTCCTGGCGCCCGGCCTGGTGGACAACCTGGAGGTCGAGGGCCGCGGGTGGCTGCACCGGCTCGTCCGGGCGTGCTACTTCTCGGTCGTGACGATGACGACGCTGGGCTTCGGCGACATGTACGCCATGTCGACCAGCCTGTGGGGGCACCTGCTGCTGACGCTCCAGGTCCTCTCGGGGTACGTCCTGCTGGGTGCCCTCGTGACGCGTTTCGCGGTGCTGTTCACGGCGGGCGGACCGGAAGGCCGGTTCGCGGGCGAGAAGGCGCTGGCGGACCGGGCCAAGGACTGGTGGAAGGGCCTCCGGGAGAAGTTTTCGCGCCGCCGCCGGCCGCCTTCGCAGGCGTGATGCGGACCGCAGAAAACGCAAAGGCGCAACCGACAGCAGAGACCGGCGGAACGGCAAGGCAACACCGGCACCCTTCATTGTTTTTCTTTTTTATCGCCTTTTCTTCTCTTGACTGCCCTTTCGCAGGTTTCATGCGGCGCGGGTGGCGGTGGAGAACAGTTGGGCG
>CAZGKW010000071.1:0-15147 GCA_964526295.1 uncultured Anaerolineales bacterium
GCGAATCACCTGAATCCCTTGCTCGTCAGGCGCCTTCGTGAATAATGCGGGATAGGGATGCCCAGGCTGCATGCGGACAGGCATGCAGGCACAGGAAGGAGAAGCTGGTGAGGCTGAGAATATCGAGACTCCGGGACAGGCCTGCCCCGGCACGGCGCAAGGCGGGCTGCTCTTGCGATGGCGCCATTGCCCGACCTTCCCCCGTCTCAACGGGCGCCGCATTCCGCGCCGAGGCGCTTGACTTGCCGAGCGAATGCACTACAATGTAGTGCACCATGAGCAATCTGACCGTTCGAATCCCGGAATCGCTGAGGAAGGAACTGAGGGTCCTCTGCGACCAGGAGCAGCGGCCCGCCAGCGAGGTCGTGCGGGATTCCCTGCGGCGATACATCGCCGTGCGGAAGTTCCAGCGGCTCCGCCGCCGGACGCTCCCCTTCGCCGAGGCCCAGGGCTTCCTCACGGACGAGGACGTCTTCGAGGCCATCTCGTGAAGGTGGTCCTCGACACGAACGTCCTCGTGGCGGCCTTTGCCACGCGCGGGCTGTGCGAGGCCGTCTTCGCGGCCTGCCTGTGGTCTCACGAGGTCGCCCTGTCGGGTTCCATCCTGAAGGAACTGCGGCGGCACTTGCGGGGCAAACTCAAAGTGCCCGCCCGGCAGGCCGACGCCGTCCTCGCGTTCCTTCGCGAGCATGCCGCCATCGTCCGGCCCGCCAAGGTGCCGGCGGACGCGTGCCGCGACCCAAGCGACCTCGTGGTCCTGGGCACGGCTGTGGCTGCCGAGGCCGACGTTCTCGTGACGGGCGACCGGGACCTGCTGGACCTGGGCGAGTTCCACGGCATTCCCACCCTTTCGCCGCGGGCCTTCCATGAGCGCCTCCGCTAGACACTGGCGGTCGGCACAGCGGTCGCCTCACGCAGCCTGGCCACGATCTGTCCCGGCGTATGTCGCTTCCGTCGGCTCATCGAGAATCTCCTTGCCCGTCCGGGCAGTAGAGACTCTCATAACGCCTGGGTCAAGTTTTGGCGGGCAGGCCAGATCCGCATGTAGAGGTGGAAGTCGAATCATTGCGCTTTGGCGCCCCGGAAGAAGTCGACTTTGGCCGCGGCTGCAAGGCCATCGGTTCGGAGAAGGACGGCAAGGACCTCGTGGTGACGTTCGACGCCGCGGGCCACGGCATTACCGAAGAGAACTTTGCCGTCAAAATGCTCGGCAAGACGAGAGGCGGCAAGCTCCTGTTTGGCTACTCACGTTTGCCGGAAGTGGATTATTCACCGTACGTCATCAAGCGGCAAGCGTACAAGCAGTTAGAACGAAGCAAGAAGACGCATCGTTGATTAGCGACCTTCTATAAGAACTCTATACGGGGAAGCAAGGACATGAAAGCGTGCCTCCATCAGTTGTCGGGAATCGCTGTGCTCGCGATTTTCATGCTTCTGGTTACGGCCCCCCAAGTCATGGGCGCGGGGAGCAAAGAAAAGGTTTCCGTGCCCGACTTCACCAAGGGCGACAAGATTCCCGATGGGGCGGACCACGACTGGAACCTGGGTGCCACCGGGGCGCGCGGGTGGATCTACACCAACCAGATGTCGACCGCCGACGCGCGGCAGATTGACGTGACGAAGGTGGACAAGGGATCGCCCGCGGACGGGATTCTTGCGGTCGGCGACGTGGTCCTGGGCGTCGGAGGCAAGCGGTTCTCTTACGACCCGCGCACGGAGTTCGGCAAGGCGCTGACCGCGGCGGAATCGGAGGCGGGCGGCGGAAACCTGTCCCTGATCCGCTGGCGGGACGGCAAGACAGAGACGGTCGTCGTGACACTGCCCGTCCTGGGCACGTACAGCGATACCGCGCCTTACGATTGCGCCAAGTCGAAGCGTATTCTCGATCAAGGCTGCCGGGCCCTGGCGAAACGGGTCGCGGCCCCGTCTTACCGGGAAAACCCGATCGTACGTTCGCTGAACGCCCTGGCCCTGCTCGCCAGCGGCGACCCCGAGTACCTCCCGCTGGTGAAGAAGGAGGCCCAGTGGGCGGCCGGGTTCTCGGCCGACAGTTTCCAGACCTGGTATTACGGGTACGTCGTCATGCTGCTGTCGGAGTACGTGATGCGGACCGGCGATGCGTCGGTCATGCCGGGGCTGCGGCGCCTGGCGCTCGAGGCGGCCATGGGGCAGAGCGACGTCGGTTCCTGGGGCCACCGTTTCGCGAGGCCCGACGGGCGGCTCGGCGGGTACGGCATGATGAACGCCCCGGGCCTGCCGCTGACCAGCGGGCTCGTTCTCGCGCGGGAGGCGGGGGTGAAGGACCGCAGGCTGGACATTGCCATCGACCGAAGCGTGCGGTTGCTCCGATTCTACGTCGGCAAGGGCAGCGTTCCCTACGGCGACCACCGCCCGTGGATCCAGACGCACGAGGGCAACGGCAAAAACGGCATGGCCTCGGTGATGTTTGACCTGCTAGGCGACGCCAGGGCCGCGGAGTACTTCTCGCGGATGGCGCTGGCCGCCCACGGCAACGAGCGTGACTACGGCCATACCGGCAACTTCTGGTGCATCCTGTGGGCGATTCCCGGCGTGGCCCAGTCCGGCCCGAACGCCACCGGCGCGTGGATGCGGGAGTTCGGCGCGTGGTATTTCGACCTGGCGCGCTGCTGGGACGGGACCTTCGTCCACCTGGGACCGCCTCAGCCCCGAAGCGACACGTACAAGGCATGGGACTGCACCGGGGCCTATCTGCTCGCCTATGCCATGCCGCTCAAGAAGATCTACCTGACGGGCAAGGGCGAAAACCACGTCCCGCAGATCAGCATGGCGGAGGCAAAAAGCATCATCGATGACGGCCGGGGCTGGACCAGACGAGACCGCACCAGCTTCTCCGACGCGCTGACCACCGATCAGCTCATCGGCCGGCTGAGCAATTGGTCGCCGATCGTCCGCGAGCGGGCGGCCGAAGCGCTGGCACGCCGCAAGGACGACGTGATGAGCCGGCTGATCGACCTGCTCGACGCCAAGGACCTCTACACGCGGTACGGCGCCTGCCAGGCGATCAAAATGCAGCAGGAGCGCGGCGCCCCGGCCGTGCCTGCCCTGCTCAAAACGTTCCGCTCCGACGACCTCTGGCTGCGCATCCTGGCCGCCGAGGCGCTGGCAGGCATCGGGAAACCTGCCAAAGCGGCCGTCCCCGACATGCTGGAAAAACTCGCCACGGGACCGACGAAAGACGACCCACGCAACATGGAGCAGCGTTACCTTTGCTTCGCCCTGTTTGACAAGCGCCGCGGCCTGATCGGCAAGTCGCTCGAAGGGGTCGACCGTGAACGGCTCCTGAAGGCCGTTCGCGCCGGTCTTCAGAACGAAGACGGGCGGGCGCGAGGCGCGTTGGGGAGCGTCTACGCCAACCTCGGCTTCGAGGAGATCAAACCCCTCCTGCCTGCCATACACCGGGCGGTCATCGAGCCCGCGCCGAGCGGGATCATGTTTGCCGACGGGATCCGCCTCAGCGGCCTGGACCTGCTCGCCAGACACCGCATCAGGGAAGGAATGAGCCTCTGCCTCGACATCATGGACATCGATAGGTGGGGCAAGCGCAACCGGATCTCACGGTGCCTGAAGGCCCTGCAAGCCTACGGCGGCGCCGCCAAACCGCTTCTGCCCAGGCTCGCCCGGCTTGAGAAGCAACTGCTGGAGCACCGGGAAGCGAAGAAGCTGAAGTCTCAGATCGACCTGGTCCGCCAGACCGCCGCCGCGATCGAGGCCGACAAGGACCCGCCCAAACTGCGCCGCCTCAGCGATTTCTGAGCCGCCGACGTCCGCGAGGCCCGATTGCCGGCCCTTCACGTAGGGTGACGGTGCCTCTTGAGGTTACTTCATCGGGCCCCAGGTCTCTTCCAGCAGATCATGCAGCAGGGGGTCGTGTTCCTTGAGTTCCGGCCGCACGAACGGCTAGAAATCGTTGCGGTAGAAGTACGCCTCGGTCCCCCCTGCGCACAGCAATGGCATTGCCAGGATGCATGCCCGGCCTCAGAGCTGCTACCGACTATAGCATTCGTTCTCCGCGGCGGCAAGATGACGGGTTCTCATCCCACATGTACGCTCCAGTTTGAGGCCCGCGCGGCAAATCCCATCCTTCGGCAGATATAGCGGGTAAACGACCCGCTGGTTAACCGCCTGCCGAAGGAGACCACAGTGGCCTTCGAGACGAGAAGACCCTGCCGCGCGCTGACGGCACGGGACAGGCGGCGAGAAGTGGTCGGCATCCTCTCGAAGGCCCTCGCCAGGATGCCCCCGGCCGTCCGGATCCCGCACAGCCCCGCCGCCGGGCCCTTGAGGTTGGTGATGCCGAACCGGCGGTTGGTGCCCTGAGCATTCGCCTCCACCTTGTAGAGGGTCCGGCGGCGGCGGCGCCAACTGCCCGCCCGGTGCCAGAAGGAAGCCACGTGCCGCTGCGGGGTGCCGGTGCGGTCGAAGCGGTCCCGGACCCGCGCCTCCGAGCGAGAACAGGGCGCGGCCGGTCAGCATCATCGCCCGGCTGGGCATGCAGACCGCACCGCTGGTGCCGCCCCTGATGTGCGCGTGCGTGAACGTTGTGCCGCGAGCGACCAACCGGTCGAAGTGGGGCGTTTCGATCTCGGGGTTGCCCGGCGCCGAGACCGTGTCGAACCGCTGGTCGTCGGTGAACACGAACAGGATATTCGGACGCCTACTCATCGGCATGCTCATCGGGGGTAGTCCTCGCCGTTGACGCTTCGCATGACCGATTTCTGAAACGCCTCGAGGGCGCCCTTCATCTTCTCAACCTGGTCGGGGTTCTTCTTCTCGAACGTTGTGTCGCCCTTGGGGTCCTGTTTGAGATCGAGCAGGCTCAACTTTGTGCCGTTGTCACGCACGTAGAGTTCGAAGCGGTCATCGACCAGGCCGAGCGAGCCCTGCCAGAGGCGATCGGGGAAGCCGGAGTGCTTGCTCCCGGCATCCCAGAACGGCAGTGGTTGCCCGCGGCGGTCGGTCGTGCCGTCAAGAATGTTGATGATGTCAAGCCCATCGATGGGTCGGCCGTCGGGCGCGGCCTTGACGCCGAGGATGCTCGCCAAGGTGGGCAGGTAATCCATCTGAGAGCACGGCGCCTCGATCGCGCGCGGCTGCTTCCACCGCGCCGGCCACTCGGCCACCGAGGGCACGCGGATTCCCGAGCGCGTAATCGAGCCCTTGGGATGTCCGTTGTCGCCGGAGTACCAGACCAGCGTGTTGTCGCGCAGCCCGTCGGCTTTCAGCCTGTCGCGCAGTTGGCCGATGGCTACGTCGATGCCGGCGATCTCCGCCGCCCAGTTGCGTTCCTCTTCGCTGCGATCTTTGTAGAGCTCGCGATACTGCTTTGCCGCTCCGTGCGGGGCGTGCGGGCTGCCGAACCAGACGGTGATGAAGAACGGCTTGCTCTGCTTGCGGGCACGCTGTGCCAGGTGCAGGGCGTAGCGGATCGCCACCTCGCTGCTCTCGCCCTTGTTGTCCACCTGCTGGCAGTTCTCGTGCTGGAAGCGGGGGTTGTCGTCGAACTTGTTGCCGCTCCAGGCCGCCGCCTCGTAGCCACTGGCGACGGGGCCGCCCTTGTCATGGTTGCCGAGGTGCCACTTGCCCACGTGCGCGGTAAAGTACCCGCGCTCCTTGAACAGCGTCGGCAGGCATCGCTCCTGCAGGTTGATCGGGTAGGTGATGGCCGGTACACCCGTGCGGTTAGGCGTGCGCCCCGTCATGAACGACGCCCGGCTCGGCGAGCACGACGCGGCCGGGCTGTAGAACCGGTCGAACCGCAGGCCGGTCTTCGCCATCTCGTCGAGCACGGGCGTCTTGACGAACGACCCGGCGTAGCCGACCGCGGTGTGCTGCTGGTCGTCGCTCATGAGCAGAATGACGTTGGGGCGTTGGGCCTCCGGCGGCTGTGCCCACGACCAACGCGATGTCAGCAGTGCCGCAGCACCCGAAGCGGCTGCCTTCAGGAAACCACGGCGGTTGGCACTCGATATCCGCATGGTCTGCACCTCCCGGGAGGATGAGTCACTGGCCTTCCTGCGGCCGCCGCGAATCGTAGCAGAAGATGCCGCGGGCGCCCCGCAGCACCCATCGGCCGTCGGCCATCGCGTGCGCGCCGACGATCGGCCAGTAGCCGGTCGTTGACAGGTGCATCGTGTGCCAGTCAATCTCCAGGGGACGAACCTGCCCCTTCTCGCCGATCGCGTAGTAGTTGAACTCCGTGTGCCCGTGCGAAGGATCGCGCAGCACGAACACGCGGTCGTTCATCACCTGCACCGTGCCTGACGACCCGCAATCGGCCCGGCTGACGACCTTGCCCGTCTCGGCGTTGAGGGCGTAGAGCTTGCCGGTCGTGACGTTGCGGTAGAAGAACAGCCCGTCGCGGTACGGCGGCGCGGTGCGGTTGGCGTGGTATCGCTCGTCCAGGACCCAGAGCGGCCTGGCTTCGGTCTCCGCCAGGCGATACGCGACCATGACCCGATCGATCCGTTCAGGGCGCACGATCGGATCGCCCAGCCTGCGGACCGGGACGTCCTTCGGCGCCTGGTCGCGATCGGCCTCGACGATCAGGACGTCGCCGCCGATCGACATCGTCGCACCGTTGGCCTGTTCACCCAAGCCCTTGATGGACCACTGCACCTTTCCGGAGCGCAGGTCGATGCCGTGAACACGGTCGGCGCAGTTGGCGATCACCCAGGTCTTGCCGTTGTGCGTCCACGCGAGCGGCTGGGCGAAGCGGCTGGCCACGTTCTCCACCGCCCACAGCACCTTGCCGTCGCGGACATCCAAGGCGCGCAACCCGCCGCGCAGCTTCGGGCCGCCCGGCGCCACCAGCACACCGTCGATCACGGAAGCGACTTCACTCTCGCCGTTGGGCACAGACCATTCGATCTCCCCGGTCCGTGCGTTGTGGCAGCGCAGTTGCCCGTTCGATCCCGTGACGAACACCCGGCCCTCGCCCGCACACAGCCACGCCGTGTACGCGCCGCGTTTGCCCTTCCCGACCTCGTACAGGCCGACGTCGGGCAGGACCGACTTCCACAACGTTTGTCCGGTCGCCGCATCGAGGCAGAGCACCACGTCATCGCAGTGCCTGGCCCACAGCAATGCCATTGTCCGCTGCTTCTTCTGCTCGAAGCCGGCCATGATGTCCGGCAGCGGGCCGGTGCTGCCCGGGCGGACGTAGAAGAAGTAGACCTTGCCGTCGTAGATGATCGGCGTGCCGCCGCCGGAAGCCGGCCCTTCGCGAAGCCACTTCCCCAGGTTGCTCTCGCCATACCGCGCCACCTGGCAGCGCCCGGGCATCGTCCGCTCACTCGCCCACAGCAGTCTCGCGTCGGAGAGCTTCTCGACCAGCTGCCGGGGACGCGAGTCGGCGGTCAGGCTCGGGTTCGGCCCGGCGAAGCAGGGCCACGCGTACGCGTCCTGGAGCCGATGGGCCTCGCGCCACGCCTGTTCACTTCGCGCCACGCCGGTCAGCTTCGCCTCGACCTTGCGTGCCTGACCCCACTTGCCCGCGTAAGTTCCCGTCAGTTCGCCATCCGACCAGCGGAGGTCCAGCTCATACGTCGCCTGCTCGTCCTCGTCCCACACCAGCGCGGAGCCGACCGGGAAGTGCAGCGTCGCCTTGCCGGTGATGCGATTGCCCTCGCGCTTGAGCTTCGATACGTCCGCCTTTCCAAGCTTGCGCAGGTAGCCGCGAACCGCGCCGGTTACCATGCGCTCGCCTTGCACCGTCAGCGCAAGCGTCGGCGTCCGGCTTCCGGATACGGCGTCGGGCATCACCGCGGTCACCACCAGCGCATCGGGATGGGCAGGCGGATCGGTGCGCGTGATGTGGCCCAGCATGTTCCGCGCGGTGTTCACGCGCTTCCCGTCCTGGTAACTGTCCGCTTCGCCGGCGATCGTGTTGCCGACGAGTTCGCCGTCGAGTTTGAGCGTATGCCGCCCGCCCCGCACCGCATCGCCTGTCACCTCGATGTCCACCATCGCGGCCAGCCGGTCCTCCGTGAGTTGCGCTTCGTGTCCTACGACCTTGGCCTGCCACTTGCCCGCGCCGGACCGGCGGGGCTCGACCTTCACCTCGGTCAGCGTGCCGTCCCTTAAGCGGAGGTCGATCTGGGCCTTGCCCCAGCGCGCCACATGGGCGTGGACGTAGAACAGACAATCGGTTTCCACGGTCGCGGTGACGGCCCCCTCTGCGCGGGCCCGCGCTTCGACGCTGCCATGCACCTCGCCGCGCAGCATCCGCCCGCCGACCACCGACCACGACAGGTCCGACGGCTCGACGAGCAACCCGTTCGCCGCGATGGTCATCGGGCCGCGCTGGGCGAATTCGCTCTGAAATGTCCCGGCCCATCGGCCACCCGTCAGCTTTGCGTCCAGCGTCAGGTCGGCCACATACACGCGGTTCTCGCCGGGATAGGCAAGGTTGACGCGCGCCTGCCCGGTGAGCCGGTCATCCTTCAGGCGTAGTTGATCAACGTAAATCTGCCGATTTGCACGCTGGGCCGTGGACATCACCGCCCACGCCTGACGTAGGGCGCCGTCCTGCTCGCCCAGGTAGAGCAACAAGTCGCCGCCGTCCCGAAGCACGCCCGGCAACCGAAGCTCGTGCCGCATGTACGCGCCCGGTTTCTCCAGTCGCGCTACGGCCTGGGAGGGCGGCTCGGCCGGCGGTTCGGCGGTCGCGGCCGAGGCGGTGACGGCGAAGGCCAGCAATAAGAGCGAATGAAGGCGTGTCATGTTGGGTCCCTCCTGGTTCGCCGGGCCGAGCCGTGCACGGCCCACCCGGTTGTGGTCACGGACAAGGGACATGACTCGGCTGCCGGGGAATGATCGCCCTCGTACGTCACGCCGTCCGTCGGCCACCAGTGCCAGTGGTAGCTGGTCGAGTACGCCGGCGGGTCCCAGTCGGAGTTCACGCCGATCACCAGCGACTCGCCGGGCCCCAGGAAATGCGCATCGCGGTTGTCTCGGAAACCGTTGCCGTCGGTATCCACCCACCCCGGCGGGTTGAAATCACCCGCCGCGAGCGACGGCCCTGCCGCCGGCAACACCACCGCCACGCCCGCCACCCAGGCGTTGGACGCCGTTGTCATAGTGGATATCTTCTTTGGAGTACGAGTCCGCGAAGACGGTGCGGCCGAGGTTAAACCGTTCGCCGCCCACGGGAGTGGCGACGGAAAAGGTCCGGCGGGTGGCGTCGTCTGCAAGCGGGACTTACTTGCAGGGACTCCGGGTCGCAGACTGGGGGTATGCGCGGGCCACCCGGGCGCCGGCCGCCGTCGCCATGGGCGCCCTCCCAAGCGCCCCCGCCACCGCCGGCCGGATCGTCCGTTTCAGGGTCCTCGTCTCCCGGGCTCGGTCGACTTCGCGGACGCCGCCGTCTGTAATTGTGAAGGAGGCGCCGGGCCTGGTTTCTACGCCGGCCGGCGCCTCACCGGTTGTCTCAACCGACAAGGACCCGCGAACTTACCGCCTGCGGCGAAGGAGCAGGCCCAATCCGCCGAGGGCCAGCAGCGTCAGCGTGGCGGGTTCGGGGACGATGGCGTCATAGTTGTTGGAAACGTCCGTGGCACTCAAGGCGTTGCTGTAAATTTGCACCAGGGCGACCTGCCCGTCAAAGGCTTCCCAGGCTCCCTCCGGCGGAAGATCGGCGCTCCAGGACCCCACGTCATCGCCGCCACCGCCGTTGTCGTAGCCGAGGCCCGCGTCATCGTTGCCGCCCCAGTCGTTGCTGGTCTGCCCGTCAAAGGAGGCCACCTGCGAACCGTTGACGTACAGGTAGTTCTTCTGTGCGGTCCTCTCGGCCGTGCCGACGATGTGGATGAACTCCGACTGCTGGGCGGCGGGCAGGTTCGTCAGGTTGTGGGTTAGAGCAATCCCGTCGCTCGTCTTCTTGCCGTGGCGGAACGTCAGTGTGCCGTCCTTGGCGAGGTAGAACGACAGTCCCTTGGACCGGCCCGTTTCGTAGATGACCTGAAGAGCGTCCGTGGTGTCGGTCAGGGCGTCGAACTTGACCCATAGTTCGAAGCTTACGGCGTCCTGGAACCCGACCGGTCCGCTGTCGGCATGGTCATCGACCCCGTCGAACTCGTAGGCCTTGTCGAAGTACGGGGACGACGTCGTCACCACGGCCGCGTCGCCGTAGGCGGTCAGATCGAGAGCACCCACCTGATCGTCCCAAGGCGCGGTTGCGTTGCCGGGGTCGTACTGGTGGATCATCGCCGCCTGGGCGGTCGTGGCCCCGCCCAGAAGCCCCACACAAAGGAGCGCGGTCAGAAGGCGTCGCATGGCATGGCCTCCCTGTTCTTGACCTCAAGTGACGTGTGTGCGGCCCAATTCTCGGCCTCACGGTGAAAGTATACCCGCGCATCGGGCGGCGTCTATCAAAGAGGGCACAAAAGCGTGTCGTTTTTGTTATTGGCTCGGACAGAATCCTCCGATATCATCCCCTGGGAGGCTCGCGATGCCGTCACTGATGCCCGAATACGAAACCCGGGTGACCCTTGTCCGGCTTAACAGCGAACTGGGCCACGACGTGACGGTCGGGGTTCACCGGTTCCTGGGGAATCGCCGGTGGGGCTGGAACCGGGCCGAGACCCCGGCGGAGCTGGCCGAGGCGGTCGCCGATCCGAAGGTCGCGGGAGTCATCGGCCACATTAGCGACCGAGCGATGGCCGAGGCGCTTCGCGAGAGCGGTCTGCCGGTGGTGAACACGTCCGGCAGCCTGCCGGAGGCGGGTTTCCCGCACGTCGGCGTCGACGATGAGGAGACGGGCCGCCTGGCCGCCCGGCACTTGGCGGACGCGGGGTTCGTGCACTTCCTTTTCGTGGGGATCGCGGGCCACGGTTACAGCGAGGCCCGGTGTCGCGGCTTCAAGGAGGTGCTGGCCGGGGTGCGGGGGGCGAACGTCGCCGTCGTGGAGTTCAATCTGGCGGACTGGAAGGCCGGCTACGACCAGGTCGCCCGGTCCCTGGCCGACCGGCCCAAGCCGCTGGGCGTCTTCGGCTGCCGGGACCCCCTGGCCGTAGACGTCTGCCGCGTGGCGCAGCAGGTGGGGCTCCACGTGCCCACGGAGGTGGCGGTGATGGGGGTGGACAACGTCCGGCAGACGTGCGAGTTCCACCAGCCGGCCCTCTCGAGCATCGCCCTGCCATGGGAGGAAGTGGGGTATGTCGCGGCCGATCTCCTGGATCGGATGATGGGCGGCCGGCCGCCGCCCGACGCCCCCGTCCTGCTGCCCCCGACGGGGGTGGTGAAGCGGGCCTCAACGGACGTCCTTGCCGTCGACGACCCGGTCCTGCGGGAGGGCCTGAGGCTGGTGGAGGCCCGGGCTTGCCGAGGCCTTACGGCCGGGGACCTGGCCGACGAGTTGGCCCTGACGCGGCAGGCCCTGCTGGAGACGTTCCGCGAGCACCTGGGCCGCACCCCGGGCGAGTACATCCGGGGGGTCCGCCTGAAGCGGGCCCGGGACCTGCTGGTCCAGACCGACCGGGACCTCGCCGACGTGGCCTTGACGTGCGGGTACGCCACCCAGTCGCACTTCACCCAAGCCTTCAAGAAGGCCACGGGATACCCCCCCGGGGCCTACCGCAAACGTCACCGCTTCCGGCGGCAGTAGGGAGGCGGACGGCCTTCATCAAGAGAGTTCAACCCCGACGCCTCGCACGGGATCGCGGAGACTTTCAGCGGCCGCCTCGCGCTCCTCGCCTCCCTCGTCGCTGAACTTCAGAGCGTCGGGACAACGCCACATGCGCCGCCCTCAGGCCTCAAGCCTCACGCCTGCCGTCCGTCGCCATCCGCATCCCGATGACGACGTTCCGCAGGCGCAGCGGCCGCAAGGAGATCGTCCTGCCCGAGGTCGCCGCTCAGCCGCAACCTGACGCGCCCGCCGCACGTCGCCGCTCGTGCTCGCCATCGCACGGGCACACCGCTGGCAGGAGGTGCTCGACTCGGGCGAGGTGGCCTCCGCCGAGGAACTTGCCAAGCACACCGGCGGCGACGCTGGCGGAACTGCTGCGAACTCCGCGATCCGCCGGCCAATCGGCCGCCAACACCCACTGCTCACTGATCGGACTGCGGAGCTCGGCGATATGTCGCTCGATCTCTGCCGGGTCGACAGGCGGCTGAAATCCCCTCGAAGCCAGTCCCCAGCGGACCATAGTGGCCGCGATCTGCTGTTGGCAGTTTGGAATCTCATTGCGCGGGGCATTGCCCTGAACACGGGCATGCACCCAGGCACCCAAGACGAAGAGCACAAGCAGGACTGTGGCACGCCTTCGTTCGGCACCAGATGTCAGCCTGAGCGCAGAGGATTGTTCGCTCATGTTCGGCTCCTTGGTACCGGTGGGAGAATGTGGCCTAGAGTCCCCCTCCTTAGAATATGTGCCCAGGCGGAGGCCCTTTTTTCGGACGGTTTTCTCGTGAAATGTTGCCGCGGCACATGGCCCGCCTTCCACCGACAGGGCTAGAATGCGGCAACGCCATTCCAGATAGCAGGAATAACGCGGGGGTGAATGGGCACTACAATAAGGGAAGAAGGGCCGATGCGGGCGCAATCAGAGCAGAGGGTTAGCAGCCGTGAGCAAGAGAATCCATAGCTTCTGGCACCGCCACGAACGCGAGCGGCGCAGCGCCCTTTATGAACAGTGGGTCCGGGACTTCAGCGCTGACCTATACCGGATGGCATACCGGCTTTGTGGCCATGCGAGTACGGCCGAAGACTTGGTACAGGAAACGTTCTACCACGCGTGGAAAGGCGCGGCGGCACTTTGCGATCCGGAAAGGGCCCGACCGTGGCTGCTCAGGATTCTCCGGCATCGGTACGCTCACATGCTGCGGGACCAGTCTCGCCGGATTCACACGATGGCTTGCGGAGAAGGGCTGGCCGGGCAGGCCGTGGACACCGAGGCGTCGCCATCGGACCGGCTGGCCGAACGGGACGCCCTCCAGGTCGCTCTGGACGCACTCGACGACAACCTGAAGGTTCCGCTACTGATGGTGCTGCAAGAGGGACTCACCTGTCGCGAGGCGGCGGACGAACTCGACATCCCTCTGGGCACGGTGCTCTCGCGAATCCATCGCGCCCGCCAGCGGCTGCGTGGTGTTCTGGAGTACCGCAGCCGCTCAGGGGGTGACAGCAGTGAACGGAAGACGGACGAGGATGAGCCGAGGAAGTTTCGGCTGAGAGGTGGAGCATGAACGCCCAAGATCGGGAGCGATTGTTTGCGGACATGGGTGAGGCGGCGGCGCTTCCGGCGGACCATCCGCGGCGTCGCGAAGTCCTGGCTCGTGTTCAGCAGGCCGGTGCGTGGGCCGAGGACGAGTGGATTGCGCTGCTGGCGGCGGACGAGAGGTTGCGTGTCGAGCTGGCTCGGGTGCCGGTACCTGCCGGTCTGCGGGAGCGCCTTCTCGACATTCCGCCTGCGCTGCCTGCGGCCGAACGAGGAAGAGGATGGCGGCGGACCGCGGCGGCCCTCGCAGTTGTGGCGGCGATGGTTCTGGCCGCCGTCGTGGCCTGGCCGTGGCTGAGCAGTGAGGGCCGAGCTGAGGCGGCCATCGAGCGGGTGGCCGGATTGGCGGTCACGAACCACGAGCATCGGCCGGTCCTGACGGTGGAATCGAGCGACCCTTCTGCTGTCCGCGATGCACTGAGCGGGGCGACGAAGATGCCGGTGGAGCTGCCACTGCTCGGCCGGGGCTACCGGATCGAGGGGGGCCGTATCTGTCGTCTGGCGGAACGGCCGGTCGTCTACACCCGTTGGGAATATGACGGTCGCGAACACTCGCTTTTCCAGTTTGACTTGGAGGATTTCGGCCTGAAGGACGGGTTCACCGAGCGAACGGCCTCGATCCGGTCGGAGGGCCCGCCGTTCGCCACGCATCAGGTGGTGATGTGGTCAGATGGCCGTTGCGGCTACGCCCTGGTGTGTGAACAGGGTGGCGGGAACAAGAGTTGAGGGAACGACAGTTGCCGGCCGGACGACGGTCAGGCAGGAGTATAACAACCCTTACTTGGAGGACGGATCATGAGCAGGTGGACGATTTCGACAACATCATGGGCGGCGGGTTTTCTGGCCCTCGTCGTGGCAGGTGTACTTGTGCTACGGGCGGTGGACGCGGGCGGCCAGATCGCCGCAGCGCCCGAGAGCGAGGTGAAGGCCGAGGTGCAGGGGCCGAGGGCCATCGCGGTGAAGTTCCACGCCGACTGGTGCGGCTACTGCAAGGCCATGGGCAACGTGTTCGAGGAGATGCAGGCCAAGTTCGACACGCTGCCGGTACTGTACATCACCCTGGATCAGACGCGGGAGTTCGACCGCAGGCAGTCGCAGTATCTGGCTCAGGCGCTGGGCCTGGAGAAGGTCTGGGCTGAGCACGGTGGCAAGACGGGCTTCATCCTGCTGGTCGACGGCCGGTCGCGCGAGGTGATTCAGACCCTGAAGCACGACCAGACGCTGAAGGACATGGGAGCAAAGCTGGTCGAAGCCGTGGAGAAGGCTTCGTCATAACCCCCCCGGGTGGCCGCAACAAGGTGTGAGGTGCGCCCTGCCACGGGCGGGGCGCGAGAGAGCGAATACGCATGAGTGAGCCCAACGCAAACTTGCTGAGGCGCTCCGGGACTGCCGCCTGCAGAGCGTGGCGGCTTACATTGATAGCCTTGGCCGCCGCGACGGAGAGCTTTCCGGTGGACCCGAAGCTGGCCGAACAGGCTTTGAAGGAGGCGGCCATCACCCTGCCCCACGGCCGGCCCGACCGCACGGATCACCAACTGGTGGTCGCGTCCTATTGGCCCGGCTCACCGCCGGTGCAGGTCTTCCCGGAGATCACCTCAAAGCATCCCCCGGGCCACGCGTCGATCGCCGAGTTTCCGCCGGTGGAGGGGGCCACCCGCTACCGCTTCAAACTCAGCGGCAGGGATCTCGATGAAACCCACGAGACCGAAAACCCCTGGTTCGACACATTGCCCTTCTATCCACAAGCCCACTGGAAACGCATCTACGTCGAGATGGTGCCCCTCGCCGCCGACGGCAGCGTGATCGACAAGGGCCACGGCAAACGCAAGCTGCACGTGCGGTCCGGCCCGTCGGAGTTCTGGAACGAACGCATGCTGCGCGGCGGCTCGGG
>CAZGKW010000072.1:0-10228 GCA_964526295.1 uncultured Anaerolineales bacterium
TTGACGAAGATGCCGATGGCCACGCCCTGCTGGATGTCGAAAACGTTCGCGTCCGACGACCCGTCCGGGCAAACTTCCCCTTTGCGGGCGTTGCCGTGCAAATCCACGATATAGATGTCGTCGAAGGACTTCATCAGGCTCTGCCGCATCCCGCGGAAGGTCGGGTTGTCCAGATAGGCGTGATTCGTGACGAACGCAAGGATTCCGTGGCCCGTGCGCTCGATCCGCCATTGGCCGAAGCGGATGAACTTCACGTAGTCGTCCTGGAGCCACTTGGGGTTCTTCTCGCCGAGGGGCTTGCCGTCCAGCTTGTAGTAGGGCTCAAGCTGGCGGCCGATCCAGGTCTGGCGCTTCTTCTTCTTGCCCTTGACCTGGACGTATTCCCAGGAGGCGTTGGCCGAGTGGCCGGAGTACGGCGGATTGCCCAGGACCACCATGATGGGCTTGTCGCGCTTGATTTCGGCGGCGGCGTTCGCTTCCTCGGCGATCCAGCCCGCCAGCAGGTGTTCGCTCTGCTTGACGGCTTCCTCGAGAGTGTTCGTCAGGTAAACGCCCAGCCGCTCGTCGCTCTCGAATTCGTAGCCCAGGTCCTTCAGCTCGATGCCCAGCTTCATGTGCGAGACGGCGTACGGGGCCATCAGGAGCTCGAAACCGAACAGACGCGGCAACAGGTGCGTCTCGGCGTAGGCGTTGAAGCCGCCGGCCTGGCCCCGCTCCATGAGCGACTCGTGAATCAACCGGATGACGAAGTAGAGGAACGTCCCCGTGCCGCACGCCGGGTCCAGGATGAACACCCCGTCGTCGGCCAGGCCGCGCCGTTTGTCAAACCGCTCGCGCAACAGGTGATCGACGCTCCGCACGATGTACGAAACGACCGGCTCGGGCGTGTAGTACACGCCGCGCATCTCGCGGATGTGCCGGTTGTACTCCGCAAGGAGTGTCTCGTAAAAATGGACGACGGGGTCTTCCTTCTTGGTGCGGCGACCGAAGTCCTTCAGGATCTCCGAGAAGTCGGCCTGGTCCATCACGTCGGCCAACTCGTCGACCAGCCAGGCGATGGAGCGGTCCAGGTCGGGACCGGCAATCTGGCCGAACAGTTTCCGGAGGAAGGGATTGGTGCGCGGCAAGTCGAAAACGGCTTTCTGCCGCGTGAACTCCGGGTCGGTTGAATTCTGGGCCCGGGCGGCGAACAGGCCGTAGGTTACGGTCTGGGCGTACATGTCGGCGAACTGCTCGGGGGTCAGGTCGTGGATGAGCGTCTCTTTGAACGCTTCGAACTGGCCGTGAAGCTGGTCGCCGGCGGCCTCGGCGCGGAACGTTGCGATGACGAGGTCGTGCAGCTCCTGCGTGAGGCGCGCCAGACGCTTGGCCAGGGGAATGGGGCGGCCGATCTCCGGCGGTGCGTGTGCCAGGAAGTCCCGGAGCACGGCCAGCACGGCTTCCGGGCCGCCCTCGGCGGGCGTGATCTTGCCGGCGGAGTCGCTTCGGGCCAGGCGGGCTTCGGCCCGGCGCTTGCCGTCGGTGTACCAGCGGAACTCGAGGAAGTCGGTCAGCATGAGGTTCGGGAACCGCTGCAGGTAGCGCTGGAGTTGTTCGGATGCTTCGGCCTCGTCGAGACTGCGCCCGACGTCCTTGGCTTCAATGTGGCCGACGGTCCGCTGGCCGCGGCGGAGGAGAAAATCGACGCTGGCGCCGGGGATGCCCGCCGGTTCGGCGATGACGGTGAGGCGGCCGTCAAGGGCCTTGAGGAGGCCTTCGAGGTTGCCGTAGTGGGTACGTTCGGAGGCGCCGGGCGCACGGAGTTTGGTCTGAAGAGCCTTCAGGTAGGGCTTGAACGCGTCCAACGCCATGGCGGCCCCGATCACATGGGTTTCAGCGACAGGGGTAGATTAGCGTAGGGACAGGGGGTCGGCAAGTGGAATCGCGCAGAGTCCTCGGACCGCACTGTCATTCAGCCGGATCGTTAGGCTGCGGATGCAACTCCATTGCCGGTTGGTCTGGCAGCCGCTCGGGGCTTCGGACTTCGATTCTGACAACTGGGCCGGCCGGAAGCTCCAGAAGGCCACAAGACAGACCGCGCGCGTCCTTCTCAATGGACACCGGGAGATCTCGGGTGTTGCGTATGGCAGCTATAGCCGACTCAACTCGTGCTGCTGCGCCTGCGATCTTGCTTTCAAAGCTCATCCGAATGCGCACATTCCTCAACTTGCCGCCAGGCCCATCGCAAGAGGCGGGACTTGCGTCAACTGCTAGCGGGCCACAACCCGAACGTTGCGCGAGTCCTCCTTGAACTGTCGATACTGACGAAGGAACTCGGGCACATCCTCGTTAGGGAAAGGAACCTGCTTGGTGACGCGTTGCCCTTGGCTACGGCTGGTGGCGGTCTTGTGAAGTGCCTCGCGCTTTTCCTCGAAAGACATGCTCGCCCGTCTCATGCCTGACCTCCGAAGGGGACGCCCAGCCTCCCCTGCAATTGGCGATCGTATCGACTGTCCGACGTCCAGGTCAACAGAAAAATGCTTTCGACCCCCAAGATATAGGGGGCACCCCCCCAGGGCCCACACAAGAGGCATCTCCTGCCGCCCCGCATACATACCACATTTCCACCAGGAAGCAAGCCGCTACTTCGCGCGTACTCCCTATCGATCCGCACCTGGCCGCAGTCGAGGCACCGGCACCGGCGGCGGACGAACTCGGTGCACGGCGTGCCGTCGGCCCGTCACTGGCCCAGCTTCTCGATGACGGCGAACAGGGCCTGGGTGCCGTCGCGGCCGTGGCCCTGGGCCGAGGCCGCACGGAACAGCGTCTCGGCCAGTGCCGCCCCGGGCAGGGGCACGCCCAGCTCGTGGGCCGCCCCGTGGGCCAGGTCCAGGTCCTTGAGCTGGTAGTCGACGAAGAAGCCCGGGGCGAAGTCGCCCGCCACCATCTTCGGGGCGAGGTTCTCGAGCATCCAGCTCCCGGCCGCCCCGGACGAGACGGCCTCGAGCATCGCCTTCAGGTCGACTCCGGACGCCTTCGCCAGGGCCAGCGCCTCGGCTGCCGCCACCAGGTGCAGCGCCCCCAGGACCTGGTTGCACAGCTTGACGAGGTAGCCCGCCCCCGGCTCGCCGCAGTACGTGATGGTCCGGCCCATCGTCTCGAGGACGGGCCGGGCCCGGTCGAAGTGGTGCCGCCGGCCGCCGCACATGATGCTCAGGGTGCCTTTCCGGGCGCCGACGTCGCCGCCGGAGATGGGCGCGTCGATGAATCCCGCCCCCTTGGCGGCGAGGGCCTCGTGGCACGTGCGTCCCGCCGACGGGGCGACCGTCGAGCAATCGACGTGAATCAATCCTTCGTGTGCCCCGGCGACGACGCCCCGCTGCTCGTCCAGGACGACCTCCAGGACGTCCGGCGTGTCGGAGACGCAGGACAGGGAGACGTCGCTGGCGGCGGCGACGGCGGCGGGCGAGTCGGCGACCTCGGCCCCGGCCTCGGCCAGCGGCCGGGCCTTCTCGGCGGTCCGGTTGTAGACGGTCATCGGGTAGCCGGCCTTCATGGCGTTGCGTGCCATGGGGGCCCCCATGATGCCCAGGCCGATGAAACCGACGCGGAGGTCCTTCTCTGGCATGGCGGTCCTTTCCGGAGGGTCGAAGCGTTCAGTCGGCGGCGTCGCCCTTTCGCGGCGGCGCTTCGTTCAGCTTCCATCGCTCCCGCTCGATAAGCGGGCGGCGGAACGTGGCCTCGATGCGGCCGGTCTTTTCGAGGTGGTCGAGGCAGGCCCGCAGGCACCCGCGGCCGACGCAGATCGCCAGGTGCCGGAACCGGTCGTAGAGGAACCGGCTGTACCCGGGCTGCTCGCCCTCGGGCTCGTCGCCCGTCCAGAAGGGCGAGAACCGGGGGTCGCGGCCGGCGTGGACGCGGCAGCAGGCCCCCTCGTCGAACGGGGCGTGGCCGAACGTCCGGCCCTCGATGGTGAACGTGACGTCGCGGTCCCGGCCGATCGCGCAGGCCTCGCATTCCCTGGCGCAGGCGAGGCACCCGTCGCAGATCCGGCCGTCGAAGAGCGGCGTCGGCTCCAGGCGGGCGTCCGTCAAAACGGCGAAGACCCGCTGCCGCGGGCCGAACTGCGGCGTCAGGAGCACCTTCGACAGGCCCAGCTCGCCCAGGCCCGCCGCCACGCCCATGACGCGGAGCGAGACCATGCCGTCGGGGCCGGCGGGCTGGTCGTCGCGGACCGGGCGGCCGACGTGCGGCCGGAACGGGTTATGGACCGGGACGCTCGTGTAGCCGTCGGCTTCGAGCTCCAGGCAGGTCCGCCGGAGGACCTGCGGGGCGACGACTTCGTTGAGATACCAATAAGCGTCACAATTGTACGCCTGCCAGTAAGTGCCCTCTTCGACGGTCTTCAGGACGCCCCGCGGGTGGCGGACGGCGACGGCGATGGCCGTCTCGGTCTGGGGATAGATCGTGCGGGGGTGCAAGAGGGGCGGGGCCCCGTCGAAGCGGGCGATCGGCGCGAAACCGACCAGGTCGGCCCCGGCCTCGCGGGCGGCCCGGCGGACGCGGTCTTCCAGGGGTGGCATCTTTCCTCCCTGTGCATCCATTCCCCGAAGCATTGTGCGACCGGAGTGCGGCATTGCCAAGGGGAAAACCGGATCGGCGGACATTTGCACGCGGCCCGCGCGGCCGGTAACCTGTCAGGCCCGGTATTCAGGGGCTGTGTCATTGCCTCCCTGTGCCCTGGCGGGAGAGGGGCGGGGTGAGGGGGGCCGGCGCCTGTTGTGCGTGAGAGTTCGGGGAGCCGCGATGCGGCGCGGGCGCACGGGAGGTCGCAAGGAGACACCCGATGGGCGAAGCCAGGCCGACGTACCTCCGCTGCGAGTACCACGTGGATCCGCTCGGCATCGGCGAGACCGGGCCCCGCCTCTCGTGGGAGATCGCCGACGCCCGCCGCGGGGTCCGCCAGACGGCGTACCAGGTCCTCGTGGCGAGCACCGAGGAGGCCCTGGCGGCCGGCCGCGGCGACCGGTGGGACTCGGGCCGCGTCGCCTCCGACCGGACGTGCCACGTCGTCTATGCCGGCGAGCCTCTCGGGTCGCGCCAGGAGTGCTGGTGGAAGGTCCGCCTGTGGCTGACGACGTCGCCGCCGGGGGCGCCCCAGCCGGGGGAGGCGACCGGCTGGAGCGAGCCGGCCCGCTGGACGATGGGCCTGCTGGACGCCGCCGACTGGCAGGCGGAGTGGGTCGGCTACGACGTGGGGGCCGTGCCGCTGCTGCGCCGCGCCTTCCGCGTCGAGAAACCCGTCCGCCGGGCGACGGTCTATGCGACGGCCCTCGGGGAGTACGAGCTGTCGCTGAACGGCGGCCGCGTCGGCGACGCCCGCTTCACCCCCGGCTGGACGGAGTACCGCAAACGGCTCTACTATCAATCATCTGATGTGACGGGGCTCATCCGGGGCGGCGAGAACGTCCTCGGGGCGATGCTCGCACCCGGCTGGTACGCCGGGCACATGGGCCTGCGGTGGCCGCACTTCTACGGGTCGGCGCTGCGGCTGCGGGCCCAGCTCGAGATCGACTACGCCGACGGCACCCGCGAGGTGGTGCCGACCGACCGTTCCTGGCGGGCCCTCGGCGGGCCGATCCTCAGTTCGGACCACTGGATGGGCGAGACCTACGACGCTCGCCGGGAGCGGCCCGGCTGGGACGCGCCCGGCTACCGGGCCCGCGGGTGGCGGCGGGTGGCGACCGGCGGTGGGACGGACGTCCCCCTGGAGCCGCACCCCGGCGCGGCGGTCCGGACGTTCGAGGAGATGCATCCGGTCGCCGTCACGGAGCCGGGGCCGGGCGTGTGGCTCTTCGACCTGGGGCAGGAGTTCGCCGGCTGGGCCCGCCTCCGCGTCCGGGGGGAGCGGGGCACGCGAATCGTCCTGCGGTTCGGCGAGGTGCTCGAGCCGGACGGCACGCTCCACACGGCGAACCTCCGGGCCGCAAAGTGCACCGACACGTACGTCCTCCGCGGCGGGGGCGAGACGGAGGTCTGGGGGCCGCGGTTCACGTTCCGGGGATTCCGATACGTCGAAGTCCGGGGCTTTCCCGGCCGGCCGGGGCCGGAGGCGGTCACGGGCGTCGTGGCGAAGGCCGACACGCCGCCCGCCGGCCGCTTCGAGTGCTCCGACGCGATGCTCAACCGGCTGTGGAGCAACATCCTGTGGACCCAGCGGGCGAACTTCCTCGAAGTGCCGACCGACTGCCCCCAGCGGGACGAGCGGCTCGGCTGGACCGGCGACGCCCAGATCTTCATGCCCGCCGCCGCCTGGAATATGGACGTGGCGGCATTCCTCACCAAGTGGCTCGTCGACCTGGCCGACGCCCAGCGGCCCGACGGCGCGTTTCCCGACCAGGCCCCGGACGTGGGCGTGGGCGACGCCTCGGCGGCCTACGGCGACGCCGGCGTCACCTGCCCCTGGCTCATGTACCGGGTCTACGGGGACCGGCGGGCCCTGGAGGCGCACTACGAGGGGATGGTCCGGTGGATCGAGCACTGCCGGACGCACAGCCGGGGCCTCGTCCGCCCGGCGGAGGGCTACGGCGACTGGGTCAACCTCGGCGCCCCGACGCCGAAGGCCCTCGTCGCGACGGCCTGGTTCGCCCACTCGACGGACCTCGTGGCCCGAGCGGCCCGGGTCCTCGGTAAGGTGGCCGACGCGGAACGGTTCGAAGGGCTTTTCGGCGAGGTCCGGGAGGCGTTCAACCGGGCCTACGTCTCCGAGGACGGGCGGGTCGAGGGCGACACGCAGGCCGCCTACGCCCTGGCCCTGGCGTTCGACCTTCTGCCGGAGGCGGTGCGGCCCAAGGCGGCCGAGCGCCTCGTCGGTGACATCCAACGGCGCGGCGGGCACCTGACGACCGGCTTCATCGGCAGCCAGGTGGTGCTCGACGCCCTGGCCGAGACGGGCCACCTCGACGTGGCCTACGCCCTCCTGACGCGGACGGCGTTCCCCTCGTGGGGGTTCTGCGTCGAGCACGGGGCGACGACCGTCTGGGAGCGGTGGGATGCCGTGGGCCGCGACGGGGAGCTGCACGACCCGGAGATGAACTCGTACTGCCACTTCGCCTTCGGGTCGGTCGGGGCGTTCCTCTACCGGACGGTGGCGGGGATTCGGGCGGCGGAGCCGGGCTTTGAACGGACCGTCATCCGACCGCGGCCGGGCGGCGGGACCACGTCGGCCAAGGCGAGCTACCGTTCGATCCGGGGCACGGTCGAGGTGGCGTGGGAACTGGAGCGGGACCGCTTCAGGCTGGACCTGACGGTCCCGCCGAACACGTCGGCCGCGGTTCACGTGCCCGCCCGGGACGCCTCGGAGGTGACCGAGGGCGGCCGGCCCCCGACCGACGCGGCGGGCGTGCGGCTCGTCCGGGCAAAGGACGGGGAAGCCGTCTTCGACGTCCCGGCGGGGACCTACCGGTTCGCATCGAGCGGGCGGTTCGAGCCGCGAACGTGAGTTCGCGGTCACGCGCGAAGGGGCGCCAACAAGTTCGGCACGCGAGCGAGTCGGCGATCGGTGAGCGTGCCGGCGTTCTTATGAACGCGGCTCGCCTGGCGCTGGGCCCGAAGGCGGGCAAGCGAAACGCTCGAACGCTGGCCATGAAGGGCCCGCCGCGTTTATAATGCCCCCGGCATCGAGCGAGCGGGATCGCGACGAAGCCCCAGACACCGGAGCGCCTGGATGAACAAGAGCGAGATGCTGGACGCCTATTACCGGATGCGGCTCGCCCGCGGGTTCGAGACCCGGGCGGCCGAGCAGTACACGAAGGGCCGCATAGGCGGGTTCTGCCACCTCTACACCGGCGAGGAGGCCGTCGCCGTCGGCGCCACCTGGCACCTCCGGGACGAGGACTACACGATCGGGGCCTACCGGGACCACGCCTACTACCTGGTCCGGGGGGGCGACCCGAAGCGGTGCATGGCGGAGCTGTTCGGCCACGCCGAAGGCTGCTGCAAGGGCAAGGGCGGGTCGATGCATCTGTTTGACTGGGACATCAACTTCCTCGGCGGATACGCCATCGTGGCGGGGATGTGCCCGTTGGCGGTGGGCCTGGGGATGGCCATCCGGACGAAGGGCGAGGACCGGGTGGTCCTTTGCTTCTTCGGCGACGGGGCGACCAACCAGGGGGTCTACCACGAGGCCCTCAACATGGCCGCCCTCTACGAGCTGCCCATCGTCTGGGTGTGCGAGAACAACTTCTACGCCATCGGGACGAGCGTCACGCGCTCCAGCGCCGAGGCGTCGATGGCGGAGAAGGCCAAGGCGTACAATATGCCGAACTGGCGATGCGACGGGATGGATTTCCTGAAGATGCAGTCGGTGACCCAGCGGGCCATCGCCCACGCCCGGTCCGGGGAGGGCCCGGCTTTCGTCGAGGCCGTCTGCTACCGGTACCGGGGCCACTCGATGTCGGACCCGGCGACGTACCGGTCGAAGGAGGAGGTGGAGTTCTGGCGGGAGCGGGACCCCCTGCCGTCGCTGAAGAGGCAGATCCGGCACGACTTCGAGATCGGCGACGAACCGTTCGACGAGATCGAGGAGCGGGTCCGCAAGGAGCTGGACGAGGCGGTCGAGTTCGCCGAGCAAGGAGCGGAGCTCCCGCCCGAGAAACTCTACGAAGACGTGTACGCGTGAGGCGCCCTCGAGCGGCGACCGGAAGGTCGCCGCAGCGACGTGCCGGGCGCAACGGGCGCCGGGCAGGGCGGTCATGGCACGCAGAGGACTTCCACCATGGCGAAAGCGAGCTACCGCGAGGCGATCAACCAGGCCCTCCACGAGGAGATGGAGCGGGACGAGTCGGTCGTCGTCTTCGGCGAGGACGTCGCCCTTTACGAGGGCTCCTTCAAGGTGACCCGCGGCCTCCTCCAGAAGTTCGGGCCCGAGCGGGTCTTCGACACGCCCATCTCGGAGGCGGCCATCGTCGGGGCGGCCACGGGCGCGGCAATGGGGGGGCTTCGGCCCGTGCCCGAGCTGATGACCGTGAACTTCGCCTACCTGGCCATGGACCAGATCTGCAACCACCTCGCCCTGATGCGGTACATGTTCGGCGGCCAGGTGACGCTGCCCGTGACGATCCGGATGCCCGGCGGGGGCGGGCACCAGCTCGGCAGCCAGCACTCCCACAGCCTGGAGGTGTTCTTCGTCCACACGCCGGGCCTGAAGGTGGTCTACCCGGCGTGGCCGGCCGATGCGAAGGCGCTCCTGAAGACCGCCATCCGCGACGACAACCCCGTCATCTTCCTGGAGCACGAAACGCTGTATAACTATGAGGATGAGATGCCAGACGACCTGGGACCGGCCCCCATCGGCGAGGCGGCGATCCTGCGGAAGGGCAAGGACGTCTCGATCGTCGCCTACGGCGGGATGGCCCACGTGGCGATGGAGGCCGCCGGGAAGCTGGCCGAGGAGACAATCGACGCCGAGGTCGTCGACCTCCGGAGCCTCCGGCCGTGGGACAAAGAGCGGGTGGCCGAGTCGGTGGCCCGGACGCATCACGCGGTGGTGGTGGAGGAGCCGCCGCCCATGTGCGGCATCGGCGCCGAGGTCTCGGCCAACCTTCACGAGATGGTGTTCGACGAGCTGGACGGCCCGGTGCGGCGGGTCTCGGGGGCCGACTGTCCGCTGCCGTACGCTCGCGAGCTGGAACAGTCGGCCATTCCGCATGCCGAGGACGTGATCGCGGCCGTCCGGACGGCGCTGAACGTGTAACCGGGCTTCACCTGTAAGCTCCGCGTTTGAGCCACCGTTCGCCGCCGGGCTTGCCCGGCGTGCCACCGGAGAAAGCCATGTACGACGTCGCGATGCCGAAGCTCTCCGACAGCATGGAGGTCGGGAAGATCATCGAGTGGAAGGTGGCCGAGGGCGACGAGGTCTCGGAGGGCGACGCCCTGGCCGAGGTCGAGTCCGACAAGGCCGTCATGGAGCTGGAGTGTTTCCACGACGGGACGGTCTCGGAGATCGTGCACGGCGACGGGGAGGAGGTGCCGGTGGGCGAAGTGATCGCCTACATCGCCGCTCCGGGCGAGGAGGAGGAGGAGGCGCCGGAGAAGGAGAAGGCCGAAAAGGCCAAGGCGGAGGAAGAAACCCCGGAGAAGGAAAAGGCGGAGGAGGCCGAGGAGGAGGAGGAGGAGGAAACCCCGGAGAAGGAAAAGGCGGAGGAGGCCGAGGAGGAGGAGGAAGCCCTGGAGGAGGAGAAGGCGGAGG
>CAZGKW010000072.1:10328-15005 GCA_964526295.1 uncultured Anaerolineales bacterium
AAGGCGGAGGAGGCCGAGGAGGAGGAGGAAGCCCTGGAGGAGGAGAAGGCGGAGGCCCCCGAGGCCGAAAAGAAGCCGCCCGAGAAAAAAGAGAAAAAGAAGCCCAAGAAGGGACCCGCGAAGGAGGACGAGCAGGGCGAGCGGGTCCGCATCTCCCCCTACGCCAGGAAGCTCGCCGAGAAGCTCGACGTCGATTACACCGAGGTCGAGGGCACCGGTGTGGGCGGCCGGATCATGGCCCGCGACATCGAGGAGGTGGCCGGCGGCCACGCCACTCTCGAAGAGGCCCGCCCCTCGGCCGACGAGGAGCTGCCCGCCGTCGAGGTCTCCGACGAAGAGGCCGACGTCGAGGACGCCCCGTTCCGCCTCCGGACCCAGGCCCGCCGGGTCGTCGCCTCGAAGCACGTCATCCCCCACTTCTACGTCACCGCGGCCGCCGACGTGACGCGCCTGCTGGAGCGGAAGGACGAGCTGAAGGAGGAGCACGGCGCGACCGTGACCCACCTGGTGATGCTCGCGTGCCTGAAGGCCATCGGCGAGGTGCCCGAGGTCAACCGCAGCTACGACCGCGGCCGGGTCATCAAGTGGAAGCACGTGAACCTGGGCCTGGCGGTCCAGACCGACGAGGGCCTGACGGTGGCGGTGCTGCCGAAGGCCGAGACGCTCTCGCCGGCGGAGCTGGTCGAGAAGACCGGGCCGCTCGTCGAGCGGGCCCGCCTGGGGAAGCTGAGAGGCGAGGACCGCAAGCACCCCACCTTCACGGTCTCGAACCTCGGGATGTACGACGTGGAGCACTTCGAGCCGATCATCAACCCGCCCTCGTCGATCACGCTGGCGGTGGCGTCGGCCCTGGCCGAGCCGGTCGTCCGCGGCGACGGGATCCACGTCGCCCGCGTGATGCGCTTGACGGCGTCGTGCGATCATCGCATGATCGACGGCGTCACGGCGGCGAAGCTGCTCCAGGCCATCACCGGCCTGCTCGCGGACCCCGACCGGCTGCTGGAGGGGCCGTGAGCGGAGCGGCGCCCGCCCCGACCGCGGGAGCGATCCGATGGCCGGAACCCACGCCCGGCGGCCCTCCGCGAGCGCGCTCGTCTGGATGGGGATGCTGATCGTGTCGGCCGCGGCGTCCGGCGGCGAGCTGGGGCCGGAGGACTTCGTCTTCGACGGGCCGCTCGGCTCCGCGGGGGCCCGGATCGAGAAGCTCGGGCCCGACCACTTCCGCGTCCGGCTGGGCCACGCCCCGAAGCACCGGACCTGGGCGAACAAGCTCCAGTTCGAGGTCCCTCGCGGGGCGAAGGGCCATCGCCTCGTCCTCGACGTGACGTTCGACCCGCCCGGCGGCAAGGCCCACTACCTCTTCGACGAGTACTTCCACTGCTGGTCCTACGACGGGCGGACGTGGCACCCGGTCCGCTGGCGGGACGAGGGGAAGAAGGAGAACGGCCTGCGGAACCGGCTGGAGTTTCCACGGTTCACCGAGGACCGCGTCGTCGTGGGGCACCAGGTGCCCATGTCGGCCGAGGACGTGGGGCGATTCGTCAATGCGTGGCGGGCGGGCCCCCTCGTCGAGGTGACCGTGCTCGGCCGGTCGCTCGGCGGGCGAGACCTCTATCGCGTGACGATCACCGACCCCGCGAGCCCCCATCCGCCCCCGCGGCGGTGGGTCCACTACTTCGCCAACCAGCACCCCGGCGAGCACAACTCCCAGTGGCGGATGGTCGGGATGGTCCGGTGGCTCCTTTCGGACGCCGCCGAGGACGCCCGCAAGCGGAGCATCTGCCACTTCATCCTGATGATGGGCCCCGACGCCCCGTCGAAGGGATGGTACCGCGTGAACGCCCAGGGCGTCGACATGAACCGGAGCTACCGGGTCGAGGGGGCGGACCAGGACGAGCAGGCCCACGAGGCGTACCTGTGCCAGAAGGACCTCGAGGGGCTCATGGCCTCGGAGGCCCCGCCGGTCGACGTCTGGAGCATGCACACCTGGCCCGGCAAGGTCGATCCGATCCTGTACCCCGGGCCCGAGGTCGGGACGGCGGTCGGGCCGTGGACCGACCTGCGGGACATCCTCGCCCGGCGCGACGAGGCGGGCCTGTTCGACCGGCTCCGGGCCCGCAAGACGCTCGAGAACCTGACGTACTGGACCGGCGGGCCGCACAGGCAGTTCGGCGTGACGGCCGTCCTGTGCGAGGGGGCGGGAGCCCTCCATACGAAAGAGGAGAACCTCGCGAGCGGCGAGACGCTCATGGCCGCCATCGCCGAGTACTATGCGGGCCTTCGCCCCGCCGGGACGGCGCGGTCCGAATAGCCGCGCCGCAGCCGGCCGTTGTCGACGTACCGACGCACGAAGGAGGACCGAATGCCGCCCAAAGTCGCGATGATCGGCGCCGGCAGCGTCATCTTCACCAAGACGCTCCTGGCGGACATGATGGCCACGCCTGCCCTCGCCGGGACCGAGTATGCCCTGATGAACCGGACCGGGCCGAAGCTGCGGCGGATGGAGGCGTTCGCCCATCGCATGCTCGACGAGAACGACGTCGATGCGGCGGTCACCGCCACGCTCAGCCGCGGCGAAGCCCTCGCCGACGCCGACTTCGCCGTCGTCATGATCCAGGTCGGCGGCTTCGACGCCTACGGGTGCGACTACGAGGTCCCCCTGAAGTACGGCGTGGACCAGTGCATCGGCGACACGCTGGGCCCCGGCGGCGTATTCCGGGCGCTGCGGACGGTCCCGCCTCTGGTCGACATCACCCGCGACATGGAGCGGCTCGCCCGGCCAGGCTGCATCATGCTCCAGTACGCCAACCCCATGGCGGCCAACTGCCTGGCGCTCGGCCGCGCGAGCGACGCCCCCATCGTCGGCCTGTGCCACGGTGTCCAGACGACGCTCGACCTCATCGCCGGCTACTGCGGCGTCCCGAAGGACGAGATCGTCTATACCTGCGGCGGCATCAATCACATGGACTGGTTCCTGACGCTCGAGCACGAGGGGCGCGACCTGTACCCGACGCTGCGGGAGCTGTTTGAGAGGCCCGCGTACTACAAGAACGAGAAGGTCCGCGGCGAGGTGTTCCGCCACTTCGGCTACTTCATGACCGAGTCGACGGGCCACTTGTCGGAATATGTGCCCTGGTTCCGCAAGAACAGGAAGGCCCTCGACCTCTACTGCGACGAGCCCGGGTTCGGCGGTGAGAGCGGCGCCTACTACACCTACAGCAAGGCCCTCGCCGAGAAGTACAAGGAGCACGATCCGCTGGAGTACGACTCGCCGAAGATCGAGTCGCGGAGCGTCGAGTACGGCTCCTGGGTCCTGGAGGCCGTCGTCACGGGCCGGCCGTTCCGGTTCATGGGCAACGTCCGCAACGACGGCTACATCACGAACCTCCCCGACGGGTGCTGCGTCGAGGTCCCGACCTTCGCCGACGAATCGGGCCTGCATCCGGTGCGGATCGGAGACCTGCCCTCGCAGTGCGCGGCAGCGTGCCGAACGAACGTGAACGTCCAGGTCCTGGCGGCGGAGGCGGCCCTGGCGGGCGACCCGGAGGCGGTGGTCCATGCCTGTGCGCTCGATCCACTGACCGGGGCCGTGCTGACGCTGAAGGAGATTCGGGATATGTGCGCCGAGATGCTGGAGGCACAGCGCCCGTGGCTGCCCCAGTTCGAGGGCCGCCACGTCCGCCCGACGCCGACCATCAGCATCCCGCCGGACACGAAGCCAGCCCCCGTGCCGCTCGACCCGGCCCTGGCCATCCAGAAGCGGTTCTCGACACTCATCGAGCAGGAGACAAGCTCGGACGAGTAACGTGCCGGCAGTGAGTTCGAGGAGGAGCGCGCGGCGGGCAGTCTTGGCCGCCGGGATACCTGAACGAAAGGCCCACCATGCTGGATCCGAAGGTCCTCAGGACAATCGACGAGATGGAAGCCTTCCAGGCCGACCGGCCCGACGCCTGGAACGTGCCCCGCGACGAGGGGTTCCTGCTGCACGGTCTGGCCCTGGCGGCGGGGGCGAAGCGGATCGTCGAGGTCGGCACGAGCTACGGATTCAGCGGCCTGTTCCTCGCCTCGGCGGCCCGGGCAAACGGCGGCACGCTGGAGACATTCGACGTCGACCCGGCGAAGCACGAGCGGGCCCGGCGGGCGTTCGAGGACGCCGGCCTCGCGGACGTCGTCCGGCTCCACACGGGCGAGGCAACGGAACTGCTCGCGAAGATCGATCCGGGCGTCGACTTCGCCTTCGTCGACGCGACCAAGTCCGAGACATTCGCCTACTGGCGGGTGATGGGGCCGAAGCTCGCCCCGCGCTGTGCCGTGACCCTGGACAACACGCGGACCCACCCGGCGGCGCTGGCGGACTTCGTCGAAATGCTCCAGGGACGCGACGACTTCACCTACGTGGACCTGCCGATCGGCCACGGCCTGGGTCTGGCTGTCCGGCGCGGCGCGTAGGTTCGTCGTCTGCCCGTGCCATGTTATTGGCCGCAGAGGTCGCAGAGACCGCTGAGAACAGCCACTTCCTTCCGCAGATGACGCAGATGGTCGCCGATGACGGCCGTTGGGCTGCTTTGTCAACTTCGCCATCATCCACAAGGGCCGTGGCGCGGTGCCCAGTCGCGGGCACCGCGCGGCGGGCGAACTAATGGAAAGCGCGGCGGGCGAACTAATGGAAAGCGCGGC
>CAZGKW010000073.1:0-14964 GCA_964526295.1 uncultured Anaerolineales bacterium
TTCCACATCGGCGGCACGGCCCACCGGGCCGTCCTCCAGAGCGAGCACCGGGCCGGCCAGGACGGCTCCATCAAGTTCCACAACATCGTGCCCGTCGACGTCACCGACGAGGAGGGCGAGACGCGCACGATCAGCCTGAAGCGTAACGGCGAGCTGCTCCTCATGGACGAGAAGGGACGCGAGCTGGAACGCTACGGCGTCCCCCTCGGTGCGGTCCTCCTGGTCCAGGACGGCCAGCAGGTCAAGGCCGGCACCAGCCTGTGCCAGTGGGACCCCCACATGGCCCCCATCCTGGCCGAGGAGACCGGCGTCGCCCGCTACGCCGACATCGTCGAAGGCGAAACCATGCGGATCGAGGAGGACCGCTCCGGCCACAAGCGCCGTCTCGTCGTCGAGCACAAGGGCGAGCTCCACCCCCGCGTCATCGTCGAGGACGCCGGCGGCAAGATCCTCGAGTTCCACTACATCCCCGCCCGTACCTACGTCGAGATCGAGGAGGGCCAGAAGGTCGAGCCGGGCACGCTCCTGGCGCGACGGCCCCGCGAGGTCACCGGCACCCAGGACATCACGGGGGGCCTGCCGCGGGTGACCGAGCTTTTCGAGGCCCGAAAGCCCAAGGAACCCGCCGTCATGAGCGAGATCGACGGCGTGGTCGAGCTGTCGCAGGAGAAGAAGCGCGGCAAGATGACGATCATCGTCCGCAACCCCGAGACCGACATCGAGAAGGAACACTACGTCCCGCACGACCGGCACCTCCGGGTCCACACCGGCGACGTCGTGCACGCCGGCGACATGCTGACCGACGGGCCGCTGGTCCCGCACGACATCCTGCGGATCGTCGGCGAGGCCGAGCTCCAGAAGTACCTCCTGCTTCAGGTCCAAAGCGTGTACCGGTCCTGCGGCGTCACGACCGACGACAAGCACATCGAGGTGATTCTGTCGCAGATGCTGCGGAAGGTCCGCGTGGACCGGCCGGGTGACACGGCGTTCCTGACCGGCGAGGTCGTGGATCGGTTCAAGTTCCGGGCCGAGAACGAACGGATCGCCCAGATGGTCAAGGTGGTCGACCCCGGGGAGACCGAGTTCGAGGAGGGCCAGTTGGTCCTGAAGAGCGAGTTCGAGGAGGCCGCGGCCATCGCCGAACAGGGCGGCGGCGAAGCCCCCAAGAAACGCCGACCCCGGCCAGCCACTGCCCAGACCATGCTGCTCGGAATCACCAAGGCCAGCCTCCAGAGCGAGTCGTTCCTCTCGGCCGCCAGCTTCCAGGAGACCACCAAGGTCTTGACGGAGGCGTCGCTGGCGGGGAAAATCGACCCCTTGCTCGGCCTCAAGGAGAACGTCGTCCTGGGGCACCTGATTCCGGCGGGCACCGGCTTCAAGCCCTACCTGGAGGCGATGGTCCGGCTCCACGCCGAGCCGCCCGCCCGGCTGGAGATGATGGCCGAGGAGCATGTGGCCATCGGCCTGGGCAGCGAGGTCCGCGAGCCCCTGCCCGGCCAGCAGGAGCTGTCGTAACGAGGACATTTAGCCGCCGGGCGTGCCCGGCGCGTGGCCTTGAGTCTGGCGGGCGGTCCTGGCGACCGCCGCAAAGGAGAGCACCGAATGCCGACGATCAACCAGTTGGTCCGAAAAGGACGCAAAAAGCAGGTCTCCAAGACCAAGAGCCAGGCGCTGACCGGCTGTCCCCAGCGCCGGGGCGTCTGCACCCTCGTGCGGACCATGACCCCCAAGAAGCCGAACTCGGCGCTCCGCAAAATCGCCCGCGTCAGGCTTTCCAACGGTCGCGAGATCACCGCCTATATCCCCGGCGTCGACCATAACCTCCAGGAGCACTCGATCGTCCTGGTCCGCGGCGGGCGTGTCCGCGACCTGCCGGGCGTTCGCTATCACATTATCCGAGGCACCCTCGACGCCCTCGGCGTCGACGGCCGCAAGCAGGGGCGCTCCCGGTACGGCACGAAGCGGGGCAGGTAGCCGGCCGCCCCAGGAGACGGGAGGGACCGACATGGCCTATAAGCGATTCACCGCCAGCCACGGCCAGATGAAGCCGGACCCGAGGTACAACAGCCTTCTGGTCCAGAAGTTCATCAACTCCATGATGTGGGACGGCAAGAAGAGCGTCGCCCAACGCGTCTTCTACGACGCCATGGAGATCATCGGCCAGAAGGTCAAGGACGCGCCCGCGCTGGAGGTCTTCACCCAGGCGATCGACAACGTCAAGCCGCACATCGAGGTCCGATCGAAGCGCGTCGGCGGGGCCACCTACCAGGTCCCCATCCAGGTCAACGAGAAGCGCCGTCTGTCGCTGGCCATCCGGTGGGTCCTCCAGGCCACGCGGGGCAAAAAAGGCCGCCCCATGGCCCAGCGACTGGCCGAGGAGTTCATGGCCGCCTACCGCAAGGAAGGCACCGCCATCACCACCCGCGAGAACGTCCACCGAATGGCCGAGGCCAACAAGGCGTTCGCGCACTTCGCCTGGTGATCCCGAGGGACCCGCGCCGGACCGGCCGATGCGGGTCCCTTCTTTTGTGTACCCGGCCCCCCGGCGACGTGCCGGCGGCGGCCCCCGACTGCTGTCCGCGGACCCCCCGGACGGCCGACGAACCACCGGCCCACGCCGGCGAGACACGATGAGCCCCGACCAGATCGACAACATCCGGAATATCGGCATCGCCGCCCACATCGACGCCGGCAAGACCACCGTCACCGAGCGCATCCTCTACTACGCCGGCAAAACCTACAAGATGGGCGAGGTCCACGACGGCACGGCCGTCATGGACTTCGACCCGGAGGAGCAGCAGCGGGGCATCACCATCCACTCCGCCGCCACCACCTTCCCCTGGAAGGGCCGCACGATCAACCTGATCGACACGCCCGGCCACGTCGACTTCACCATCGAGGTCGAGCGGTCGCTGCGGGTGCTGGACGCCTGCGTCGTGGTCTTCTGCGGCGTGGCGGGCGTGGAAGCCCAGTCCGAGACCGTCTGGCGCCAGGCCGATCGGTACCATGTCCCGCGGCTGGCGTTTATCAACAAGCTCGACCGCGTCGGGGCCGACTGGGAACGCGTCCTGGACGAGGTCCGCGAGAGGCTCCACCCCGGGGCCGTCCCCCTCCAGATCCCCATCGGGGCCCAGGCAGACCTCCACGGACTCGTCGACCTGGTCCACATGCGGGCCTACCTCTACCACAACGACCTGGGCACCGACATCGAGGAGACCGACATCCCGGAGGACCTCCGGTCGATGGCCGAGACAGCCCACGCCGAGCTGGTCGAGCGGGCCGCCGAGGTCGACGACGCCCTGATGGAGAAGTTCGTCCACGACCACGACCTCGGCCCGGCCGACCTCAAGGCCGCCATCCGGGCCGGCTGCATCAGCCGCAAGCTCATCCCCGTCCTCATGGGGTCCGCCCTGAAGAACCGGGGCGTCCAGCTCCTGGTCGACGCCGTCGCCCAGTATTGCCCCAGCCCGCTCGACGTCGGCGGCATCTTGGGCCACGCGGTCAACAAGAAGGGCCAGACCGAGGAGGTCCTCATCGAGCCCGATCCGGACGGCGACTTCGTCGGCATGGTCTTCAAGATCGCCTCCGACGTCCACGGCGACCTGCACTGGGTCCGCATCTATCGCGGCCGACTCAAGGCGGGCTCCCGCGTCCTCAACACCATCCGCGACCGCAAGGAGAACGTCCAGCGGATCTGGCGGATGCACGCCGGGGAGCGGATCCGGGAGGACGAGGCCTTCGCCGGCGACATCGTGGCCGTCGTCGGCCTGAAGCACTCCATCACCGGCGAGACCCTGTGCGAGACCCGGGGCCAGGCGGTGGTCCTGGAGCACATCGGCGTCCCGAAGACGGTCATCTCGATGGCCATCGAGCCGCGGACCTCCGCCGACCGGCAGCGCCTCGGAGAGGTCCTCCAGGTCCTGTCGCGCGAGGACCCCACCTTCGAGTACCGCGTCGACCCGGAGACCAGCCAGACGCTGATATCCGGCATGGGGGAGCTCCACCTGGAGGTCCTCAAGAACCGCATGCTCCGCGACTTCAAGGTCGACGCCAAGGTCGGCCGGCCCCGCGTGGCCTACCGCGAGACCATCCGCCAGAGAGTCGAGGCCGAGGGCCGCTTTATCCGCCAGACCGGCGGCCGGGGCCAGTTCGGTGTGGTCTCCATCCGGGTCGAGCCCCGCCCCACCCACGAGCTGGGGGGCGATCCCGTCACCTTCGCCAGCGCCGTCAAGGGCGGCGCCGTCCCGGAGGAGTACATCCCGGCGGTCGAAGCGGGCATCCGCGACGCCGCCGCCTCCGGCATCGAGACCGGCTACCCCCTGATCGACGTCAGCGTGACGCTCCTTGACGGCAAGGCCCACGAGACGGATTCCTCGGAGATCGCATTCGAGGTGGCCGGCAGCCTGGCCCTCCAGCAGGCCGTCCAGAAGGCCGGCGTCCACCTGCTGGAGCCCATCATGAAGCTCCAGGTGGTCGCCCCGAACGAGTACTTCGGGGACCTCTCGGCCGACCTGACGGCCCGGCGGGGCGAGATCCAGCACACCGAGCTCCGCGAGACCAGCCGGGCCATCACCGCCCTGGTCCCCCTGGCCAATATGTTCGGCTACGCCACCAGCGTCCGCAGTCTGACCCAGGGTCGGGCCACCTACACGATGGAGCCCAGCCATTACGCGGTGGTCCCTGACGAGGTGGCCAAGGGCCTCCTCGAATAGGCGGGAGAGGGCGAGGATGGGCGGACCCCCCACCGGGCAGGCGGACGGGAGGGCGTTCGACAGATTTTTGACAAAAAAAGGGGTTGACAGGCTACACAGGGCCGCTAAACTGCCTGTTCTCGACACTTTGGACAAGGCGGCCTAGCGGCCGAAACGATCCTTCCCCAGGCGGCCGGGCGGTTCGGAAACCCCGTGCGGCCAAGCATGGGGAATGCGTCGTCTTAATGCGGTCCGGGCAGCGGGCGACAGGGCACCAGATGGTAGGCGATCGCATCCTACGAGGTCGCCAACAACTGCTACGCCCACGGGCGACAGGGCACCAGATGGTAGGCGATCGCATCCTGAGGGCGTAGGGGTCGATAGCCGCAAGGGGGGCGACAGGGCACCAGATGGTAGGCGATCGCATCCGAATCCGCATGGAGGCGTACGACCACCGCGTGCTCGACCAGAGCGCGCTCGAGATCGTCGAGACCAGCAAACGAACCGGGGCACGCGTCAAGGGGCCGATCCCCCTGCCGACGCGGATCGAGCGATACACGGTCCTTCGCTCGCCCCACATCGACAAGAAGAGCCGCGAGCAGTTTGAGATCCGCACCCACAAACGGATGATCGACATCGAGGAGCCCACGGCCAAGACGGTTGACGCGCTCAATAAGCTCAATATGCCGGCGGGCGTTTACATCAAGATTAAGGCCTGATGCAATGCCAGCGATCCTGGGCAAAAAGGCAGGCATGACCAGCGTCTACGATGACCAGGGACGACAGGTCCCGGTCACCGTGATCGCCGCCGGTCCGTGCCGGGTCCTCCAGATCAAGACCGCCGACACGGACGGCTACGGGGCCGTCCAGCTCGGCTACGAGGACGTCTCGCCCGCCCGTGCCGCCAAGCCCCAGATCGGACACGCCCGCAAGGCCGACGTCGCTCCCCAACGGTTCGTCCGCGAGTACCGCACTGCCGACCTCGACCGATACGAGGTCGGCGGCGACGTTACGGTGGCCGACTTCCGGGGCGTCGAGCTGGTCGACGTGACCGGGGTGACCAAGGGCCGCGGCTTCGCCGGCCAGATGAAACGCCACGGGTTCGGCGGCCAGTCCGCCAGCCACGGCACCGAGAGGAAGCACCGCTCCGGCGGGTCCATCGGCGAGGGGTCCGGCATCCCCGGCCGCGCCGTCCGCAAGGGCAAGCGCATGGCCGGCCACATGGGCCACGTCCGCCGGACGGTCCAGCGGCTCCGGGTCCTGCGGATCGACCCCCAGGCGAACCTGCTCGTGGTCAAGGGCAGCGTCCCCGGCCCGAACGGCGGATGCCTGTTCGTCAGAAGTGCCAAGAAGGTCGGTGTTCTCGAGAAATGACTGCCCACAGGACTGCCATGATCGACGTGACGGTCTACACCACCGACGGCTCGGAAGCCGGGCACCTCGAAGTCGATCCGGCCTGGTTCGGCGGCGAGGTCAACCTGGACGTCCTCCGTCTGGCCGTTCGCCGGCACGAGGCGGCCCGTCGGCTCGGCACCGCCCGGACGAAGTCCCGGGCCGAGGTTGCCGGTTCGGGCCGCAAGATCTTCCGGCAGAAGGGCACCGGCCGGGCCCGCATGGGACAGCGACGCCAGCCCATCCGCCGCGGAGGCGGCCACGCGTTCGCCAAGCGGCCCCGAGACTTCTCGCTTCGCATGCCGAAGAAGATGCGGCGGCGGGCCCTCGACTCGGCCCTTCTGGCGCGGCTCACGGACGGCGAGGTCCTCGTCCTGGAGGGGCTCCGCCTTTCCGAGCCCAAGACCCGGACGGTGGCCTCGGCCCTGCGGGCCTGCGGTCTCGACCGGAGCTGCCTGCTGGTCCCCCCGGAGCACGACGAGGTCCTCTACAAGTCCGCCCGCAACCTGCCGCGAGTCCGCGTCCGGCCGCTGGCGGACCTGAACGCCTACGAGGTCCTCTGGCCGAACCGGGTCGTGTTCCTGCGGCCGGCGTTCGACGCCCTGGTGGAAGCGAGGGGTAGCTGATGGACCCGTACCAGGTGGTCATCAAGCCGCTCATCACCGAGAAGGGGACCGTCCAGAACGAGGAGCTGAACCAGTACGCGTTCCATGTACACGACCGGGCCAACAAGCACCAGATCTGCGAGGCCGTTCAGACCATCTATGGCGTCCGCGTCGAGAAGGTCCGGACGATGAAGCGGCGGGGCAAGCAGCGGCGGTACCGCTACACGCGAGGCCGGACGGCCGGCATGAAGAAGGCCGTCGTCACGCTGCACCCCGAGGACCATATTGACCTGTTCTAGCCGATGACGCACGCCCCGACCGGGCGGACGAGCCGAGGATTGAAACGATGGCCGTCAAACCCTACAAACCGACCAGCGCCGGACGGCGCCGATCGAGCGTCCAGGACTCCTCGGGCCTGGCGAAGAAGCGGCCCGAGAAAGGCCTGACCCAGCGGATCACCCGCAGCGGCGGCCGGAACAACGAGGGCAAGACCACGGCCCGGTGGCGCGGCGGCGGCCACCGGAAGCTCTATCGCGTCATCGACTTCAAACGCGACAAGGACGGCGTGCCCGGCAAGGTCGCCGCCATCGAGTACGATCCGAACCGAAGCGCCCGCATCGCCCTGATCCACTACGCCGACGGCGAGAAGCGCTACATCCTCGCCCCCGAGGGGCTCGAAGTGGGCCAGACCGTCACGAGCGGCGAACGCGTCGAGCCGCGAACCGGCAACTGCATGCCCCTGGCGAGCATGCCAACCGGCCTGCCCGTCCACAACATCGAGATGCAGCCGGGCCAGGGCGGCAAGCTCGTCCGGGTCGCCGGCCGGGCCGCCACCCTCAGCGCCAAAGAAGGCAAGTGGGCCTACGTCATCCTCCCGAGCGGCGAGATGCGGCGGATCAACGTCCGGTGCCGGGCCACCATCGGCCACGTCGGAAACGCCGACCATGGCGCCGTCCGTGTCGGCAAGGCCGGCCGCAACCGCCACAAGGGCCGACGCCCCAGGGTCCGCGGCTCCGCCATGAACCCGGTCGACCATCCCATGGGCGGCGGCGAGGGACGCCGGGCCGGCGGACGCGACCCGTGCTCGCCCACCGGCAAGCTGGCCAAGGGCGGCAAGACCAGGCGGCCGCGCAATCCGACGAACGTCCATATCGTCCGACGCCGACGCAGCAGGCGGTACGGACAGGGACGCATCGGATGAGCGGGTCCGAAGGAAGGGATCGAGCGGCGAGCGGGAGCTCGCCGTAGCGTACGGCCGGGTCACCGGCCTCGACAGAGGTAGAGAAGCCTCATGGGCCGTTCGACAAAAAAAGGTCCTTACGTCGACGTCAAGCTCCTGCGGAAGGTCCAGCGGATGGAGGAGTCCGGGGCGCGCGAGCCGATCCGCACCTGGGCCCGCGCCTGCACCATCGTGCCGGAGTTTGTCGGGCACACGTTCATGGTGCACAACGGGCGGACGCACCTGCGGGTCTTCGTGACGGAGGACATGGTCGGGCACAAGCTGGGCGAGTTCGCCCCGACGCGGACGTTCCGCGGACACGGCGGACGCCGGCCCGCCACGCGATAGCCGTGGCCGGCGCCCCGGCCGGGGCGGTGAGGGTGAGCGATGGGGTATCGGGCAAGCCATCGATTCGCGCGGATCAGTCCACGCAAGGCCAACCGGGTCATGGAGTCGATCCGGGGCTTGGACCTGGAGACGGCGCTCCGGCAGCTCGATCTGAGCCCGCTGCGGGGCGCCAGCCTGATCGCCCGCGTCGTCCGAAGCGCCATGGCCAACGCCGACGAGCAGGAGGCCGACCTGGAGGACCTCTACGTGGCCGTCGCCCGGGCCGACGGGGGGCCGGCTTACAAGCGGGTCCGCCCGCGGGCCCGAGGCGCCGCCGACGTCCACAAGAGGCCGACGTCTCATCTGGTGGTCGAACTGGAGCAACGCGAGCTCGCGCAAGAGTAACCGTCGGGCAGCACGAGGCATCCTATGGGTCAGAAAACGCATCCGACCGGGTTCCGCATCGGCATCACCGAGCCGTGGCGAAGCCGATGGTACGCCGGGAAACGCACGTACGGCCAGCTCCTCGTCGAGGACGCCAGGATCCGCGACTTCATCAAGAAAAACTTCGCCTTCGCCGCTATCAGCAAGATCGAGATCGAGCGGACCCGCGAGGAGGTCAAGGTGATCCTGCACTCGGCCCGGCCCGGCCTGATCATCGGCCGCAAGGGCGCCGAGGTCGACCGGCTCCGGGACCAGCTCGAGACGCTGACCGGCCGGCGGATCACCATCAACATCATCGAGGTGATGAAGCCCGAGCTGAGTGCCCAGCTCGTGGCCGAGAACGTCGCTCAGCAGCTCGAGAAACGCTCGAGCTTCCGCCGCACGATGAAGCAGGCCGGCGACGCCACCATGCAGGCCGGGGCCAAGGGCGTCAAGGTCCGCGTGGCGGGCCGGCTGGGCGGCTCCGAAATGAGCCGAAGCGAGGTCACGCTCCTGGGGTCGATCCCGCTCCAGACGCTTCGCGGGCACATCGATTACGGCTTTGCCCAGGCGTACTGCACGTACGGGGTGATCGGCGTCAAGGTGTGGATCTACCTCGGGACGTACGACGACGAGGAGAAGGAGGCCGCCGATGGCCCTAATGCCTAAGCGGGTCAAATACCGCAAAAGCCAGCGGGGCCGCATGAAGGGCGAGGCCCAGCGGGGCAACTACGTCGCGTTCGGGGAGTTCGGGCTCCAGGCCCTGGAGGGGGCGTGGATCAGCGCCCAGCAGATCGAGGCCGGCCGCGTCGCCGCCACCCACTTCCTCCGACGCGAGGGCAAGCTCTGGGTCCGGATCTTCCCGGACAAGCCCATCAGCTCCAAGCCCCTCGAGACCCGCATGGGCAAGGGCAAGGGCGAACCCGATTACTGGGCCGCCGTCGTTCGGCCCGGACGCATCCTGTACGAGCTGGGCGGCGTGCCCGAGGACCTCGCCAAGCAGGCCCTCCGACGCGTCGCCCACAAGATGCCCGTCAAGTGCCGCATGGTGTATCGGCACCGGCGGGCCTAACCCGTGACCGAACATCGGCCGGGGCAGGTGAGATGAAAGCCCAGGAAATCCGCGATATGTCGCGCGACCAGGTCCTTCAGGAGCTGGAGGCCCTCGAGCGAAAGGTCTTCGACCTCAGGACCCAGGCCGAGACCGAGGAGCTCCAGGTCCCGAGCGAGCTTCGTAAGGCCCGACGCGACATCGCCCGCATGAAGACGATCCTGAAAGAACGCGAACGGGCCGGCGCAGCGCCGGCCTCCGAGGAGAGTTGACGGGTATGGCCCGAACCCGCGGAAGTCGACATCGAATGCGCGGCGTGGTGGTCAGCGACGCCGGCGCCAAGACCATCACCGTGAGGGTGAGCCGGCAGTTCCGCCACCCCCGGTACGAGAAGATGGTCCGGCGGGACCGCAAGATCCGCGTCCACGACGAGCGCGACGAGGCCGGCGTCGGCGACCAGGTCGAGATCGTCGAGTGCCGCCCGATGTCACGGACGAAACGGTGGCGGCTGGTCCGGATCGTCGAGCGAAGCCCCGAGGCGGTCAGCCCGCTCCCCGACGACGTGCCGGAGGAGGTGATGCGGCCGGTGTCGGCGGCGCCCGAGCCCGCCGCCCCCGGGGGGGGCGAGTCGGCCGGGGAGACCGGCGAAGCCGAGACGGGCGAAACGGCCCAGGCCGGGGCCGAGCAAGAAGGGGCGACGCCCCAAGACCAGCCGGGCGGCGAGGCCTGAGAGAGCGGACGGGCGATGATCCAGATGCAGACGATCCTCGACGTGGCCGACAACACCGGCGCCCGGGCCGTCCGGGCCATCCGGGTCCTCGGCGGCTCGACCCGGCGCGGCGGCTACACCCGCAGGACCGCCGGCATCGGCGACGTCCTTATCGGCTCGGTGCAGAAGGCCCTGCCCGGGGGCGAGGCCAAGAAGGGCGAGGTCGTCCGGTGCGTCGTCGTCCGGGCCAAGTACCCCACGCGGCGGCAGGACGGGTCGCTCGTCCGGTTCGACCGCAACGCCGTCGTCCTGATCGACCGCGACGGCAACCCCCGCGGGACGCGGATCTTCGGGGCCGTGGCCCGCGAGCTGAGAGAGAAAAAGTACATGCGGATCGTCTCGCTCGCCAGCGAGGTGGTCTGAGGTAGAGGAAACCGGCGATGGCCAGGCACATCCGGCGAGACGATACCGTGGAGGTGATCGCGGGCGACGACAAGGGCGTCCGCGGACGCGTCCTTCGCGTCGACACCAAGAAGGACGTCGCCATCGTCGAGGGCGTCAACCGGGTCTACAAGCACCTGAGGCGCTCGCGGCGGAACCCGCAGGGCGGACGGCTCGAAATCGAGGCCCCCATCCGAATCTCGAACCTCCTGCCCGTCTGCCCCAAGTGCAACCGGGGACGACGCGTCGCGATCCGAGCCGAGGCGGGCGGCACGAAGCGCCGCCGCTGTGCCGCTTGCGACACCGACCTGGGAGAGCTGTAACGGCCATGGCCCGACTGCTCCAGCAATACCGCGACGAGATCGTCCCGCAGCTCAGGGAGCGGCTCGGCCGGGGGAACGTCCTCAGCCTGCCGCGCATCGAGAAGATCGTCGTCTCGATGGGCCTGGGCCGCTCCCGCGACGAACCGAAGCGGACCGAGGCCGCCATGGAGGACCTGGCCGTCATCACCGGCCAGCGGCCCGCCCTGACGAAGGCCCGAAAGAGCGTGGCCGGCTTCCGCATCCGCCAGGGGGCGACCGTCGGGGCCCGCGTGACGCTCCGCGGCAAGCGAATGTACGAGTTCCTCGATCGGCTGATCAACCTGGCGATCCCGCGAATTCGCGACTTCCGCGGCCTGGATCCCGGGGCGTTCGACGGCCGGGGCAACTACTCCCTGGGCGTCAACGAGCAGCTCGTGTTCCCCGAGGTCCGCGTCGCCGACGTCCAGTACCAGCAGGGCATGAACATCGCAATCGTGATCAGGAACAGCCGGTCGGACGAGGAGTCCCGAGTGCTCCTGGAGGGCTTCGGGTTCCCGTTCCGGCGGGACGGGTAGGGGCTTATGGCGACCAAAGCACAGGTGAACCGGGCCAGAAGGCCGCCGAAGTTCTCGACGCGGCGGGTCCGCCGGTGCGAGCTCTGCGGGCGGCGGCGGGCCGTTTATCGCAAGTTCCAGATATGCCGCATCTGCCTCCGGAAGCTGGCCCTCGAGGGCCGCATTCCCGGCATGCGGAAGGCGTCCTGGTAGGCCGCCCCCTGAGGAGGTATTCGGGCGATGATGAACGATCCCATCGCCGACATGCTGACGCGGGTCCGCAACGGCCTGACCCGCGGAAAGCCCCACGTCGACGTTCCGGCGTCGAACGTGCTGCGGGGCATCCTCCGGGTCATGCGGGCCGAGGGCTACATCCGCGACGTCGACGAGATCGACGACGGCAAGCAGGGCATCATGCGGGTCCACCTGAAGTACGGGCCCGACGGCGAGCAGATCGTCACGAAGATCGAGCGAGTCAGCAAGCCCAGCCGCCGGACCTATCGCAAGGCCAAGGAGGTCGAGCCGATCCTGGGCGGGCTGGGCGTGGCCATCTATTCCACCCCTCAGGGCATCGTCAGCGACCGCCAGGCCCGGCGGGCCGGCGTCGGAGGCGAGTGGCTCTGTAGCATCTGGTAGCGCCGGGGGCGACGCCGGCCGGACCCCTGGCCGGGCCGGACGGCGAGCCGACCGGATAGTCGGGAAGAGGAACGGGGATGTCGCGTATCGGCAAGCAACCGGTGGCCGTGCCCGAGAAGGTCAAGGTGGCCCTCGACCGGAACACCATCCGGCTCGAAGGCCCCAAGGGCAAGCTCGACTGGACCTTCCATCGGGACATGAAGGTCACCTTCGACGAAGGCGAGCGCCAGATCCGCATCGAGCGGCCCAGCGACCACCGCCGCCACCGGTCGCTCCACGGCCTGACGCGGGCCCTGATCGCCAACATGGTCCGCGGCGTGACCGAGGGATACGAGAAGGGCCTTGAGCTCTACGGGACGGGCTACTCGGTCAACGTGCAGGGCACGAAGCTGGTCATCCAGTGCGGGTTCGCCCATGCCGTCGAGATGACGGTCCCGACCGGCGTCGAGGTGGTGGTGGAGGTGCCGGCGACGCGGGGCAACGACACTCCGGCCCGGTTCGCCGTCCGGGGTTGCGACAAGCAGTTGGTGGGCGAGTTTGCGGCCGAGATCCGCCACATTCGCCCGCCGGAGCCGTATCTGGGCAAGGGCATCCGGTACGCCGGCGAGCAGGTCCGTCGCAAGGCCGGCAAGACGTTCGTCGGCGGCGCCGCCCCGTAAGGGCCGGTTGTCCCACGAGCCGCCGCGGGCTTGTCCTCCGCAGCCCGGAGGGCGAAGGAGGAAGCGGCGGAACACGCGCGAAACGCTTCGCGCCTCCGCGCAACGTAACGCAACAGGCACGCACGAGCAGAAACCATGGCAACCGTCGCCGACAAACGGGCCCGGCTTCGCCGGCGGCATCGAGGCATCCGCCGCCGCGTCCAGGGCACCCCCGAGCGGCCCCGGCTGGTGGTCTACCGGAGCCTGAAGCACATTTACGCCCAGATCATCGACGACATCGCCGGGCGGACCCTGGCGGAGGCCAGCACCCGGTCGAAGGACCTCGCGACTGAGCCGGGCGCCAAGACGGCCACCTGCGAGGCCGCCGCCAAGGTCGGCGAGCTGCTCGCGCGGCGGGCCAAGGAGGCGGGCATCACGCGCGTCTGCTTCGACCGGGGCGGGCGGAAGTTCCACGGACGCATCAAGGCCCTGGCCGAGGCCGTTCGGGAGGGCGGCCTGGACGTCTAGAAGGCCCCGAGCGGGGGCCGGGCGGCGACAGACACGCCAAGGAAGGCAAACGCGTGGCAAGACAGCAGCGGGACAGCTTTTTCGGCGACTCCGGCGACTTGGCCGAGACGGTCGTCCAGATCAACCGGTCCGCAAAGGTCGTCAAGGGCGGCCGGCGGTTCAGCTTCGGCGCCCTGGCGGTCGCCGGCGACCGGCGGGGCCGCGTCGGCATCGGATACGGCAAGGCCAACGGGGTGCCCCCGGCCGTCGAAAAGGGCATCTCCGAGGCCAAGAAGAACCTCGAAACGATGAACCTCCGAGGCGACACCATCCCCCATGCCGTCACCGGCCGCTTCGGCGCAGCCAAGGTGTTCATGCGACCGGCGGGGCCCGGCACGGGCGTCATCGCCGGCGGCGGCGTGCGGGCCGTGTGTCAGATGGTCGGCATCCGGAACATCCTGACCAAGTCGGTCGGCAGCAACAACCCGGTGAACCTGGTCAAGGCGGCCATGGACGGCCTTCGCAAGCTCAAGGACGCCCGCGAGGTCGCCCGGCTCCGGGGCGTCCCGCTCGACGAGCTGGTCCCCCACCAGACCACCGAGGAGCGGGCCGGCCCCCGGACGGCGCCGTCGGCGGCGCCTGACCGGGGCCGCCGGTCGGCCGAACGCGGGGCCCCCGAACGGGCGAGCGCCGCCACGGCCACCGCCGAATCGGCGCCCGAGGCGGAAGCGGCCGAGGCTTCGGCCTCCGAGTCCGAGGTGAAGGAAGGCGAGGCGGCTTCCGGGGCCGCCGAGGCGGAGTCCGGCGAGACGGGCCGGCGGCCCGAGGCCCCCGCGGAAGGAGCCTCCTCGTGAACTTGAGTGACGTCAAAGCAAGCGGCCGCGGGCGCAAGGCCCGCCGGCGCATCGGCCGAGGCATCGGCTCCGGCCGCGGCAAGACCTCCGGGCGGGGCCACAAAGGCCAGAAGTCGCGTTCCGGGTACAGCCGCCGCCCGACCTATGAGGGCGGGACGATGCCCCTGTTTCGCCGCTTGCCGAAGCGGGGCTTCTCGAACGCCCGCTTCGCGACGCCCGTCGCGGTGGTCAACGTCGAGGCCCTGAACGCTTTCCGGAAGGGCAGCGAAGTCGGACCGGCCGAGATGCGCGAAGCGGGGCTCCTCAGGGGCCGCGCCGGCCGGGTCAAGGTGCTCGGCCGCGGCGAGATGGAGAAGGCCCTGACGGTGCGGGCCCATGCGTTCTCCCGGTCCGCCGAGGAGAAGATAACCCAGGCCGGCGGGTCGGTGGAGGTGATCCAGGCGTGATCCGTTCCCTGGTCAGCGTGTTCAAGATCCCCGAGCTGAGGCGGAAGATCCTCTTCACGATCCTCATCCTCGCGGTCTACCGGCTCGGCTCGTATGTGCCGATTCCGGGCACGCACGCCGGCTACCTGGCCGAAATCGCGGGCACCCAGGACGTCGGCGGGGCCGAAGG
>CAZGKW010000074.1:0-12532 GCA_964526295.1 uncultured Anaerolineales bacterium
CGCGCTTTCCATTAGTTCGCCCGCCGCGCTTTCCATTAGTTCGCCCGCCGCGCTTTCCATTAGTTCGCCCACCGCGCTTTCCATTAGTTCGCCCACCGCCGCGGTGCCCACGACTGGGCACCGCGCCACGGCCCTTGTGGATGATGGCGAGGTTGACAAAGTAGCCTTAAAGGGCGGGGCGGCCCGTATCCGAGGAGGGAAGCACGCAGCATGTGATGGCCTGCGCGATGGCGGCGGCCGCGTCTTTCTCATGGTCGAGCCGGACCGCGACCACGACTTGCCCGTGCTGCTCTGCCTCGACTGAGGGCCCGGACCGGGCCCACGGTTGACGGGACGGGCGCGAATGCCTAGCATGCCGCCGTGAAAGCGGTCCTGGCGCAGCTCAACCCGACGGTCGGCGACGTGGCGGGTAACACCGCCCGGCTCCGCTCGGCGATCGTCTCGGCCGTCGAGGCCAGCGCCGACCTGGTCGTTTTCGGCGAGCTGTCGATCCTCGGCTACCCCGTCCGCGACCTGCTGTACGACCCGGCCCTGGTGGCGGCGAACGTGGCCGCGATGGAGTCGCTCGCGCCGCTGTGCCAAGGCATCGCCGCCCTCGTCGGCTTCGCCCGGCCGGCACCCGAAGGCCCCGGCCAGCCGTTGGAGGACGCGGCCGCTCTGTTGGCCGACGGCGGGGTCCGGGCGGTCCACGTCAAGTCGCTCCTGCCGAACTACGACGTCTACGACGACCCGCGGTACTTCCGACCCGGCGGCGCGGCTCGGCCGCAGGGCGCCGATTCGGCGCGGGGGCCGGCCGACGGCATCATCGTCCACGAGATCGCCCGCGAGCGCTTGGCCGTCACCATCTGCGAGGACCTCTGGGACCCGACGGCCCTGGGGCGGAACCTCTACGGCACCGACCCGATCGCCCGGCTCGCCGAGGCCGACCTCGACCTGATCCTGAACATCGCGGCCAGTGGCTACGAGCGCGGCAAAGGGCGCCGTCGGGAGGCGCTTCTCGCCCGCCAGGCCCGCCGCGCCGGTGCCACCATCCTCTACGTCAACCAGGTGGGCGGCAACGACGACATGATCTTCGACGGCGGGACGTCCGCCGTTGGGCCTTCGGGAGACGTGATCGCCCGGGCGGCGGCCTTCCGCGAGGACCTGCTCATCGTCGACACCGAGGCCGGTGGGCGATGCGAACCGCTCGGGGACGAGTCGGCCCGGCTCGTCTCGGCCCTGGAGCTGGGTCTGGGCGATTACGTTCGCAAGGGGGACTTCCGGGGCGCCGTCGTGGGTCTGACGGGTGATGCGGCGTCGGCCACGGTGGCGATTCTGGCGGCACGGGCGATCGGCCCTGAGGGCGTGCTCGGTCTCGACCTGCGCTGCCTGGCACGGAACGATAACGCGGCCGTGCCGATCGAAGCGCTGGCCCACGCGTTGGGCATCCGCCTGCGGGCGGTCGAGGCCGGCGCCGCCGGAGAAGCGATGCGCAGGGCCGTGGAGACGGCCCTGGCGGGTGAGACGTCGGCGGACGCCGGGGCGGACGTGGCGGCTCACGCTGTCGGTGCCCTGGTTGCGGCGTGCGCCCGGGCGACGGGACGGCTGCCCCTCTCGGCGGCGACGAAGACCGACCTGGCACTCGGGTGGCCGGCCGCCGACGCCGCGCCGGGGGCCCTGGCGCCCCTTGGGGACGTGTTCGAGAGCGAGAGCCGGTTGCTCGTGGCCGACCTGGCAGGCGGAGCGGCCTTGCCCAACGGTCTGGGGGTAGCTATACCAACCGGTGACCGGTCGGACGAGACCGACGCCGTCCTCCGCCTGTGCATCGAGCAAGGCCGGTCCGCCGACGAGATCGCAGCCGAGGGCCACGATCGTCAGGCCGTCCTTCGAACGCTCCGCCGGGTCGATGGGGCCGAGTACCGCCGCAAGGCGGCGCCGACCGTCCTGAAGGTGACGGCCAAGGCGTTCGGCCCCGGCCGGCGAATGCCCGTGGCCCGCCGCTATGAGGGGAACGCAGGGAAGGCTTGAGCCGGACTCTCCGGTCGGCCGAAGAAAGAGGATATGGCGCGGCCCGCCGGGCCGCCCTTTGACAGGCCCCCTTCGGGTCCGGGCCTCAGGGTCGAACGCAGGACGGCCCTGAGCGTGGTCGGAGGGTGCGAAAGGGATTCGAGGACGTGTCACCCACGAGCAACCACGTGCCGATCGGCGGCCAGTACCAGCCGCTGACGCTGGACCGCGTCGGGCGGATCCACCAGACCTCGCTGCGGGTGCTCGAGGAGATCGGCGTCCGCGTCGACCTGGAGGAAGGCCGAGGCATCTTCGCCTCCGGCGGGGCCACGCTGGGGCCCGAGCCGGGCCGCGTCCGCCTCAGCGCCGACCTGGTCGAGCGGGCCCTCCACGAGGTGCCGCACAGCGTTCGCCTGTGCGGCCGCCGGCCGTGGAACGACCTCGTGGCCGAAGGGAGCCGGACCTACTTCGGCACCGGCGGGGCGGCCGTCAAGGTGACGGACGTGGAGACGGGCGAGGTCCGGTCGAGCCGCCTGAAGGACATCGCCGACTTCGCCCAGCTCGTCGAGCACCTGCCGAACGTCCACTTCTTCGTCATTCCCTGCACCGCCCAGGACGTCGACAAAGAGGAACTGGCGGTCAACGAATTCTACGCGGCCCTGTCGAACACGACGAAGCACGTCATCGGGCCGGCCTACACGCCGGAGGGGGCCCGGCAGGTCATCGCGCTGGGTGAGATGCTCGCCCCGCGCGACGAGCGGCCCCAGCAGCGGCCGTTCTTTTCCATCACCGTCAGTTGGATGAACAGTCCCCTGTGCTTCGACGCGGTCGCCACGCAGACCCTCATCGAGGTGCTCAAGAAACGCATCCCGGTGACCCTCTCGTCGGCCCCGATGGCCGGGGCGACGTCGCCGATCACCCTGGCCGGCACGCTCGTCCAGCTCCACGCCGAGGAGCTGGCCGGCATCGTCTTCTCGCAGCTCGTCAGCCCCGGGGCCCCGGTCATCTACGGCGGCATCCCCTCGATGGCCGACATGCGGCGGCTCAAGTACATCGGCGGCGGGGTGGAGTTCGGCATGATGAACGCCGCTATTGCCCAGCTATCGCACTATATCCACCTTCCGACACACAACTCGGCGGGCATCACCGAGGCCAAGATGCCCGACATCCAGGCGGTCTACGAGAAGTGCTTCGCCATCCTCCAGTGCGCCCTGTCGGGGTCGAACCTCATCCACCACGCCGCAGGCATCCTGGAGTCGCTCCTGACGATCAGCCACGAGCAGCTCGTCATCGACAACGAGATCATCGGCATGGCCATGCGGGCCGTCCGCGGCATCAGCGTCAACACCGAGAAGATGGCGTTCGAGGCCATCCGCGAGGCCGGCCCCGGCGGCACGTACGTCACCGCCGATCACACCCTCGACCACCTCGCCGAGGAGTACGTCGAGCCGCTCCTGGCCGACCGCAAGGACCGGGCCGAGTGGGAGCAGACCGGCCGCGAAGCCATCGCCGACAAGGCCCGGACCAAGGCCCGCGACATCCTCCAGGCCCACCAGGGCAACGGCCGGCCCCACCTCATTCCCCGCCAGGCCGACAAGGAAATCCGCCACCGCTTCCACATCGCCAGCCCCCACTGAAGCCGGCCGGTCGGCGCCCCCGGGCCGGGGCCCCGAGACCCGCAAGAGACATCCCGCGCGGCCGCAGAGGCGCGGACGCCGGCCGGCGCTTGACCGCCGCTCGGTCGCCGATAGACTCGGCCTGCGCGCCGAGAGCGTGCGCCGAGTCCCACGGAAAGGATTGCGCAGACCATGAACGAATCGGTCGAACGCGCCGGTCGGCACACGCTCGTCCGCGAAGGCGCGGCGTCGGCGGCCGACGCCGTGCCCCTCGGAAACGGCCGCCTCGGCGGCATGCTCTGGATGCCGGACGGGGCGGTGTGCCTCCAGTTCGGCCACACGGGCTACTGGCGGACCGGTGAGCACATGGACCCGGAGTTCGGGGGCTACCCGGCTTCGATCGGGCGACTCTATCTCCGTCGCGAGCCCGCGTTTACGGCCGCCGGTGCCCGCATCACGCTGACGCTCTCGCCGGCCGAAGCGAAGGCCGTGCTCCTGGCCGACCGGCCGGACGGCCGGAGCGTGGTCGAGCTGTTCTTTGACGTGGACCGCGACGTGCTGCTTGTCAGGTGGCGCGAGACGGGGACCCCGCCCGAACGGGCCGCCGTCGAGCTGACCGGCTGGCGGGAGACGGTCTCGGCCGAGACCCGCGACGGGACGCTCATCCTGCGAGAGTCTCCCGCGAACGTCCGGACGGCCGACGAGGAGGCGTACCTCAGGGACCTCCTGGGCGATGCGTTCCTGCCGGAGGCGCACGCCCAGGCGACCGCGGTGAGCGTCGAGGGCATCGAAGCCGAGGCTGAAGCCGACGGCCTCACGGCCCGCCTGTCAATGGCGGCCGGCGAACCGTTCGACGCCGTGGTGCGGTTGGCCTCGGCCGTCGGACCGGGCGAAGATCACGAGGGCCGGGCGCTCGCGCTCCTCGGCGAAGCGGCCGGAGAGCCGTACGCCGCGGGTCTTGAGCGGCACGCCGCCTGGTGGCACGACTTCTGGTCGGCCTCGTTCCTGGCCATCGACGGGCCCGACGCGTCGGCCGAGACGTGCGAGCGTTACTGGTACATGCTCAATTATCTGATGGCGTCATCGAACCGGGGCCGGCGGCCGGTGAAGTTCAACTACGGCAACTGGCTGACCGCCACCGACGACGTCCGCCTGTGGGGCGGCGGGTACTGGTACTACAACGAACGCGACATCCTGCTTGCCATGCTCCCCGCCGGGCACCCCGAGCTGGCCCGGAACCTGTACGACCTCTACCTCGATGCAACCGGCGTGTTGCGGCGGCAGGCCGAGCACCTCTTCGGCTGCGAGGGCCTCTTCGTCCCCGAGACGGTCTCGCCGGACGGGGCCATGTTCCTGCGGGACCGGACGGCCCTCTACGAGGGGCCGACGAAGTTCATCCAGCTCATCTTCTCGACCGGGCTGGAGGTCGCCCTGCATCTCCATGACTACGCCCGGTACACGGGCGACGAGGAGTTCCTCCGCCGGCGGGCGTACCCGTTCATGAAGGGGGTCGTCGCGTTTCACCGGGCGTACATGCGGCGGGAGGAGGACGGGGCCTATCACATCGAGCCGGCGAACGCCCACGAGACCTTCTGGCGCGTCAGGGACGACCTGCCGGACCTGGCGGGGCTGCGGGCCGTCCTGCCGCGCCTGATTGCCCTGAGCGAGGCGTGGGACGTCGATGAGGACGAGCGGGCGGAGTGGGAGGACTTCCTCGCCCATCTCGCGCCGCTGCCCAAGGGGGGGCCCACCTTCGAAGGCGAGCCGGCGTGGGAGGACCGCGGCGACGGCATCTTCGGCCTCGGCTGTTACGTGACGGACGTCGACGAGACCGCCGACAGGTACGCCCCGTGCGTCTTCCTTGAGGATAACGAGATGCACAACTGTCACCCCGTGAGCATCTACGGCGTCTACCCGTTCCGGATCACGCACGTCGGGTCGGCCGACCGCGAGACGGGCGTCAACACGTTCCGCGAGAACGTCCATCCGTTCCTGCGGAAGGACTGGGCGGGCGACGTGGCGGTGCCGGCCGTGCTGGGGCTGGCGGACGAGGCCCGGGCGCTGCTCGAAGAGTTCATCGCGGCCCACGGTGCGACGCGGCTCGATTACATGGAACGGTACGGCAAGGTCGCGACGACGCTCGACGCGATGCTTCTTCAGGGCCACGAGGGCGTCCTGTGGCTCTTCCCGGCGTGGCCGGAGGGGTGGGACGCCCGGTTCCGTCTGCGGGCCCCCGGGCCGCTGGAGGTGGAGGCGGCGCGTCGCGGCGGCGAGGTGTCCGGCGTTCGCCTGAGGGCGACGGGCGATCAGACCGTCACGCTCACGAACCCCTGGCCGGGGGAGAAGGTGCGGATCATGGAGGGCGGCGCCGAGGTCGCGACGCTCGGGGGCGAGCGCGTCGGCTGGCCCGCCCGGGCGGGGAAGACCTACGACGTCTCGCCGGCTCGCTAGGCGCTACGCATCTCCGAACAGGATGCGGGCCACCTCGGCGTACGACTCCGGCGACGACGAGTAATTGATGATCAACGTCTGGTATTCGTCCAGGACCGTGAACGGGAACGGGGCGTTCGTCACGACCACCACCGGCTTGCCCCAGGAGTGGACCTCCTTGACGAAGTCGTTCCCGTAGCCGACGCGGCGGTTGTAGTAGTTCGTCACGATGAACAGGTCCGCCTCCTGGCGCCGCGCCCGGACCCGCTGCCGGTCCTCCTCGACGTAATGCAGCGTGCACTCGACGATGCCGACGTTCTCGGAGTGCTCCAGGCACTTGTCCCACAGGAGCGACGGATGGCACTCCTGGGTGTTAGTGAACTCATGCAGAGGATTCACTTGCTCGACGAGGAGGGCGAAGCGGTCCTTCGGCAGGGGCAGGAGGCCGGGCTCGTCCCGCAGGACCCGGATGGCCCGGTTGCCCGCCTCGATGCTGATCTCGGCGACGCGGGAGTCGCGGATGCCCTCGCTCGCCCGGGTCTCGTCGCGGATCGTCCGCGTCCCCTCGAAGAAGCCGTAGTCGTACTTGACGCCGAGCGTCCGCCGGACGGCGTCGTCGAGGCGGTCGCGTGAGATGACGCCGTCGTTGACGGCGTCGACGAGGGCCGGGAACGCCTCGTCGATCACGCCGCCCTCGTCGCGGAACAGGACCTGGTCGCCGCCGGCGTTGATCGCCAGGATGCACGCCTCCGGCACGTCGAACCGCTCGATGATGCCGCCCATCGTGATCTCGTCGAGGATGACCGAGCCCTGGAAGCCCAGCTCCTCCTTCAGGAGGCCGGTGGTGATGGTCTTCGAGATCGTGGCCGGATAGTCGGGGTCGATCTGGGGATAGAGCGTGTGGGCGGTCATGACCGAGGGAGCCCCGGCCTCGAACAGGGCCCGGTAGGGGGCGAGATGGACCTCGGATAGCTCTTCCTTCGAGATGTCGATGATCGGCATGCCACGATGGGAGTCCGAGACGCTCGCCCCGCGGCCCGGGAAGTGCTTGGCGCTCGAGATCATGCCGGCGTCGTTGTAGCCCGCCAGGGCCCGGAGGGCCATCGCCGTCACGACCTCGGGGTCGGCCGACCAGCTCCGGGTGCCGATCTCGGGGTTCATGGGGTTCGTGTTGACGTCGACGCAGAGGGAGTAGCTCCAGTCGAAGCCGAGGGGGAGCGTCTGGCGGGCGACGGCCCACGGCACGTCGTGGGCGAAGCGGGCCGCGGCGTCGCCGCCGATCCCCGTGATGCCCCAATAGGTCGGCATGAACCGATAGCCGTCGCGGTAGTACTCGGCGCTCTGGTCGCCCTCGTCGTCGAACGAGACGTACAGCGGGATGCCGAGGTTCGATTCGATCGAGACGGCCTTCAGGCGGTTGATGACGCCGCAGTATTGCTCGTTGGTGAAGAACGGGCAGGGGACCGTGGTGAGGAAGTCGCGGTTCGTCCGGCGCATGGGGCGGACCATGCGGGTCCTGGCGTACTCGACGTTCGTGCCGCCGGGGTCGTGGACGGCCGTCCGGATCCGCCACTTGAGGCCCCCGGCCAGGCCGGCCGGATGATACTGGCGGACCTTGCGGACCGTCTCGGGCGAGACGATCGTGCTGACGAACCCCAGCACGAGGCACTGGCCGACCTTCTGCTCGACGGTCATCCGGTCGAGGAGGTCGTCTATGAAGTCTTTCTTCGATGCGTCCATGGGAACCCCTTCTGCGAGAAGCCACCTCGTCGGCGTGGTCGTCTGGTAAGCAAACGCACCACGCCTCATTTTCCAACGGCCACTTGAAAGCCGCGGGGGAGGGCGTCGCTGACCTCGACCGGCAGCCGTCCGTGCGCCGCGACCCGGCCGGCGGCCAGGTCGACCGCCGCCTCCAGCGTCGTCGGCGCGATGCCGAACGCGCAGACGACGCCGCCGACCTCTTCCGGCAGCCGCGCGGCGACGTACGGCGCGCCGGTGAGAATGACCAGCGTCGGCCGCCCGTAGGAAACCGCCTGCCGCAGGGCTTCGACCAGGCCGCTCTCGGCCCCCACGCTGGCCTCGCCGCTTCGGACCGCCGTCAGGAGGAAGACGACCAGGTCGGCGTTCTTGACGAGCCCCTCCAGCTCGTAGAGCTGGTCCCGCGTCGGCCCTTGGTCGAGGACCGTGCCGACCGCCGCCGGGAAGTACCGCCGGACGCTCCGCAGGAGCATGTCGTGCGAGCGGTCGGGGTCGTTCGCCACGCAGACGCTGCGGCTCCGCGGCGCAACGACCAGCGGCCGCGCGAAGCGCTTCGCATCGAGCGGCAACAGGCCGCCGGCGTTCTTCAGGCACACGGCCGCCTTCCGCGCCAGGCGCCGGCCGGTCTCGACCTGCTCCGGCGTGCCGACGCCCGCGCGGACCCGCTCCGCGTCGAACGGCCGCCGCTCGAACAGGCCGTAGCGGGCCTTCAGGTCGAGCACCTTCCGCACGGACGCGTCGATCTGCGACTCGGAAAGCCGCCCTTCGCGGACGAACCGCTTCGTCTCCTCCACCGCCGGCGTCAGCTCCCTGTTGACCTTCATCAGGACCATGTCGTTGCCGGCCTCGATGGCCATCGCGCAGGCCGTCGGAACGCCCCATCGGTTCGAGATAGCCAGCATCGAAATATCATCGGTGTAAACGACGCCGTCGAACCCCAGCTCGCCCCGCAGGACGTCGCGGATGATGACCGGCGACATCGACGCGGGAAGGTCCGAATCGCCAAGGGCCGGGTAGATCGTGTGCGAGAGCATGACCATCTCGACCCCCGCCTCGATCGCCGCCCGGAACGGGGGAAACTCCACCCGGTCGAAGTGCTCCCGCGGCATGTCGAGCACGTCGAGGTCGGCGTGGGCGTTGATCTCGGCGTGGCCGCGCCCAGGGAAATGCTTCGCCGTGCAGAAAAGGCCCGCGTCCAGGTAGGCCCCGACGACGCGGGCCCCGAGGCGGGCGACCGTCTCGGGGTCGTCGCCCAGGGCCCGGTGGGCGATCTCCGGGTTCCGCGGGTTCGAGTTCACGTCGACGCATGCCCCAAGGAGCATATCGACGCCGATCGCCTTCAGTTGGATCGCCGAGAGCTGCCCCGCGGCGTACGCCTCGTCCTCGTCGCCGATGGCGGCGATGCCCATCTGGTTCGGCACGAGCACGGTCGGGCTGCGGCGGAACTCGCTCTCCTCCATCCCGCCTTCCTGGTCGCACGTGCAGATCGCCGGCACGCCCATGATCTCCCACGACAGCTCCTTCACCCGATGCAGAAATTCGGCCGTCTCCTCGATCGGGACGAGCCGGCCGATGCCGCACGGGTGGTAGCTGCCGCCGCGGACGAACCGGGCGAAGTTGTACGACAGCGAGTACCCGCCAAAGTGATTCTCCTCCATGTACGCCCGGACCTGCTCCAGCGACTCCTCGGCCACGATGCCGCTCAGGAAAAGCTGGGCGATCCGGTCCTCGAGGCCCATCGCCGCCAACAGCTTGTCGATGTCAACATCTGTCATGCGTGGGTCTCCTGCCGGCCGGCGCCCGCGTCACGTCAGGCGGCCCGCGCCACGCCGTGCGGCCGGCACCCCTCGGCCGTGGCCACGGCCGGCCCGCTCGAGGGCCTCGTCTCACGCGTTCGGGTCGTACGCCGGGTTCGCCCCGCTCGGCGCCGGCGCGTTCACGCTCCGCCGCCACGCCAGCATCACCTCGTGCAGCTCGCGGGCCTTCTCGGGCTTCGCGTCGGCCAGGTTGCGGCTCTCGCCGGGGTCCTCCCGCAGGTTGTAAAGCTCCAGCCGCCCGTCCTCGAAGAACTCCAGGAGCTTCCAGTCCCGCACCCGCACCGCCGCCACCGGCCGCGTGATGAACGGCCCGTCCAGCGTCGTGTTGTCCGGCCACCGCTTCGCGTAGGCCGGGAAGTGCCAGAAAATCGCGTCCCGCCCCAGGTGCTCCACCTTCCCGGTCAGGAGCGGCACGAGCGACTCGCCGTCCAGCGGCCGGCCCTTCGGCGGCGAGGTGCTCGTCAGCTCCAGAAACGTCGGATAGAAATCAACATTAATGATGGGCTCGCTCGACCGGCTGCCCGGCCGGACCTTCCCCGGCCAGCGGACGATCATCGGCACCCGGATGCCCCCCTCGTAGAGCTGCCCCTTCTGCCCCCGCAGGGGCCGCGAGTCGGTCCCCGGCCCCCACCCCCCGTTGTCCGAGGTGAAGATGACCAGCGTCTCGTCCGCCAGGCCCAGCTCCTCGAGCGCATCGAGCAGGCGGCCGACGTTCTCGTCCATCAGCTCGACCATCGCGGCGTACTCGGGCCGCGACTGCCGGCCTTCCCCCGGCTTGCCGCGGTACTTGGCGATCGTCTCGGCCTTGGCCTCCAGCTTCCCCGCCGCCAGGCAGTGCACGGTATAGTAAGACATATCAAGGAAAAATGGATGCCCGCCGCGCGCCCCGGCGCCCGCCGCCCGCTGCTTCTTCAGGAAAGCGACCGCCTCGTCCGTCAGCCGGTCGGGCAGGTACTCCCCCTTCGGCCCGTTCGTCAGATACTTCATGTTATAGGGGCTGAAGTACGTCTTCGGCATGCCCGCCCCGGACCCGGCCACGTTGACGTCGAAGCCCTGGCCCTCGGGCCCCGTCTCGGCCCCGTCGCCCAGGTGCCACTTGCCCACGTGGGCCGTCGCATAGCCCGCACCGCCGAGCCGCTCGGCGACCGTGACGACGCCGCCCTCGAGGTGCCGCGTGTTCGGAGGCGGGACGACCTTCTGGGCCTCCACCGGCGGCGGGTTCGACCGCCACACGCAGAACACCCCGTGCCGCGGACTGTACTGGCCGCTCATCAGGCACGCCCGGCTCGGGGCACACACCGGCGCCGACGCGTACGCGTCCGTGAAGACCATCCCTTCCTGGGCGAGGGCGTCGATCCGCGGCGTATGGTAATACGTGCTACCCATGCACGAGAGGTCTTTCCACCCGAGGTCGTCGATCATGATGAGGAGGATGTTCGGCCGCTCGGGCACCGCGCGGGGCCCGGCGCCCAGGGCATCGGACGCGGCAAACGGTCCCCGGCCCGGCCGCCCGAGTATCGTCCCGCCGGCCGCCGCGGCCGCACCCAGACCCGCCCGTGCCAGGAACCCCCGCCGCGAGATCGCTCGGTTCGTCACGTCGTACTCCCTTCCGTTGATGCGTGCGTCCCCGTCCACTTCCTACGCGAAGCGGCGATTCTACCGTCCCGGCGGCCGCGGGGGAAGCCTTTCGTTTTTCGAGCCGCGTGCGCAAGAACGCGGGGGCACGGGGACACGATAGGGCCGAGCGCGTTACGGACGGACCCCCGGTCGCGCGACCGGGGCCCAGCGCCGCGTTGACCGCGGGAGGGCCTTTATCGTGTCCACGGTTCCTGGGAACTTGCAACCCCGCCGGGCGTATAAGACAATGGATGCGTCGAGCGCTGGGTGCAAGAATCGGACGCGACGGCACCGGAGGACCCCGCATGAACGGTCCAGCTATCGTGTTGGCGTCCGCCCTGCTCGTCGCCGGCGCCACCGGCGCCGCCCTCCGCGGCGATCCGCCCCGGAAGCCGAAGCAGGCGCCCGCCGAAGGGCCACCCGCCAAGGACGCGACGCCCGGCCGGATCGGCCTCGACGCCTACGTCCCCCGCGGCGAGGCCGCGCGCATTCCCGGCGTCCCCGCCAACGCCTCCGGGCTCGCATGCGACACCGAGACCGGCACGTTCTTCGTCGTCGTCGACGGGCCGCCGATGATCGTCGCCTTCTCCCCCGCCCGGAACCAGGTCCGGGCCATCCGCCTCGAGAACTTCGCCGACCCCGAAGGCATCGCCTACGTCGAGGACGGCCTCGTCGCCGTCGTCGAGGAAGGAAGGGGCACCCTCTGCCTCGTCAAGATCGGGGCCTCGACCACCGCCGTCTCACGCGACCAGGCCCAGGTCATCCAGGTCGACCGGACGGGCGGCAACACGGGACTGGAAGGCCTCGCCTACGACCCCGCCTCGGACTGCTTCTACGTCGTCAAAGAAAAGTCGCCCCGGAAGGTCTACAAGGTCAGCCGCGACGGGAAGGTCTCGACGCCCTGGGACGCCGAGAACGACGGGCCGCCCGTCGGCGACCTGTCGGCGATCCACTTCCATACGCCGACCGGGCACCTGGTGCTCATCAGCCACGAGTCGCGCGTCGCCCTGGAGTGCACCACGGAGGGAAAGGTTATCTCGACCCTCCGCCTGGGCCTCGCCAAGGCCGAGGGCGTGACCATGGACGCCGAGGGGGTGCTCTACGTCTGCGGCGAGCCGAGCGTCCTCCAGGCATACGTCGAGCGGAACTGAAGGCGAGGACGGAGACGGGAGGCGGGAGGGAAGGCGACACCGCTCTGGCCGCCGTTCTCCCTCTCCCTTGACGGGAGAGGGGCGGGGTGAGGGGGAGCAAGGGCGTTGCCGCGTCGCCTCCTCGACGATCGCGATCTCCTCGTCCGTCAGGCCATAG
>CAZGKW010000075.1:105-11860 GCA_964526295.1 uncultured Anaerolineales bacterium
CACCTCGCGGCGGGCAAGACTGCCCGCCGCGCTACGGCAAGGGGCGCTGGGCACCTCGCGGTGGGCAAGACTGGCCACAGCGCTACGGCAAGGGGCGGCCGGCACCTCGCGGCGGGCAAGACTGCCCGCCGCGCTACGGCAAGGGGCGCTGGGCACCGCGGCGGGCAAGGCTGGCCACAGCGCTACGGCAAGGGGGGCCGGGCGCCGCGGCGGGCAAGACTGCCCGCCGCGCTGCGGCAAGGGGCGCCGGGCACCGCGGCGGGCAAGACTGCCCACCGCGCTACAGCAAGGGGCGGCGGGCACCTCGCGGCGGGCAAGACTGCCCGCCGCGCTACGGCAAGGGGCGCTGGAGCAAGGGGCGGCCGGGCACCTCGCGGCGGGCAAGGCTGGCCACAGCGCTACGGCAAGGGGCGCTGGAGTCACAAGAGCCGTAGCGCGGTGCCCAGTCGTGGGCACCGCGGTGGGCAAGACTGCCCACCGCGCTACGGCAAGGGGCACCGGGCACCTCGCGGCGGGCAAGACTGCCCGCCGCGCTACGGCAAGGGGCGTCGCGGAATTCCTCCTAAAGTTCTCGGCGGGCGGAACGATAATGAAGGCGTCCCATCCCAGCGCAAGGGTCGCCCGCGCCTGGCCGTGTGCGCGGGCGACCGTTTTTTCGGGGCAGGGCGGCCCGCAGGCGCCGTTTGGCCCCCCGGCACCACCCCTCCTTTGCACCCCGTCCGACCTCCCGGTCACGCCGCTGTGACCCGCTGGTCCCTGAGCGGATTGACGCGGTCCCTTGGCCGGGCTATAGTCGAGGCCGAGCCTTCTGCCGCCGGGCCTTCGCCGACCAGCGGCCGCTCGCCGTCGTGCCGCCGGGCCGCCGCACGGGGTCGTCGCGAGGCCCCGCACCGCGCACCCATCGCCCAAGGAGCCGGCCATGCCGCAGATCGTCGTCCTCTACAGCTCGATCACGGGTCACACGCGGGAGATGGCCGAGCACGTGACCGCCGGGGCCCGTCTCGTGCCGGACGCCGAGGTCCGCCTGATGGACGCCGCCGAGCTGGACCTGGCGGCCCTGGAGGCGGCCGACGCACTCGCCGTCGGCTCGCCGAACTACTATTCCTACCCGTCGGGCCTGGTGAAGCACTTCTTCGACCTGGCGTTCCGCAAGCCCGCCTTCAAGGGGAAGCCCTACGCGGCGTTCTCGACGCACGGCGGCGGGGGCGGCGTGAGCGCGACGATCGACCGCCTGGCCGGGTCGCTGGGGATGCACCGGGCCGCCGAGGGGCTCGACGTCGCCGGCCGGCCCCAGGGCGACCAGGTCAAGGCCTGCCGCAAGCTCGGCCAGACACTGGCCCAGGCGGCGAGCTGAACGACGTACTTTTCCTCAAGTTCTCTCCCGGTCCGTCCGATAAGATGGATAAGACCGGACTTGAGCGAGCTGCCGTCGGGCCGTAAAGGCCCAAAGGAACACCAACCTACCGCGGCAGACATCGGTCAAGCCCGGCCTTTTTTCTATGCCCACGCCGTGCGGTCGGCCGTGATCGGACCGCGGAGCCCGCAGAGGAAAGACAGGGCAGGGCGGAACGGCAGAAACGGCGATCCCACAAGGAGCAGCCTCGGCCCAACGGACCTGCCTGGCCGTCTTCAGGCGGAGTCCGTGCCGAACAGCTCCTGAAAGAGCGCTTCGGCCCGCCTGAAACCTTCCTCGGTCAGGACCACCGACCGGGCCTTGCTCTTGGGGTCGCCGATCCAGCCCCGCTCGTGGAGCCGGTCGAGCGTGTCCCAGTCGAACCCCTTCCACGCCCGCTTAGCGGGGCCGTCGTCGAACGCCACGAGGCACATCAGCGCCAGCGTCGCCTCGTCGACCTTCGTCTTGTCGTAATCCATCGCGGCCCCTCCTCACGCCTGCGGCGGCGAGGCGCCCGGCACCTCTTCCATCGCGTCGGCCTGGTCGCGGAGGGCGCGGGCGCCGTCGCCAGCACCTCGCCGTTCTTCAAGGGCCGGGCCGGGCGGGCCGCCACGCCGTCGTCGACGCCGACGACCTTCGCCACGAGCGAGCAGGCGGCCGTGGCCTCCGGCGCGAGGTGCTGCCACTGGCGAAGGGCGCCGCACTCGTCGGCCTCGAAGTGGCTGAAAGCCACCCCCCGGATCGTCGCGGGGCCGCCGAGGCGACCGACCGCCTGGCGGACGGCCCCATACAAGCGGCGGGGGCCGGTGTGAAAGAGAAGCGGCTCCTCGTCGTGGGCCAGGAACTGGTTGAACTGGGTCCCCGCCTCCGGGACGAACGTCGAGAGGCGATAGAGCTTCGGCCCGACCTCCGTGACGTCGGTCATGCCACGAGCATACCGCATAGGGCGAAGCGGGCGGAACTCCAAAGTCGAAAGTCGAAGGCCCGAGGCGGACGCCGTGCCGCCCGGCGCGGCGGCGAGCCGCCCCTGGCGGTGCTGATGGAAACGACCCGCCGGCCAGGACCCGCTGTCAGGGTTCGCCGCTCGCCCCGGCCGACAAATCGTTTACACCGCCCCCCGAGAGTGCTAAAATGCCTGCCCTTTTGCCGGTCTCAGGCAACGGAGGGCGCAGGGTGTCGAAAGTGACGTTCCCCGGCGGGGTCCATCCGCCGGCCAACAAGTGGACCCGCGAGAAACCGACCGAGGTCGTCGGCCTGCCCCAGCGGCTGGTCGTCCCGATGGCCCAGAACCTCGGGGCCCCGGCCGTTCCGACCGTCGAGAAGGGCGACGCCGTCCGCCGCGGCCAGCCCATCGGCCGGCCCGACGGGTTCATCTCCGCCGCCGTCCACGCCCCGACCTCCGGCACCGTTTCCGCCATCGAGCGGGTGGTCGACTCGGCCACCGGGCGGCACGTCGCGGCCGTCGCCATCGACCCCGACGGCGAGGACGGGTGGGCCGAGGGGTGCAACGAACCCCGCGACTGGACCCGCCTGACCGAGGACCAGCTCCGCGAGGCGGTGGCCGAGGGCGGCGTGGTCGGGATGGGCGGGGCCACGTTCCCCACCCACGTCAAGCTCGCCCCGCCGCGCGGAAAGACCGTCGATACCATCCTTATCAACGGGGCCGAGTGCGAGCCGTTCCTGACGTGCGACCACCGGCTGATGCTCGAGCGATCAGCCGACATCGTCCTGGGAATGCGAATCTGCATCGCCGCGACGGGGGCCGAACGGGGCTTCATCGCGGTCGAGGACAACAAGCCCGAGGCCGTGGAGGCCATGCGGGCCGCCTGCCGCGACGCCGGGCACGGCGACGTCAGGGTCCTCGAGACGAAGTACCCCCAGGGGGCGGAGAAGCAGCTCATCCTGGCGTGCCTGGGGCGGGAGGTGCCCACCGGCGGCCTGCCCGCCGACGTCGGCGTCGTCGTCCAGAACGTCGGGACGGCCGTGGCCGTCGCCGAGGCCGTCACCCGGCGCCGGCCGCTGACGGAGCGGGTGCTTACCGTCTCGGGCGACGCCGCCGCGAAGCCGGGCAACTTCCTCGTCCGCATCGGCACGTCCGTCGAGGAGCTCCTCGCCCGGGCCGAGGTGGAGGAGACGTTCGAGAAGCTCATCCTCGGCGGCCCCATGATGGGCAAGGCCCAGTTCACCACCGACCTCTACGTCACGAAGGGAACGAGCGGGCTGCTGGCGTTCCGCCGGGCCGCCGTTTACGAGCACAATCCCTGCATCCGGTGCGGGGCGTGCGTGCGGCACTGCCCGGCGTACCTGAACCCGAGCCGCCTGTCGATCCTCGGCGAATCGTTTCTCGACGGGAACCTGCGCGCCGTCGAGGACGCGATGGAGATCGGCCTGATGGACTGCATCCTGTGCGGGACGTGCGCCTACGTGTGCCCGTCCCGGCGTCGGATCGTGCACCTGGTGGAGATGCTCCGGGCCGAGCGCCGCAAGGCCGCGGCCCGCGAGCGGGAGAAGGAACGCGAGGCCGCCGCCGCCATCAAGCGGGGGAGCGAATCGACGTGACAGCCAGCCCCGCCAAGGCCAAGACGAAACCCGACGCCGAGCCCGAGCGGCGCCAGCTCGTGGTCAGCCACTGGCCCCACCTCCGCCGCCCCGACACCGTCTCCACGGTCATGTGGAGCGTCGTGGCGGCGCTGCTGCCGGCGGCCATCTGGTCGGGCTACGTCTTCGGCATCCGGGCCTACATGCACATCGGCCTGGGCATGGCGACGGCGGTCGGTACGGAGGCCCTCATCCAGCGGCTGCTCGGGAAGCGCATCACCGTTTCGGACGGCAGCGCCGCCGTGACGGGTTTGCTGGTGGCCTTCTGTCTTCCGGCCCAGGCGCCGTGGTACGTGCCGGTGGTGGCGGCGTTCGTGGCGATCGGCATCGCCAAGCACTGCTTCGGGGGCCTGGGGGCGAACATCTGGAACCCCGCCCTCGTCGGCCGGGCGTTCGTCCACGTCTCGTTCAGCCAGGCCATGAACCCGTCGGTCTACCCGGTGCTCGAGAGCGGCCACTTCACGGCGGACGTCGGGACGTACGCCGGCTACGTCGCCCGCGGAGGGGCCCTCCCGGCAGGCGTCGACGCGGTCACCTCGGCCAGCCCCATGAAGCTGATGCAGGACATCGCCCACGGCTACATCGAGGACGCGGCCGACGTCATCCAGGACGGGCTGCCCAGCCTGTGGGACATGTTCCTGGGCCATATCGGCGGCAACATCGGCGAGACGAGCGCCCTGCTGCTGGTCGCCGGGGCGGCGTATCTCATCTACAAGGGCTGGGTCCGGTGGCAGGTGCCGGTCGCTTACCTGGGGGTCGTGGCGGTCGGGGCGCTCCTTTTCGCCCTGCTGGGCGTCGAGGGCCTGGCCGGGCCCGTCCTCGCGGGCCGGTACGTCCTGTCTCACCTGTTCGGCGGGGGGCTGATGCTCGGGGCGCTCTACATGGCCACCGACATGGTCACCAGCCCGCTGACGAACAAGGGGCTGTGGACCTTCGGGGCCGGGTGCGGCGTGCTGACGATCCTCATCCGCCTCTTCGGCGGCTATCCCGAGGCGGTGTGCTACTCGATCCTGCTGATGAACACGGCCGTGCCGCTGATCGACCGGTGGACGGCCAACCGCATCTTCGGCCACGGGAAGCCGCAGCAGGCGGAAGCGTGATGGGACCGCCGAGAGCGCAGAGCACGCAAAAATATGATTAAGTGATACCGATTTATCGTTTACGACCTCCGCGGTCCCGGCGGTGAGAGACGAGCTATGGCAGGCAACATCGTCAAATTCGTGGTGGTCCTGGGCGTCGTGAGCCTGGCGATCGGCGGCGGCGTGGCCGCCCTGTATGGCCTGTTCGCCGACGAGATCGGCCGCCGCGACGTCGTCCAGACCGCCGACCGCATCCGCGACGTCTGCCCCGAGGGGACGACGCCCGACCTGGAGCACCCGGTCACGGGCCGGCCGCTCGTCCCGGGCGAGGACCTCGACCAGGAGGCCGTCTTCCCCGCCAAGGACCCAGGCGGCGAGACCGTCGCCTACGTCGCGATGGGCGCCGCCCAGGGTTATTCCTCCACCGTCAAGGTGGCGGTCGGCGTCCGGGCCGACGACCTCTCGATCGTGCGGGTGGCGGTCCTGGCGCAGCAGGAGACGCCCGGCCTCGGCGCCAACGTCGCCGAGAAGACGTCCAACTACACCCTGTGGGAGAAGCTCTTCGGACCCGCCGAGGAGGGCAAGACCGAGCAGCTCGTCAACCCGTTCCTCGACCAGTTCCGCGGAAACACGGAGCGCCAGGTGCCCGACGTCCAGGGCATCACGGCGGCCACCCTGACGTCGAACGCCGTCAAGAACGCCGTCGCCCAGGCCATCGACCGCATCCGGAAGGCCGTCGGCCCCGGCGGCGGTGAGGGAACCGCAAAGAGGTGATGGAACCGCAAAGGACGCGAAGATCGCAAAAAGCAGATTGAAGATAATAGAATCGAATCTTTCTTTGCGTTTTTTTCGCTCTTTTCGGTTCACCACCTTTTTCCCATGGTCAAAGGCCCAGAGATGGCCGATGAACCGCTGAAGACGATCGTCGAGGCGGTCCTGTTCGCCAGCGACGAGCCCACCAGCGCCGCCTCCCTGGCCGAGGCGGCCGGCGACGACGTCACGGTCGGCATGGTCCGGGCCGCCGTCGACGAGTTGGTCGCCGACTACGACGCCCAGGGGCGGGCCTTCACCGTCGAGGAGATCGCCGGCGGGTACCAGCTCTTCACCCGTCCCCGCTACAACAAGTACCTCAAGAAGCTCGTCCGCCGCCGGGTCCAGCAGCGGTTCACCCAGGCCGCCCTCGAGACCCTCGCCATCATCGCCTACAAGCAGCCGGTCACCCGTGTCGAGGTCGAGGACATCCGCGGGGTGGCGTGCGGCGACATGATCCGGACGCTCATCGAAAAGGGCCTCGTGCGGGTCGCGGGCCGCAGCCCCGAGATCGGCCACGCCCTCCTCTACGGCACGACCCGGAAGTTCCTCCAGGTCTTCGGCCTGGCGAGCATCAAGGACCTGCCCGACGCCGACCAGCTCGTCGAGCCGTGAGCCATCCGAGCCGCGGTCGTGAGACCGCCGGTACCTGCCAGGGGCGATCGGCCGCGGCAGCACGTGCCCGCGAACTCACGTTCGCGGCTCGGGGTCGCCAGGCATCTCGGCCAGGATGGTCTCGACCGTCCCCCGAAGGGCCGCCGACCCGGCCCGGGCGGCTGCCAGCAGGTCGTCTTCGGTCAGCCGCTCGAAGACGCGCCGCCGGACCTCCGGGGCCACGTCCCGGGCCTTCAGGTCGTCGCGGACCTCCCGCAGGGCCGCCAGCAGCGGCCCGTACTCCGGCCCGAACTCGGCCTCCAGCCGTTTCCTGAGCCGCCGCGACAGGCTCGGCGCCGCCCCGCCGGTCGAGATGGCGACCACCAGGTCGCCCCGCCGGACCTGCGACGGGACGATGAAGTCGCACTGATCCGGCCGATCGACGACGTTGACCCACGCCCCGGCGGACCGGGCGTCGACGGCGACGCGGGAGTTGACGGCCTCGTCGTCGGTGGCCGCGACGACGAGGCGGGCCCCCGCCAGATGCCGCGCCGCGTAGTCCTCGGCGACGCACTCGAGCCGGCCGTCCTCGGCCAGCTCGGGGAGCAGCTCGGTCGCGATGACCCGGACACGGGCCCCCGCCTCGGCCAGGGCCCGGGCCTTCCGCAGGGCCACTCGCCCGCCGCCGACCACGACGGCCCGGACGCCCGTCAGGTCCAGCACGATGGGATAGGCGAAGCGTCTGTCAGGCATGGGCGGCAGTATACCGCCGCCGGCCTGAGATCGGAAGGAAGTGGACGACCCGCTCGCTCGGTCCGCTCATCCCACGAACGGCAGCGTGTACGGCCCGTGGGGCGCGACGACGATTCGGGCCCCCCGGCCGTGTTTCTCGAGCGCCCGCTCCAGGCCCTCGGCCAGCGTCCGGACCGGCGTCACAAACCCCGCCAGGGCCGAGACCTGTGTCTTCCACGGCAGGCCGTCCGACCACAGGAGCACCTCCCCGTGCCGGGCCGCCTTCGACAGGTTCTCCAGGGCCCACTGGTCCCGGACGACCGACGACCCTTCGGCCGTGATGGCCGCCAGGAACCCGTCCACCGTCCGGTGCTGGGTGATGAGACTGGCGAACTGGCGCGACCCCAGACCGTCCTCCAGGGCCGCCGCCCACAGGAACGTGCCGCCCGGCTTGAGGATCCGCAGGCCCGTCAGGAGGGCCTTCTCGGCCCCGTAGAGGGTGGCATCGAGGGGCCGGCCGCCGCTGGAGGTAATCAGGACGTCGCACGGCTCGGGGACGGGCCGCTCGACGTGCTTCCTCACGAAGGCGACGCCTGCCTCGTGGGCGGGGCGCATCTCGCCGGCGAAAACGCCCGTCATGCAGGTTTCCCGGTCCACCGTGACGTTGACGATGAAGTGGGGCGGGGCGAACGCCGCCACCGCCAAGGCCTCCTCGTGCTCGGGGTTGCCCTTCAGGACGCCCGGCCGGGTCCGCTCGTGCTCCAGGAACCGCGGGGCATGCCAGGCACAGACCGTCTCGGCCCCCGCCACACCGGGGCAGACGGCCTTCCTCCCCCCCGAGAACCCCGCCATCAGGTGCGGCTCGATGACGCCCGTGGCGATTCGGACGTCGGCCTCGGCCCACTCCCGGGCCAGGACGACCGGCGTCCCGGCGTCGGTCCGCCCCAGCCGCTTCAGCGTGACCGACCGGTGGCCGAAGTGGTTGACGACGCGGTAGGCGCCGGCCACGTCGGCACCCAGCAGCCCGTGCGTCGCGGCGCCCATGACGGGCGCGTGGAGGCCGGTGGCGATGAGGATCGTGACGCACTCGGGGGGGACGCCCTCGCGGCGGACGGCCGAAAGGACCGGCACGAGCAGGTCGTGGTTCGGGCAGGGGCGGGTCAGGTCGCTGACGCTGACGACGACGCGGAAGTCGCCCCAGCCGTTGGTCCTGACGTTCGGGTCGGCGGCCCGGCGGCGGGGGCCCATCCGCTCGGCCAGGACCTCGGCCAGGGGCGGCCCGGCCACCGGCTGCTCCAGGGCCTCGGCCACGGACGCCTCCGGCCGGGCCAGGACGGCGGGCCAGTCCGGCTCGACGACCGCGACGAGGTCCTCGTCGGGCACGTCAATGGGCGCCGTGCCGGCTCCGTAGGGCAGGTCGATTCGCATCGGCCAGGGGCCCCTCATTACCCCCGTTCTGCCCCCTCGGCCCAAGGGCCGTCGCGGTGTCCAAGGGGGCCGCCCCCCGCATCGGAAGGCGGTTATTATGCCGGAATCCGGCCGCCCTGCAAGGCCCCGCCGCTGCGCGGGGCCGGCCAACGGCTTTGACAGGACACCTGAGACCGGCTAAAATGTGAGCAGGATTCTGTGAGGTGTCCGGCGGACCGCTCCGAGGGGCCGTTGCGGTCGCCGATAGAAGGGGTCGTGGAATGAACGGGATGTGGGAACACTCGCCGGGCGCCCGGCGTGGCCGGAGGCGGGGGGGTGTCGGTGTCCGACGGGCCATGACGCTGCTGGAGCTGCTCATCTCCATCGCCATCATCGTCGTGCTGATCGCCATGCTGGCGGCCCCGGTGTTGCGGCACATGCAGGAGGTCTCGTTCGACGCCCAGTGCCGGATAAACCTGAAGCGGATCTACGACGTCCTGCGTGCCAACGACGAGGCGGAGCTGCCCCCGGCGTATGCCTGGACGCGGGTCGTCCGGGCCGCCTATGCCGAGCCCATCCTGATCTGCCCGAAGGGCGTCGGCGAGGCCACGCCCGACGACGAGGGCGTCGGCGAGGTCCCCATCGACCCGGCCTCGGGGGGCGGCAGCGGCGACGGCAGCGGGGCCAACATCAAGGCCATCAGCCCGCCCCGGTCGGGCGTCTTCAACGACCTCGAAGACAACACCCAGATCTTCATGTGGGTGGAGCGGGAAGCCTACCGGCTGCCTTCGCCTATCCGCTGCGACATCACCCGGCCCGGGTACTACGAGCGGGGCTGGTCGTCGGCGTCGCCCGGGACGATCCCCGCCGGGAAACGCATCAACTCCACCTTTCTCCACTACGACTCGGTGGGCAACCAGAACGCGGTGACCAGCGGCTCGATCACCATGGGAGGCGAGATCCTGGGCATCATCGTGGACAGCTCGTCCCTCGACGCGACCGACCCCGTCCTGGGCCATGCGGGCACCCGGTATGACACGGGGCGGCGAAGCCGCGGCTTCGAGAGCGGCGCCGAGAAGATCACCCTCGAAGACGACATGCACACCCTGACCATCAACCGGTTCCAGGTCACCTTCCCCGGCGAGGAGGTCCGGATCATCACCGACGCCGGCGAATGGGGCGACGGCCAGTGGGGAGAGGCCGGCGAGGGCGGAGGCGGCGGGCCCACCAGCTACGGCATCAACCTCTTGTTCCGCGACACCACCCCGAAGCCCCGTCATCTCCTCCTGAGCGAGTACAACCGGTCGGTCGTCGACCTGAACGGACAGGGCAGCGACGACGACTTCGAGACGATGATCGCCCCCCGCCACTTCGGACGCGTCAACGTCCTCTACGTCGACGGCAGCGTCGACGGCGTCAAACCCGAGGACCTGGACCCGGTGGAGCACCCCGAGCTGTGGGAACCCGGCAGGCAATGAGCCGCGGGACTCACTCCTCCTTGTTGTTCATCTCCAGCTCCGAGAGCATCTTCGACGCGTCCGCCTGAAGGGCCTTGACGGACCTCTCGGCCGCGCCTCTCTGGTGCCACAGGAACACCAGCACCTTGCCCTTGACGAGGACGTGGGCGGTGCCGTCGGACGGGAGTTCGTTGGCGAGATGCTTCTCGGCGTCGGCGGCGTCGGCCGCGTCCCAGAACCACGCGGCCTCGATGCCGAGGTCCGCTCCGTCGCGGTGGTAGCTCCACATGACGGCGACGATCTGCTTCGGCTCCAGGGCGGCGGGGTGCCGGGCGGCCAGGGCCTCGACGGCTTCAAGGTCCGTCGAGACGTAAGGGTTTTTCGCCACGGCGTAGGGCCAGGCGGCGTCGGACGGGTCGACGAACGCGCAGGTCCCGGGCAGGGCCGACGCGGGGGGGCTGAGACGCCGCAGGGCGAACTCGGCCCGTTCCTGCTCGGCCTGGACCTCCTCCTCGCTCGGCCCGCAGGAGAGGCCCACGAAGGCCGCAGCCGCCACCACAGCCAGGAGGGCCGAGAAGCGCATCGCACGGCACCGGCCCAGCCGCCTGCACCGCGTAGCCAACCGCCCTTCAGATCGCTCCGACATCTGGAGACCTCCTGCCACCCCGCCGGGCCCCTCACGTGCCCGGGCCGGCCCATCATACCACCCATCCGGAGACTTGGTACCCCTTTCCGCCCCCCGGCGCACCGGACGTGGCAGTGCTTGCACGGGCGGCCGGGGGCCGGTAGGATGCTCCGCTCGATACCGGGCCGAGCGCCCGTCGCGTCCGCCGGCCCCCAGCTCAAGGACACCCCCATGGCCCGACCGACGCCCGAGGAGCTCCTCATCCAGGACGGGCAGACCCTCCTCTTCCAGGGCGACAGCCTCACCGACGCCGGCCGACGCGACACCCATTACCCCTACGGGTGGGGCTACGCCCGCATGGTCATCGACCTGGTGACCGCCCGCTACCCCGACCGGCGGATCGACTGGCTCAACCGCGGCATCAGCGGACACACGACCGACGACCTTCTCGTCCGGTGGCACGACGACTGCCTCGCCCTGACGCCCGACTGGGTCTCCCTGCTGATCGGCATCAACGACCTCTGCCGCTGGTTCAACCCCGATCACGAGAACCACGTGCCGCCGGGCCGCTACCGCGACAACTACCGGCGGCTGCTGGTGCGGACCCGAGACGAGACCGGGGCGGGCCTCGTCCTGATGGACCCCTACTTCATCAGCACCGACACCGACCCGGAGGGCCGCCGGGGGACGGTCCTGGGGATGCTGCCCGACTACATCGCCGTGGTCCGCGAGATGGCCGACGAGTTCGACGCCATCCACGTGCCGCTGCACGACGTGTTCCAGGAGCAGCTCCGGCACCGGTCGGCGGACTGGTTCTGCCCGGAGCCGGTCCATCCGAACGTGGCGGGCCACATGGTGATCGCCCACGCCTGGCTGGCCGCCGTGGGGTGGTAGCCCCCGAGTTGCCTCGGCCATCGCTCGCCGGCGTCCCAAGAAAGCTGGGCGGCGGGCCTCCGCGCCCGCCGCGCAGCAAAATGATGGGCAGTCCAACCAAAAGCGCGGCGGGCTGTCCAAAGGAAAGCGCGGCGGGCTGTCTAAAGGAAAGCGCGGCGGGCTGTCC
>CAZGKW010000076.1:0-11539 GCA_964526295.1 uncultured Anaerolineales bacterium
TCCTTGCTTCCTCCATCCGTCCGCGGTACCCTCAAAACCTGCGAAAGGGCAGGTTATCAACGTCGGTGTGGAAATCCTGCCTATGAAGGCGATGGCCGATGACCCCGAGGGGGGCCGCTTGCTTTCAAGCGGCATCGCCTACTTCGAGGGCGAAGTGTACAACGTCCTTAGCCACGGCAGGACGAGCCCGCCTGTCCCACTTCTGATCGTCGGCATCGCGCCTTGACTGACGCCCCGCGCATGCTCGACCATGTCCAGGAGGTAGGCCGCATCCTTCGCGTCAGGACGCATAGAGGACCTCCGCGGTGCCGAGGATCTCGTGCCGCCGGAACGGATTCTTGAGGCCCGACTTGGCCACCAGGTCGACGTCCCGCCCGAAGATGGCTTTCAGTTCCTCGATCATGTCCAGCCAGTCATAGAGGGCCAGCCCGTGCCCCTCCGGCAGGTCCACCAGCACGTCCACGTCGCTCTCGGCCGCGAAGTCCTCGCGCAGGGCCGAACCGAAAAGGGCCGGCTCCCGGACGTTCCACTTGCGGCAGAACGCCTCGATCCGCCGCCGGTCGATCTCAACCTGTGACGATGTGGGCACGTTCGCCTCCGGCTACGCCACTTCCCCCCCACGCAAGCAAGTCTACCGCAACACCGCTCGGCCGCCAAGCCTCTAACCGCTTCGCCGGGCGGCGATGCCGTTGCCCCAGGGAAGCGTTTTCACTGGAAACACCCCTTGGGGCGAGCTAGGATGGCCGCCCACGTCGGCCGAAGCCCGAAGGCGGGAGGAGTGCCCGATGGCCATTCCCGGATACGTCGAGTACCAGCGGCGCGAGTACTGCAAGGACATCCGCTGCCCCGTCCAGCGGCAGCTCGAGAAGCACGCCCCCGGCACGGACGAGTACGAGGAAGTCCGGCGGCTCTGCAAGGCCGAGTGCATCCACACGACCTACGAGTTCCACCACTGGCTGATCGACCACGGGTACGAGATCGTGCGGCCCGAGCCGGCGTCGGAGAAGGCCCCGGAGGACCCGCAAGGCTGACGGCCATGGGCGCATCGCGCCGCGGCCGCTTCTCTAAACAGAACGCCCACATACGCGGAGGACCTGCCATGGCCGGACGCGAGGCCCTGAACCGACGGGCGATGCTGGCAGCCACGGCCGCCGGCGTCGGGACCGTCCTCGGCACGGGGTGCGGCCCCCGCATGGAGAACGAGACGACGGTCGTCGAGGCGCTTGCGAACGCCGACTTCTACGACCCGGCGGCCGGAACGTTTCTCTCGGCCAAGGCCCGGTCGGCCTACTACCGGATGATGGAGCGGTTCGGCTACCCCATCGTCGAGGCCCTGCGGGGCGAGCAGTTCTGGGCCATCGACTTCGGCCTGGGCGACTTCGTCCACGTCGGCATGGGCGGCATCTTCTGGTGGAACAACCAGCAGCACAGCTACTTCGGCCACGAGATCTTCCTCCTGCCCGGCCAGATGATCGTCGAGCACGCCCACGTCGAAACGCCCCACGCCAAGCCGAAGGTCGAGGCCTGGCACGTGCGGCACGGGATGATCTGGACCTTCGGCGAGGGGCCCGAGGCCGTGCCGGCGGGGGTGGAGTTGCCCGCCACCCAGGCCGAGTTCATCACCGCCCGGCACGGCCGGCCCCTCATGCCGGGCGAGGTCCGCGAGCTGGACCGGCCCACCGCCAGGCACTTCATGATCGCCGGGCCCGAGGGCGCCATCGTCACCGAGTATGCCACCTACCACGACAACGCCGGCCTTCGTTTCACCAACCCGAACGTCAAGTTCTGAAGCTCTGGGAGGAAGCCCCCATGAGGTTCCACCACATCGGCATCCCGACCGACGCGTCCCGCGACGGCGAGACCTTCCTCGAAGGGACCAAGGTCCATGTGACCGACCCGCGGGAGGACCCCTACGGGATCGAGTGGGTCCGCTTCGAACCGGACAGCCCCCTGCCCGATCAGCTCAAGTCGGGCTTCCACCTGGCGTTCCAGGTGCCGGACCTGGAGGCGGCCCTCGACGGACAGAACGTGCTGATCGAGCCGTTCGAACCGATGGACGGCGTCCGGGCCGCGTTCATCGTGCACCAGGGCGTGCCCGTCGAGCTGATGCAGGTGGCAACGTAACCAGCCTCTGCCTCCGACCGGAAAGGCGGCCGCGCCATGGCCATGAAGAAGTTCCTCAACGACCCCGACGCCCTCGCGGCCGAGCTCCTTGAAGGCTACGTTCTGGCCTACCGGGACAAGGTCCGGCTTGTCTCGGAGAAGCTCATCGTGCGGGCCGATCCGAAGGACGAGTCGAAGGTGGCCCTGGTGACCCTCGGCGGCGCAGGACACGAGCCGGCCCTGTCGGGGTTCGTCGGCGAGGGCATGCTGGACGTCAGCGTGGTCGGGGACATCTTTGCCGCTCCGGGGCCCCCCCGGGTGGCGGAGGCCCTTCGCCTGGCGAACCGCGAGGCGGGGGTCCTGCTGGTCGTCCTCAATCACGCCGGCGACGTGATGAGCGCCAATATGGCCCTGGAGATGGCCGAGAAGGAGGGACTCAACGTCCGGAGGGTCCTGACGCACGAGGACATCGCCCCCGGCGCGGACGCCCCCGACGCGGACCGGCGGGGCCTGATGGGCTGCATCCCGCTCTACAAGGTGGCGGGCGCCGCCGCCGAGGCCGGCCGGGGACTCGACGAGGTCTGCGCCGTCGCCGAACGATTCAACTCCCAGATGGCCACGCTGGCGGCGGCCCTCAAGACCGCCACCCATCCCCAGACGGGCGAATCGATCTTCCAGCTCGCCGATGACGAGATGGAGATCGGCATGGGCCAGCACGGCGAGGCGGGCACCGGCCGGTCGAAGCTGATGACCGCCGACCAGACCGCCGAGGCGATGGCCGAGCCGCTCCTCGGGGCCGTCGGCGCAAAGAAGGGCGACCGGCTGCTCGTCATCCTCAACGGCGTCGGGGCGACGACCCTGATGGAGCTTTACGTGGTCTTCCGCCGTCTCCACACGTTCCTCGACGAGCGGGGCATCGAGGTGGCCCGGTCGCGGGTGGGCGAGTTCCTGACCGTCCAGGAGATGGCGGGGTTCCAGATGTTCTTCGCCAGAATGGACGACGAGCTGCTCGACCTCTGGGACGCCCCCTGCGACACGCCGTACCTGACCGTCCGCTGAAGAAGCCTTTCCTGCCCCCGTCTCCCCCGGCGGCTTGCCCCGTTGGCGGAGAGGGGCGGGGTGAGGCGGAGAAGGCCGTAAACCCACCCGAACGGAGGGAAGCCCCGGTGGCGCAGGCCCTCAACTACGACGACCTCGTCCGGATGCTCCGCGGCGGGGCGGCGGCGGTCCGGGAGGCCCATGATGAGCTCTCGCGGCTCGACTCGGCCGTCGGCGACGGCGACCACGGCTCGGCGATGCGCCGGGCCATGAAGGCGGCCGAGAAGGCCGCCGGCGAGGCCGGGCCGGGCGATGCGGCCGGCCTCCTGCGGGACGTCGGCTGGGCCGTCATGGGTGCCGCGGGCGGTGCCCCCGGGCCGCTGCTGGGGGCGTTCTTCCTGGGGATGAGCGAGGGGGCGCCGGCGGGCGATGCGCCCCTCGATGCCGCTTCGCTGGCGGTCATGTTCGAGTCGGGCCTGGCGGGTCTTCGCAAGCAGACCCCTGCCGCCCCCGGCGACAAGACGATGCTCGACGCCCTGGTCCCGGCGGTCGAGGCGATGCGTGCCGCCGCCGATGGCGGGGCCGACGTCGGGTCGGCCCTCGAGCGGGCCGCCGAGGCCGCCGGGACGGGCGCTGCCGCGACGGCCGACATGCAGGCCCGGTTCGGCAAGGCCCGGGGCCTCGGGCCCCGGAGCGTCGGCACGGCCGACCCCGGCGCGACCAGCGTCGCCCGCCTCTTCCGCGGCTTCGCCGCCGCCGTCCCGTCCGAGCGTCCCTGAACGGTTCGGCGCGGCGGGTCTCCGGGCCCCCCCGGCGTTGCCACGCCGGAGAAGCGTTTTCCCCTTGCCCCGAAGCACCTGGGAGGGCATTCTGGGGCGCCAGCCGGACCCGGAAACCGGAGGAGATACGTCCCATGCCGGAAGCGGAATTCGAACGCGACACGGCCGACAAGACGGCCAAGGACTTCGGAATCGGCGTCCCCCAGGAGAGCGAGAAGTTCTTCCTGAAGGGCTCCGCGAGCCTCGACTGGGGCATGCAGGACCGCCTGGCCCGGGTCTTCAACGCCCGCTCCGGCCGGACGGTCATGCTGGCCTTCGACCACGGCTACATCCTGGGCCCCACGTCGGGCCTGGAGCGGATGGACCTGACGATCCGCCCCCTCATCCCCCACGCCGACTGCCTCATGTGCACCCGCGGGGCCCTCAGGCAGGTCGTCCCGGCGACCGCCGGCAAGCCCATCTCGCTGCGCACCAGCGCCGGCTCGACGGTCCTGACGGACCTCAACGACGAGACCGTCCTCGACATCGAAGAGGCGGTCCGCCTCAACGCCTCCCTCATGGCCGTCATGGTCGCCGTCGGCTCGAAGTTCGAGGCCACGACGGTCCGCAACCTGACGCGCCTGGTGGACCTCGGGAGCCGCTACGGCATCCCGGTGCTCGGCGTGACGGCCGTCGGGAAAGAGCTGACCCGCGACGCCCGGTACCTGGCGATGGCCAGCCGCGTCTGCGCCGAGAACGGGGCCCACGTCGTCAAGACCTACTACTGCGAGGACGGGTTCGAGCAGGTCACGGCCTCCTGTCCGGTGCCGATCGTCATCGCCGGCGGCAAGAAACAGCCCGAAGCCGACGCCCTCGCCATGGCCCACCGGGCCGTCCAGGAGGGGGCCCTGGGCGTCGACATGGGCCGCAACATCTTCCAGGCCGAGGACCCGGTGGCCATGATCCGGGCCGTCCGCTCGATCGTCCACGACGGCGCGACCGCCGAGCAGGCCCACAAGCTGTACCAGGACCTCAAGGGCGCCGCAGCCGCGAAGGTGTAGCGGCGCCACGAAGCCCGTTCACACAACGCTCGCCGCGCATCGGAGCGAAAAAGACACTAAGTGTCTTTTCCTCCCCAGGAGCCCGGAGGGTGCTCCGCAGAAAAGACACTTAGTGTCTTTTTCGCGACCGCCCGCCTCAAGATGCCACCCATCCCCGCAACCCAACGCGCCGCCGTCTACTACTCGAACCGCGACGTGCGGATCGAGGAGCGGCCCGTCCCCGAGATCGGCCCCGCGGAGCTGCTCGTCGAAATCCACGCCTCAGGCATCTGCGGCTCCGACGTCCTGGAGTGGTATCGCATCAAGAAAGCCCCGATCGTCCTGGGGCACGAGGTCGCCGGACGCGTCGTCCGCGCCGGTGAAGCCGTCACGCGGTTCGCGGTCGGCGACCGCGTCGCCGTCAACCACCACGTCCCGTGCAATACGTGCCATTACTGCCTCGCCGGCTACCACACGGCGTGCGAGACGCTCCACACGACGGGCTTCGACCCCGGCGGTTTCTGCGAGTACGTCCGCGTCCCGCCGCTCCAGACCGACCGCGGCGTGTACCCCCTGGCCGAGGGCGTGAGCTTCGAGGAAGGTTCGTTCGCCGAGCCGCTCGGGTGCGTCGTCCGGGGGCAGCGAAGCGCGGGGCTTCGGCCGGGCCAGTCGGTGGCCGTCTTCGGCTCCGGCGTCTCGGGCGTCTTGCACGTCGCCCTGGCGCGGGCGTGCGGCGCCGGGCGGATCGTCGCCACGGACATCTGCGATGAGAAGCTGCGTCTGGCGCGCAACTTCGGGGCCGACGAGGCGATCCCCGCGGGCGAGGACGTGCCCGAGCGGGTCCGCGAGGCCCTCGGGGGACGCGGGGCGGACCTCGTGGTCGTCTGCTGCGGGGCCCTGTCGGCCTTCGAGCAGGCCCTCGCGGCCGTCGACCGCGGCGGGACGGTGCTTTGCTTCGCCACGACCGACCCGGACGTGGCTCTCCCGGTGCCCTTGAACGAGTTCTGGCGGAACGACGTGACCTTGAAGCCGAGCTACGGCAACTCGCCGTACGATGCCCGGGTGGCGCTGGAGTTGATCGCCGCGCGTCGCGTGCCCGTGGCCGAGATGATCACCCACCGCCTGCCGCTTGAGGAGGCCCAGGAAGCCTTCCGGTTGATGTCGACGCCCGGCAGCGGCAGCCTGAAGATCGTCCTCCTGCCACGCGCGTAGGCATCACCGGTTAGTCTCCCAAAGGTCGGCGTGGTGCCCCGCCAGCGCCCGGTCCAGCGCCTCGGTCACGCCACAGGCGTAGTTCTGCAATCGGATTCTCATTGCCTGCGCTGACACGCGGAACTGCTGGGCGAGGAGAGCCGTCAACTTGTTCCGTACCGCAGCGGCGTTGCCAAATCCCACGTGGCCGACTATCGTTGCATATATCGTGTTTGCCCTCCCGCGAACTGCATCGACCGGCATGAGCAGGGCAGCCGAGAAGCGTTTGGCATTGCGCTCCATATGATGCAGGTCGGCTTCGAGTTCCTGCTGCACCGCGCATGCCTGTTTCACCGTCTCCGTCTCCGTGAAGTGCTCTCGGTGAAGAACATAGTGGGCCACTTCCTCGCCAAGCGTGAACCTGTACCGGTTGACCCGATCGTCCATCATCTCTTGATCGACGATTACTTTGTGACCTCCCTCCTTGGTCTGCCAAAGAGAGCCCAAAGTGCCGTAGCTGCGCTCAAGCCCAGGAACGGGCACGATCTCCAGGCCGATCTCCCGCTCAGCGATGTATTCAATATCGACAGGAGGAGTCAGCCCTGTAGGAAAGGCGGCCTCAAGGAGCCGTTCTGCTCTCTTCTCAAGGTCGGTTATCGAATACGTCTTAGGTCCGCTAGAGGTGTTTCTGGATATACTCCGCGAGTCGCCTGAATTCGCTTTCGTCAAGGCGCTTGCCTTTCGCCGTCCTTAGCAGCAATGGAACGCCAGCCTGATGGGCAGCGTAATCTGCCACATCCGGGGGCGGCGTGCCAGATCTTTCTCTCACAGCAAGATCATTAAGCTTCTCGTATTCCGCTGACCCCCTTTCCAGTCCAAGCGCGTCGGCTATCTGATCGATCCGTTCCACCGACTGCGGCGGAGAAATCTTACCCCTCTCCAACCGGCTCAGGTTGGAGGGCTTCATGTCAATCAGCTCGGCGAAGACCCGCAGGCCAAAGCCTGCATCAAGTCTCAGTTTCCGCAGATATTCGCCGAATGACCGCCGCGTGACCATTCGCCACCTCCTTCGCTCATCTGTTATACTACAGTATAACGTCGGCTTTGTCAAACCCGTGCTTCAGAAAAACCGGTTAGATTCTCCATGCAGGAAGAACTCGCGGCGGGCTCCAATGCGCGCCGAGAACGATCGCGGGAAAGGTGTCAGGCACCTTTCAACAGCACAAAGGTGCCAGACATGGCACGGCCCGCGCCTCTTGCCGGCTCAGAACGGCGACGGCTGCAACGGGAACGCCTCCGCCGCCTTCAGCGTCTCGGCGGCGGTCGTCGCGGCCGCCGTGCACGTCGGGTCCGACAGGCACACCGCCGCCGCCGCCACGCCGAGCTTCAGGCCCCGGCCGACGTCCCACCGCTCGTGGAGGCCGTAGAGGACGCCCGCGCAGAACGCATCGCCCGCCCCGGCCCCGCCTCGGATGTACCCCTCGGGCAGCGCCAGCGCCGGCTGCCACACCTCCGTCCCGTCCGCCGACCGGGCGTACCCTCCCTCCGGCATGTGGATGCAGACGAGCTTCCCGACGCCGAGCCCGAGGAGCGCCTGGGCCGAGGCCCGGATCGCCGCCGCGTCGGGCTTCCCGCCGGGGCGAAGCTCGTGGCCGCTCGTCTTGCCGGCCTCGAACTCGTTGAGGATGGCGTAATCGGCATACTTGAGGGCCGGCCGAACGATCTGCGGGAACCGGTCGCTGTCTTCGCTGACGACGTCGATCGAGGTCTCGATGCCCGCCGCCTGGACCTCCGACAGGAGCCTCGCCGCCACCGTCCCGAACTCCTGGTCCGGCTCGTCGAACCGGTCCAGCAGCAGGAGGTACCCCAGGTGGAAGATGCGGCCCCGAATGTCCTCGACCGCGACGTGCTCGGGCCCGAAAAGGGCGTTCGCCCCGCGGTTGTGGAAGAACGTCCGGCGGCCGGTCGGCCGGTTGACGACGACCAGGGTGTAGGACGTCGGGGCGTCGCCGCTTGAGCTCAGGGCGGAGGCGTCGACGCCGTGCCGCGAGAGGTCCTCGCGGATGAACGCCCCGTCGGCGTCGTCTCCCGTCAGGCCGATGGCCTCCAGGGGGACGGCCGCACCGGCCTGTTGCGAAGCCCCTTCCGGCGGCGGCCCGGCAGCGTTCGCCGAAACCCCTCGGGACGAAGGCGGACCGAACCTCGCCAGGTCCACCAGGCAGTTGTACGGCGCCCCGCCGGTGCCGCGGCCCTCCTCGAGGATGTTGGCCAGCGTCTCCTCCCGCGGCCAGCGGTCACAGATATAGACGTGATCGATAATCCAATTGCCCGCACAGGCGATGCCGCGGCGCTCTCGGCCCATGTCGCCTCCTCGCTCTCCGGTTCGCGGCTGCCGCCGGGCCGGTCTACGGGGCGGGAACTTTGCCGTCCGCCCGGGCCGCCGCCACGGTCCGGTAGCCGACGAAGTCCTCGGCCCGGATGAAAACGGCCTCCGGGGCGTCAATCGGCCAGAAATACCGCCCCCGTTTGCTGGCGACGAACCGCAGGCCCGATGCGTCCACCTTCCCGATCCAACTGAACGCGGGGGCCTCCGTCGGCGGGGGCGCCTGCGGCGCCGCCGCCCCGGGCGGCAGGATGCCATACGTCGGCGGCGCCGACGGGAAACGGCCCCGAAGGGCCTCCAGGTCGCCCCCGACGCCCTCGCCCTCGCCCCGCACCAGCGGCCAGAGGACCATCGCGGCCGTGACGAGGGCCGCCGTCGCCAGAAGCGCAAGGACCCATCGCCGCACCCGCCGGCGGCGGCGGACCACCCGCCAGCCGTCGGCCTGCGTCAGGCCGACGAGGGTCGACCCCGCGGCGGACGGAATGACGATGCCCGATTCGCCGACGTGCCAGGAGATGGCCTCGGCCCGAAGGGCGGCGGCGAACTCGGCCGCCGTCGGCCGGTCCGCCGGGTCGCGGGCCATCGCCCGCCGTACCAGGGCCGCCAGCGACGCCGAGCACTTCGGACAGACCTTCCGCACGTCGGGGGCCCCCTGGCGGATCTGGTCGTACAGGTCGGCCAGCTTCTTTCCGGAATGCGGCGAGGACCCCGCCAGGGCGTAGTAGAGCGTCGCCCCAAGACTGTAGATATCGATCTTCGACGTGTGGGGTTCGCCGCGCATCACCTCCGGGGCCATGTAACGCGGCGTGCCGACCGACTTGTCGGTAAAGTCGAACGGGTCGTTCGGGTCGCTGACCCGCACCAGGCCGAAGTCGGTCAGCTTGCCCCGGCCGTCGCGGGTGATCATCACGTTCGACGGCTTGACGTCGCGGTGGATGATGCCCCGCTCGTGGGCGACGGCCAAGGCGGTGGCGGCGTCGGCGATCAGGGGACAGGCCCTCTCCGGCGGCAGGGGGCCGGCCGCCTTCACGACGGCCCGCAGGTCCTCCCCCTCGACCATCTCCATGGCGATGTACCACCACCCCTGGACCTGGTCGATCTCGTAGACCTGGACGACGTTGGGATGCTCGATCCGGGCGGCGGCCCGGGCCTCCCGCAGGAACAGTTGGACCCAGTCCTGCTGGTCGCCCTTGATCCGCTTGCGGAGGACCTTCAGGGCGACGACCCGCTGGAGGTTGACGTCGAGGGCCTGGACGACGAAACCCATGGCCCCCGTCCCGATGAGCCGGAGGAGCTTGAACCGGCCGAGCCGCTTGCCGATCCAGTCGGGCTGCTCGCCGGGCGGGACGCCTTCGCCCGTGATGGCCGGCGTGACGCCGCCCTCGAGGATCGTCGAGGGCGCGGACCCGTCGTCCGGGACGACGCTCCGCTCGAAGTCGGCCTCGTCCGCCAGGCCGGTCCGCCTCGGGTCGGATTTCTCGGCGGCGCCCATCTATCGTCCTCGGTCCACCCCCGTGAACGTCAGCACCGTGATGACGCTCTGGCGGCCGGGCCGGCCCTCGCTGACGTCGCCTTCGTCGGAGCCGATGGCGATGTATCGGGTCTCGCCCAGGCGGCAGACGGCCTCGACCTTCATGTCGGGGACGTCGGCGAACCGGACGGGGACCTCGTCCTTGCGGCCGCTCCACCAGAACAGGGCGCTTTCCAGCGTATTGGGGGGAAACGGCTCGTCGCGGCCCCGTTTCGGGCCGTTGCTCTTGGCCGCCGCGATCAGGTAGCCTTTCGTCACGGGGTCCCACGCCAGGTCGCTGACGCCGCGCTGTCCCAGGTCGAGCGTGAAGACGTCCGCCACGCGGAAGCGGCCGGGGTCCCGTTGGCGGAACGCCTCGTCCGTGCCCTCGACGGCGAACAGGATGGCCCGCCCCTGGAGCAGGGGGTTCCGCATCCCGCACAAAAGCGTCCCCCCGTCCGGCGTAAACGCCATCCCCTCGACGTTCCCCCACCGGTACGTGTTCTTCCGCGGGCCGGGGAACTCGGCGTAGTACGTCCGGTAGGGCCGGACGCCGACCTCGCCGAAGATCGTCTGAAGCGCGATGCGAACCTCCGATGCGCTCAGCACGGTCGGCCGACCGGCCCGGAACGGCTCCACCCGCCGAAGCGGAAACCGCAGGGCGTGGCGGCGCTTCGGCAGAGGCAGCTCGTTCCGGTCGTTGCTCAGGCTGCACAGGACGTAGACCATCGGCGGGTCGGACCCCGACCGGCGGACGGTCACGCATTCGGCATCGTCCAGGACGAGCTGTTCCGCCGGGACCACCACGTGGGGCCCCGGCCGGCCGATCTCCATCGCCCCCAGGTCCACCGGACAGGTGAAGATCAGGTGCTGATGGCGGTCGCTCGTCAGGAGCAGGTGGCCTTCGAACCAGGCCATCCCGGAGCATTCGAGCGGCAGTTCCTCGAGGCTCGTGTTCGACGTCGGGGCCCGAACCGTGACGTCGCGCTGGGCGACCACCGGCGGCTCGATCAGCCCGAACCGGACCCGGTCGACGTGCGGCCCCCCGGGCACCCCAGCACCGAGGGGCGCCGCCCCGGCCAGCCAGAGGGCGAGGCCGGCCAGCATCGTCGCCGCCGGCCGCATGGAACCGACGCTCATCGCACCTGCTCTCCTCACATCGGTCGCCGGGGATGGCCGCCGGCCAGCCAGGCACGCGCTTGGCGCAGAAGGCTTCCCCTGCAACTGCCATGCTAACTCTCCGGCGCCGCCGCCGTCAAGCCGGACCGCCGGAATGCCCGGTCCCCGAGCGGCGGGTTTTAGGGCTACTTTGTCAACTTCGCCATCATCCACAAGGGCCGTGGCGCGGTGCCCAGTCGTGGGCACCTCGGCGGGCGAACTAATGGAAAGCGCGGCGGGCGAACTAATGGAAAGCGCGGCGGGCAAACTAACGGAAAGCGCGGCGGGCAAACTAACGGAAAGCGCGGCGGGCGAACTAATGGAAAGCGCGGCGGGCAGTCCTGCCCGCCGCGAAAAG
>CAZGKW010000077.1:0-10064 GCA_964526295.1 uncultured Anaerolineales bacterium
AGCCGCTGGAGCATCTTCTTGACGGCCTCGGCGCCCATGTCGGCGTCGAACTCGGCCCCGTACTGCTCGCGGGCCTGGCGATACTCCTCCTCCGTCAGGAGCTGCTTCTCCTTCAGGGGCGTCGGGCCCGGGTCGACCACCACGTAGTCCTGGAAGTAGATCACCTTCTCCAGGTCGGAGACCTTGATGTCCAGGAGGTTCCCGAGACGCGAGGGCATGGACTTGAAGAACCAGATGTGGACCACGGGGGCGGCCAGGTTGATGTGGCCCATCCGCTTGCGGCGGACGCGGCTGTGGGTGACTTTGACGCCGCACCGGTCGCAGATCATCCCCTTGTGCTTGGTGCCCTTGTACTTGCCGCAGAAGCATTCCCAGTCGCGCTCGGGACCGAAGATGCGCTCGCAGAACAGGCCGTCCCGCTCGGCCCGATAGGTCCGGTAGTTGATCGTCTCGGGCTTTCGGACCTCGCCGAAGGACCAGCTCCGGATGTCGTTCGGGCTGGCCAGCGAGATGCGGACGCTGCCGTAATCGTTGATCTTCTCGTAGACGTTCTCGATCACCATGTGTATCGGCTCCTCCTGCTCCCGGAGTGCCTGGTTGCCTTCCCCTCGCGCCCGGCAAGCCGGGCGGCGAAACGAGCTCACGTTTCTGCCGTGGCCCTGCTGCTGCGTCTCTGCGTCACTACAGCCTCTTCTTCTCGAGCTGGATGTTCAGGCACAGGCCGCGGACCTCGTTGCACAGGACGTCGAACGAGACGGGCGTCCCGGCTTCGAGGGTGTTGCGGCCCATGACCATGGACTCGTAGATCTTGGTCCGCCCCTCGACGTCGTCGCTCTTGACGGTCAGCAACTCCTGGAGGACGTAGGCGGCGCCGTAGCCTTCGAGGGCCCAGACCTCCATCTCGCCGAACCGCTGGCCGCCGCTTCGGGCCTTGCCCCCCAGGGGCTGCTGGGTGATCAGGCTGTAGGGGCCCGTGGCCCGGGCGTGGACCTTGTCGTCGACCAGGTGGTGAAGCTTCATCATGTAGATATAGCCCGACGTAACGTGCTGATCGAACGGCTCGCCGGTCCGGCCGTCGTAGAGGGTGACCTTGCCGTCGCGGGGCAGGCCGGCCTCCTCCAGCAGGTCGTGGATGGCGTCCTCCTTGCAGCCGTCGAAGACGGGCGTCAGGGCCTGGAACCCCAGGACCTTGGCGGCCCACCCCAGGTGGGTCTCCAGGATCTGCCCGACGTTCATCCGGCTCGGGACGCCCAGCGGGTTCAGCAGGATCTCGACCGGCCGGCCGTCGGGCAGGAACGGCATGTCCTCCTCCGGCAGGATCCGGGCGATGACGCCCTTGTTGCCGTGCCGCCCGGCCATCTTGTCGCCCACCGACAGGACCCGCTTGGTGGCGATCCAGACCTTGACCATCTCCAGGACGCCGGTGGGCAGCTCGTCGCCCCGCTTCAGGCGGGCCACCTGCCGCTCTTTCTCGTCCAGGAGCTCCTGGATCTTGGGCCACTCGCGGCGGACGATCTCGCCGCCCTCCTCGTAGGACTGGCTCCGCGTCTGGACCCTGGCGTAATCGAACCGCTCGACCTGGTCCCGCACCTCGGGGATCGACTCCGGCTCGCCGTAGGCCACGCCCGTCTCCGGGTCGACGATCTTGGTGTGGAGGGTGGCGTTGAGCTTCTCGACGAGGTCGCGGAACAGGCCGATGATCCGGTCGTCCATCTCGCGGGCGATCCGCCGGGCCTCGAGGTTGCGGCGGCGCCGCTCGGAGTCCGACAGGTGGGCCACCCGGCTGTACTTCTGGGCCCCGATGACGATGCCGTCGGTGCCGCTCGGGATGGTCAGGGAGTCGTTCTTCACGTCCTCGCCGGCGCGTCCGAAGATGGCGTGAAGGAGCTTCTCCTCGGGCGAGAGCTCGGTCTTGGACTTCGGGGAGACCTTGCCGACGAGGATGTCGCCCGCCCCGACGCGGGTGCCGATGCGGATGATGCCCTCTTCGTCGAGGTTCCGGAGCTGGCGTTCCGAAACGTTGGGGATGTCGCGGGTGAACTCCTCGCGTCCGAGCTTCGTCTCGCGGACCTCCACCTCGAACTCGTCGATGTGGATGCTGGTGAACCGGTCGTCCTTCAGGAGCGACTCGGAGACGAGGATGGCGTCCTCGAAGTTGTAGCCGTCCCAGGTCATGAAGGCGACGAGGACGTCGCGCCCCAGGGCCAGCTCGCCGTCGCGGGTGGCGGCCCCGTCGGCGAGGACCTCGTCCACCCTGACCTTCTGGCCGACGCGGACGATGGGCTTCTGGTTGAGGCAGGTCCGCTCGTTGAGGCCGACGAATTTCCTCAGGGGATACTCGGTCTCCCACCCGTCGTGGTTCCGGACGACGATCCGCTGGGCGTCGACGTAGGCGACGTCGCCGGCCTCCTCGGCCCGGACGACCATGCCGGAGTTCTCGGCCACGGGCCGCTCCATGCCGGTCGCGACGATGGGGGGACCGGGCCGCAGCAGGGGCACGGCCTGGCGCTGCATGTTCGAGCCCATCAGGGCCCGGTTCGCATCGTCGTGCTCCAGGAACGGGATCAGGCTGGCGGCCACGCCGACGAGCTGTTTCGGGCTGACGTCGACGTACTCGAGGTCCGAGGGCGGGACGCGCTCGAAGTCGCCGCCGACACGGGCGACCACCGAGTCGCCGAGGACCTTCCCGTCGGGCCCGACCGGGATGTCGGCGGGGGCCAGGATGTGCCGGACCTCCTCGTCGGCCCGCATGGGACGGATCTGGCCGTTGACCTTCCCCTTCTCGACCTGGCGGTAGGGCGTGATCAGGAAGCCGTAGGGGTCGACGCTGGCGTAGACGCTGAGCTGGGAGATCAGGCCGATGTTCGTGCCTTCGGGGGTCTCCACGGGGCAGATCCGGCCGTAGTGCGACGTGTGGACGTCGCGGACCTCGAAGCCGGCCCGCTTGCGGTTGAGGCCCCCCGGCCCGAGGGCCGACAGGCGCCGCTCGTTGGCCAACTGGGCCAGCGGGTTCGTCTGGTCCACCACCTGCGACAGCTCCGACCGCCCGAAGAAGTACTCGATCGACGACGAGACGCTCTTGGAATTGATCAGCGTCCGCGGCGTCAGGTCGTTCGGGTCCTTCAGGCTCATCCGCTCCTGGACGGTGCGGCGGAGCTTCAGGAACCCCTTGCGGACCTCGTCGCCGGCCAGCTCGTCGATGGTCCGCAGGCGGCGGTTGCCCAGGTCGTCGATGTCGTCGGTGAAGCCGTCGCCGGCCCGGAGCCTGAGGATGTAGCGGAGACACTCGATGAAGTCCTCCGGCCGGAGGGTCATCTCGGTCTCGGGCACGTCCATGTCGAACTTGCGGTTGAGGCGGAAGCGGCCGACACGGCCCAGGCGATACCGATTCGGGTCGTAGAACTTCTCCTGGAAGAGCTGCTTGGCTTTTTCAAGGTTCGGCGGGTTGCCGACGCGCAGCCGTCCGTAGATGTAGAGAATGGCCGCCTCGTAGGGCGGGTCCTCGGAGTCCTTGGTCTTATCCTCGGCCAGGGTGGTCAGGATCAGCGGGTCGCAGTGGGGGTCGGCGACGACCTCCATCTGCTTGATGTCGGAGTTGCGGATCTGGTCCCACGTCTCGCCGACCTGCTGGCCGGCCTCCAGGATGACCTCGCCGGTGTCCTTGTCGACGACCGGCCCGACGACGTACATGTCCTGGATCGGCGTGCCTCGCTTCACCTGCGACAGGCGGAGGAGCTTCGTCTCGTAGAACAGGCGGATGATCGTCTCGGTGTCGGCGTACTGGGGGTCCATGGCCCGGAGGTAGCTCGTGACGGGGATCTTCGAGGACTGGTCGATCCGCATCTGGAGGATGTCCTTTTTCGAGACGTTGACCTCGATCCAGGACCCCCGCTCGGGGATGATGCGGCAGGAGTGGAGCCTCCGGTCGCCGGACTCCAGCTCCATCGAAAAGTCCACGCCGGGCGAGCGGTGGAGCTGGCTGACGATCACCCGCTCGGCCCCGTTGATGACGAACTCCCCGCCGCCCATCATGATGGGCAGCTCGCCGACGTACACCTCCTCCTCCATCGGCTCCGGATAGGCCGTCCCCGACAGCCGGACCGTCACCCGGAAGGGCCGGGCGTAGGTCAGGCGGAGCTGCCGGCACTGGTCGGGCGTGTAGCGGGGCCGGCCCAGGCGGTAGGAGAGGTAGTCGAGCTGGAGGCTCCCATCGTAGCTCGTGATGGGGAACACCTCGCGAAGGACGGCCTCGAGGCCCGAATCGTCCCGCTGGTCGGGCTCAAGGTCGGCCTGGAGGAACTCGGCGTAGGAGCGGGTCTGGATCTCCGTCAGATTGGGGATATCCATGACTTCGCCGACGCGGCCAAAGTTGCGTCGTTCCATGCGTGTCACCTCGGATCCGTGTCCTGCGGGTTCGGGTTCGGCGCCGAAGGCGTGAAGTGGGCGCGCAGCGCCACCGCACCGATTCCATTATACGCCGCCGGTCAAGGGGGCGCGCAGACCCGAAGCGGGGCACCGGCAGACCGGCCCGCCGCGGCCCGCTCCAGATCGACCCATCCCGGAATCGACGGCCAGGAGCAAGCTATTTCAGCTCCACGCTGGCTCCGGCTTCCTCGAGCTTCTTCTTGACCTCTTCGGCCTCTTCCTTCGGAACGCCTTCTCGGACGGCCTTGGGGGCGCTCTCGACGAGGTCCTTGGCTTCCTTCAGGCCCAGGCTGGTGACCTCCCGGACGGCCTTGATGACGGGGATCTTCTTGTCGCCGATGCCCGTGAGGACCACGTCGAACGCGTCCTTCTCCTCCTCGGCGGCCGCGGCTTCGGCCCCGCCGGCCATGGGCATGGCCATGCCCACCGCGGCGGGCGCCGCCGCCTTGATCCCATGCACCTCTTCCAGGTAGTCGCCCAGCTCCTTGGCCTCCAGGACGCTCAGGGCCACGATCCCGTCGCCGAGCTCCTTGATCTTGTCGCTGAAGGTCCGTTCCGCCACAGCTGTCTCTTCCGCCATGCTAAGTGCCTCCGATTGTACGTGACTCGCCGCCTCGGTCAGGCGACGATGCAACTCGTATCCGTTCGTCCGCGTCCCCGCGGCGCGACAGCTAGCCTTCGTCCTTCTCACCGGTCTCGGCCGACGGCTCGGCCTGCTCCTTGGCCTCGTCCGGTGCCTCAGCCTTCTCCTCCGCCTCTTCCGCTGCCTGGGCGGGGGCTTCCGCTTCCTTCTCCTCTTCAGCCGGTGCGGCAGACTCGGCGGCCGGGCCCTCGGTGTCCTCGCCCTGGTCGGTCTCCGCCGCAGCACCCTCTTCGCGGCCCTCGATCTCGCGGACCTGCCCCAGAATCCGGGTCACCGGGGCCGTCGCCAGGGAGACCACCCGGCCCACCTGGCCCAGGACCCGCCCGACCGCCATGGCGATCAACTGCTCCCGGCCCGGCATCTTCGACAGGGCTTCCATGTCGGCCGAGCTCAGCACGCGGCCTTCCAGGTACCCGCCGCGGACCTCCAACTGCGGCACGTCGTCCGCCTCGTCCGCGAGGACCTTGGCGATGTCGACGAGGTCGGCCTCGCCCCAGACCAGCGTCGAGGGCCCCGCGACCAGCTCGGCGGCGTCGGCCAGGCCCACCTCGGCGAGCGCCAGGCGGCACAGGCGGTTCTGGACGACCATCGCCTGGACGCCCCGGTCGCGCAGCGTGCTGCGAAGCGCCGTCATCTGCTCGACGTCCACGCCCTGGGTGTCGATGACGGCCAGGCCGCTGACGCCCTCGAAGCGGTCGCGGTACTGCTTGACCATCTGTTTCTTGATGAAGCGGCTCATCGCGTTCCCTCACACGCCGATCGGCAGGCTCTTCAGGTCCAGCGGGATGCCCGGGCTCATCGTGGCCGCCAGGACGGCCTTCTGGAAGAACTGTCCCCGGGCCACGGCGGGCCGGCCCTTTCGAATGTGGTCGACGAACGCCCGGACGTTCTCGCAGAGGGCCCCGTCGTCGAAGCTGACCCGCCCGACGACGGCGTGGATGTTGCCCCCGGAATCGTTCCGGTACTCCAGCTTCCCGGCCGTGAAGTCGGCCACGAGCTGGGCCACGTCCGGGCCGATGGTGCCCGCCTTGGGGGTGGGCATTTTGCCCTGGGGCCCGAGGATGCGGCCGAGCTTCGCCACGTCGCGCATCACCTGGGGATGGGCCACCGCCACGTCGAAGTCGGCCCATCCGCCCTGGATCTTCTCGATCAGGTCCGCCCCGCCGGCCTCCACGGCCCCGGCCTTTTTGGCCTCCTCGACCTGCTCCTCCGGGCAGAACGCGACGACCCGCCGCGACTTGCCCAGGCCCGCCGGCAGCGTGAACGACCCCCGGAGCTGCTGGTCGCTCTGCCTCGGGTCGATTCCGAGCTTCATGTGCAGCTCGACCGTCTGGTCGAACTTCGGCTGGGGCAGGCGCTTCAGGACCTTGACGGCCTCTTCGAGCTCGTACAGGGGCTTCTTAAGCTCCCGCCGAGCCATGCGAAACCGTTTTCCGTGTGCTGGCATGGTGCCTCCGTGGTCCGAGCCCCGCAGCCGCGGTCGGCCGGCGGGTCCCACCAAAGGTCGCTCTCGCGTCAGTCGGCGGCCGACGAGGGGGACGGCTCGGCCTGGGGGGCCTCCGGGGCCCCGGCGGCCGCCTCGGCCCCCGCCTCGGGCGCCTCGATCGGGCCGGCTTCCTCGCCGATGACGATGCCCATGCTCCGGGCGGTGCCCTCGATCATCCGCATCGCCGCCTCCGACGTGGCGGCATTCAGGTCTTCCTGCTTCGTCTCGGCGATCTCGCGGAGCTGGGCCCGCGTCACCGTGCCGACCTTCGTCCGGTTCGGCTCGCCGCTTCCGACGGCGATGCCGGCCGCCTGCTTCAACAGGACGGCCGCCGGGGGGCTTTTCAGGATGAACTCGAACGATCGGTCGGCGTAGACCGTGATCTCGACCGGGATCGTCAGGCCGGGCTGCTCGCGGGTCCGGTCGTTGAACTGCTGGACGAACTGCCCGATGTTGACCCCGTGCTGCCCCAGGGCCGGGCCGACCGGGGGCGCAGGGGTGGCCTGCCCGCCGGGGCACTGGAGCTTGATCTTCGCCATGATCCGCTTCGCCATCGGATGCCTTCCGCCTCTCGTCCGTCGAACGACACGCGCCGGGCCCGCCTTCGCCCTTCCGGCTACGGCGTGGCAAGCAAGCCTGGCGGCTGACTGTTCAGTGGTTGCCTTTCCTCCGGTACTGCGGTACTCCGGCACCCGCCGTCAAACCGGCTCGACCTTCCAGTATTCCAGCTCGACCGGGTTGGGGCGGCCGAAGATATCGACGATCACCCGCACGAGGCCCTTCTCCAGGAGGACCTCGTCGACGGTGCCCTCGCGATCCTGGAACGCGCCTTCCTTGATGCGGATCTGGTCGCCGGGGGCGTAGTCGACCTTGAGGGTCGGGGCCTCCTCCTCGCCCCGCTCGACGTCGCCGAGCATCTTGTCGACCTCGTGGGGCTTCATCGGGGTGGGCTTGCCCTCGGTGCCGATGAAGTCGCCCACGCCGGCCGTCTCGCGGATGAGGAACCAGAGCTTCTCCGGGACCGACCCGTCCTCCTCGGCGTCCATCTCGACGAAGACGTAGCCGGGGTAGAGCTTCCGCTCGGCCACGCGCCGCTTCCCGGCCTTCATGGTCGAGACGCGTTCGGTGGGCACGAGCACCTGGGGCATGAGGTCCTCGACGCCCTCGAGCTTGACCTTCCGATCGAGGGTCTCGCGCACCGTCTCCTCCTTGTTCGACTGCACCCGGAGGACGTACCAGTTCTTGGCCATGACTTCGTCTACCAGAGCCCCATCAGGTCGAACGCCGTGGTGAACATCCAGTCCCAGATGAAGATCAGGACCGCCAGGATGACGACCGTCCCGATCACCACCAGGGTCGAGCCCCACAGCTCGGCCTTGCCGGGCCAGGAAACCTTCTTCATCTCGCTCTCGGTCGCCACCAGGAAGTCGACGACGACCGGCTTGTTCAGGTAATGGAACGCCACGACGCCCATGATGCAGAACAGGACGAAAGGCGCCGCGTAGGCGACGTAGGTCTTGTAGGCGAAGCCCTCGCCCAGGTTCGCCTCGAGCAGGTACCAGACGTACCAGCAGACCACGAGGGCCAGAATGCCCCCGGCGATGGCCGTCCCGATGCGGACGTACCGCCCTTGGGCCGCCTTGTAGATCTGGATCGCCACCGGCGATAACCTCACCCGGGTCGGCGTGGGGCGGCGGGTCAGATGGCAGGGGCGGAGGGACTCGAACCCCCAACCCTCGGTTTTGGAGACCGATGCTCTGCCAAATTGAGCTACGCCCCTGCCCGCCCGCCGCGGCCGCCCGCTTCTTACTTCTTCCGCTCGCGGTGCAGCGTGTGCTTGCGTTCCTTGGGACAGTACTTCTTGATCCGAAGCTTCGTATCGCCTCGTGTCTCCATCTCGGTCCGGTAGTTCCGGGCCTTGCACGAGGTGCATTCGAGCGTGACGTACTCTCGCATGGCACGATCCTCAATCCGCCCCGGCGGCGCCCTCTATAGATACAACGGACGCGCCGGCCCCGCCGCCCGCCTCGCGAAAGGGACGGCCCGGGCCTCCCGTCCGGGCTCGGGCCGCGGCCGCCCGGCCGCGGCGCCTATTCGATGACTTTCGAGACGACGCCCGCGCCGACCGTCCGGCCGCCCTCCCGGATGGCGAACCGCACGCCCTGCTCCAGGGCGATCGGTGTGATAAGCGACGCCTTGGCCGAGACGTTGTCGCCGGGCATGCACATCTCGGCCCCGCCCAGCAGCTCCACCGACCCGGTCACGTCGGTCGTACGGAAGTAGAACTGGGGCCGGTAGCCGGTGAAGAACGGCGTGTGCCGCCCGCCTTCCTCTTTCGTCAGGACGTAGATCTCGCCCTCGAAGACGGTGTGGGGGGTGATCGCGCCGGGGGCGGCGATCACCTGGCCCCGCTCCAGCTCGTCCTTCTCGACGCCCCTCAAGAGGATGCCGATGTTGTCGCCGGCCTGGCCCTGTTCCAGGGTCTTGTTGAACATCTCGACGCCGGTGACGGTGGTCTTCTGCGGATCGGGCCTCAGGCCGACGATCTCGACGCTGTCGCCCACCTTCACCATGCCGCGCTCCACCCGCCCCGTGCCGACCGTGCCGCGGCCCTTGATCGAGAAGACGTCCTCGACGGGCATGAGGAAGGGCCGGTCGACGTCGCGCTCGGGGATGGGGATGTACTCGTCCATGGCGGCGAGCAGCTCCAGGATGGGCTTGCAGGCCTCGTCGTCCTTGTTCTCGGCATGGATGGCCGGCAGAGCGGCCCCGCGGATGATGGGGGTGTCGTCGCCGGGGAACTCGTACTTCGACAGGAGCTCGCGGACCTCCAGCTCGACCAGCTCCAGGAGCTCCTCGTCGTCCATCAGGTCGCACTTGTTGAGGAAGACGATGATCCTCGGCACGCCGACCTGGCGGGCCAGGAGGATGTGCTCCCGGGTCTGGGGCATGGGCCCGTCGGGGGCGCTGACGACCAGGATGGCCCCGTCCATCTGGGCCGCCCCGGTGATCATGTTCTTGACGTAGTCGGCGTGGCCCGGACAGTCCACGTGCGCGTAGTGACGGTTCTCCGTCTCGTACTCGACGTGGGCCGTCGCGATGGTCAGGATCTTGGTCTCGTCGCGTCGCCCATGGGCTTCGGAGGCCTTGGCGATCTCGTCGTAGGCCTTGTATTTCGACAGGCCCTGGAGCTCCATGACCTTGGTCATGGCCGCCGTCAGGGTCGTCTTGCCATGGTCGACGTGCCCGATCGTGCCCACGTTGACGTGGGGCTTCGTCCTCTGAAAGACTTCCTTGGCCATTGCCTCGATGCCTCCGCTCTACCGGTTACCCGTAGGGTCCAGGCCCCGCGCCGGTCGGCCCCAGCGGGTGCCGGCCGGCCCGGGCGCCCCTCTCGCCCCGTGCCACTCCTGTTCGTCCGTGTTCGCCATCAATGGAGCTGCTGACGGGATTCGAACCCGTGACCTCGTCCTTACCAAGGACGCGCTCTACCGGCTGAGCTACAGCAGC
>CAZGKW010000078.1:0-9780 GCA_964526295.1 uncultured Anaerolineales bacterium
CGTCCGGTCGCCCGGGGCTTGCTTGCTGCGTCGCTTCGGGTGCCGGCTGGCGGGCCTCGCCTCGGCCCGTCGGCCCGTCAGAATTCCGGCGGGACCTGGACCGGCTCGTTCTGGATGGCCGCGCGGCGGGCCAGCCGGTAGGCGTGGTTGTACTGCTGCGCGACGACCTCCCACGAGACGACGTTGTCGAGGTACGTCTCCAGGTTCCACCCGAGCTGCATGCGGAGCCCCTCGTCGCAGGCCAGCCGCAGGACGTGCTTGCGGAGCATCGCCTTGGTGGTGAAGAGGAGCCCCCCCTGGCTTTCGAGCGTCTGGGCCGTCAGGCCTTCGACGGGGGCGGTCGTGATATACGGTTTGTTGAGGGCGATGATGCGGGCGAGCGTCCCGGACTGGGTCTCGTCGATGCTCGGCAGGACGATGAAGTCGCAGACGGCCATCATTTTGTAATAGGTCTCGCCTCGGGGGACGAACTCGTAGTAGTGGGCCAGGCCCTTTCGCTCCAGCAGCTCGACCTGGCCTTTCCACTGCTCGTACTTTTCGCGGTCGTTGGGGTCGCGCATTTTGCCGGCGGCCAGAAGGTCCCACTTCTCGCCGGTCCGGCGGTAGATTTCGGAGGCCAGTTCCTCCCACATGCTCGTCAGGATGTCCCATCGCTTGTTCGACTGGATCCAGCCGATCAGGCCCACGAGGTGCTCGCCGAGGCTCTCGACCTCGTCCAGGCCCAGCTCCCGCCGAAGCTTCGGGACCTCGTGAATCTTCCACCGCCGGTCGGGCCGGGCCCCGTGGGGCACGACCAGGATGTTCGTGGGCACGTCCCATCCGCGGCCGGGGAACTGCCAATCGAGGCGCCACCTTTGGTAGTGGCACTTGAGGAGCACGACGTGGGCGAGCTGGCACACCTCGTAGACGAAGTTCGCCTCGAAGTCCGTCAGGCGGCCGTGGACGGTGTGCGGCTCGACGATCACCGGATACTCGTTGATCGCGCCCAGCAGATCGAGGAAGCCGTGGTTCTGGTCGCTGTGGCCCCGCTCGTCGACGTAGTTGTACAGGCCGTACTCGTGCTGGATGTGGATGGCGTAGGGCCGGAGCTCCTCGACCTTCCTGGCGGCGGCCTTCCACCAGTCCCGCTGACCGATGTCCATAAGGGGGAAGACGCCCTCGCCCTCGGCGTCGGTGAAGCTGATGACGAGGACGTCGCGGTCCGGGTTGGCCTTGCGGATGAACTCGCGGGCTTCTTCGCAGAACGTCCCGATGCCACAGAGGCGCGGCGGGTAGGAGCTGATCATCACGATGGGCTGCATCGCCATAGGCGGCGGGTCCCCTTCACTCTCCCCCGAGAATGCGCTTCACCAGCGGCTTGATGCGTTCGGCGGCCGACTTGTGACAGACGAGCGTCCCGTTCGGGCTGTGGACCACGATGCAGTCGGAAAGGCCGGACACCAGGATGGGGTGATCGTCCTTGCCCCCGATGGCAAGGATGCCGCAGCTCTGGTCTAATTGTACGCAGCCGCGGACGCGATTTCCTCCCTCGGCGGGGGGGACGAGGCCCTCGACGGCCAGCCATCCGCCCACGTCGTTCCATTGGAATGTCGCCGGAACCACCCACTCGTCTTCAGCTTTTTCCATGATGCCGTAGTCGATGGAGATCGGCTCGAACCGCTCGAAGGCGGCCCGGGCCTGGCGGTCGAAGCAGGCCTCGTCCAGATGCTCCGCCAGGGGCGCGAGGGACCGGTGCATCGCGGGCAGGTGCGCTTCGGCCGCCTCCAGCAGCCGCCGCGCCCGCCACACGAACATCCCCGCGTTCCACAGGAACCGCCCCGAGGCGACGTACCGCTCGGCCGTCCCGGCGTCCGGCTTCTCCACGAACCGAAGCACCGGCTGGGGCGCCGGCGGCACCGGCGGCACGCCCACCTCCAGGTACCCGAACGCCGTCGAGGCGTGCGTCGGCGGCACGCCGATCGTCCCCAGGCCCCCCTGGCGGGCCCGCTCGACGGCCGAGGCCATCGTCTCGACGAACGCCTCGTGCGGCGAGACCAGGTGGTCCGACGGCGTGACGATCATGACGCTGCCCGGGCGCCGCGTCTCCACCGCCAGGGCCGCCAGGACGATCGCGGCCGCCGTGTCGCGCCGGAGCGGCTCGCACAAAATGTTCGCATCCGGGACCTCGGGGGTCTGCTCCCGCACCAGGTGCCGGTGGGCGGCGTTGGTCATCACCAGCACGCGGTCCGAGGGGACGAGGCAGCGGGCCCGGTCGGCGGCCTGGGCATAGAGCGACCGGCCGGTCAGCTCGGTGAGAAACTGCTTGGGCCGCTCGGGCGTCGAGAGGGGCCAGAACCGTGTGCCGAACCCGCCCGCCATCAGGACGACGACGACGTCGTCGAAGCGGGGGTCTTCCCGGCCGCCCCCCGCCGGATCGGGCCCGGCCGGGCCGGCGCCCGGATCGTCGCGGTGGCCGGCCATCAGGCGGTCTCCTCGCGGGTCGGCTGCCGCCGCAGATCGGGGGCCGTCCGCATCGGCGGGGCCGTCTGACGCCGCCCGCCCGCCCGGTGCAGGGCGGAGGCGCCCCGCCTCAGGTGCATCCGCAGCAGGCTCAGCAGCCAGGCCAGCGTCGACTCGGCCCCCTGGTTCTCGTTCATTCCCTGGGGCATGAGCCCGTCGCGGCACCCGCCGGTCGAGGCATCGTACAGCGGCCAGAGCATGTCGTTGCGGCCGAGGAACCACTCGAAGGCCCGCTCGGCCCGGCCCAGCCATCGCCGGTCGCGGGTCGCGTCGAACGCCGCCAGGCAGGCCTCCAGCGTGGCGTGGGCCTCGACGGGCTGCTGGTCGAACTGGGGCTTCGTGCCGCCCCGGCGGAACCACCCCCGGTTCCCCACGGGCGAGAAGCACCCGTTCTCGTCCATCTGGACGTCGGTCAGCCACTTCAGGGCCGCAAAGCCCGTCTCCACCATGGCGTCGTCGCCCAGGGCCCGGCCCGCCACGATCAGCGCGTGCGGCAGCTTGGCGTTCGCATACGTCAGCGAGTCCTCCAGCCAGTACCAGTCGTCCGTGGCGTTCGCGCGGAACCGCTCGTCGATCCGGTCCGCCGTGGCGCGCAGCACCTCCCGCGTCGGCTCGTCGTCCTCGAACCACTCCAGGTAGGCCCGCAGACCGAGGACCGTAAAGGCGTGGGCCCGCGGCGACCGGAACGTCTGGCGGGCCCGCAGGGCCCGGCGGAACAGGTCGGCCGCCAGCATCCGGTGCCCCTCGTGCTCGTCCAGGGCGACGGCCGTCCCCAGGGCCCACAGGGCCCGCCCGTGGCTGTCCTCCGACCCCTGCTGCTCCAACCACTGTCGGTCGTACATCATGAAGTTGCGGAACCGCTCCATCGCGTCGTTGTAGGCGTAGTCCAGGAACGACAGGTATCGCGACGCCAGGTCCACCAGCGTCGGGTCCTCCGGCGTCACGTACCGCGCCAGGACCACCGCCAGCAGGGCCCGGGCGTTGTCGTCGGTCGTGTAGCCGTGCCGCCGGTCGGGGATGGTGTACCGGGCGTGCTGGAGGATGCCCGAGGAGTCGGTCAGCGACCGGAGGTGGTCCAGGTTCAGCGGCGGCAGGTCGAGCGGCAGGGGACAGGCGTCGCCGATGAGCGTCTCCTCCAGGCCCAGGGGGCTGCCTTCCGGGGAGCGGGCCCAGATGAACGCCTCCGGCCTGGCCCGCCGGTCTCGGACGACCCCTCCGAACAGATCGAGGTACCGGTCGGCCACCGCCGGCCAGATCATGCGGCGGGTATACTCGTAGGCCCGGCGTCGAACCTTCGCCCGCTCGTCGTCGTCATCCAGGAGGGCCAGGCACTCCCGTGCCAGCGAGCCCGGATCTCGCGGCGGGACGAGCCGGCCCCGGCCGTCCGCCAGGGCCACCTCGGCGTGCGAATACGGCGTCGAGACGACCGCCTTGCCCGCCCCCATCGCGTAGACCAGCGTCCCGGAGACCGCCTGGTCCATGTTCAGGTAGGGCGTGACGTAGATATCGGCGGCCCGGAGGAACTCGAACAGCCGCGTCAGCCCGACGAACTCGTTCTGGAACCGGACGTGCTCCTCCACGCCGCGCTCGGCCGCAATCCGTTCCAGCTTCGTCCGGTACGTCTCGCCCGACTCGCGGAGGATGTTCGGGTGGGTCCCCCCCAGGACGATGTAGAGGGCGTCCGGGTGGCGACGGACGATATCGGGCATCGCCTGGATCATGTACTCGATGCCCTTGCCCGGCGAAATGAGGCCGAACGTCAGCAGCACCTTCCGCCCACCGGCGCCGATGTCGCCCTTGAAGTGCTCCGGGTCCACCAGCGGCAGGTCGGGGACCCCGTGGTCGATCAGGTGGACGCGGTCCGGGCCGATGCCGTATACCTCCGTCAAGGCCCCGGCGCTTCGCGGGTTCATGACGACGAAGTGCTCGACCGTCTCGGCCATGCCGCTCATGACGCGCCGCTGCGTCTCGGTGGGCTCCCGCAGGACGGTGTGGAGGGTGGTGACGACGGGGATGCGGACCTGCCTGAGCAGCGACAGCAGGCTGTTGCCCGACGGGCCCCCGAAGATGCCGTACTCGTGCTGGATGCACAGCAGGTCGTATCCGCCGGCGTTGACGAGTTTGGCGGCGTGCCGATAGTCCTCCAGGCGATGTTCGTCGATCTCGAAGACGACCCGGGGCGGATAGTCGTAGCCCTCCGGGCGGTCGTTCATGGCGAGGACGGCGATAGGGCTTTCGGGGCGACGGCCCGCCAGGGCCTCGCACAGGCCCGTGGTGAAGGTGGCGATGCCGCACCGGCGGGGCACGTAGTTGCCGACGACGGCGATCCGGGGGGGCTCGTCCGGGCCGGGTCGGGACCGTCGGCCCCCGCGGGGCGCCGCCCGGGAGGTCTTCCGGCTCTTCGCCATGCGCTGCCTCCTTTCCCCCGAGACGACGAACGCCACCCCCGGACGAGACGGCGAAGGGTCCACGCATTCTAGCACAACGCCGGCGGGGCGACAAGCCGCGTTAGAACGCTCGGGGACGGGGCACGCGCCGAGGCAGATGGCCGGGCTCGCGCGGTCCTCCGAGGAGCCGCCCGTGTGCGCGAAGTCGCGAACGGGCTTCGCGTGAGTTCGCGGGTACGTTCGCCCAGGACGAGGCGCGCGACCATGTGCTGCCCAAGGCTCAGCCGCAGTCGGGACCCGGGCGCCCGACGGTGACGGGCAGGGCGTCCTGGCAGCAGCCAAGGCGCGGAGGTGGCCCGCGACGGCAGGGGCGCCGGGAGTAGCAGAACTCGTGGCCCTGGCTCTGCCAAGCGGCTTCGCTGTGAGCGTTTCTCGCGCCGGGCCCCTGACGTGCCCCCCGCGTCTTCGGCCTGCGAAGCGCGGTCGGCACGGAGACCGATCGCGCACTACGGCTGGGAAGCCCGTCTGGATGCCCCTGCCCGCGTTGACCGCGGCCGGGTCGGCGCCTACAATTCATCGGCTGGGATGGTCCCGCCGGAAGCGCCAAAGGTGTGAAATTGCTTGACGGTCCGCCTGTGCCCGCCTAGAATCCGCCTCTCTTGACCCGCTCGAAGTGCGACAGGCGCCCGCCCCCGAAAGGGATGGCCGAACGTGGCGGCCGGGTCGGGCCGCCCCTTCCGGATGGGCCCCAGGACCAGGAGAGATGCGGATGCTGAAGGAGATTCGGATTCACGGTCGCGGCGGCCAGGGCAGCGTCACGGCGGCCGAGGTTCTGGCCAAGGCGGCCTTCAAGGACGGCCTCGTGAGCCAGGCGTTCCCCTCGTTCGGGTCCGAGCGGATGGGGGCCCCCGTGCGGGCCTTCTGCCGCCTCTCCGACAAGCCCATCCGCACCCGGGCGGTCATCGAGGAGCCCGATTTCCTCATCGTCCAGGACCCGACCCTGTTCGGCCAGGTGGAGATCTTCGGGGGCCTGAAGGAAGGCGGCATCGCCGTGGTCAACACCGAGAAGCCCGAGGAGATCGAGACGCCCGACGGGGCGGTCCTGAAGGCGGTGGCCGGCACGCGGATCGCCATGGACGTCATCGGCCGGCCCATCCCCAACATGGTCATGTGCGGCGCCTTCGCCGGGACGACGGGCCTCATAAGCCTCGAGGCCCTGAAGGAGGCCGTCCAGGAACGGTTCGGAGGCAAGATCGGCGACCTGAACGCCGAGGCCGTCGAGGAAGCGTACAAGGCGGCCCAGGAAGACAAGTGAACGCAGGGCGCGTTGGGCCGCGACCGCTTGCGGCTTGGCCGTAACCTGCAATTGAGGAAATACCATGCCTAACAAGCTTTTGAGTCTCGACAAGCTGTCGATCGGCTGCGTCGCCCCGCCCGGCGAGAGCCTGGCCAACAAGACCGGCGCCTGGCGGACCATGCGCCCCGTCTTCAAGCACGTCACCTGCATCGGGTGCAAGGCGTGCGAGCTCGCCTGCCCCGAGGGCTGCGTCTTCGAGGACCCCCACGAGACGCACGTCCTGGAGGGCAAAGATCGCGAGATCAACAATCGCGATTACGACCCGGACTTCTGCAAGGGGTGCGGCATCTGCGCCACCGAGTGCCCCGTCGACGACATCGACATGGTCATGGAGGAGAAGTGATGGCCCAGACCGAAGCGGCTTCAGCCGACAAGCGCGAAATCCTCGAAGGCGCCATGGCCGTGGCCCACGCTGTGGCCCGGTGCCGACCCGAGGTCGTCGCCGCCTACCCCATCACCCCCCAGACGCACATCTCCGAGGAGCTGTCGCAGATTGTGGCCGACGGCGACCTCGACGCCGAGTTCGTCAAGGTCGAGAGCGAGTTCGGCGCCGCCAGCGTCGTCCTCGGCGCCAGCGCCGCCGGGGCCCGGGCCTACACGGCCACCTCCAGCCAGGGCCTCCTGCTGATGAGCGAGGTCCTGTGGAACATCGCCGGCATGCGCCTGCCGGTCGTCCTGGCGTGCGCGAACCGCTCCATCTCGGCCCCCCTCTCGATCTGGTGCGACCACCAGGACGCCGAGGCCATCCGCGATTGCGGCATCATCCAGCTCTATGCCGAGGACAGCCAGGAGGCCTGCGACCAGCACGTCATCGCGTTCAAGGTGGCCGAGGACCGGCGGGTCCTCCTGCCGGCGATGGTCAACCTCGACGGGTTCCTCCTGACCCACGTCTTCGAGCCGACCGAGCTCCCCGACCAGGCCCTGTGCGATACGTTCCTCGGCCCCTACGAGCCCGTCCTGAAGCTCGACCCGGCCGACCCCATGACGTTCGGGGCGTTTACAGAACCCGATAAGTGTATGGAAGGCCGGTGGATGGTCCACGATGCGTGCCGCCGGGGCCTGGAGGTCATCCAGGAGGTCTCGGACGCGTTCGAGGAGGTCTTCGGGCGGCCCTCGGGCGGGCTCCTCGAAGAATATAAGAGCGCCGACGCCGAGACGGTCATGATCGCCAAGGGCTCCCTCTGCGGCACGATCAAGGACGTCGTCGACGAGATGCGAGGCGAGGGGAAGAAGGTCGGCCTCGTACGCATCAAGACCTATCGCCCTTGGCCGAACGAGGCGCTCCGGGAGGCCCTCCGGGGCGCCAAGCGGGTCGCCGTCGTCGAGCGCGGGGCGAGCTTCGGCGCCGGAGGCGTCATGACCCCCGAAGTCAAGGAGACGCTCTTCGACGCCGGCCGGGCCGTCCCGGTGAGCGGCTTCTGCGTCCAGCTCGGCGGCCGCGAAGTCCCCCCGGACGGCATCCGGGAGATCTTCGACCGCGTCGCCAAGGGCGAAAAGCAGACCGAGTACGAATACTTCCGCCTGAAGGAGGAGCTCCTCCCGGACCTCGTCCCGGGGGCGTGAAACGGCCCTTGACGCAGGGGCCGCCGAGGACGCTGAGAAAGAAACTCAGCAACAAAGTTGGCTTCGTATTGGTTTCTTGAACTGAATCTTGAATCGGAGGCCGCTCTCTGTGATCTCTGCGGCCTCTGCGTTGAAATGGCGAGCCAAGGAGGCAGGGCACGCATCGGGGGGCCGCCGATGGCGGAGGCGAACGACGGAGTGGCCGAGCGGCCCGTCGCCGCGATCGTGTGCGATGCCTGTGGGAGGGAGGTCCCGCCCCGGGCCGAGACGCACGACCTCGACGACGGGTACACCTGCTGTGCCGCCTGCTGGGACACCCTCGGGGCCGTGGGGGCCCTGGCCGCAGCCCGGGCGGCCGAGGCGGCGCCGCCTCCGGAGAGGACCGGCCGGCGGCCCCGCACAAGGGCCTGCCGACGAAGAATCGCACGAGCGGCCTGGCGATCGCCTCGCTGGTCCTTGGCATCCTGAGCCTCGTGCTCGGCTGCGTCCTCGTGGGCGTCGTCACGGGAGCCGTCGCCATGGTCTGCGGGGCCGGCGCCCGCAACGACATCCGCCGCAGCCGCGGGAAGGTCGAAGGCAAAGGGATGGCGACGGCGGGGCTGATCATGGGATGCATCAGCGTCGGATGGGGCCTTTTGTGGGCCTTGCTGTTGCTGAGCGGCACGATACCTTGGTTTTTCGCGCCGCCATGAGCGGCGGCGGACGCATGGAGGCGGGGCCATGTGCCTCGCGACAAACGCTGCAACATCTGCGCTGAGAGACCGGCGCCGGACAAACTGAAACGGAGGACGTAACGTGGCATCACCTATGACGTTTGACTATTCCGACCGCGTCCTGAAACCCGGCTACACCTCGTGCCTCGGATGCGGCGAGGCCCTGGCCATGCGCATCGTCGCCCAGGCCGCCGGCCCGGACTCCATCTTCACCAACTGCACGGGGTGCTCCGAAATCTTCACCTCCCGCTACCCCCAGTCCTCCTGGGCCGCCCCCTGGATCCACAGCCTCTTCGAGAACTCGGCGGCCGTCGCTTCCGGCGTCCACGCCGCCTTGAGGCACAAGGGCAAGCTCAAGGACGTCAACGTCATCTCCACCGGCGGCGACGGCGGCACCGCCGACATCGGCCTCCAGTGCCTCTCCGGGGCGTTCGAGCGCGGCGACGACATGCTTTACGTCTGCTGGGACAACGAAGCCTACATGAACACGGGCATCCAGCGGTCCAGCCTGACGCCCCTAGACGCCGCCACGACGACCAGCCCCGCCGGCGAGGTCTCCTGGGGCAACGACCGGCCCAAAAAGGACGTGCCGGCCATCATGGCCGCCCACAACATCCCCTACGTGGCGGTGGGCTCGTGCGGCTACTACCGCGAGTTGCCGCGGCTCGTCAAGAAGGCCCTCGACATTCGCGGTCCGAAATATCTCCAGATCCACGCCGTCTGCCCGCTCGGGTGGCGAAGCGACCCGGCCAAGTCGTGCGAGATCGCACGGGCCGCCTTCGAGACCGGCTGCTACCCGCTCTACGAGATCATCGAGGGCGAGACGAAGCCCCATCGCCCCCCGAAGACCGGCTGGCGGCGGGTCGAGGACTACCTCAAGCCCCAGGGCCGGTTCCGGCACCTGTTCCGGGCGGCCGACGGCGAGAAGCAGGTCCTGAGGATCCAGGCCCTCGCCGCCGCCAACATCCGCAAGTACTGGGGCGAGCAGTCCGTCCCCGACTTCGCCAAGGAAGCCGAGGTCAAGGTCGCCGAGATGCAGCAGGCCGCCGAGGCCGAGACCGTCGAGGCCTGAACGGCAAAGGCCCGAGTGCCTGGGCCTGCCCTGAGCGAGTCCCGCGGTGCCTTCCTCCACTCGGCGCCTTCCTTCACTCCGCGCCTTCCTCCACTCCGCGCCTTCCTCCACTCCGCGCGGCGGGCGCTCTAAAAGAAAGCGCGGCGGGCAGTCCTGCCCGCCGCGAAGGGAAGGACTTCGAAACGCGGG
>CAZGKW010000079.1:0-9679 GCA_964526295.1 uncultured Anaerolineales bacterium
TGCCGTTAAACGACTTAGCTCGGCGATCCCGGCTATCTCGGCGTTGAAATCGCGCCTGCGGCCAGCTCGAAATGCCGGGTTTTCAGCCCCTTCCGCGGACCCCCCTGAAAATTATAGTGTATGCGGCGGGTCAGTCGCGGAGCTCGACGTGCCAGTAGGCCGCCTCGAGGAACTGTTTCCACGAGCGGTACCGCTCGTCGCGGCCGTGGAGGGTGATGACGGGGCTGAACCGTGGGCGCTTGGGCTCGCGGATGAGCTTCATCCGTGCCTCGTTCGGCGTCCGGCCGCCCTTCTTGACGTTGCACTTCAGGCAGGCGCAGACGACGTTCGGCCAGGCGGTGTGGCCGCCGCGGCTTCGCGGCACGACGTGGTCGATCGAGAGGTCGCTGGTGCGGAACCTCCGGCCGCAGTACTGGCACCGGTTGCCGTCGCGAGCGAACAGGTTCCGGCGGTTCAGCCGGACGCTCGTCTTCGGCACGCGGTCATAGCGGAGGAGGCGGATGACGCGCGGCACGGCGAGTTCGAAGCAGACCGTGCGGATCCACTCCGAATGCAGGGCGGGCTGGAACCGGCGGCGATACTCCGACAGCTCCGCCCAGGAGGAGAAGTCGTACGTGGCGAACGTGTCGTCCTCCACCGAGACGACCTCGGCGAGCTGCTTCCACAGCAGGACGAACGCCTTGCGCGCGCGGACCACCCGGACCGCCATGTACAGGCGGTTCAGGACGAGGACGCTGGCGTCGAGGCCGCTCGGCGTCTCGGTCGGAATGGCGGCCGCCTGGGCCATCGGCCTTTCTCCCGCCGACGAAAGCCCCGGAACTATACCTCAAAGGCGGCCGGAAGTCTAGCCCGAGTTTGTGAGGGCGGCGCCAGGACCGCGCTAAGAATCGAAGGAGAGCGTCCCAGGCGTGATCGGCCTCTCGAGCCCGGAGCGGGCTTGTCCTCCGTGGCCCGGCTCGTCGACCACAGCCCGGAGGGCGCCGGCCGAAGGGCGAAGGAGGAAGCTCCGGGCGATGCCCTGCCGCACAGGCGCCTCGTCAGGGCGCGGACGGCCCGCTGCACGTGGTCGCCTCTCGGGCGGTGGGCCCCGGCGGCCGGCGCGGTGGGCGCTGCGCCGCGCGGCGCCGCGCGTCTCGCGCGCCCTCAGCGGGTCAGGGCAAACAGGTACCGCACCCACTGTGGCGTCTCGCGAAGATACATCTCGATGTGATGCCGCCGGGTGAAGTAGTAGATCGCGAGGCCCCCCTGGAACGCCAGCGACACCGCGATGACCAGCCCGTAGAGGGCGTAGACGGCGGCGGGCACGAGCTGTGCGACGTCGTCCTCGATCGCCTCGGCCACCCGCTCGCCGACGGCCAGCCTCTCGTTGAGATATTCCGACAGGGCCAGCTTGCGGACGTCGTCGGGCGAGAAGGTGGCCATCTGGGCCGCGCAGTAGACGACGATGACGGCGAGCAGGGCGACCTGGTTGCGTCCGAGGGTCGTCGCCGCCCGCGGGTCGGCCCGTCCCATGCGGATCGCTCCATAGAGCTCGACGCCGCCGATCGCGAGGACCGCCGCCACGGCCAGGACGCCTGCCAGGCTCGGGGCGACGGCCAGGCAGGGCAGGGCCAGCCCGCCTGCGGCCAGGATCGAGAGGGCCGAGGCCCGGGCGGTGCGGGCGGCGCGGCGGACGGGCCGGCGGGCCGCGACGGCCTCCCGGATCCGCACGAGGTGGTCGCTCTGAAGCGGCGTCGTGGCGCCGGCCCCCTCGCAGGCGTCCGGATCGACCGGGGCGCGGCGGGCGGCCCGGCGCGGTTCGGCCAGAGTGAGCATGGTCGTCTCTCCCGGCGGGTCCGGGACATCTATCGCCCTGTCCGGCGGCCGGTCATGACGAAAAAAGGGCGGCGCGGCGCGCTTGCCGGGCGGCCGCCGGGGATGGGGACACGATAGAGGGGGCCGCGGGGGGGCCAGCGTTCGGTGCCGGGGTGCGCGGATGGTTGCGGCGACGCCGGTCGAGGGCCTCTATCGTGTCCCCCAGCTTCCGCCACGCGCCAAAGACCGAAGTCAGGGCCGAAGAGCAAGGAATGATGAATGGCGAAATGGAAAGGCAACCCGTTCGACTCGCCCGCCGGCGCGGGGTCGCTCAGGGCAGGCGGCAAACGGCGCCAGCCTTCCGCAGACGCCGTTCTGAGCGGAGTCGAACGGGGCGCTTTGGCTGAACGCTCAACGCCCAACGTCGAACGTCCAACGCCAACGGCATGCCCCCTCACCCCGCCCCTCTCCCGCGAGGGGAGAGGGGGGTCATGAGCGGCATGTCTACATCGATACGCTCTCCCGCGTGGGGGAGAGGGGGGTTATGGACGGCGCTCCCTCCTATACCCTCTCCCTTGACGGGAGAGGGGGAGGGTGAGGGTGAATGCCGTCACCCATCCTTCCGAGGTTTTCTCTCCTGGACCGCCCGCCAGACGACGTCAAGCGCCCCTTCGATGTTCGTCAGGACATAGTTGTCCGGGAACCGGAGGACCTTGTATCCGTGGTCGGCCAGCCAGGCATCGCGGCGCCGGTCGCAGGAGCGCTGGTCCGCATGCTGGCCGCCGTCCAGCTCGATGACGAGCCGGCACTCATAGCAGAGGAAGTCCGCGACATAGGGGCCGACGGGTTCCTGGCGGCGGAACTTGACGCCGCTGAGGTGTCGTCCGCGGAGGTGCCGCCACATGGCCCTTTCGGCGTCGGTGGACCCATGTCGGAGCTTGCGGGCGAAGGTCGTCTTGTTCATGTGCCCCCTCGGCCTTGGGAGGAGAGGGGTCGTCCCCCTCACCCCGCCCCTCTCCCGCGGGGGGGAGAGGGGGGTTATGAGCGGCATGTCTTCATCTATACCCTCTCCCTTGACGGGAGAGGAATCGTCCCCCTCACCCCGCCCCTCTCCCGCGTGGGGGAGAGGGGGGTTATTGAACGGCGTTAGAATCGCATCGGGATGGGTCTCTGTCAAGGGCGGAACGCGGACGGAAACAGCGAATCGAAGCCAGGGCGAGCAAGGAAGGAAGGGCCGCGAAGTCAGAAGGGAACGGCAACGGGCGCGGGGCGCTCATGGGAGCAGGGGAACAGGGGAACAGGGGGACCGCGGGCGAGCCTGCCGTCGTGGACGCCTGAGGCCGGCGGCGCTGCCGTTCCGGCGTCCTCTCCTGCTCTCCGGGTCTGTGGCTTGCCTGCTCTGTGCTGCGCGAGACCCGATGCGATGGGTCACGCCGCCCTACAGCACGTCCGGTTTCATGGGGCCGCAGAACCGCTCGAAGCGGTCGATCTGCTCGAGCATCGGGTCGGGCCGGCCGGCGAGCTGCTCGGTGACCCAGGCGTCAAGGTCGGCCTTCAGGGCCGCCGCCCGGTCGGGCTGTTCCTCGATCAGGTCGAGGGCCTCCATCGGATCGTGCTGGACGTGGTACAGCTCGTCGTGGGCGCGTAAGTGATGGATGTACTTCCATCCGCCCGAGAGGATGGCCCGCTGCCCGAGGGTCTCGCAGTAGCAGACGGTCGGCGGCCCGGCCTCGCCGCGCGCCAGGGGCAGGACGCTCCGGCCGTCCATCTCGGCGGTCGGCTCGACGCCCAAGAGATCGAGGATCGTGGGGGCCAGGTCGGCGTGGGTGACGTGGCCCTCGGGCCGGACGCCTTCGGGCAGCGCCCCCGGCCGCCACAGGATGAGCGGCGTGTGGATGTTCGCATCGTGGAGGCCCCGGTGGTCCCACGTATCGAGATGTTGGCCGAGCTGTTCGCCGTGGTCGGCGTTGACGACGACGGCGGTCTCGTCGAGGACGCCGGCCTCGTCGAGGGCCCCGAGCACCTCGCCGACGAGGCCGTCGGTGTAGCGGACCTCGCCGTCGTAGGAGTCGATCGTCCGGGGATAGAGGAAGCCCGAGCCCGGGCCGAAGTCGGCGTCGAAATAGCTTTCCGTGTCGCCGATGCGATCGAGGAGGTTCCACCCCGGGACGTAACGGTAGCCGGCGGGGGCCTCGCGGACCTCCAGGTCGTCCGTGCGGCCCCGCTCGTGGACGAACGGGCGGGCGAACTCGGGCGGCTGGTTGTACGGCATGTGGGGGTCCCAGTAGTGGACGAACAGGAAGAAGCGCTCGTGGGCGTGGCCGCGGACCCACGGCAGGAGGCGGCGGTTGACCGCCCCGCCCAGGGTGTGATGGTGGACCGGGCGGCTCGTGCCGGTCACGTTGACGCAGTACTCGAACCCGCGGACGAACTGCTTCATGTGGGAGGCGAAGTTGAACAGGTTGTCGAAGGCGGCGGTGGTGATGCCGCCCGCGTCAAGGACCATCTCGGGGAAAACCGGCCGGGCGTCGGAAAAGTTGATCATATCCGGCTTATTGAAGGGCGTCAGGTACCACTCGTTGTTGACGGGGTACTGGCCGGTGACCATGGAGGTGAAGCCGGGGCCGGTGGCGACGCCGCTGGCGCGGGAACCGGGGAAGAGGACGCCCTCGGCGGCCAGGCGGTCGAGGGTGGGGGAGGTGGGCCGCCAGTAGCCGTAACAGCTCAGGTGATCGGCCCGGAGGGTGTCGAGACAGAACCAGACGACGTTCATGCGGGTCTCCTATGCGTGCGGTTTGAAGTCGCTCGGGACGCGGCATTGTAGCCGAGGGCAGGGAAAGGCGAAATGCGAAAACCGAATGGCCGGGCGGGTTGCCACGGGCCCGGAGCGGAGGCTCCGGGTCACTTCCGGGCGCCCAGCCGCTCCCGCCTGCCCGGCCGGTTCGTCACGGCCTACCCCGGCAGTGGCTGCTGATTAATCGTGCTGGTCTTCGGCCTCGCGGCGGGCCTTCATGAACAGGCGCTGCTGCTCGACGAGGCCGCTGGTGGTCCGGGGGCGGGCGAAGCGGGCCCCGATCTCGCACAGGGCGTCGATGAGGTGGCGGTTCTTCTCGTAGTCGTAATGGGCGAGCTCCTCGGCCTCGACCCGTTCCAGGGCAGGCCCCGCCCGCTCCCAGGCCTCGATCCATCGCCTCGTGAGCTCGCGTTCCCGCTCGTTCACGGCACCCTCCTGAAGGCGGCCTTCAGGCGCTCGAGGGGGGCGGCGTCTTCCTTGACCTCACAGAGCGGGCGGAGGCGCTCCAGGATCGCCTGGCGGTGGAGGTACTCACGCTGCCTGCGGAGGATGCCATCAATGTCGGCCCAATCCAGCGGGCGGTCGGCGAAGGCCTTGAGCACCACGAGGTCCTCCGCCGAGCACGTCACGAGCTTGCACCCCGCGGCGAACGTGAACGGAGACGCCCGCCCGATCATGGCCTCCTCAAACGGCGTTCCCGCCAGTGACAGGTCGAGGCCCAGGCCGTTGGCCGCGGTCAGGAGCAAGACGCGGTTGGCGAGGGCGAATCCGGCCGCGTCCGGGACCCGCGACCGGAACCGTCGCAACAGGGCCTCGACATACGCCTCTTCGCCTCCGAAGCCGGTCAGCAGAGCGACGTCGGCGTCCTGCGTCGCCCGCGGTCGTCCCCACCGGACGACCGCCAGGCCGCCGATGAAGCAGGACCGCCAGCCGCGGTCTTCGCAGAACCGTTGGACCTCCAGGCCGGCTTCGAACAGGGGGTTCACAGCAGTGCCTCCGGCGCTCGCACGCACCTGCTATGATAGCACGTCGCGCGATGGCGGGAAAGCGCCCGAGGGCTCCAAGGGGGCGTGGGTGCCCGGCAGGGCGCCCCGGCGTGCTCCCGCCTGCGCCGAGGCTACGGCGCGGCAAGCCCGCCTGCGCCGAGGCTACGGCGCGGCAAGCCCGGACGCCGCTCGAAGTGAGAGCCAAACCCCCGGTCGGGTCTGGCTATTTCCTGGCTACGGCCTCGGCGACCAGGTCGCCGACCTCGCTCGTCGTGTAGCCCATCCGGCCGGCGGCCATTCCTTCGAGCTTGGCGCCCGTGACGCAGGCGATGGCCTTCTCGACGGCCCGGGCGGCGTCGTCCTGGCCGAGCGTCTCGAGCATCATGGCCAGGGCCCCGATGGAGGCCAGGGGGTTGATCTTGCCCTGGCCGGTGTACTTGGGGGCGGAGCCGCCGATCGGCTCGAACATCGAGACGCCTTCGGGGTTGATGTTGCCGCCGGCGGCGATGCCCATGCCGCCCTGGATCATGGCCCCGAGGTCCGTGATGATGTCTCCGAACATGTTGCCCACGACGATCGTGTCGTAGTACTCGGGGTCCTTGACCATCCACATGCAGCAGGCATCGACGTGATTGTAATCCTTCGTGATATCGGGATACTCCTCGCCGACCTCCATGAACGCGCGGTGCCAGAGGTCCCCCGTCATCGTCAGGACGTTCGTCTTGTAGACGAGGGTCAGTCGGCGCTTGTCGCCCCGCTTCTTGCAGTACTCGTAGGCGTAGCGGACGGCCCGCTCGACGCCGTGCCGGGTGTTGCACATGACCTGGGTGGCGACCTCGTGGGGGGTGCCCTTGTACTGGACGCCGCCCATCCCGGAGTAGAGCCCCTCGGTGTTCTCGCGGACGATGACGAAGTCGATGTCGTCGGGGCCCTTGCCGGCGAGGGGGCAGGGCACGCCGGGGAAGAGCTTGACGGGCCGGAGGTTGATGTACTGGTCGAGATCGAAGCGGAGTTTCAGCAGGAGGCCCTTCTCCAGGATGCCCGGGGCGACGTCCGGGTGGCCCACGGCGCCGAGGAAGATGGCGTCGAAGGCCCGCAGCTCGCCGACCTCCTCGTCGGTGATCGGGGGGAGGGTCGGCTTGGTCGGGTCGCCGCCCATCGCCAGGTACCGGTCGCCCCCGTAGTCGAAGTCCTGCGTCTCGTAGGCGAAACCGAAGGCCTCGGCGGCGGCGGCGAGGACCTTCAGGCCCTCGGCGACCACCTCCGGACCGGTCCCGTCGCCGCCGATGACGGCAATCCTGTGCGTTCGTGCCATACGTGCGTCTCCTGCCAGAGGGGTGCGAGTTGGTCCTTCTATCACGCCGCGCGGCGTTTGGCAAGCCTTTGGGCGGATGCCGGCCCGCCGTCGAGCGGTTTTCCTGATGGCCGCCGCCGCGGCGCGCCGACATATCACCGGGTGGCGACATCTGGGACGCGCTCGGGGATGGGGGGAGGCGAACGAGCGACCACACGGCCCTCGAAGGGGGGAACGCCCGATGGGCAACGGTTATCTCGGCCGGGTGAAGCACCAGCTTGCCCGGGCCCGCCCGAGTCTGCTCTCCCTGCTGACTTTCACCATCCTGCTGGGCCTCATCAACTGGCTCGTCGTCAACCAGACGGTCCTGTTGTACCTCTTTTACGTTCCCGTCCTGTTCGGGGCGATGACGCTGGGCCGGCGGGCCGCCATGGGCGTGGCCGGCCTGGCCGCGGTGCTGGTGGTCGCCTACGCCTTCCTCCTGCCGGAGAAGCTCGACACCGTGAACGACCGGGCCCTCCTGTGGGCCCAACTCATCGTCTGGGGCGGCATCCTCGTCGTCACGGCCTACATGGTGGCGACCCTCAAGGGCCGCATCCAGGAGGCCCTGGCCAACCTTCGCCGGGCCTATGCGGGCGTGCTGGCCATCCTGTCGCGGTTCATTCAGACCGTCGATGCCGACACCGAGGCCCACTGCGTCCGGGTCTCGGCCTGGGCGGTCCGGATCGGCGAGGAGCTTGGCCTGGAGGATTCCCGGCTCGAGGAGCTCCGCGTCGCCGGTCTGCTGCACGACGTCGGCAAGGTCGAGGTCAGCGTGGACCTTTTGCGCAAGGCCGCCGCCCTCTCGAAGGAGGAGCGGACGGAGGTCTTGCGGCACGCCTCCGGCGGGGCGGCCCTGGTCAAGCCGGTCGGCGGGATGCTCTCGCACATCGCCGACGCCATCGAGGCCCATCACGAGAAGTTCGACGGGTCGGGGGCGCTGGGCCTGAAGGGCGACGAGATTCCCCTGCCGGCCCGGGTGGTCGCGGTGGCCGACGCCTTCGACGCCCTCGTCTCGGACCGGCCCTACCGCAAGGGCATGGCCGTCTCGGAGGCCCGGTCGGCGATCCGCGGCGCTTCGGGGACGGAGTTCGACCCGGACGTGGTGCGTGCCCTGGAGCGGATGCTGGCCCACGAGGGCGAGGGGGCCCTCGAATCGATCGGGGCCGGCTTCATGCTGGGCCATGCCCGCGAGTTGCCCGCCGCGGCGCGCTGACCGGTCCGCCGGGCCGGCAAACGCTCCGCAACGCCTCCCGTGTGGCGCCCCCCCGCCTGGCGCGCGCCACCAGTCCTTTCCACAGCATTCTCTTGGTGCCCGCCGGTTTCGTGAGATAATGGGCCGGCCCAGGCCCGGCGCGGCTCCGTCTGCGAGAGGGCAGGGAACGCGTCATGCGGGAGGGCCGCAACATTGGGAGGCGATTCGTGACTGCGACCACCGTGCTGTACGCCGCCGCGATGATGGCGGCCGGCGCCGTTCTGACGACGTGCCTGTCGGCCCGAGCGGCGGGCGCCGAACCGCTGGCCCGCTTCACCGTCGCGGCCGGGGAGCACGAGCGGGTCGGTGCGCCTGTCTCGGCCGCGCTCGAGAAGAGCATGCCGGCGAAGGGCGTCCGCCTGGAGGAGGTCCGCGACGGCCGGCGCCTGGCCGTCGCCGCCCAGGTCGAGGCGGGTGACCCGCCGCACCTGGCGTGGGTCCTTTCCGGGACGACCCCGGCCGGCGCCGAGCGCGTCTTCGAGCTGGTCCGGGGCGACCCGCCGCCCGGGCCGGGCATCGACGTCCGCCAGGACGCGAAGGCGCTGACGGTGACCTGTGGCGGGGCGGAGGTCCTCACCTACCACAAGGCCGAGATGCCGCCTCCGAACGGCAAGAGTCCGCTCTACGCCCGGAGCGCGTTTATCCATCCCTTGCGGGCCCCGGACGGACAGGTCCTGACGGCCATTCACCCGGCCGACCACATCCACCACATGGGCCTGTGGAACCCGTGGACGAGCACGAAGTTCGAGGGCCGGAAGGTCGACTTCTGGAACCTCGCGAAGGGCCAGGGCGCCGTCCGCCACAAGGCCATGCAGAGCACGACCTCCGGGCCGGTCTTCGGCGGCTTCCGGGCGGTCCACGAGCACGTGGACCTCTCGGCCCCCGGCGGGGAGAAGGTCGCCCTGACCGAGGACTACCAGGTCCGCGTGTGGCGCGTCGGCGGGACGGCTGGGGGTGAGAAACGCGCAGCGCCGGCACGCCAGGGCACGGACGCGGAGGCCTGGATCGTCGATTTCGATCTCACGCAGCGGTGCGCCTCCGACAGCCCGCTCGAGCTGCCGCACTATCGCTACGGCGGGTTCGGCTTCCGGGCCACCGAGAAGTGGAACAAGTCGAACTCCGACTATCTGACCTCCGAAGGGAAGACCCGCCAGGACGGGCACGCCACCCGGTCGCGGTGGTGCATCACCTGCGGCACGACCGACGCGGGGCCCGCCGGGATCGTCTTTATGAGCCATCCGGCCAACCGGGAGCATCCCGAGCCGATGCGGATCTGGCCCCAGGGGCCCGTCTTCTTCAACTATTGTCCCGTCCAGCAGAAGGACTGGGTCCTGGAGCCGGGCAGGAACTACCGCTTCCGCTATCGCCTCTATGTTTATGCCGGGAAACGGACGGCCGGCCAGGCCGAGCGCCTGTGGCAGGGCTTTGCCGACCCGCCCGTCGTCGCCATCGAGCGGCCGCGCTAGCTGTGCTGTCTGACGGCCCGCCAAGCGGGTCCCGAGGCGGCGCTCACACCG
>CAZGKW010000080.1:0-9483 GCA_964526295.1 uncultured Anaerolineales bacterium
CGGCGGCCTTTGTTATGCGCAAACGGTCAGCCTTCGTGAATAATGTGGGCTAGGGTGGGAAGTCCCTCGGTGGCGCTTGGCGGCAGGGGAGCCGGAGGGGCAAGGTATGCCGAGGCGTCGCATTGCTCGACATGCCCGTTGGCGTAGTCAATGTACTCTGCCGAACCGGTGTCTGTGTAACTGCCATTTGGCATAAGGAAAACTGAGCACTCCCGGTTTGCGCGCAGCAGATTGCCACACGAAAAGAGACGTCCACGTTCGTGAGTTCGGAAGTAGACGCCATGGTGCGGCACCCGCAACATTTCCGCTTCTTTTGCCAAGGCATGCTTGGGCTCTGTGCCACACAGCCGGATTGCCCGGACCGTGTCTTTCTTTGCGTGCAATGAGAGATGGAACCAATCCCATTTCATCGCTGGGCAGTTGCGGAGAAGCAGTTCGGCTGCCCTCAGGTACGGCGAGTTTGCTGCCGCGAAGAAGTCCTCCCCCACAGCGCCATGCGCCTTGGTCTTGTTGCGTATGCGCACCAAGTGGCCCAAAAGATGCCGTACACTGAATGCTCGTGGCAGTTCTGAATCTGGGACTTCGAGGAGGTTCAGAATCGCTGCGCACTCCCGTGCTGCCTGGCGCGCCCATTCGTCATCAGCCTTCGTGCGCTTCTTGGTAACCCAAGCGACGAGCCCCTGCAGATCCTGATCAATGTAGCCCACGTAAGAGTGGCCCACGGCCGTGCTCAGGGCGGATTCCCAACCGCCCAGCCCGTCCGCTCGTAGGAGATCGTACTCAAGCCGGTACGCGACATCTTCCGAAGACTGACGGATTCCAGAGCACAGCCCGATCGCAGCTGTCTTGAGGACCGCTTCCATAACGTAGGATGTTACAAGAAAGGTATCGGCCGAAGCATCCGGACCCGTGACGTTGAGTCGCGATACGACTCGGGCAATGTGCGTCGGCAAGCTATAGCAGTCAGGCATGTGCCCCTCCCTGCAGCCGGGTCCCGGCGTTGAGTCTCGTCTACCTGCAACATGCAGGAGGCCCCCGTCGGTCAAGTACCAGTCTACCGAGTCTGTTCGCTCGCGCCAATGCTGTGCCGTCGCCTGTGCATATCGCAACCCGATCCGGCAGACACCTCGCCCCTCCCTCGCGTAGGTTAACAGTAGAGGGTCTGCGTTAACCGCCCCGCGCATCACAGGACGCCGCCAGACAGCCGACCGGTCCCCGAGGGAAGGTGGTTGTGGGTGGCCTGGAGACAAAGGCCATGCTCACGACCACCGATCCCGCCCACATGACGTCCGACCAGCGCCGCGCCGAGGTCGCGGCCATCCTCGCCGCCGGCCTCCAGCGGCTCATTCGCAGCGGGCCGGGCCTCTCTTCCGACCCGCCGCAAAAGCCTGACAAGAACCTACGCCCACCGCCTCGCAAGGCCCCCAATAAACCCCGGAATTGACTTGAGCCCTGCTCGCCGCCCGAGCCCTCATGCCCTTGCGGGTTAACGGGTTACGAGAGCGCGAGAGAGGAGGTGGATCGTGGCTTTGAACATCGCGAAAGAGGTCGCTCGGATGAAGCGGATGACCGTGCCGGAACTCCGGCGCCAGTACGCCGAGGTCTTCGGCGAGGAGTGCCGCAGCCGCCACAAGCGGTTCCTCCTGAAGCGGATCGCCTGGCGGCTCCAGGCGAACGCCGAAGGGGACCTTCCGAAACGGGCGCGGCAGCGGGCCGCCGGCTCGCCAACGACGCGGACCTCCGCATCGAGCCGCCGCGGGCACCCGAAGCGCCGACCGATGTGGCAGCGCTGACGGCCACGGGAACGCTGGCCGTGACGGGCGAGGACTGCCTGCCGCCGCCCGGCACGGTCCTTCGGCGGCCGTACAAGGGCCGGACCGTGCTCATCACGGTCCTCGACGACGGCTTCGAGTACGAGGGCGACGTGTACCGTTCGCTCTCGGCGGTAGCCAAAGCGGTGACCGGCAGCCACTGGAACGGCAACCTGTTCTTCCGCCTCAAGGGGGCGTCATGAACACCGTCCGATGCGCCATCTACACGCGGAAGTCCACGGACGAGGGCCTCGAGCAGAACTTCAACTCCCTCGACGCCCAGCGCGAGGCCGGCGAAGCCTATATCGTCAGCCAGAAGGGCGAGGGCTGGACGTGCCTGGCCGACCACTACGACGACGGCGGATTCTCCGGCGGGAACATGGAGCGGCCGGCCCTCAAGCGCCTCCTTGCGGACATCGACGCCGGGGAGATCGACTGCGTCATCGTCTACAAGGTGGACCGGCTCTCGCGGAGCCTCCTCGACTTCGCCCGCATCATGGAGACGTTCGACCGGCGGGGCGTCTCGTTCGTCTCGGTCACCCAGCAGTTCAACACCAGCACCTCGATGGGCCGGCTGATGCTGAACGTCCTGCTCTCCTTCGCCCAGTTCGAGCGGGAACTCATCTCCGAGCGGACCCACGACAAGATGTCCGCGGCCCGCCGCAAGGGCAAGTGGGTGGGCGGCCGGCCCATCCTGGGCTACGACGTCCATCCGGAGGGCGGCCGTCTGCTCGTGAACGAAACGGAGACCCAACGGGTCCGGGCCATCTACGAGCTCTATCTCCAGCACGGCACGCTCATGGCCACCGTGCAGGAGCTCGAACGCCGGGGTTGGGCCAACAAGCGATGGATCACCAGGAAGGGGCGGCCGTTCGGCGGCGCCCGGTTCAACAAGGTCACGCTCCTGGGGCTCCTCAAGAACATGACCTACCTCGGGAAGGTGAACTACCGGGGCGAGGTGTACGAGGGCGAGCACGAGGCCATCGTCTCCGAGGACCTCTGGCGCCGCGTGCAGGGCCTCCTTCGCCGGAACGGCGCCGCCGGCGGGGCCGCGGCCAAGAACAAGGGTGGGGCGCTCCTCAAGGGCCTCCTCTACTGCGGCCCGTGCCAGACGGCGATGGTCCACTCGTACTCGAAGAAGCGGAACAAGTGCTACCGGTATTACGTGTGCAGCAGCGCCCACAAGCGGGGCTGGGACTCGTGCCCCACAAAGTCGGTCCCCGCCGGAGAGATGGACCGGTTCGTGTTGGGCCAGATCCGCCGCGTCGGCCGCGATCCCGGCTTGGTGGCCGAGACGCTTCGGGCGGCCCGGCGGCAGGCCGAGCAGAGCGTCGAGCGACTCAAGACCGAGCGGAAGGCCGTGGCGCGAGAACTGAAGCGCTACGCCGCCGAGGTCCAGGGACTCATCGAGCACGTGGCCGGGGACGGGGACGGCGAGACGCTTGCGACGGCCCGCCTGGCGGACCTCCAGGACCGCCTGAGCGCGGCCGAGAGGCGCGTGACGGAGATCGACGAGGAGGTCGCAGCCCTCTCCCGCGAGCTGGTGGACGAGGACGAGCTGGCCACGGCGCTCCTGCGATTCGACCCGGTCTGGGAGTCGCTCACGCCCCACGAGAAGGCCCGGATCGTGCATCTCCTGGTCCAGCGCGTGAGCTACGACGGTGCGAAGGGCAAGGTGGCCGTGACGTTCCGGCCGACGGGCATCAAGACACTGGCCGGCGGAGGGCGAGCGTAAGGAGGTAGGGGTATGAACGCAAAACAGGAAGGCCTGACGGTGGAGGCCGAAGTGCATTTCCGAAGGGGTCGGCGGGGCCGCAAGCACATGCAGCGCGGCGAGAAGCCCCAGCCGCCGAAGGTCGACCGGGGCCGCGTGCCGCGTCTCTCGCGCCTCATGGCCCTGGCGCTTCGCTTCGAGCGGCTCATCCGCGTGGGGGCCGTCAAGGAGTACGCGGACCTCGCGCGCCTCGGGCACGTGAGCCGGGCCCGCATCACCCAGATCATGAACCTCCTGAACCTGGCCCCGGACATCCAGGAGGAAATCCTGTTTCTGCCCCGCACCCATCGGGGCCGTGACCCCATCTCCGAGCCGAAAGTCCGTGCCATCACCCGGGTTCCCGACTGGCGGAAGCAGCGGCGGCTGTGGGGAGGGCTAGAACGCAGTTCCAGGGCGTCCTAGTGAGACCGTTCCGGGGCCGGTGACAGCTGTATGACACAACCCCACAGAAAGCCCCCTGGACCCGCCTCCCTCAACGACTTGTAGCCCCCCGTAACCTCTTAACCCACACTTTGCGGTTGCCTAACAAACCCCTTCTTGGTAGACTGGCGCGGTGCTGAGCCGCCCAAAGGGGGGCGGTATCGCATCTGACCGCATGGCATAGTGGAGGGTCGGGGAGATGCCGGCTGACACGAGCGCTGGGATTAACCGAGGGTTCTGGGAAGACGAACTGGAACTGAGCGTCGACGAACCGCTGGCCCGGGCCGGAAGCCCGGACCACATGAGGGCGTGGATCGCCTCCCGCACCGGGCGGCAAGTCAACGTGCTCTGCCGGTGCCTCGGAATCGCCGCGGCGCAGAAGCCGCGAGCCCGGAAGGCAAGCCTTCAAGATTGCAACGGCGGGTTGGTGCCCTACTATCTGGTCGACTGCTTCGCGCGGCACAAGGGCAGGTTCGCCATCACGGACCTGGCATTGGCCGTCCTTGACGAGGACATTCTTGAACTGTGCCAGGGCAAGGACGAGGACACCTTCGACAAGTGGGCCCTTCTGTACGGGCTCTATCGCGCCGACCCGGAGAATCTCCGGATGCTTTTCCACCTGGACAAGATTCACAAGTCCGGGTTCGCCCGGATGGCCCTCAAGCAGAAGGTGCGCCAGCCCAAGGAGAATTTCGAAGCCTTCCTCCAGCCGGCCAAGGCGTCGGAGGTGCTTGAGGCATACGACCGCGCCAAGCGGGACCATCGGCCGAGCCAACTCAAGAACGTCGTCCGCCACGACCACCATCACCTGGTGTTCATCCGTCGGCCGGAGCGCCCCCTATGCATCCTCCGCAACGGCGGCATTCAGCACGGCTTCCGGGCCGAGTGGATCATCCTGGACTTCGCGGACAACGCGCGGCGCGTCAACATCTCGTCGGACAGCCCCGACGTGCCTCTGGAGATGGCCAACGCGCTGGCCTCGGCCTACTTCGGCCGCGAGGTCGAGTACGAGAACGAGTGCCAGATCACCTACGCCAAGCAGATCGCGCGCCTCCTAGACCAGATGAAGGCCGGCACCTGCAACGGCCTCAGCCTCGTCTACCTGGAGGTCCGCGGTTCGCCGGTGCATGGCGTGGACCTGCGGCTGTGGCACGACGACGAGGCCGTCATGCGCCGCGCCGTCGCGGCCATCGAGCGGGACCACGGCAACCTGTCGGCCGACATCGAGCGGATCGAGAAGGTCAAGGTCGTCTACGAGAACAAGCGCGTCGACGTCCGGTTCGAGAAGCAGGACACGGGCTCGGACGAGTACATCGTGCGGTACTTCGACCACCGCCTCAACGCCTCGATGCGAAGGCGCTTCGAGGACTTCATGAGGGACACGCATGGCATCCCGATCCTCTCGACCGAAAAGCGGTTCAAGCGTCGCGCTTGAGCACGCCGCAGTCCTCCTGGAGGGCGGCCGCCAGGTCGAGAACCCGCCGCCGGAACTTCTGGCGGCGGCCAAGAGGCTGGAGCCGCTTGGCCTCATCCGACCGGCGCACCGTGAGTACGTTCTCTGCGCGGAACCGCGGGACCGCGACTTCCCGCCGCGCAACCGCCACTGCCGGGGACGCATCTACCTCGACTCGTGCGCCGACGAGGACGGCGCCGAGTTTCGCTGTCCCAAGTGCGAACGGCCGGTCTATCCCTTCCGCTACGGAAAACTCCGTCACCCGGTCCTCGACGTTCATGTCCGCCAGGACGGTGTCCTGTCATACCTTGGCCAGGCGCTCGCGAAAGTTGACGCCCAGGTCCGGGACTTGGGCCAAGGCGCGTTCCTCTTGCCGAACCTGGGGCAGACGGGGGTGTCGGTCTACGTGGTAGACCTCGACGGGCCGGCCAACCACAAGTTCAACGACCAGAACCGCGCCGCCAGCGAGCCGACCTGCTTTGTGACCGTCAACCCGAGGGCATTCGAGGGGCGCTTCTGCCAGGAGGAGTGGCTCTGCCGCGTCTCCCTGGCAGAACTCTTGGCCGGCCGCGTTGACTTGGCCAAGGCGCTCGCCCGGCTCGCCGAGGCTCCTGTGCCGCGGTCCGTGTCCAAGGCCATCATCCCGGTCTACGCCAAGGGCCACGTCCTGGTTCAGCCGGTCGAGAAGCCCCACCCCGGCCGCCTTTTCGTCGTGGAGTTTGACGAGGAGGTCGTCCGCATCGAGGGCGAGATCGTCGTCAACCGGCAGGCGGGGCCGCGCCTCGCCGTTTTCAGGATTCTGTGGCGCCGATTCGTGGAAGACATCCTTGAGCAGGTCCCGCCGGACCGGTTCCGGGCCACGAGCCTGAAGGAGCTCCTGGATCTCATGGAGAAGGAAGAGGAGAAACGCTACGACGATGCCGCCAGTCTGCGCCGCGTGGTCAACAACCTCCAGGGCGACATCGAGACCGCAGTGAAGCGTAAACTCGGCCTGCCCATCTGCCGCGAGGACATCGTTCAGACGTGCCGCACGGCCAGCCAGGCCGACGCCGACGGCGGCTACCGGATCAACCCGTTTTCGGTGGCGCTTCGGCCCGCCCAGGCGCGGTGACCGCCGACCTGTCTTGAGAATCTTCGACCTGTCTCGGCCCCGCGCCACACGAAGGCCGTACCCCGCCCCTAACCCCATTCCCGCCGCCTAACCTGTCTTTTCCGCTTCCGACCTGTCCTGCAAGGCCCCGGCCTTTTCCTGAAGAATGCCCCTGTGAAGCGCGGTCGCGGTGACCGCGCGAGAAAGCCTCGTTCACAGGAGCATGACGATGACGAAACAGATGCTGTCGGAGCCGTGGAAGCGGTTGGTGGAGACGATGCAGGAGTTGAACTTCGGCCGGGTGGTGTTCTTCGTCCTGGCCGGGCAGCCCGACTTCACCAGGCCGGTCCGCGTAGTGCGGACGGTGAAGACGGCTGGCGGGAACAACGGCGCGCGCCCGGAAGCGCGAAGCGCCGACTTCCAACTCAGAAAGGAGGTGACGACGACACTGGACCACGTGGCCCAGGCCCCCGACGGGGCCCAGGTGACGGTCAAGGTTGAGCATGGGCTACCGGTCCTCATCGAAATCGAGGAGCAACACACGGCGTAGGGCAGAAGGCTAACCAGGACACAGCGCAACTAACCAGCGGCTGAGCCGAGGCGTTGCGGGTGTCGCGGAGAACCGCGAACTCGCAACGCCTTTTCTGTTGCCCTACGCCACCAGCGGTCTCCGCGGCACCCGCACGTCCTCCTCGGCCAAGGAGGACACCCATGTGTTCCGACGAGACCCTGGACTATGCACGCAACATCATCAAGTACCGCCTGGACCGCCTGATCGGCCGGGCCGGCCTTACGGAGGACGACCGCGAGGACCTGGAACAGGACCTCCTGTGCGACCTCCTGGAACGCCTGCCGCGCTTCGACCCGTCGCGCGGAACGATCGGGACGTTCATCGCCCGCGTCGTCGAGCACCGCATCGTGGCAATCCTGCGCCGTCGCACCTCGGCGATGCGGGACTACCGGCGCGAGGAGTGCTCGCTCAACGAGGAGATCGCCGACGGCGAGGGCGGGACGGTCGAGCGGGCCGAGACGATGGACGCCTCGGTCAACCGCCGCGGCCGCTCCGACGAAGAGGCGGCCGAACTGGCCATGGACGTACAGGCCGTCCTTGAGGCCCTGCCGGACGACCTCCGCCAACTTTGCCAGCAACTGAAGAGCGCCTCCGTCGCCCGAATCGCTCGGGAAACGGGCGTCCCTCGGACCCGGCTCGACCGTATGGTCCGCACACTCCGCAGGCGGCTCGGGGCGGCGGGACTGGACGGTTATCTGTGAATCGCGCGGATGCTCCGGCTAGGGCGTGCGTATGTTTTGCATTGTCGGGCCATGATGTCCGGCCTCGTTCGAGGACATGAGGGAGAGCCATGAACGACCTGTACATCGACCTCGGCCTCCTCGGTATCGAAGCCGAGGACGCGTACCACTCCCGGGCCGGCGAGTTCCTCTCGAGCCACCAACTGCGGGATTTCATGAAGTGTCCGTGGCTCTACCACAAGAAGGCCGAAGGCCTCATCGAGGACAGGGACTCGCCGGCATTCCTTCTCGGCCGGGCCGCCCATTCCCGCATCCTGGAGGGCCGCGACGTCTACGAGTCGCGGTTCGCCCTCGGCGGCCCCGTGAACCCCAAGACCGGCCGGCCCTACGGCTCGAACACCAAGAAGTTCGCCGAGTGGGCCGAGACCCAGGGCAAGCCCGTCCTCTCCCACGACCAGGTCGAACTCATCGAGCAGATGGCGAGCGGCGTCGCGATGAACGACGAGGCCGTGGACCTGCTGCTCTACGGCCGGGCCGAGGGCGTCCTCAGGGCCGAGTACGGCGGGGTGCCGTGCCAGATCCGAATCGACTGGACCCATCCGCACCGCGGGATCGTCGACCTCAAGACCTGCGACCAGATCGACTGGTTCGAGGCCGACGCCCGCCGCTACCGCTACACCCACCAGATGGCCTTCTACCAGGCCGTTCTCGCCCAGGTGATCGGCGAGCTGGTGCCGGTCTACGTCGTGGCAGTCGAGAAACGCGAACCGTTCCGCTGCGGCGTCTGGCGCGTCGGGGACGACGGCCTGGCCATCGCCAGGAAGGAGAACGAGGCGGCCATCCGGCGTCTCGTGGCCTGCCGGGAGGTCGACCGCTGGCCGACCGGCTACGAGGAGGTCCGCGTCCTCGACGTGGCGTAAACGACGTGCGCCCGGGCGGCTGATGGCGGGTCCATCTTGGGCGGCCACCCGCCCGGGCGCTTTCACTGACCGCAAACCCGAACCTGACTGAAAGGAATCTCGCATGAGCCTGCTCGAACAGGTCCGCACCGGCCGGCGCCACTCGCCGCCCCGCCTCCTGATCTACGGCACCGAAGGCATCGGCAAATCGACCACCGCCGCCGGCGCCTTGGCGCCCATCTTCATCCCGACCGAGGACGGCCTCGACCAGATCGACTGCGCCTCGTTCCCCCTGGCGCGGCGGTATGACGAGGTCGTGAAGGCCATCTCGGCGCTCTACGCCGAGAAGCACGATTACCAGTCGGTCGTCATCGACTCGCTCGACTGGCTCGAGCGCCTCATCTGGGACGAGGTCTGCCGCGAGTACGGCGTCAAATCCATCGAGAAGGCCGACGGCGGGTATGCCAAGGGTTACACCCACGCCCTGACGCAGTGGCGGGAGGTGCTCGGGGGCCTCGATGCCCTGCGGAACGAGCGCGGCATGTGCGTCATCCTCCTGGCCCACGCCAAGGTCGAGAAGTTCGAGGACCCCGAGTCGGTCGCCTACGACCGGTACTCGCCGCGCCTGCACAAGCACGCCGCGGCCCTGGTGACGGAATGGACCGACGCGGTCCTTTTCGCGACGCGCAAGTTCCGCACCGAGAGCGAGGACGCCGGCTTCAACCGGACGCGCTCCATCGCCGTGGCCCTCGGCTCGGACGGCGGCGAGCGCATCCTGCGGACCG
>CAZGKW010000081.1:0-9209 GCA_964526295.1 uncultured Anaerolineales bacterium
CGATGACGACCGAGCCGATCTGCTCCAGGTCGTCGAACTCGCCCATGGTGCGGGCAATGATCTCGCGCCGGCCGATGGTGACCCGCCCGCCGGTCTGCTCGACGTTCTCCTCGGCCAGCCGCTGCATGACCGTCTGGAGCGGTATCCGGTGCTTTTCCATCAGTAATGGATCCAGCAGAATGCGGACCTCCCGCTCCAGGCCGCCGACGATCTCGGTGCCCGCTACGCCCCGCCCCGCCAGGATGCGGTCCTGCAACCAGTTGTCGGTCCATTCGCGCAGCTCCACCGGTCCCTGGCGGTCCGAGCGGATGGTCAGTTGCATCACCGGCAATTGCGACGGGTCGGCCTTGAAGACGTACGGCGGGTCGATGTCGTCGGGCAGGTCCTGCTCGGCGCGGGTCAGGGCGGCCAGCACGTCCTGAAACGCCACGTCCACGTCGGCCCCGTATTCGAAGTTCACGTTGAGCGAATAGACGCCCTCGCGGCAGGTCGATTCCAGATCGTCGAGATAGTCCACCGTGGCCATCAGCCGTTCGACCGGGTCGGCGATGTCCTTGTCGATCTCCTCGGCCGTCGCGCCGGGCCAGCGGATGTGGACCTTTACCATCGGGTACGTAACTTCGGGCAGGTAATCGACAGGCAACCGCCAGAGGCCGTACAGGCCCAGCACGACCACCGCCAGCGCGATCGCGCCGGTGGCCAAACGACGATGGACGGCATACTCCGTGATCTTCATCGGCCGGCCCCCGCATCCGGACGCGGACCATCGGGCGCTTGTCGATTCCCATCGGGGGCTCCACCTCCGCCTTGTGGTTGCCGGCCAAGCACGCGGACGGGCTGGCCGTCACGCAGCGCCGCCTGACCTGCCACGACGACGCGCCGGCCCGGCTGGAGTCCGCTGAGGGCCTGGATCGTCTTGTCCTGCTCAATGCCAACTTCAACGACCTGCCGGTGCGCTTTGCCTTGGTTGACCACGAAGACGTAGTGCTCGCCCGTGGGCGCGGTCAGGACCGCCTCGGCGGGGACCAGCACGGCATCGTCGGCCCGCCTCAGCTCGAGCCTCAGCCGGGCGAACATGTGCGGAACGATCTCGGCCGGTTCGGTCAGCTTCGCCTCGACCGTGCGCGTGCGCATCGCCTCGTCCAGTTGGGGATAGACGCGCGTGATCTCGGCGTCGAACGCCTGTCCGTTGAGGGCATCCAGCGTCGCTTCGAGCCGGAGGCCCGGCCGAACCGCCGAGCCCTGCGCCTCGGGCACGGAGAAGCGAATGACCAGCGAGTCCGGGGCGTACATCTCCAGCAGCGGGCTTCGCGGCGTGGCCAGATCACCGGGGCGGACGTGCACGGCGGTGATCACGCCATCGAAAGGCGCGGTGACGATGCACTCGGACAGGTGCGCCCTGGCCAGCGCCAGCCGAGCCGCCGCCTCTTCCACCGCTGCCATCTGGACGGCGATCTCGGTTTCGGTCGGCCCGGCCTTAAGCATGCGAAGGGTTTCCTGGGCGGCGGCAAGCTCGGCCTCGGCCACGTCCATCCGCTCGCGGGCCTGGTCGACGCTCTGTTGCGAGGTGAAGTCGTCGGCGATCAGCTGTTCCTGCCGCTCGTGGCTTCTGCGCGCCTCGGCCAATGTCGCCTGCCAGCGCCGGACGTTGGCCTCTGCCTTCTGCACCTCCTCGGGCCGAGCGCCGGCCTTCAAATCGGCCAGTCTGGCGCGGGCAACGGCCAGGTCTGCCTCTGCGGTCCGGACTTCGGCCCGATGGACCTCGCGGTCGATTTCAACGAGCCTTTCGCCGGGGGTAACCGTCTCACCTTCGCGGCTGGGGCCTTTGACTTGGTCGCCTTCCCGCCAGGGGCAATACTCGATGGGGCCTTCCTTGGTCGCGGCGATCACGACCGAATCGGTGGCCACCACCTCGCCGCTGAGTTCCAGGCGCTGGACGATTTCGCCCCTTTGCACCGCCTGCACTTCCACCTGCAAAGGCTTGGGCTTCTTCGCCGAGCTCTGCGGCGATGACTGGCCGTCCCGATTCGACAGGCCATACCAGACGGCTCCCGCACCGGCCGCCACGACCAGCGCCAGCACGATCAGCAGGACTCGCTTCCGCTTCTTCTTCAAGGTCACTCGCCTTCCGGTTCTGCGGGGGGTTCGGCTCGATCGGTCAGCGACCGGCCCACGGCACGTTCCAGCCGTGCGATGGCCGTGCGCCAGTCCAGCCGGGCCTGGATGAGTCGGTCTCGGGCAACAGTGCGTTGGGTCTGGGCGTCGATCAGGCCGATGATCGAGCCGGTGCCGTTCTTGTACTCGCCCTCGGCCACACGGGCGCTTTCCTCGGCGCTGGCGACGAACCGCTCGGCGGCCTCGATGGCCTGGCCGGCTTCGAAGGTCTGCCAGTAGGCCGTCCAGACCTCCAGTTCGACGCCTTGAAGGACGATCCGGCGCGCGGCCAAGACCCGATCCAAATCGGCCTTGCTGGCGTGAAGTTGGTAGTTTCGGTCGAAGCCGGTGAACAGCGGCACGTCGAGCGCCACGCCGGCCGTCCACTGGTCCGCATCGGGGGGGAAACTCCGGCCGACCCAGCCCGCGGCTCCGTCCACGGCCAGCGCCGGCCAGTACCGCGACTCGGCCAGCCGCACCGCCGCTTCCTGGGTGCGCACCTGGGCCAGCGCGGTCTTGAGTTCCGGGCGATTACCGGCGGCCTCGCCAAGCAGGGCCTGCACGTTCTCGGGTTGCCGCTCGTCATGCGACTCAGGCAGATCCGCGACCTGAAAATCGGCCGAAACCGATACGCCCATGGATGTCGCCAGACGCCCCTGGGCCACCTCGACCGCGTTTCTTGCCCGGACCAGGTTCAGTTCGGCATCGGCCATTTCGGTTTCGGCGCGCAGCACGTCGGACTTGCTGACCACGCCCGCCTTGTGCCTGGCCTGGGCCAGGCGAAGCTGGTAGTCGCGCTGGCGAACGGTTTCTTCGGCAAGTTGGCGAAAGCTCCGGGCGGCCAGCAGGTTGTAGTACGACTCGACCGCCTGGAGGGCCACGTCCTGCAAGGCGGTGTTGTGCCGGAACCCCGCCGCCAGCACCTCGGCCGTCGCGGCATCGACGCGGGCCTCGCGCCCGCCGCCGTCGAAGATCAGCCACCGCAGACCGAACACCCCGTCGTAGCGATTCTGCGTTCCGAAGTCCGTCTTGCCGTCGAGTTCCACCGTGTCGCCCCGTGCGGCGCTGGACGTGAAGCCGATGATGGGCAAGTAGTCGGCCTTGGTCCGCCCGGTACGCGCCGCCGCGGCGCGAATCGCCTGCCAGGATTCGGCGGTGCGCGGGTTGTGCTCCAGGGCGATGGTGAGACACTCACCCAGCGAAAGCGTCCGCCCGGCCAGTTCGTTTGCCGGGTCCGGCAGGCTTGCGTCTGCGGGGACATCCTCGGCGGTACCGGCGTCAAAGGGTTGCGAGTGCGCCGGGGGCAGGCGGCCGAATTCGCCCCACGGGTCGAGGCTTGCACAACCGCCCCAGGCGATCGCGCCGACCAGCAGGAACGGGATCACACCGTATTTCAAGCCGCACTCCTGTATTGCCGCGTGACGATACCTACGTCTGGACAGAAAGGTGGACCACGTAGACCGATTGCGCCGGGTCCCAGGCCCGGCGAAGCATGTCGCGCTGCTCCATGCCGGCAAGCCATGAGCCCAACTCCTCGAGGTCCATTCCCAGGTTCTCGGCGATCTCGGACTGGCGCATCGGTTCGCCCTTCTGGCTCAGCATGGCGAGGATCTTGGCGTCGAAGTCGTACTGCGAATCGTAATCGTCCTCCGCGTGGTCGGCCGTTTCGGGGCGCCGTGTGGCAACACAGGCATCGAAACCCGACAGGGGCGCTTCGTGTCCAACGCCGCAGGGGCCGCCTTGGCCCGTCGGCGATGCCAGACCAGACGTTCGTCGCCTGAGGAGCAGGATCGCCGCGCACAGCCCCGCCAGCAGAAACAGGCCGCCGGCCGCCAGGACCGGCCAAGCCCCCGCAGCGTGGTGCACGTGGCTGCCATCCAAAACCATCATGTCAGTTGCCTCCGTCGCTCTCTTGCCCGGGCGCTATGGACTGCCGTGCCCGCCGTGGCCCTGGCGAGGATGTTCGTGTGAGCCCTCCGGTTGGCCGGCCCCCTCGCCCGACACACCCATCATCCGGCCCGGCCCGCGGCAGGCGGTGCGCTCGCGGACCAGGTCGAACAGTTCCTTCTGCTGCTCGGGGGTGAGCACGGCCTTCTCGGCCAGCAGATGCTCGACGACCAGTTGCTGCATCCGCTGTTGCCCCGCGCGGATTGCTTCCTGCTTGGCGGCGATGGCCTGCCGGTCTGGATCATTGGACGCGATCAAGTCAATCAACTCGGTTCGCAGGCGGTTCATGTCGGCGCAGATGGCCTGGGACTCGCGCCGGAACTGTGCGATGCGAGGTTCGATCCGTCGCCACTGCTCGTCCGTCACGTTGAGCCGGCGATGCAGCGGGCACCAGACACCTTCGCTGCCGTCGCCATGGCCGTAGCGATCCCGGCCGATCCAGTGTCCACGGACGACATGGGCGGCCCAGACGCCGATGACCGCGACGTTCAGGGCCACCGACAGCACGATCAGTAAGGGGGCGATCTTCTTCCACATGGCTATTGGCCCTCCCCGTTGCGGCCTGAGACCAGCGCCAGGTAACTGTCGGCCAGCGACCCTGCCGGGGCCTCGCCGAGGAAGTCGACCTGGTACGCGTCAACCGGGTCGGTTTGCGCCGCCGTTTCCGCCGGAGCGATTGGCGGCGCGGAGGCCCACCCCATCACCGCTCCGACGGTCAAGCCGACGATCAGCACCGCCGCCGCGGCGGCGTGCATCGGGCCGGATGTCAGACGCCACCACCGCAGCAGGTTCCAAGGTGCGACCTGTCCGCCGTAGCCTTGACGAAGGCGGGCGGACGGTGCGTCCTGCCGCCGCCGCGCCGCCGCCGTGACACGCGCAGCAAAGCCCGCCGGGACCGGGGGGCTTCGCGTGCCGGCCAGCACTCCCGCCAAGGCATCCAGCCGCGATAGCTCCGCCCGACAAGCCGCGCACTCGGCCAAGTGGGCCTGCACGACCTGACGGACATCCGCCGGCAACTCCCCCGAAGAAAACGCCACCAGTTGGTTCAGCACCTCGTCGCAGCGCATCGGCTCTCTCCTCTCACGAAACAAACGAGCGGCCCGGGGAAATCCCCCTCGGAGAACCCGTCACTCGTCCAGAAGGGGCCGCAACAGCGGCTCCAGAGCCGACTTGGCCCGCGCCAGCAGGCGCTCGACGGCCTTGACGCTTCGACCCATCGCCTCGGCCATCTCGGCCCCGCTCAGGCCTTCGAAGTACCGCAAGACGACTGCCAGGCGGTAGTCGGCGGGCAGGGAGTTCAGTGCGTCCTGGATCAGGGCATCGCGTTCGGCCTGGGCGGCCTGCCGGGAAGACGAGGGCGCGGTGTCCGCCGCCTCCGGGAAAGGGCCGGCAAGAACGGGCCGCTTCTTGCGCCGGTAGTCGATGCACAACCGCGTCAGGACCCGGTAGAGGTAGGTGCGGAACGTGGCGGTGGGCTGGTATCGCGGCGCGGCGCCGAAAATCTTCAGGAAAGCTTCCTGGGCCAGGTCCTCGGCCTCGGCGGCGTCGCCCGTGAAGCGATAAGCCACGCGCCACGCCCCGGCCTGGTGGCGCAGGACGAGTCGCTCGAAGGCGTCCAGGTCGCCGCCGCGGACGCTCAGCATCAACTCCTCATCGCTGGGCGTGGGCATGACGATGCTCCTTGCCCAGCAAGAGGTAGTGGACAGCCAATCCGACGCTGAACCCGACGGCCATGTTGACGAGCAGCGAGCCGGCCAGCGTCGCCGCGACGGGTACGAGATGGCGGTTGAAGCGCAGGTCGCGGGCAAACTTGACCATCTCGACGCCGACCAGCAGCATCATCGCCCCGACGATGGCCAGCGGAAATGCCGCGAAGATCGCGGCGATGCTGCCGGCCAGCAGCACGCCCAGGGCGATCTCGATGGTCCCCTCGATGAGGTTCGTGCCGCCGGTCCTCGCGCCGAAGTAATACTGGCCCGCCAAGCCGCCGGCCCCGTGGCACAGCGGCATGCCGCCGAAGAACGGGAGGACCACGTTCATGGCGCCCATGTTGACCGCCAACTGGCGGTTGGTGACTCGCCGGTTCGGCCAGTACTCGGAGATGAGAACGCTTGTGGCGATGACGGCGTTGGTGGCCGTAAGCAGAATCTGCGCCAGCCCTGCGTCCCGCAGCACCGGCCAGATTTCGCGCGGGTCGGCCATCGTCAGCGGGGGAAGCGACAGCGAGACGCCGCCCACGCCGGCCAACTGGCCCCGCACGGCCATGATAATGATCCCGCCAAGGACCAGGACAATCGAGGCCGGGGCGTAGCGGTTCGTCCGCAGAAGCAGCACGACGATGACGGCCGCCGCGCCGAGCAGCCACCACGTGCTGGCCATCTTGACGCCTTCGATGGCCAGCAGCGCCCCCAGAGAGAGCTGGATTCCGCGGATCACGCTGCGGGGCGTCCATCGGGCGACGAAGTCCATGACACCGGTCGCCCCCATGACCAGCCAGACCACGCCCATGACCAGGCCGGAGGTGTAGACCTTCTCCGGCGTCCAGGCCTGGGCGATGGCCACCACCGCGAGCACCTTCATCGGCTCCACGGGCATGGGGAGCCGGTAGATCAGGCCGGTGGCGATGTTCGCCAGGCCCATCATGATCAGCAGGCCGGCCGGGTCCAGCCCGCAGACGGTGATGTAGCCGATGGCCAGCGGCAGGAGCGTGCCGAAGTCGCCCAGCGACCCGGCCAGTTCGCGGAGGTTGAACTCGAAGCTACCGATCTTCATTCACACCTGCCAACACTATAGCCCTTTGGCCCGCCAGCGCCGGTGGAACAGCTGAGCACCGAAAAACAACAAGACAGTGAACACCAGGAGCATGATCGGGCTGAGCCACACGGGGAAGTATGTCCGCTGTCCAAAGGCTCCGCGAATCATGTCTCCCGCGTAGGAAAGGGGCGAGATCGGGGCGATCCAGCGGGCCCACCCGGGCATCCGCTCAATCGGCAGGAACACGCCGCTGACGAACAACAGAGGCAGCCGCACCAGGTTCGATAGCAGCATAATGTTCGACGGGCTGCTGGCCGGCGGGGCGGCAATCAGTACCCCCAGGGCTGCGAAGCTCAGGGCCCCGAGGACGATGCCGCCGGCCAAGGCGGCCGGGCCGACGATGGAAGCATCCGTCAGCGCCAGCCCGAGCCCGACGGGAACCACCGACAGGCACGCCCCGAAGATCAGCCCGCTCGCCACGTCGCCAAGGAGGATGGCCGGAAGGGAGACGGGCGTCGAGATCAGCCGCTCGTAGGTCTTGGCCCGCCGCTCCCACGGGGTCACCAGCGGGCCGACCGCGCTGGCCGTGAACCACAGCGCCATCGCCACCATGCCCGGCACGACGTTCTCGGCCGCGATCGGCCGGCCCATCTTGAACGCCAGGAAGAAAAACACGGGGAACAACACGCCGAAGATGAGCACCGGCGGCTTCAGGTAATACAGCAGCGCGTTCTTCTTGACGATGACCAAGGCCCCATGGGCCTGCCGCCGCCAGGTCTGGGCCAACTCCGTATGCGCCGTCATGGCTCAACCTCCTGGGCGCCGTCGCCGGTGAAGTAGAGGAATACGTCCTCGAGGCTGGGTTGGCAGGTACAGAGGTGAAGGATCTCCAGACCCTTCGTTTCTGCGAGGCGGACGACCTCCGTCGCCAAGCGGCCGGGTTGCTCGCCGTACAAGTGCACGCACTTGCCCTCCCGGCCGAGACGCAAGATGCCCGGCAAGCGCTCGAATTCCGCCATGTCCACCTCGTCACCGCCGAGGGCAACCTCAAGATACTGGCTGGAACGCATGGCCGAACGGAGCCGCTCCGGCGTGTCGATGGCGACGATGCGGCCCTGGTTGATGATCGCCACCCGCGAACACATCTCCTCGGCCTCGTCCATGTTGTGGGTGGTCAGGAAGACCGTCAGTCCCTCGGCCTTCAGCCGGCGGACGATCTGCCGGATCAAGCGGGCGCTCGCCACGTCCAGCCCGCTGGTCGGTTCGTCCAGGAAGAGGACCTTCGGCCCCGTCACCAAAGCCGTACAGAGCATCAGCCGCTGGCGCAGGCCCTTGGAGAGCGTCCGGGCCTTGTGGTCCCTCCGGCTGGAAAGGTCGAGGGCCTCCAGCAACCGCTCGCCTTCGGCGATCCGCTGCCGACGCGGCACGCCGTGCAGTTCGGCCATCAACATGACGTTCCGCCAGACGCTCAGGTCGAGGTAGACGTTGGCCTCTTCCGGGACGATGCCCAGGTGCGCCCGCGACAGGAGCGCCTCGGCGCGGATGTCGTGCCCCTGAATGACGGCGGTTCCGTCCGTCGGCTCCAGCACGCCCGTCAGCATGCGAACGGTCGTGGTCTTGCCCGCCCCGTTGGGACCGAGGAAGCCGAACAACTCGCCTTCCCGCACGTCGAAGTCGATGCCCGCCACGGCCTGCACCTCGCCGAATCGCTTGGCCAGGCCGCGCACTTCGATTGCCGTGTCTCCGTCGTCAGGCGTCATTCGCCGCCTCCTTCGCAAGCCGCAGCCAGATGCCGATGCCGGTGTTCGGGTCGTCCGGCCCCAGGCCACCCTCGCCGACCACTTCAAACGAGGGCAAACCCGCCTCGGTGGCCAGGCGGCGGAAGGTGTCCGGGCTGCGGGCCGCGGCAAACTCGCGGGCCGCTTCCGGCCCCTTCGCAGCGGCGGATGCCCGCCGGCGGCGGATAAACTCCTGCCGGGCCCATCGGGGATACGTGCTGCCCAGGCCGCCGCCGATCATTGCCCGCCCGGCCGGGCGCAGGATGCGCCAAACCTCCCGCAGCCCCTGGGCACGGTCCCGCCAGAAGTAGAAGGAGCCCCGGCTGACCACCACGTCGACCGACCCGTCGGGCAACGGAACCGACTCGGCCGAGCCGACCACCGCCACCGCACGTGAGGCGTGACCGCGCTGTCGTGCGGCATCCAGCGCGCGGCGAAGGGCGTCCCCGTTCGGGTCCATCAGCACCATCGTGCCATCGGAGACCTTCTCCAGCAGCGCCAGTCCCAAGCCGCCCGGGCCACTCCCAAGGTCAACCCAGACGCGGCCACCGGACGAGCCGCAGTAGTCAACCACGT
>CAZGKW010000082.1:0-7388 GCA_964526295.1 uncultured Anaerolineales bacterium
TCCTTGCTTCCTCCATCCGTCCGCGGTACCCTCAAAACCTGCGAAAGGGCAGTTGTGCGCAAAACTGGCCGGAATGCCCAACGCCCGCGCAATCGTGGGCGCGGAGGTCGTCCCGCCGCCCTGCGATGCGATGTGCACCAGCATCCTCAGCGCGTGATCGGTATCTCTGCGAATGACCGTGCGTGCCTGCATCATGGACGAGATTAGTCCACGTTGGCGCGCCTTGTCAAAAGGATTCCGGTGTGGCTGTCGGAGGCAAACAAGATTGCAGCGACACCGCCGCGGATGACGACGACTTGGGGCCACTACCCGCAATGGCAGCACGAGAATATTGAGCGGTCAAGGCCGTCCAGGCGGATGAGCGTGGGGATGGCCGCCTGAACCATGTCCGCTGTGACGACCTTGCCCTCGGCGGCAGTCAGGAGCCACGCCAGGGCATCCGGCGCCAACGCCGCAGAGATAGCGGGGCTCGGCCGGGTCGGCGGCTGAGGGTAGCGGAATTGTCGAAGATTCTGCGTCAGGCGGCATAAGTCACGCCCCCATCGAAGCATATGGCGGCAGCAAATCTGCCGCCTTTCCGGGAATGTGGCTTAGCATTTCCGCCCTCTGATGGCCTCATCCTGTCGTGGGCATCGAACACGAGGAGAACACGGTGAAGACCAGCGGAAGCAGCACGGTCCCGATGCGGCTCAGCCGCGGCGGGCGGTACACGGATTACGACAAGCAGGACCTGGCCGTCCTGGCCGACGCGAGGCAGTGGCTCAACGCCCACGCCGGGATGCACGAGCAGAGCCAGTTCACGCCGGAGGAGTCCGCCCGGCGCGTGAGGTTCTACGCCCAGCAGACCGCCACGCAGGGACGAATCACACGGTGGCTGGACGCTGCGCCACCCAAGCCGCGGGCGCGATACCGCTCGCGGTTCGCCTTCGGCGACGCCCTGGGGACGCACATGACGGCACGCCGTGTCTGACGACGACAGTCCGCCAGGCGTGGCGGTGCACCCCAGCGCGACGAATCGCGTTGGAGACCCCGACCCACCGCCGGGCCCAATAGAAAGGGTATGGTCATGACGAGCAAGAAGAGTAGCAAGAGGCAGACCAGCGGCACCACGAGCCACCCGGTCAAGCGGAGGAAGGCCGGCGGCCCGGAGCGCCCGGGCGGCGGCCTCGAAGTCGCCGCCGTGCTCGAAGAGCGCATAGACGCCGAAGGGCGAATGGGCATGGCCGCCGTTCTCGTCACCCGCCTTGAGGGGCGCGGCGCCAGTCGAGAAGACGTAGAAGTGCTTTCCGCGGAGCGTAGCGCTCCATCCCCGGTCCTTGCCCGGCCGCCGGCAGCGTGATGTTCCCCCTCCACCAGAAGCAGGTCTGATCGCCCGAGGCCAAATCGTCGGGCATGAACCCCAGTTCGACGAACGGGCGGATGCCCTTGGCCAGGAAACTGTCGTAGGTCAGGTCGACGTAGGTGAAGTTGAGCCCCGGTCGGGCCTGGAGATCATCGGCGTGGTTCCAGTACTTCTCGCGGTACAGCCCGACCGCGTCGGACAGCAGGCCGTGCCCGCGGATGTACGAAAAACCGATCTCCCTCTGCACCAGGGCCAAGGCGTCCTGATGCTCCTGGCGCAGCGCCAGACCCATGTGCCCCGAGCCAACGCAATACCGCCAGTTGGGCCCGAAGCGCTTCTGGCCGGCGGGAGTATCGGCAACGATGATTCTGCCTGTTACGGACACGGTCACTCTCCTTCCGGCGATAGCCAGCCGGCGGCGGTCATCGCCGGGCAGTTCTCGGCTGGCAGGAACCGGTCGTTGCCGCGGGTTGCTTCAAGCGTAGACACACTCCCTGGCGGCGTCGGCCAACGCCTTGAGGTTCTCGGGCGGGGCGTGAAAGAAGTGGTCGCTGGCCGAGCAGATGTAGCCGCCGCCGGCGCCGAAGCTCTCGAAGCAGGCCACGACCTCATCGCGAATGGCCTCGGGCGCACTCGCTTTATCGAGGCGGCCCTGGTCGATGCCCCCGATGAGCGCGACGCGGCGGCCGAGGGTTTGCTTGACGCGGCGGCGGTCGTCGGCCGAGGCGATGTCGCCCCCGACCCCAGGCGGGCTGAGCGTCTCGCTGGCGTCGCAGCCGTTGGCGGCGATGCGATCGAGGATCGCCATCATCGCCCCGCACGTGTGGTAGACCGCCTTCAGGCCGACTTCGCGCAGGGCGTCGATGACGCGGCGGTCGTAGGGCACGCAGAATTCATCGAACATCGACGGGCTGATCACGTTCGAACTGGCCGCTCCGCCGCCGTGCTCGATCAGGTCGAACTTCGCGCCGGGCACCTGCTCGTGGACGAACGCGACGCGCTTCCGCGTGACCCGCTCGAGGAAGTCGTGCACGAAGGCGGGCTCGTCGATAGCCCAGAAGATCGCTTTCTCCGTCCGTTCCCACCAGCTCGCAGAAGTCCTGCCAGACGCCCGGCTGGTGGGCCGCCTCGACATTGCCGCGGACGATCCCGGCGTCACCCGTCTCGTCGTAGCAGGCCGACAATGCCGCCTTATCCAGCTCCATCCCGGGCCAGTGCTTCAGGAAGCGTTCGGCGTCGGCAGCGTCCTTGAGCAGGTGCTCGGTCACGTAGACGGTCCCGTCGCCCCGCGCCTCGCCGGCAGTCAACTTGCCATCGGGCGTCTCGATGCGGATACGCGTGCGGGGCTGACCTCCTGAGGGTGTGACGTCCTCGCGCGACACCCGCCATCTGTCCGTCTCGCGGAGCTTCAGGATGCCGCGCGGCGTGATCGACGCGTCGAGGCCGGTCTCCTTGAAGGCCTCCAGCTGAGACATGCCGTTCATGTGCCGCTCGAGATGGAATCGCTGCCACTGGTGGATCGTGACCGGCAGGCGGTCGGGCTTGCCGCCCCCGATGGCGGTAAGCATTCGTTCTTTGGGTGTCATGCGTTTCCTTGGGTTTCAGTTGGTCACAGGCAATAACGCGTAAAGAGGGGCGGCGGCGATCCTGCGATCAGTCGGCCACTCGAACCACGAGCGTCGCGCCCTCCGGCCCCAACTGAGCTTCCTGCGACACGCCATTGACGGCCACGGTGTAAGTCCCGTGGAAACCGCGCACGCTCGCGGTACCGTCGGCGCCGGTGGTCACCGTCTCGTCGGTCCACCATTGCTTGAACACAAGCTCACGCCAGACCTGCCCGGCCGGCTTGATCGACCAGTCCTTGCGCCACAGGGCCGCGTCGGGCCGCCAGTGCCGGCCTTCCCACAAGCCCCACAGCACCATGCCTTCCATGGACGGATGGCTGAACCCGGCGATCAGCACGTCGCGGAGGTAGTCGGCCTGGAGCTGCTCGTCGCTGCCGCATTCGACGTCCAGTTCGGTGTACTGCAACTTCGTGCCGAACTTCGCGAACCGGTCGATCCGCTCGTAGACCTCCTGGGGGTGCGGCAGGTGGGTGGCCCGGAAGTGGGCCATGAAGCCGATCCCATCGGGGAGGGCGTCGTGGTCACTCAGGTAGCGGGTGATCTTCTCGTACTCATCCATGCGGTTGCCGTCGGCAACGACGATCTGCCCCTCGTTGATCCAGTGCTCCGCATCCGGCGCGAGCTTGCGGGCGAGTTGGATGGTGTCGGCGTAGACCAGGAATCCGCCGGGCAGGTCGCTGTAGCGGCGTCCCCAGGCGGCGATGTGGTTGATGGTGTCCCACTCGCCGATCCGCCCGCGCGTCAGGGCGGTCTTCTCGGCCATGTGCTTGCGATGGGCCGCCAGAAGGGCCTCGGGCTTGTCGAGCAGTTCGCCCGGCTGGGTTCGGTCCGACAGCGGGCCCCACATGAGGTAGTGCCCGCGCACCTCGATGTCGTGCTCGCGCAGCCAGTCGATGGTCCGGTCTGTCCGGGCCCACGACTGCTTCTGCCGCTGCGGGTCGGGTCCGAAGAAGTTCTGCCAGCGCAGCCCGCTCTCGAGCGGGGCCTTGTTGAAGTTCTCCAGGAAGACCTTGCGGTATCGCTTCGTGTCGGGGCCTTCTGCGTTGAAGGTCCCGGGGTTGATCACGCAGCCGAAGCCGAAGGCGTGCCGCTTCATCGCCACGCGCACCTTCGCCCCGGGCACCGGACGCCCCCGGGCGTCCAGAACGCGGACTGTCAGATGGCTCTTGCGATGCTCCCCGATGCGCCGCAGCGCAGCGGCCCGCCAAGCGGCGTCGGGCTCGCGGCCGTGATAGGTGCTGCGGGTCATCGGCAGGGCGGCCGGGTCGGCCGACGGGCCGTACTTGAGCACGCGCAGGCCGCCGATTTCGACGGTCTGCGGCAGCCCCGCGAACTGCATCGACAGCACGCGCTGTCCCTTCGGCAGTTCACGATGCAGGCGGATGGGCATCTGCCAGCGTTTCCAGGCCGTGCCCGCCGCAGCGGTGAAAATGCGATGGGTCTTCCGGTCCTTGCCCTTCGTCTCTAAGGCCACGAAGATGGACCCGTCGCCGGACTCGTCGGCCGTCTGCAGCGTCCGCATCCAGAAGTCGATCAGCAGCACGTCGCCTTGTTTCATCTCGCCCGTCAGCGGGACGTCAACCTTGACGGTCCACTTGTCGCGCGGCGACTCGATGGTCTCCACGCGCACGGCTTGCTCGAAGCCCGGATGGTCGGCGGCTACCACCGACCGCTCCGCCCTGGCGCCTTGATGCAATTCCACACGGGTCTCCGCCAAGGCCGCAGCCGTCGCCAGATCTCGCCCATCCTCGGGAAGCATGTTGTTTCCGCCCCGGCCGACCAGCGCAGCCGAGCCAACCAGGATCACCCTCACGACATGCCCGTATGCCATAGAGTCTCCACTTCAAAGGGGTTCGCGTGTACACCTGAGAGCTGCACCAGACCAGCTCTCCATCATCCTCGCCCGGACGCCGCCGCGACCTTCTGGCACGCCGAATCGCCCATGAAATCTGCCGAACCGCTGGCCGGTCACTGTGCGACAGGTCCGTTCGTGCGCCCTTCGCGGCGGTACGCCGACGGTGTGGTTCCGGTGGCTTCGCGGAAGACCTTCGTCATGTGGGCCGGGTATCTGAACCCGCACGCCCGGGAGATCTCGTCCACCGTCCACTCGGTGCGGCAGAGCAGTTGCTTGACCCGCTCCAGCCGTGCGAGGATGATTTCGCGATGCGGCGTCCGCCCGAGGCATGCCCTGAATCGCCGCTCCAGCACGCGACGGCTGCCCTGGACGTGGTCGAGCACGTCTTCGACGGTGAACGGCTCGTGGACATGGTCGCGAATGCACCGCAGGGCGGAGGCGACCAGTTCATCCTCGACGGCCACTGCGTCGCTCGACCGCCTTGCCACCACCCGCAGCGGCGGGATTTCAACCGGCGCCTCCGGCGCGGGCTCACCGTCCATCAGGCGGCGCAGCAGGGCGGCCGCTTCATAACCAACGCGGCGCGAATTGCCGTCCACCGCCGAAAGGGCCGGGTCGCACGTTTCGCAGAGGAAATCATCCTCGTCGGCGCCGACAACGGCGATCTGGTCCGGCAGCCGAAGCTCCAGCGAGTGGGCCTGGGCAATCAACTCACGCCCCATATAGCAGTTGGCCGCGAACACCCCTGTCGGCCTCTCGGCCAGGCGTGCCAGACCCGTCTTCTCCGCACAGCCGTGCAGAGAAGCCGGTTTCACCACCGCCCGCGGCCCCTCCGACAGCAGTTCGCAAATCTCCTTGGCCGCCCACAGATCCTCCACTTCCGGCTCCAGAAGCGCCTCGAGAAAGCCGATCCCCCGCGACAGGCTCGGGCCGTGTCCGGGGTTCCCCGCGAACGCGTACCGCGTGAATCCCTTCGCCAGGAGGTGCTCGGCGGCCATCCGCCCGATGGCGCGATTGTCCGGCCGGACCGTCGCAAACCGCTCAGCCGCCCAGTCGTGGCTGGCGACGTTCACCAGGTGCGGCGTGCACGCCGAGAGCGGCTCGATCAACTCCTTGTGCACCAACGCGGCGATCACTCCGTCGAACTCGCCCCGCAGCGCCGCCAGCCGCTTCTGCCACTTCTCCAGCTCAAACATCTCGAACCGCCAGCTCGTGTGGGCGTGGCCGTAGTCCCAGATGCCGCGGAAGATCTCGCGGCCGTGCTTCATCTCGGTCCAGTTGATGATCAGGATTCTCTGCAATTCGGCTCCCCATCGGCTGCATGTTCCGTGCCCATGCTACCCGTCGGCCTCGACCGTGGCAATCCCCCTGCCGCAGTTGTGATGATAAAAGACGCACTGGCGAATAGATGGATTAGGCGACCTGTGGGACAATGGGGGCAGTAGATGGAATGCACGAATCCCGTTTCTCGCAGGAGAACACCCGGCCGGAGTGCCCGCGGATGCATGGATTCCACCGTTCGAACGGCACGGCCCGACTGTGCGCAAACGCGATGACAAAAGACGCATCCGCGGTTTGACGCATCGGCCGAAATGTGGTATATTTAGAGCAGTTGAGCCGCGAATCCGTGCCGAACTTCGGAGAGCAAAGCAACGGTTCTGACGACTTCTTCAAGAGGGGCAGCATGATGATCCGAGGAAAGAGTATGAGCAAGTTCGCAGCAGCAGCCATCGTGGTCGCCCTGGGAACCTTGGCGTTGAGCCCGGCTGCCAGTGCAGGCATCATCAGCGTCAACTTCAGCAACGCCAACGATACGGACACGGGGACCCGTGGTTTCGTGCCGGCCGGCTACTGGACCCTTTTTGGCAATCAAGGAAACGGACCCGTTTCGCTCCCCAATCTCAAAAATAACAGTGGCACCGCCACGACCGCGGACCTCACTTGGACTTCAGCTAACATCAGAGCGGGACAGACTACCACCGGTACGCTGAACGAACAGATGATCGTCAGTGGCATGACCCTGAAGCCTAATAAGACGATCACGCTCGGTCTGGCCCAAATCCCCTACGCCCAATACGACCTTTACGTTTACGTTACGGATACGGACGGTACTCAGACCATGCCCATGTCGGTTACTGTCGGCGCCACGGCGTTTCACCTGACGACGCCGGCGGACAATCTGGACTTCTTCCAAGACAGCGGCTTCGTCCAGTCCACTTCGACCGTTCCCACGTCGGCAAATGCGAATTACGTTCTCTTCTCAGGGCTGAGCGCTGCCAGTCAGAGCATTGTGCTCGCCGGTGACGAAATCGGTCCCGCGGGCATTCAGATCGTCGAAGTTCCCGAGCCGGCGACGCTGGCGCTGCTGGGCCTGGGCGGACTGGGCATGTTGATCCGCCGGAAGAGGTAAACGCAGCCCCTTTGACAGCTGCAACCTAATAGTCCAAGGCAGTGATCCAGGGGCCGGGCGACCATCGTCCGGCCCCTTCATTGTCCCCCTTTCCCTAACTGAGCTGCCCTTTCGCAGGTTTCATGCGGCGCGGGTGGCGGTGGAGAACAGTTGGGC
>CAZGKW010000083.1:0-7359 GCA_964526295.1 uncultured Anaerolineales bacterium
GTCGCCCACAGCCGGCCGCTCCTACTGGGACAGCCGCACGCGGACGGTCGTGTCGGCGTCGGCCGCCACCTTGATGGTCTTACCGAGGAGCTTGTTGGCGCCCGACTCGTCGTCTTCCTTGGCCTGGGCGTCGGCGACGTCCCAGTAAACTTTCTTGCCGGCCGCGATGCCGGACCCGCCGCCCGTGGCCTTCGGGAAGTCGAAGACGCCGCCGACGGCGAGCGCCCCGAGGACGTTGGCCGCGATGGGCGTCTTGGCGACGCCCACGAGGTCCCCCTGGACCACGACCGCCCCGGCCGCCACTGCCGCGCTCGGCGTGTAGTCGACCGCCGCGCCGTCATGCACGAACTTTGCCATGTTGCGTCTCCCTTCCTAGCGCGCTACAATCAGCGCCGGTGCCCTATGAGCGTCGTGGAATACGCCTCCGTCGGTGACGTGCCGTTCCTCTGCCGAGCCCATCCGAAGGCGTCCGAGAGCATGCTGGCCGACCAGGTCGAGCGCCGCGAGGTCCTCGTCGCGCGCGTCAACGACCAGATCGTCGGCTGGTTGCGGTTCGTCCACTTCTGGGATACGCTGCCTTTGATGAGGGAGCTGCATGTCCTCGGACCTCACCGCGGCTGCGGCATCGGCCGAGCGCTGGTCGAGTTCTGGGAGGGCGAGATGAGGTGCCGCGGCCATACGAAGGTGATGACCTCCACGATGTCGAGCGAAACCGCCCAGGGCTTCTACAGGAAGCTGGGCTACACCGACGTGGGCGGCTTCGTCCTCCCCGGTGAAGCGCTCGAACTGATGCTCTACAAGTCGCTCGCCTGACACGCTTAAGCCTCGCCCTTGCTCTTGATGCCGCCCTTCGGGTCCTGCAGGGCCACGCCGAAGTCGTGGTAGCCCCGCATCTGGACGCCGAGACGATTGAAGTCCGCCTCGGCCGTCTCGATGGTCGGCGACTCCTGGCCGTTCAGGAACGCGACCTCGATGACCGGCAGGTCCGCCGGGTCGGCCAGCAGGTACCACGCCTTGGCGCTGTAGCCCGTGTAGTGGGTGTTCGAGAGGTACCGGCTGACTTCGACGCGGAACTTGCCCTGGTGCGGGTTCGCGACCGGGTACTTCGTCGAGGCCGTGGTGTCGCGGATCTCGACGCTCTTGAAGAGTTGCGTGCCCATGGCCGAGAGGGCCGTCGGCACGAGGATGATCTGCGGCATGATGCCGATGGGCTTGCCGTCCGAGTCGGTCTGCTCCAGGAACGCGACCTCGGCCTTCGTCAGGCCGTCGATGCTGAGGACCGTGTCGGTACCCGTGAGATAGTTGTTGTTGGCTGTCTTGAAGAAGTCCGAGTTGGCGAGGAAGATGGTCCAGAACACATCGTTGATCTTGAGGCCGCTGCCGCGCCCCAGTTTCCGGGGGACGGTCGTGATGGCCCCCAGGTCGTCGTTGATGATGTCCCGCCGGTCGATGGCCAGGAGCAGGCCGAACGTGTCGGCCTTGTTGGTGTAGGACTCCTCGCCGAGGGTCCCGTGCTTCAGTTCCCCGCCCGGTGCGACCGGCTCGTACTGGTCCTTGCCGATGAGGCGGTAGGAGGTGACGGTCTTGAAGTCCGACACGTTCCGCACCGCGCAGATCGAGCGCCACACCCGCTCGACGCTGAAGAAGCCGTCCAGGAGGAACTTGTTGGCGACATTCGAGAGGATGCCGCCGATGTCGACCGTCGAGAAGGCGGCCGACAGGTTCTGGGCGAAGGCAAAGCGCAGGACCTCGCGGCTCGCGCGGAAGTTGCGGCCGCTGTAGCCGTTCGCCCAGGCCGCCTCCAGCAAGAGTTCCTGGAGGCCGATGCCGCCGCGGAACCGCTTGGCGGCCGCATCGAGCGTCTTTTCGTCGTGGACCTTATCGAGGTCATGCAGGCCCGCCGTCAGCATGCAGGCCGCCTCGAGGACCGTCCCGGTCATGGCATTGTCCGGCACGTGCGCAGCGGGGGCCTTCGGCCGGTCGGCCCGCAGGACCTCGAGTTCCGTCCGCGTCACGTCCCACCCCTCGCGGATGGCCTTCGCGGCGATGTCGGCGCGTGAGTCGCCGCACACCTTCCGCACGGCCGCGATCCGCTCCTGCTCGGCGGCGGCCTTCGCGCGCATGTCGGCGACGGGGTCGAGTTCCAGGCCCGCATCCGGCGCGCCGGCCGCGGCGGGCGCTGCGGCCGCCTCCACCTTGGCGGGCGCGCCGGCGTCCGTCTCGGGCTTCTCCCGGCCCTCTGCGGCCTGCGGGCCCTTCCCCTCGGCGCCCTGGGTTTCCACGTCGGTGCTGATGGTGTCCTTGCCGTCCATGACTTTCCTCTCCTTGGCCGTTGCGGCCACCCGGGCGCTGGTCTCGCCATCCGCCCCGAGGTCCACGAACGAGAGTTCCCCGAGCGTCGCCCGCCGGACGACGTTCACGGGGCCCGCAAACGCCTCGCCGTCGGTCACCTTGGCCATCCGCATGGTCCGGAGTTTGCCCGCCAGGTCGACCGCCCGGGCCCACCGGCCGAAGGCCGCCTCAACCTGCCGGTTCGTCTCGCCGTCGGCCGCCAGGAGCTGGAGCCGCGGCCCGGTGCCGATGGCGTCGTTGGCGAGCGTCAGGACGATCCCCTTGGCGTAGGAGTTGTTCGCCACCTCGTAGCGGGCCCGTTCCCGCAGGCGCCGCCGCACGTCCGCGCTGCCGGCGGCGTCGGCCGAGAGGGCGTCGGCCATCGCCCAGTGCCGGGCGTTCTCGGCCGTGGTCTGGGCGGCGTCGAACCGGGCCCGAAGGACGGCCGGGAGGGACCGTCGGGCCTTCCTCTTGGTGCGGAACGGCCACATCAGGCGGTCCCTCCCGGGCTGATCTTGGCCATCTTCACGCCGAGGCCCTTGGCGCGGCTGGCCCGCTTCGATTCCAGGTACTTGTCCGCGGCGACCTGGTCGGCGATGTCGTGCTGCTCAACGCTCACGCCATCGGCCGCGGCCCGCTTGGGGCCGGCGGCGTTTTCCTGGATCGCGGTGTCGAGCGGTTCGGTCATGGAAGAGCGCGGTCCCTTCACCTATGTCTTTTTGCGGAAGGCCCCCGATCCTTGCGTGGAAAATCGGCGGGGGAGAAAGATTTCCGCCCGCGGCGGGCACTCAGGACACGTTTTGCGCGCCGCGTTTACCCTCTACATCTGCCTGAGGGGCGGATTTGCCGCGCAGATTCCGAGGAAATGGCAGCGATCAGGAGACCGCTTGACGTCATCCCCGAGAAGGGCTACCTGGGGCCACCCTGCCTGGAAAGGGTGTCAAGCAGCGAAATCGAGCCGCACGTCTATTTTCGACCTGCTCGCATTCCGCAAATAACTCGCTTGCTTGCTTTCGCCGGTGACGGTATCCTTCCAGACCATGGAACCACAGAAAAACCGGTCAGGCCGGATCGCCAAGCGCGACGGGTACGAGGCGTTCATTCCCGACCCGCTCCCGCCCCGAATCGGGTGGACCGACCATCTCCTGCGGTCCATGTCGGACGCCGACCGGCTGGTCGGCGAACTGGCCCGCGAGGGCCACCGTCTTCCCAATCCACACCTGCTGATGCGGCCGTTCGTGCGGCGCGAGGCCGTGCTCTCCAGCCGCATCGAGGGCACCCAGGCCACGCTGGGCGAACTGCTGGCGTCCGAGGCGGGGGCGGCGGTCGAGCGGAGCCCCGACGACCTGCGGGAGGTGGCCAACTACGTCGCGGCGCTGGAGCACGGCGTGGCGCGGCTCCGGACGTTGCCGCTCTCGCTCCGGCTCATCAAGGAGATGCACGCCAAGTTGATGAAGGGCGTCCGAGGGGAGGTGGCCACGCCGGGCGAGTTCCGCCGCACCCAGAACTGGATCGGCCCGGCCGGCTGCACGCTCGCCAACGCCACCTACGTGCCCCCGCCGCCGGACGAACTGGCGGCATGCTTGGGCGCGTGGGAGACGTTCCTGCACGACCGCACACTGCCCCCGCTCGTTCACGCAGGCCTGGCGCACTCCCAGTTCGAGGCCATCCATCCCTTCCTGGACGGCAACGGGCGGATCGGCCGGCTGCTCGTCATCCTCCTCTTGATTGAGCGCTCCATTCTTCCGGCGCCGCTCCTCTACCTGAGCGCGTTCTTCGAGGCCACGCGCGAGGAGTATTACGCCCGGCTGCGGGGCGTCGTCGAGCGCGCCGAGTGGGAGTCCTGGATCGAGTACTTCCTCAACGGCGTGGCCCGCATGTCCGAGGACGTGGTGGGAAGGGCCGAGAGGATTAATGCGCTCCTCTCGGAGTGGCGGCGCGCCGTCTCCGGAACGAGTTCGGCCACGCCGTCGGCGCTCGTGGACCTTCTGGCAGAGAACCCCTACTGGACCGTCACGAAGGCGGCCGATCGGCTCGGGGTGGCATTCACGACGGCCCAACGCGCGGTGGACCGGCTTGAGAAGGCCGGCGCGCTCGAGCAGGTTCCCGACGCCAAGCGCGATCGTGTCTACTGCGCGCGGCGGATCATGGACATCCTGGACGAACCCGCGCGACTCACGCCGAAGCCTCCGGCATAGCCGGGGTGGATCACGCTTGCCCTTCCCGAGCGGCCACCTGCCGCCCGACGTCGGTTGTCCCGTGCGTTCGTGGACCCGCTGTCACCGCTTGTTTCTCTGTAGTGCCGAGAGCCGCACCCTTCGCCTTGGCGCGGCGGCGCGGGCATCGATGCCCGCCAGGGCCGCGCCCTGGATCGATGCGGCCACGGCGCAGCCCACGAGGCAGTCGAGCCAGTGGTTGTCCGGGCGCGTGGGGCGGAGTTTCCACTCATCGACCGTCCGGTCCCGCGCGAGGGTCTTCACGCGGTACTCGGCCGTCAGGTGGTCGGCGAGGAGCCGGTGGGCCTTGGCGTCGCGGCCGAAGAGCGAGAGGCACCCCGGGTCGCCCATGGCCACGGCCAGGCGGGCGTGGACGAAGGTCTTCCAGTAGTTCGTGTCCACCAGGACGTGCCGCACCTGCCGCCGGCCGACCGTGTTCGGGACCCGCCAGTGCAGGCCCACCCGGTCCCCGCGCTTGCGCTTGTACTCCGAGAACGGGACACTCGATGCGCCAACGAACTTCCCGTGACTCGGAAGCAGAACCCCCGCGAACGGGCTCTGCCGGCAGAACTGGTACACGACGTCGGTCGACTGGCCCCAGTTGGCGTCCACCAGGCACCGCTCCACGCGCATCTCGGCCCCGTCCTCGCGGCGCCAGGCGTGCGAGAGGCGATCGGCGGTCAGCCCATCGAGCGCCGCATAGATCTGGCCCTCCAGGCCCGCCCCCGGCGTCTTCCGCCCCAGCGTCGAGCGCACGTCCCGGAGCGTGAAATACGCCCGCCGCTGCTCCGGCCAGGTCCCATAGTCGAGGACGTAGCCCGTAAAATCCTCCTCCCACCCGCAGAGCATCCAGAAGAGGACCTTCTGCTGGACGTCGATGAACATCGTCAGGTGCCCGACGCCGAGGGGGATGACGCCGCGGGCGTACCCGTTCGTCTTGGCGGCCACCTCGTCGGCCGAGAGCATCTCCTCGCCCTCGGCCTCGATGATGGGCTCGTTCTGGTACTCGGCGAAGAAGGCCGCCTCGTCCCGGAGGCGCAGGTTCATCGCGTGCTGAACGGCGCTGGCCTCGTCCTTATTGAACCGCTCGGGCCAGGCGATCAGCGCCCCGGCGTCCATCTCGGCCCGGTGTTCGCGATAGAACGCCGTGGCCTCGCGGCCGTCGCCGTCGTTGCGGAGCGAGTCGGCCCGGATTTCGGCGTACCGGGCCCAGAGCTTCTCATTCGAGGGGAAGGCGTAGACCATCTTCGTCCGTTCGCCCTGCCACTCGGGGTGCTTCTCGCGGTCAAGCAGCCGATCGGCCATGTCGTCCGGGCGGATGACGGTGCAGGCCATGAGGCCGGCGATCTTCCGGCCCGGCCCGGCCATGCCGAGAACGTCGCCCGCGAGGATCGCCTCCCGCCGCTGGCTCTGCGACGGCGACCAGGCCGACTCGGTCGTCTGCGGGTCGTCCACCATCACGAGCTGCGGCCGGACGACCTGGCCGTCGGGCCGGGCGTGATTCTGCCCGCGAATGTCGCTGCCCTTCATGCCGCTGCTGGAGATCACCACGGCGGAACCCTTGCTGTCGGCGATGGTCGGCAGCACGATCCGGTCGGACGCCCAGTCGATCCGCGTGGGCTCGCCCCTGTACTTCTGGCCCTTCTGGCGGTTGGTGATCCGCTCGAGGCACTGGATCGGGTACGTCACTTCGGGGAAGTCGTCCTGCAGCAGCGGGTTGGTCTCCAGCCATATCTTGATGTTCTCCAGCAGGTCGCGGGCGCGTTCGGCGCTGGCGGCGATCAGGCAGACGAACGGCGACGCCCCGATCAGCGCCGACCACAGCACGGCCGTCTGACACATCACGGTTTTGCCCGATCCGCGCGGCATGGCCATGGCGAAGAGGCCCCCGGTCCGGACCGCCTTCTCGATCTTCTCGATCACCCGCAGGTGGTCGGGCGACCACGGCAGGTAGAACACCTCCGGAAAGTACGTCTCGCAGAAGTCCCGGAACGACGCCTCGCACCGGGCCTTGCGGTCGGGGTCGGCCACGGCGGGAATCTCGCCGATGTCCTGGGCGGCGCGGACGGCCTCAGCATTGCGTTCCGCCTGCCGTGCCTTCTGCTCCTCGTAGGTCAGCGGCTCGGCCTTCGGCTTGAAGTGCTCCAGCGTCAGCCAGGCAGCGTAGCGGAACAGGTCCACCGTCCGCGCGTCGCCGATGGTGTACCCGGCGCGGGTGCGGTGCCGGCGGAGCTGGCGCTCGCTGATGACCTCGCCCCGGCCCACGGAGTTGAGGAGCCGGGCGAGGACGGCGGGCCTCAGGCGCGTCGGGTCAATTGCCGCCATGGGCCATCTCCTCTACGAGGTACGCCGCGTATTCGAGGAGGTTGAGGGTCCCGTCGGGCCTCAGGAGCCCGCCCGCCTCGGCCACCTCGCGGACCTGCTCCTCGGTGATGAGCCGCCGGTAGGCCTTGGACATGGCCTTGGCCGCGTCCGCCGGCGGCATGGCCGTAATCCTCACGGCCGGCCGTTCGGCCGGTGTCAGGCCGCCCTTCGCCATGGTCCGTCACCTCCCAAGAGGAATTCCTGTCGGAATCTTCGCAAGGAGCCGTAAGTCGCGCCCCGGATGCCGCTTACGGCCGCCAAATATGCATCGGAATCCATTACTTCGCCTTGCCCCTCGGCCGTTCTCATGGCTTAATGTCCATAGGACAGGGCCAACGCAAAGGAGACGAAGATGGCCAGGCGACGCAACGACCAGGGAACGATGAAAACCTTCCGGGCGACCGTGACCGACACCATCAGCCACGAGGCCCTCGGCCGGTTCGCCTTC
>CAZGKW010000084.1:0-6662 GCA_964526295.1 uncultured Anaerolineales bacterium
GCCGACCGGCGCGGCAACGTCCCGCGCGGCCGGGTCCCGCTTGCGGCTTACTTCCTCCGCCGGCGGACGTAGCCCGCCAGGGCCCCGACGGCCATCACCAGTCCCGCCACGGTGACGGGCTCGGGGATCACTTCCGCGTAGACCTCCAGATCGCCCTCATAGAAGTCCCGCTGATCGGACCCGTTCTCGAGGCCCGAGTCGTACGTGTTGTCCGAAGTGCCCCAGGGCTTGCTGGAGTAATCCATGTCGTAGACCAGCGTCCCCTCGAAGTAGAGCTTGTCGCCGAGGAGCCAACTGGTCAGGTCGGTTGTCCCGAAGGCGGGGTTGTACCAGTGGATCAGGCCGTCGGTGACCAGCTCGCCCTCGACGTCCAGTTGGTACGTGGTGACCGTGGGCTGGGTCAGGACCACATTGGTGAATGCGAAGGACGTCCCGCGGAACACGCTGTTGATGATCGAGTTGCCCGGTTCCTGGGGTCCGCTCGGCGCGCCGCCCTTGTAGTCGTTAACGGCCCAGGCGAGCGAACCGGGCGGGATGACGGTCGTCAACGAAGCCCCACCGACCGTGTTGTCCACGTTGTCGGCAAAGTCCACCTGCGGAATCGTGACCCCGCCCGACGCATCGTGAGTCGGAGCCACGGCCAGCATGTCCAGGCCGAACTGGCTGCTGCCGGCCGGCAGACCGGAGAAAATGTCGTTCCAGGTCACGCCGCCGCCCAGGTCGGCCGTGTCGAACTGGAACCGCATGCCGTTCGTGTTGGCGTAGCCGTACTGGGCCTGGGCGTACGCCTGGTTAGACGGGTTCTCGTCGAAACCGCTGACGACCCCGTCCGGGACGCCGGCGGCGCCGCTCACGTCGAGGTTGTTGTAGTAGATCATCAACCCGCCGCTGGCGGTGCCCAGCTTGACGCGCGTCGTGGCCTCGGCCGAGACGGCCAGTGCCGCCACCAGGCCGATCGCGGCCACACAAAGAAATACTTTTCTCATCCGACTGCCCTCCTCTTTCTCGAGTTCCGGGCGCAGCGTCTTGCCGCCCCCCTGTGATTCATCCCCCCGTCGTCACGTCCGTTTCCTCCGCCGCCGGCGGGTCCAGCCGACCAAGGCCAGGCCGGCAGCCATCAGCCCCAGGGTCGCCGGCTCGGGGAGCCTTGCCCCGCCGGTGCTCATCCCGTCGATGGCCCCGGCCGTCAGGTCCTCGCCCCAGTGGCCCACCAGCCGCGAAAAGTCGCCGTCACCGACGTACCCGTCCCCCGAGAAATCCCCGTCGGTCCAGCCGCTGGAGCCCTGCCCCCAGTTCGACAGAACCGTCGAGAAGTCCTCGTCTCCGACCCGGCCGTCGCGGTTGGCATCGCCCGGCACAGACAGCGTGACGAGGGTCGCCGAGTGGATCCCGTACAGCTGGCCCGGCGCGACCTGCGACGCCTCGTGCGTGTGGACCTGCCGGTCGTAGGTGTTGTAGGCCAGGTACCGCTGGGCCCCGCCGGTGTCGTCGTAGCCGACCGCGGTGATGAAGTGGTCCGCCAGGCCGTCGGAGCCGCTGTCGACGTACAGCAGCAGCGGCCGGCCCTGGTCGATCTCCTGGACCAGCACGTCCCAGAAGCCGCTCCAGAAACCCACGTTGTACGACGAAACCTCCGGGTAGTCCTTCCACGCCAGGTAGTCCCGCAGCCCATTGTCCACCTTCGACAGGTACGTCACGCCGTCGCCCAGCGAGCCGCGCGACGTCTCCATGAAGTCGGCCACGCAGTTGTCCGGGTGGTGCGGCGGGGGGTCGTCGGACCCCCAGTAGTCGTCCACGTGCTCCTGCGAAGCGATCGCGTCCTCGATGGCGGCCTGGTTCGTGTCCCAGTCGTTCGAGCCGGGGATGAGGTCCTCGTAGCCGTGGGCGTCCCAATAGCCCAGAAGCATGCCCCCGGCGGTCGGGGCACAGCCCCGGTGCCACAGGTAGGCGGGAACATCCGACAGACCCGTCTCCCCGCCCGGACACGGCGCGGCGGCCAGGGCGGCCAGAAGGGTCGCAGTCCCCAGAAGCCCGCGGCGGACCATCCACCGCGCTCCTCACCCCTCTCGGTTCCAGACACACAGCCTCGATACGACCCATCCCCTCTCGGGCGTCCCGCGTCCCCGCCGGCGGTCGATCGACCGGCACGGCCGCCCGTTCGTTCTTCTGCGTCTCACCGCCGCCCGGCCCGAGCGTCCCCGGGCCGGGCAGCGGATCGCTTCCTTCGTGTCCTACGCCCGCCTGCGACGGCGGAGGTAGCTCGACAGCGCCCCGGCGGCCATCACCAGGCCCGCCATCGTCGCCGGCTCCGGCACCGGCGGCGGCTGCGACCCGGTCGACCCGTCGGCGAAGATCAGGTCGTTGCCGCACTCGGTCGTCAGGTGGATGCCGAGGTTCGCCACGTCGTAGTCACCGTCCAGGCCCAGCCAGGTCAGCGGGATCGAGTACTCGTAGAACCAGGTGTCGTTCTCGTTGCGGACCTTGTCGGACCCGCCGAGCAGGTATCCCCCGCCCGGCTGCGACCCGTAGTCCCAGGATGCGGTGGTCAACGTGACCAAGCCGAGGTCCGCCACGCCCGCCCCGTCCGGGTTGACGACCCAGGGGCGGAGGTCCGGCTCGCGGGCGGCGTCGGCCCCGTAGCCGCGATGGTCGAACGTGCCGGTCTCGCCCGTCACGTTGCCGTCCCCGTCGACGAGGGCCCATCCGCCGCCGGCGGCGTTGCGGTCCACGATCGTCACGACGTCGTACGTCCCGGCGAGGCCGAGCGAGCCGTCCGGATCGCTCGGGAGGCCCGAGTAGCTGATGCCGTAGAGCGTTCCCGGGGCGTCCGAGTGGTCGAACACGGCATAGTTGTTCGAGTCGGCGTCGTAGGCCCACCATTGGATTTTGCGGTCCGCGTGACCCGCGTCCCGGCCGTCGTTGTAGTCGGTGGTGGCGACGGCGAAATCCCACGTGCCGTCGGCCCCCACGCCGCTTGCGTTCGTGTTCAGGAAGAGGTCGCCCATCCGGTACCAGTGCTGGCCGCCGCTGAAGTAGCTGACGCCCGGCCCGGCGGTATCGTGGCCAGGCGAGCCGACCACCAGGACCTGGAGGTCCGGCCCCTTGACCCGGTAGTAGAGGGCCTCGAGGTCGAACTTCTCGGCGGCGCCGTTGCCGGGGCTCGGCACGTTGCCGATGCCCGGGTAGCTGACCGGCGAGTAGTTGTTCTCTTCCTTCCAGTAGGTGACGGGGTCGCCGGGGCCGAGCTGCGGCGCCCAGGCGTCGTGCACGGCCGCCGGGGTGCCGCCGCCCGCGAACGGGCTCACCCCCCAGTCGGTGACGCTGCCGCTGCCGTCCAGTGTCAGGCCGAATGCTTCTCCCCCGCCGGTTACCAGGGCGGCGACTGCGACGAGCATGGCCGCCCCTGCGATCCTCTGCGTATACGCGCGCATCCAATTCTCCTTGCTTCGCTTGTACCCCTCTGGCCGGGCCTGGGGCCCGGTTGACGCCTCGTCTCCCTCCGCCCCTCGGTTCGTGTTCGTTATCCCCTCGCCGCGGCGCTCGGCCGCGACGTCGCTCGTCGGTTCGGGTGATGCCTATCGGAGGCCGGCGAGTCCGGTCGCCCTCCGCCGGAGAAAAACCTGTCTTTCGAACCCGGTTTCGCCGGTCGTGCAGGTTCTATAGCTTGGGCAGCCTGCCCTTCTTGCCTACTCTCTCTGGCGGCCGGTGCACCACTTGGTCGGCGGCCTTCTGAGAGCGGCCCCTGGAAGCGGCCCCCGCCCCGCGAGACACCACTTGACGGGACACGGGCCGTCTGCCTACAATCAGTCAGCGTGTGGCTGGGCGCACAAATGGCCCGGCGCACCGACCCGGGTGGATCAGCCATCCTGGCTAGGGCTGTCGCTGATCCACCCCTGTTTTTTCCACTTCTGAAGCCCGGGGAGCATCGGCTCCGCGGGTCGTTCTTTTTGGTCGTAAACGGCGACTCCGTGCCGAATTCGCCGTCCTTTTCGCCTTTGCCGTCCCGTTGCCCGCTCAGCCGCGGTCGATAGCCCGGCGGACAAAAAAAAGACCATCCGCTGGTCCGGTTGACCGGCCTTCTCGTCCTTGTTGCCGTCCTGTCCGGGTCGGGAGGGGCTGGTCAATCTCCCGCCGCCCGGCCATTACCCCTCAGAATCGTGAAAGATAGACCCTTACCGGGCCCCCCGCCATATTCCTCTTTTTTTGCCGCGCGCAGCCCGAAAGTATACCCCAATTTCGCCCTTTGTCAAACGCCGAACTCGGTTAATCGGCCGCCTTCAGGCCGCGGCCGGCCCGCTCGTCAAAGCAACATCCGACCCGCCGGCGAGGCGGCCGACCTGGGCACCTAAACGCTGTCGCTGCAACACGTTGCATCGCCCTCCGGCGGGCAAAGCGGCGCCGTCTCCCTTCCTTCTCTCCGGCCCGCACAGACATGCCCAACCACGAAAGGGGAAACCCCCGCCCTGTCGGGGAGAACAGCCCCCAAACGGCAGCCGAATCCCTCGCACCCGCCGCCGTCCCGCGTGGGAGCCGGGAGGCACCCCGAACTCATGCCGAGACCGCCTGCTCGCCGATAGACATGAGCGGACCCCGCCCGGCGCCCGGACTCCGCGCGCGGGCCGGTGCCGCCGGTCCATCGGGCGGGTCCTGACCTGGGCCGCTGCGGGCACGGGAGCGTGCCCGGGGCGGGCCGTGTAGATGGAGAGGCCGTTCCATGCTCTCGACCGCCGTCCTGGCCCTGAACTGGCCCGCCATCGGGCCCGGTCTGGCACTGGCAGGGGCCGGGGCGCTCGTGCTGGTCGCCGCGGCGCTGCTCATTCAGGGCCGCCGCCGGCGCCGGCGAGCCGAGGCGGAGTTCAATCAAGCCCGAAGCCGCCTCGACGTCCTGGCCGAGGACCTCGAGCGGAGTCGCAAACGCTGCCGCGAGCTGGCCCTGATGGCCAAGAGCGCCAAGGCCCTCCGAAACGAGTTCCTCTCGAACATCAGCCACGAGATCCGCACCCCCATGAACACGATCATGGGGATGACCGAGCTGGCGATGAGCGGCGACCTTTCCCCGAAGCAGAGGGGCCGCCTGGAGAAGGTCTGGGCCGCCGGCAACCAGCTCCTGAACCTGCTGAACGACCTGCTGGACCTGTCGCGGATCCACGCCCGCCGTCTGGAGCTCGACCCGCAGGACTTCCGCCTTCGCGACTGCCTCAGCGATCTGGCGGCCAAGTACGAACCCCTGGCCCGCCGCAAGGGCCTCGCCTTGACGACGACGGTCGACCCGGCCGTGCCGGACGAGCTGGTGGGCGACCCGGGCCGGCTTCGCCAGGCAGTGGCGGCCCTCCTCTCGAACGCCGTCAAGTTCACCGAGGAGGGGGCGATCGAGATGAGAATCGAGGCGGACGACCCGGCGCCCGGCGGGCCGGTCGGCTTGCACGTGACGGTCTCGGACACGGGCATCGGCGTGCCGGCGCCCATGCGGCAGGCCATCTTCCACGCCTTCCGGCAGGCCGACGGGTCGGCCACGCGGACCTACGAGGGATGCGGCATCGGACTGACGATCGCCTCGGAGATCGTGGCCCTGATGGGCGGCCGGATGTGGGTCGAGGGCCGGGCCGACGGCGGCAGCCGGTTCCACTTCACGGCCCGGTTCCGGACGGGGTCGCCGGCGGCGGCATCACTGATGGCCGACCGACCCGAACGACTGGCGGGCACCCGCATCCTGGTCGTCCATCGCGACGCGGAGATCGGGCGGTCGCTCTCGGCGACTCTGAGGGACCTCAAGATGGCCCCCACGGGCGAGACGACCGCCGAGGGGGCGCTGTCGGCCCTGGCGCAGGCCCGCGACGACGGCCGGCCGTTCCAGGTGGCCCTGGTGGACGCGACGCTGGGCCAGGACGCCGGCGGGGGCGGCCTCGTCGAGCGGATCGCCCGGGCCGAAGGCACCGCCGGGCCGAGGGTCGTCGTCGTCACCCACGCCGGGAAACGCGGCGAACCGGGCGGGTACCGCGAACTGGGCGTGGCGGCCTATCTGACGCTGCCCTTGGCGGCGGACCTCCTGGCGGAAGCCCTGGTCAAGGTGCTGGACCGCCCGGCCGGGGGTCGCCAGCCGCCGATCACAAACCATTCCCTGAGGCAGGACCGGGGGACGCTCGTCGCCACCCCCGCCATCGCCGCGACCTCCGAGGGTTAAGCGGCCCGCCGACCCTGAGCCGCCAACGTGAGTTGGCGGGTACGCGCGTTCTTGATCCCGCGCCCGCCGCACCGACCGCTGGCGTGTGGTGCCATCCGAGCCGCTTTGGCTCACCGTCCGTGGCCCGGATCAGTCGCCCCCCCGGGGCCCTGGAAGAAGATAGGGCTACTTTGTCAACTTCGCCATCATCCACAAGGGCCGTAGCGCCGTGCCCAGTCGTGGGCACCGCGCGGCGGGCCAACCAATGGAAAGCGCGGCGGGCGAACTAATGGAAAGCGCGGCGGGCAGTCCTGCCCGCCGCGAAAGGGACTTCGAAACGCAAGTGACGCGGTGGGCAAGACTGCCCACCGCGCTACAGCAAGGGGCGCTGGAACAAGGGCGGCTGGAATCACAAGGGCCGTAGCGCCGTGCCCAGTCGTGGGCACCGCGCGGCGGGCGAACTAATGGAAAGCGCGGCGGGCAGTCCTGCCCGCCGCGAAAG
>CAZGKW010000085.1:0-6621 GCA_964526295.1 uncultured Anaerolineales bacterium
GGCGGGCTTTTTCATTGGTAGAGCAGGAGAGGGTAGAAAGGAGAAAGTAGACACGGCAACAGAGGCCAGACGGCTCGAAGGCGCGCGCCCGGCGCCGGGCTCTCTCTCCTGCGGTCTCCTGCTCTCCTCTCTACTGTCCGCCGTTGAGCGTTGGGAAAAACGGCCGTTTCCCGCCCGCTCCGAAATGTAACTTAGTGCGACGTAATGCGACCGTATGCCGCACCGCTTTTTGCACCACTTTCCAAGCATGCGCCACCCCAGATAGGCGTGGTGCGCTTTCCCAAGGGTCGTCAGACCCGGTAGCGCCCGGTCGGAAGCCACTGGCGGCGCGGAAATGAACGCTTGACTTGCCCTCCGCGATAAGGGCTACTGGATCTGGAGGGTGACGATGGAACGAAGGCTGCTGGACAAAATCGTGGTCGTGGACGTGGAGGCGACGTGCTGGCGGGGCCAACCGCCGCACGGCGAGGAGAGCGAGATCATCGAGATCGGCGCGTGCCTCCTCGACGTGGCCAGCGGCGAGAGAACCGACACGGCAAGTCTTCTGGTACGACCGGAGCGGTCAACGGTTGGCGACTTCTGCGCCGAACTGACAACGCTCACTCAGGACCAGGTGGATGGCGGGATGGCGTTCTCTGAGGCGTGCGCGGCCCTCCGCGCACGGTTCCAGTCCAACAAGCGCCTGTGGGCCAGCTACGGAGACTACGACCGACAGATGTTCGACCGTCAGTGTGGCGAGCGCGGCGTGCCATATCCCTTCGGCAAGGGGCACGTCAACGTCAAGAGCCTCCTGGCTGTCATGTACGGCCTCAGGAAGGAAGTGGGGCTGGCCCGTGCGATGGAACGTCTTGGGCTGCCGTTGGAGGGCACGCACCACCGTGGTAGTGACGATGCATGGAACGTCGCGGCGGTGCTCTGGCGGATCATCCACAGCGCGCGCCCGGCACTGCACAAGGCGGGGTCAGGCTGAGCGCCAGGGCCCACCGGGCTCCCATCTCTTCGCAAACGCCACCCCCGCCTTGACCGCATGCGTGACCGGCTGCAGGAAACCCCAGATCTCGTCGGTGGTCTCTTGAAGCCCGAGGCCGGCGTCCTCCAGGCGCGACCTGCGCAGGAAGGCCTTCCACCGGTCCTGCACAACGTCATCCGCGGCAAACCGCGCAGCCAGACCTGGGGGCCGGTCCGATGGCAACTCCGTGTGGCGCCGCCTGAACGTCGCTTCAATCGCTCGGGCCAGTTGCTTTCCATCGAACGCAAACTCCCGCGCCATGTATCTCAGATCGAAGAAGTCCTTCATGCGGCTGTTTGTCATCCCGAGGTCAACCAGTGCCTGGCACTTCTCGGCAACCACGGTCTCCCAGGGACAGACACGCAGGCGCGGCGGCGCGAAGTCCAGCAGACAGGGAAGCGTCTTCTTCGTTGGCCTGGGAGTGACGGCGTCCCCGAAGCCGATGTCGATCTGGAGGTCGATCTGCGCGGTGCCAAGACGGGCCGCCACGCGTACGCGAACGCCCTGGTACTCCTCCTCTTCCCGCATGCGTTCTGCCCGAACCGAGTCCGGGTCGAACGCCATGCCATCATCCTCCACGTCGGTCAGGCACACCCGGCGGATGAGGTCGGCTGCCTGAACCGGGTCGGCCGAGCCGCGAGCCAACAGATCCACGTCTCGCGTCGGGCGGTGCGACGCGCGACCACAGAGATGAAAGAGGATCGCGCCCTTGAGAACGAAGCCGTCAGCATCCGCCGACTGGGACAGGCGGTAGAGGAATCGCTCGATGCCGTACCGGATCAGGAGGAGGTTGAATTCCTCCACACGCTCTCTCGACAGGTTGAGGAGGCGTTGCCTGACCGAAGCGGCGACGTTCTTGATCGTCACGCGATGGACTCCAGGTACGGACGCATCACTCGAGTCACGCGGCACACCTCCGCCGCCTCCCAGAGGTCGTCCATGGACCCCTTCCGGTCACGCCGGAATGCCCGGAGCGCTTCGACGGCTACGTCGGTCCCGACCTCGTTGCGGTACTTGAAGCAGTCGGCCACCGTCTTGGCAGGCGAGGTCACGCGCACCCCTACACCCCCGATGCGATGGGTTTCGACGCCAAACGTCAGCGCCTCGCCCGAGAACCTCACGATCCGCACGGGCGGATGTTCGATCTTGGGTCTGTGAGCCTTGTGGGCGATGGCCAGCCACACCGCATAGGGCATCTGCGTCGTCATGCGGTGGAAATTGAGCGCCGAGATGAGGCACACGACTCCTTTCGGCACGCGTTTGCAGACCGTCATCAGGTCGGTGTACTCGGTGGCTTCGGGTTCGGCCAGTTCGTACAGGCCGCGGGCAATCCGTCGCACCTTGCCGCGCTTCTCCAGTCGGCTCAGCGCGGTCCGGGGGATACCGTGCGGAACCAGGTCCCGCGGCCGGAAGACCCCCGCTTCGCGGACCAGCGCCAGCACCTTCTCCTCATTGGTCGCCAGAGTACTATTCCTCGGCGAAAACCCACAATTGCCGAGATTATGTACCACCCGGCCGGGGAAGTCAAGTCGTCCACGAACCCCACTGCCCGAAAGTCGCGCCGGCCTCAGCGGCGGTTGCTCTCGGCGCCGTTCGCCGCCGGCGCCAGGGTCGCCGACTTGATCCGCTCCGGCAGGTCGGCCCACGCGTCGGCCAAATCCGGAGGCAGGGCAGGCTGCGGCGCCGGGGCCGAAGGGGCAGGGGCTGCGCCTGCCGCCTGCCGGAAGTGCTCGTCGGTCACCTGAAGGTAGTGTTTCGCCGCGATGGCTTGGGAGTTGCCGATCCAGGCGCAGACCACGTGCAGCGGGAACTCCTCGGCCAGTTCCGTCTCGCGGGTCGAGCGGAGGTCCTGAAAGGGTTTCGGCCAGGGATCGAGTCCGGCGCGTCGGATGATGCGGCGGAAGCGGTTGGCGAGGTCCTGATTGCTGTATCGCCAGTCGCGACGAAACGCGGGAGAACTGACCGGGAGACGCACGTCCGGATCAATGCCGGTAGTTACGTCTTGAGGCCCCAGTCCCATTGGGAGGGCCGGTCGTCCCGCCTCGCCAAGCGGCCAGCGCCGATGGGCGTCCGGTCAGCCGGGGGATGGCATCCGCCGAGCGTTCGCCGTACAATAACCGGTCCGCCGAGAGGCGGTCATTCCGGCCTCTTGCGCAAGGACGGCGAATGGATGAGCGAACCGAAGGCGATGCCTCTCCGGTCGAGGCCCTGCCGGCCTTGGCGGCGTCGGGCGATTACGACGAACTCGAGGCCGCGTGGATGGAGGCCGTCGAGGCCGACGCCCTCTCGCCCGAGGACGCGGTCATGGTTTTGCGGGCTGCGGCCGAGCGTCCGGGCAACGCCCGCTCTGTCGCCGCGCACCTCGAAAGCCTCGCCTGGTTCCTCCTGTCGGAGTGGGCCGACCGCAAGGGCACGCAAGCCGCACTCGACGTGGCCGTCGCCGCCGCCGACTGTCTGCCTGCCACCGACACCGTCCGCGAGCAGGTGGCCGACCTTTACCGGCGCGAGCACGCCGACTTTCCATCCATCGATGTGCTGACACAGACTACGCTTCTCGAGTCCTCGGCTCCGCTGGTCGACGGCGTCCTTCGGACCGGCCGGGCGCTCGCCCTGCCTCCGGGCACGTTCGTCCGCGACCCGCGCCGCCGCAGCCCCGGCCGCGTCGTCGGGTTCGACGAATCGCGCGGCGGGGTGGAGGTGGCCTTCGGCGAGAGCGGCAAGGTGTACGACCCCGCGTCGCTCGACGTGCTCGAGCGGCTCGCCCCCGACGACTACCGGGCTCTGGCGGCGTTCGAGACCGAGCGGCTGGCCGCCCTGGCGGCCGAGGACCCCGAGCGGCTGGCCGTCCTCCTGCTCCGGGCACACGGCCCGCGCCTCTCGCTTCAGGACTTCCGGGCGCTCCTGGAGCCGGCTGTCCCGTCCAAGGAGTGGTCACGGTGGTGGAAGGCGGCCCGGCCGGTCCTGAAGCGGGCCCACGAGATCGAGATGACGGAGGGCACGCGGCCTGACCTGATCCTGCGGGCGCGGCCCATGACGTTCGAAGACCAGGTGCGGCGAGATTACGAGGCCCTCGCCTCGGCCGAGGACCGGGCGGGCCTTGTCCTGGCGCACCTGTCCGAGCCGGCCGTTGCCGACCCCGAGGCCGAGGGGGCAGTCCTCGCGTACCTGGCCGCGCGCCTCGAGGCCGAGGCGGCCGAGGCCGGGCCCGCGTGGGCCCTCGGCCTGCGGGCGGTCCTCGCGCCGGTCCGCCGCCGCATGGCTGACTTGGGCGCTGCGCCGCCGGAATCATCGTCGCCCGAAACACCGTCCACCGAAGTGCCCGAACCGGCCGCCGCCCGCGGCCTCCTTGCGGCAACGGGCAACGACGCCCTCGCCCGCTCGGTTCTCGAATACGTCCGCGACGCCGCCGGCGACGCCTGGCCCGAGGCGCTGGCGGCGGCCCTGCCGGCGTGTTCGCCGAACGTGGCCAAGTGGGCGGCACGCGAACTGGCCGAGGCCGGCCGGGAGGCGGCCCTGCGAGAGGCCGTCTCGGCGGTGCTGGCGCGGCCGGTCGAGAGCGCCGGCGCCTTGGTCTGGCTCTGGCGATCGGGGTGTGGCGAGGGCGGCGGGGCGGGGCTCGAACTTTCGGCCGACGAACGCTTCACCGCTGCCGCGGGGCTCCTTTCGGCCGCCGACGAACTCAAGCGAGAGAAGGTCGGCAGCGACGAAGCCGCACGCCGCTACCTGCCCGACCTCCAGCGGGCCCTGACGGCCAAGGGGTTTGCCACCTTCCGCCGCGTCCTCCAGGAGTCGACCGAGGGCCAGGCGCGCGGCCTGCGGGTGCTGGCGTCGCGGAACGCCGGGCTGACGGACCTTGCACGGCTGCGGCTGCAGGAGGCGATTCGCGAGGCCCATCCCGCGCTGCACGTCGAGAAGGCCGTCCCGCCGTGGGAGGAGGACGTCATCTACAGCACCGAGGAGGCGCTGCGCGCGCGGCAAAAGGAGTTCGAGCAGTTGGTCAACGTCAAGATGCCCGAAAACCGGCAGGCGATCAGCAGCGCCGCCGGCCATGGCGACCTCTCGGAGAACGCCGAGTTTACCGCCGCCCTCGAAGAGCGCGACCGCCTCGTCGAGCGGGCCAAACGCATGCAGGAAGACCTTGCCAAGGCCCGCGTCCTGAAGCCGGGCTCGGCCGAGACGGATCACGTGACCGTCGGCAGCCGCGTCACGGCGCGCGACTTGGCGACCGGCCGGACCGAACAACTCACTTTCCTGGGCCCGTGGGATGCCGACCCTCAGCGCGGCATCTACGACTACCGGACGCCGCTGGGCCTGGCGTTCATGGGGAAGCGTGTGGGCGAGAAGGCCGAGATGGCAAGGCGGTCCGAGACGCGCCGCTGGGAGATCCTCGAGACGGGACCGGCGCTCTGAGGCCGGCCCGCGCGCGGTGGCACATCCTTGCGCTGCGGGACCCGTAGTTCAGCCGTCGCCGGTACGGCGACGTGTTGGTGCCGTTTGGCTGTCGCCGGCAAGAGGTGCGGGCGCCCCGGCCGTCACGCGTGGTGAAGTAGAGGTACGATTCCGAGTGCGTCTGAGGGTCCCCGTCGGTCCAGAAAGCGAAGAAGTCCGGTTGGGCGCCGACCGGGATGCGGGCGAAGGTGTGGCTGCGCGGGCTGTCCGCGGTGAGGGTTTTCTGGCGCGTCCAGGTCCGGCCGCAGGCGCTCGGCCGCGCGGCACAGCACCTCGACGGCCCCCTCGTGGTGGTATGGAACGTGGACGTCGCCGAAGGCCAGCACGGTCTTGGCGTGGGCCTTGGCCATCTACTCGTCCCCCATGACCATGGCCGCCGTCCGGGCGTAGCCGGCGATGTCCACGAGGTTGTCCCGCTTGTGCCGATGCGTCTGGCGGGCGACCTTGAGGGCTATCATGCAGAGCGGCACGTCCATGGCCGTCAGGGCCGCCCCGTCGCGCAAGCGGCGCGCGAGGATGGCGGTCCAGAGCGCCGCCGTCCGGGCGAAATCGTCGCGCGGGTGACCGTAATCGGTCTGCCGGTCGGCGGCCGTGATCCGCTTGGCTTCGTCGAGGACGGACTCGGCCGGCTGCTCGTCCGCCCCGACGATGCGCCACCCGTAGGGCAGGCCGCTGACCTCGGCGCGCCCTTTCAAGACGACCGTCGCGTCGGGCAGGCCCTCGGCCGGCCGCATCGTCTCGGCGCCCAGGACCTCGATGCCGAGTTCGCCGGCCAGGAGGTACTCGAGCGTTGCCCCGTGCGACTGCTCCCAGCCGGGCATTGCGGGCTCCTTGCGGAAGCGCCCACAACGGCCTTCGCTTGGCGACCGGCTCGCTGTCTGGCAGGGTTACGATGCTCGTCTATTAATCAATTACCCGGCGCAAGTTCGAAATGACGAAAGGGTCCGGAAGCAACCCTGATGGTTAACAGCAATGGATGCCGAGCGGCGAGACCATGCTTGACCTGCAGCGCAGAGGTATCGATGCACCTACATCCGCCGCATGCTGCGACTGACCAGCTTGGCTCCGGACATCATCGAGGCGATACTGCGGGGCGACGAACCCGACGGCCTGAGCCTGGAGAAGCTGCGGAAGAACCTGCCGGTGCGGTGGGATGAGCAGAG
>CAZGKW010000086.1:0-6554 GCA_964526295.1 uncultured Anaerolineales bacterium
CTGGAGTCACAACGGCCATGGCGCGCTAGAGTCCCAAGGCCCACCACGCTACAGCAAGGGGCGCCGGGGGAGAGGCAGGAGCACACGCCGCCGCGGTTACGCCGTCTCGTCCTTCTTCTTCGGCAGGCTCTCGACGATCTCGTCCACGAGGCCGTACTCGACGGCCTCCTCGGCCCCCATGAAGCGGTCGCGGTCGACGTCCTCCTCGATCCGCTCCAGGGGCTGGCCGGTGTGCTTGGCCAGGATCTGGTTGAGCCGCTCGCGGAGGCGGAGGATCTCTTCGGCCTGGATGCCGATGTCGGTCGCCGTGCCGCGCGCTCCCCCCATGGGCTGATGGATCAGGATGCGGCTGTTGGGAAGGAGGTAGCGTTTGCCTTTCGTGCCGCCCGCCAGGAGCACTGCCGCCATGCTGGCGGCCTGGCCGAGGCAGTAGGTGGCGACGTCGCAGCCGACGAACTGCATGGTGTCGTAGATCGCCAGGCCCGAGGTGATGTAGCCGCCCGGCGAGTTGACGTAGATGCGGATGTCGGCGTCGGCGTTCTCGTTCTGGAGGAACAGGAGTTGGGCGATGACGATGTTGGCCATCTCGTCGTCGATCTGGCCGCCGATGAAGATGATGCGGTCCTTCAGGAGCCGCGAGTAGATGTCGTAGGACCGTTCGCCGCGGCCGGTCTGCTCGACGACGATGGGGATGAGCTGGTTCGTGTCACGCACGGAAGGTGCCTCCGTTGGATTGTCGATTCGCCCCGACCGCGTCGGGACTCGCTCGGGCGCCGCCCCGGGCCCGCCGAAGGACCGCTCGGAATGCCAGGCGCCCGGGGCCCCAAAGGGGCTATTTCTTCCCGTCCGGCAGGTGTTCCAGGACCTCGTCCACGATGCCGTACTCCTTCGCCTCCTGGGCCGAGAGGTACCGGTCGCGTTCGGTCTCCCGGCGGATCTTGTCGGGGTCCTGGCCGGTGTGCTGGGCGAAGATCTTGATCAAGGTCTCCTTGTCCTTGAGGACCTCCTTGGCGGCGATCTCGATATCGGCCGCCTGGCCGCCCACCTCGCCGGCGGGCTGGTGGAGCATGATCTTGGCGTGGGGCAGGGCGTAGCGCCGCTCGGCCGTCCCGCCGGCCAGGAGGAGCGCGGCGCCGCTGGCGGCCAGGCCGATCGCGTACGTCGCCACCGGGGCGTCCAGGAACTGGATCGTGTCGTAGATCGCCAGCGTGCTCGAGACGTACCCGCCCGGCGAGTTGATGTAGAGGTTGATCTCCTGGTTCTTCTTCTCGCTCTGGAGGTAGAGGAGCTTCATGACCGCCGCGTTGGCCACCCGGTCGTCGATGACCCCCTCCAGGAAGATGATGCGGTTCTCAAGCAGGAGGTCCGACAGGGTCAGCCACCGCTGCTGCTGGTACGGGGGCATCCGGGCGGCGATGGGCCGGCCCAAGGGGCCCTCGGAAAGGGGAGTGCGGGTCGGGTCGTCCATGCGTGATCGGTCCTTACGGGTAGCGGGGGACACGGCCTCCCCACTCTCAGGTCGTATCGACGTCCTTCTCGGCGTCCGGGTCGGCTTCGCCGGCCGGTTCGGCGTCCTTTGGCTCGCCTTCGCCCGCGGTCGCCTCGCCTTCCTGGGTTGCCGCCTCGGCTTCCTCGGCTTCAGCCTCGGCCTCAGGGACCTCCTCGATATTCGCCTTCTCCAGCAGGAGCCGCACGACCTTGTCCTCGCGGACCTGGCTGCGGAGGCTCTCCAGGGTGCCCCGCTCGGCCATCTCCTCCCGGACGCGGTCCTCCCGGCGGCCGTACTGGCGGGCGATGTAGCGGACCCGGGCGTCGACCTCGGCCTCGCTGGCCTCGATGCCCTCGGTCTCGGCGATGGCGTCGAGGATGAAGTAGAGCTTGAGCTCGCGGCCCGACCGCTCCCCGGAGGTGGTGCGGATCTCCTCTTCGTGCTTGCGGACCTCGTCGGCCGGCACCCCGCGGTACAGCAGGTCCACCATCTCCCGCCGGGCGACCCGGTCGGCATGACGCTTCGCCAAGTCCTCGGGCAGCTCGACGTCGACGGCCTCCAGCAGCCATTCCTGGACGGCGGCCTCCTGGCGGCGGCTGAGAAGTTGCTCGGACCGGGCCTCCTGCTGACGCCTGAGGCCCGCCCGAAGGTCCTCCATCGACTCGTAACCGCCCCGCTCCAGGAGCCCTTCGTCCGAGGGGGGCACCAGGCGGCGGACCTCGTGGACCGTCGCCGCCACCTCGGCGGTCTTGCCCCGGAGGTCCTCCCGGGCCAGGTCGTCGCCCAGGGCGACCTCTCCGGTCACTTCCTTGCCGGGCCGGGCACCCTCCAGGACCTGGGGAAGCGTCTCCAGGGGGATGCCCTCGACGGCGATCGGCTCGACGCGGAAGCCCGCGTCGCTCCGCTCGACGATCGTCTCGTCGCCGACCTTGACGGCGAGGTCCGCCCGGACGTAGTCGCCCGCCCGGACCTCGGCCGTCTCGTCAAGCGTCGAGAGCTCGGCGCTCGCCCGGCGCAACTGCTCCAGGGCCTCGTCAACGGCGGCGTCGGTCACCTCGGGCCGGGCCACCTTCACCGGGATGCCCTCGTAATCGGGCAGCTCGAACTCGGGGCGGACCTCCAGCTCGACCGAGAAGCTCATGTCGCCCTCGTCGGGCAACTCGACGTCTTCGGGGTCGAGATCGGGCTCGCCGATGACCTGGAGCTCCTCGCCCTGGAGGGCCTCCTGGAGCCCCTCCGACAGGAGCTGGATGCGGACCTCGTCGCTGACGGCCCGGCGGAACCGCTTCTCGACCAGCCGCCGCGGCGCGTGCCCGGGCCGAAAGCCCGGCACCTGGGCCTCCTCCTCGAGCTCCGTGAACCGCTCGTCGAGCTTCCGCTCGATGGCCTCCCGCGGCACGGTGACCGTGAGCTTCTTCTTACAGACGCCGGCGTCCTCGATGTCGACGCGGACGCCGATCTTCTCCTTCTCTTCGGCCTCGCCCTCGCCTTCGGCGACGGCGGTCTCGCCGGACGGGGCTTCGACGCCCGATTCACCGGGCGGCGCCGAGGCGTCGGCGCGAGGCGAAGCAGGCTCGCCCTCGGCAGCGTCGGCGGGCGCGGCCGCCGGCCCCTCGGGAGCGGGTGCGTCCGCGGCGGACTCGTCGCGGGGGGGCTCGACCGGCCCCTCCCGGGTGTCCGGGCTGTCGGTCTCTTCGGGCATGGTTATCCTCTCCTCGCGCGGGCCGCAGACGGGCCCGCCGCCCCGGGCATGGCAAAAAGAAAAAGCGTCCCGGCCAAGACCCTCCGCCCGGTCTCGGCCGAGCCGCCTGGGCGACGGAGAATGGAGCGGGCGATGGGATTTGAACCCACGACATCAACGTTGGCAACGTTGCGCTCTACCCCTGAGCTACGCCCGCTCGCTCAAACTTATCAGCCGAGGAGCCCGGGACCATCCTCGCGATTGCGGAACGCAAGACTCGGGACCCGGAATGACTTCACCCCCTCCGGCAGGCGCCGCCCCGCTTGGGGGATTCCGCGTTCCGGTGTCGCCGTTCCGCGCCGGTCGGGACCCGCCGAGCGTCCTTCGGCCCGTAAGTATACCCGGCGGCCGACCCGATGCAACCCCATTTTCGGCCCGCCGCATGTGCGTTTTCTGCTTGTCCCGGCAGGGGCGGATTCCCATAGTTGGGTCAGTGGGTATCTTCGAACCCCTTCCGACAGATTTCGCCATGGCCGACCGGTTGACCGTCCCCGCCGTCCGGCCGCAGGCCAAGCTCATCGGCCTCCTGGCGGTTGCGGCCGGCGCCTGGCTGATGGTCCGCGTCTCCACGGGAGAGGGTGAATGCACAACAGCCCCTCCTCGGCGCTCGGTTGCACGCACCGCCGCGCGCCCGCTAGAATCGCCGACGGCGCGGGAGGGACGGGCCATGCGGTGGCCGTGGACGAGCAAGACGAACAGGACGCCGCGCGGCGAGACCGGCCGCCTCGCCGAACGGGCCGCCGAGCGGTCCCTCAAGAAGCGCGGCTGCCGCATCCTCGCCCGGAACGTCACGTTCCCCCAGGGCGAGGTCGACCTGGTGGCCCTGGAAAAGTCGACCCGGACGCTCGTCTTCGTCGAGGTCCGGTCGCGCTCGGTCGCGCCGGGCGAGGAGCCCGCCGTCACACCGGCCGCGACGGTCACACCGGCGAAGCGGCGGCGAATCATCCGGGCCGCCCGGCTCTACATGAAACGGCACGGCGTCTCGGCCGACCGGCGGGTCCGATTCGACGTCGTCGGCGTCCTTTTCGAGGGCGACGACCGTAAGCACCCGCAGATCAACCACTTGCCGGCGGCGTTCGATTCGACGGGCCGCTGAGCCGGACGGCGGGTTCAAGTCCGGAGGCCTGCCGGCCGCGCTTCGGCCGTCACGCGCCGCCCAGGTTGGCCCGCCTCGGGCGGGCCCGGCGGCAGACCGGACGATCTCGAGCGACCGACGCCATGTCAGAACCGGCCATCGACAGCCACGCTCACGTCCACTTCGACCGGCTCGAGGCCGACCTCGTCGAGGTCCTCGCCCGGGCCCGGGCCGCCGGGGTTTCGCGGATCATCACCGTCGGCACCAGCCCGGCCGAGAACGCCCGCGTCGTCGAACTGGCCGAGCGCGAGCCCATGCTCCGGGCGGCCGTGGGCTTTCATCCCCACGAGGCCCGCACCATCAAGGCGGTCGACTGGCCCGTCCTGGAGGAGTTGGCGGGCCGCGAGATGGCGGTCGCCCTGGGCGAGTTCGGCCTGGACTACCACTACGAGCATTCGCCCCGGCCGGTCCAGAAGGCCGTCTTCGCACGGGGCGTCGAGCTGGCCGTCCGGATGGACCTGCCCCTCGTGGTCCACACCCGCGACGCCGAGTTCGACACGCTCGTCGTCCTCGACGAGGCGGCGGGCGGGCGGATGCCCCGCGGCGTGTTCCACTGCTTCACCGGGACGCCGGACCTGGCCCGCGAGGCCCTCGAGCGCGGCTTCTACGTCAGCTTCAGCGGCATCGTGACGTTCCCCAAGGCCCGCCAGGTCCGCGAGGCGGCCCGCCTGGTGCCGCTCGAGCGGCTCCTCGTCGAGACCGACTCGCCCTACTGCGCCCCCGTGCCGAAGCGTGGCAAGACGAACGAGCCCGCCTGGGTCGTCCACGTCATCCGGTTCCTGGCGGACCTCTACGGCCTCTCCGAGGACGACGTGCGGCGCGTGACGACCCGCAACGCGTGTCACCTGTTCGGCCTGCCGCTCGAGGAGGGGGGCGGCCCGTGTTTCGTCTATCCGATCCGCCGGGGCCTCTACGTCAACGTCACGAACGCGTGCTCGAACCGGTGCCGGTTCTGCCCGCGGACGGCGGGGGACTTCACCGTGAAGGGGCACGACCTGCGGCTGGACCGCGAGCCGACCGCCGAGGAGATGGTCGAGGCGCTCGCCGCCGCCGGGCCGGAGGACTACGAGGAGATCGTCTTCTGCGGCTTCGGCGAGCCGACGCTTCGGCTGGAGCCGATTGGCGAGGCCGGCCGCGAGGCGAAGCGGCGGTGGGACCTGCCCGTGCGACTCAACACGAACGGCCAGGGGTCCGCCCTCGCCGGGCGGGACATCACGCCGGAGCTGGCCGAGTTCGTCGACGTCGTCAGCGTGAGCCTGGACGCCGCCGACGCCGACACGTACGAGCGGCTGTGCCGGCCGACTATCCCGGAGGCGTTCGAGGCGGTCTGCGACTTTCTGCGGCGGGCGAAGAAGGTCATCCCGGAGGTCCGGGCGACGGCCGTCCCCGTGCCGGGCCTCGACGCCGAGGCCGTCCGACGCCTGGCCGAAGAGGACCTCGGCGTCACGTTCCACCTGCGGCACTACAACGTCGTGGGGTAGCGGGGCCAATGGAACGCGCAAGTCACGCGGCGGCCACAAAACGCGGCGGCCAAGACTGGCCACCGCGCGGCAAAATGTAGGAAAGCGCGGCGGCCGAACTTAAGCAAAGCGCGGCGGGCAGTCCTGCCCGCCGCGAGGCAGCATGTGAAGGAAAGCGCCGCGGGCGAACCAAGGCATAACGCGGTGGCCACGACTGGCCACCGCGCGGCAAAATGTAGGAAAGCGGGGCGGGCAGACCAAAAGAAAGCGCGGCGGGCGAACTAAAAGAAAGCGCGGCGGGCAGTCCTGCCCGCCGCGAAAGGGACTTCCAGGCGCAAGTGACGGAACGCGCAAGTCACGCGGCGGCCACATAGCGCGGTGGCCACGACTGGCCACCGCGCGGCAAAATGTAGGAAAGCGCCGCGGGCGAACCAAAGCAAAACGCGGTGGCCAAGACTGACCACCGCGCGGCAAAATGTAGGAAAGCGGGGCGGGCGGACCAAGGCAAAACGCGGTGGCCAAGACTGGCCACCGCGCGGCAAAATGTAGGAAAGCGCCGCGGGCGAACCAAGGCAAAACGCGGTGGCCAAGACTGGCCACCGCGCGGCAAAATGTAAGAAAGCGCGGCGGGCGGACCAAAAGAAAGCGCGGCGGGCGAACTAAAAGAAAGCGCCGCGGGCAGTCCTGCCCGCCGCGAAAGGGACTTCCAGGCGCAAGTGACGGAACGCG
>CAZGKW010000087.1:0-5946 GCA_964526295.1 uncultured Anaerolineales bacterium
AACGGGCACGGGCCGTACTGAATAATGTGCAATCTGCTTGATACACTACACTAGTTCCCAACGCCGACCGCGAGGAGGCGGTGCAGGAGGCGTGGCTCGCCTGCCCCTCCGGGCAGGGCTCTGGGCAGCTCGTGAACACCCTCGTCCAGCGCTGAGCGCACCGGCCGTACCGCCCGCTGCCTTCCATGTCTACCGGTGGACCCATTTTCCATTCCCCGGCAGAAATCCCGTACGCGCCGCCGCCGCGCGCGTAGGTTTTACAGTGGGTGATGTGCCGGGCCCGATCCGGCACGCCTGCATACCTTCGGTGGACAGGCATGGCCGACGACCTGAGCGACACCATCCGCGAGAGCGCCGCTGGCCCTAAGCGTGCGAACGCCGACGGCGTGAGCGTCGAGCAGCACGACCTCGAGGACCAGATCGAGGCCGACCGGTACCTCGCCTCCAAGGAGGCCTCGCGGCAGGGCCGGGGGTTCCGTCTGACGAAGGTCGTCCCGCCGGGAGCATAGCGTGTTCGACTGGCTCAAGCGAATCCGGGCATCCGCCAAGCGCCGCCGCACAAGCGATGCGCGGGGCCTGGCGTTCCGCGTCCTGCGGGCCAAATTCGACTCGGCCCGGACGACCGACGAGAACCGCCGCCACTGGGCCAGCGCCGACGGCCTCTCGGCCGACGCGGCCGCCAGCGCCGAGGTCCGCCGCATCCTCCGCAACCGCGCCCGCTACGAGGTCGCCAACAACTCCTACGCCCGAGGGATCGTGCTGACGCTCGCGAACGACGTCGTCGGCACCGGGCCGCGCCTCCAGATGCTCTCTGACGACGCCGAGGCGAACCACGAGATCGAGCGGGAGTTCGCCGACTGGGCCCGGGCGGTGGGCCTCGCGGAGAAGCTCCGGACCATGCGGATGGCTCTCGCCCAGGACGGCGAGGCGTTCGCCATGCTCGTCTCGAACGACGCCCTGGGCTCGGCCGTGAAGCTCGACCTGCGTCTCTTGGAGGCCGACCAGGTGGCGACGCCGGACCTCCTGCCCGAGGGGCGGCGGGCGGTCGACGGTATCATCTTCGACGCCTTCGGGAACCCGAAGGAGTACCACGTCCTCAAGGAGCATCCCGGCGGGGCGCGGGCCCGCGTCGGTCTCGACTACGACCGCGTGCCGGCCTCTGGCGTGGTCCACTGGTTCCGCTCGGATCGGCCGGGCCAGTCGCGGGGCCTGCCGGACATCCTCCCGGCCCTGCCGCTCTTTGCGCAGCTCCGGCGGTTCACGCTCGCGGTGATCGGGGCCGCCGAGACGGCGGCCGAGTTCGCGGGCGTCCTCTACACCGACGCGCCGCCCAACGGCGAGGCCGACCCCATCGAGCCGATGGACGCCATCGAGCTGGAGCAGCGGATGCTCCTGACGATGCCGGGCGGCTGGAAGATGGGCCAGGTCCACGCCGAACAGCCGGCCACGACTTACGCCGAGTTCAAGAACCAGATCCTGAATGAGATCGCCCGGTGCCTGAACATGCCGTTCAACGTGGCGGCGTGCAATTCCTCGGGCTACAACTATGCGTCCGGCCGCCTGGACCACCAGACCTACTTCAAGTCCATCCGGGTCGAGCAAGTTCATCTCGGGGCGGTCGTTCTGGACCGCGTGCTCGACGCCTGGATGCGCGAGGCGGCCCGCGTCTTCGGCCTGAAGGGCATCAGCGCGTGGCCCCACCAATGGTTCTGGGACGGGCACGAGCACGTCGACCCGGCGAAGGAGGCGATGGCCCAGGAACGGCGTCTGGCCAACTCGATGACCACCCTGGCCATCGAGTACGCCAAGCTCGGTCTCGACTGGGAGGAGCAGCTCCGGCAGCGGGCGAAGGAGAAGCGATTGATGCGCGAGCTGGAGCTGACCGCGACCGAGGCGCAGCCGAAGCCGAAGGCCGACGAGCAGGACGGCGGCGACGCCGACCGGAAGGAGACGAGCCGTGCCGCAGCCTGAGACGCCCGTGTCCGACTCGCAGCCCGACGGCGCCCTCGCGTTCCTCTCCGAACCGGGTGCCCTCGAGATCGAGGCGGCCGCTGACGGTGGCGACGGCCAGTCGCGCCTGCCGCGGTTCACCATGGTCGCCTACACGGGCGGCCCCATGCGCGTCGGCGGCTGGCGATATCCGCTCGTTGTGGACCTGGCGGGCATGGCGATCCCGTCGCAGAACCGGCCCATCCGCTTCGGCCACGACATGGCGGCCGGCGTGGGCCACACCGACTCGATCCGCATCACGGAAGGGCAGCTCGTCGCGACCGGCATCGTGTCGCGCGACACGGATGCCGCGCGGGAGATCGTCGCCTCGGCGCGCAACGGCTTCCCCTGGCAGGCCTCGATCGGGGCGGCCGTGGAGCAGTTCGAGTTCGTCAAGGAGAACCAGGCCGTCACGGTGAACGGCCGGGACCTTACCGGCCCGCTGAACGTCGTCCGCCGGGCGACGCTCGGGGAGATCAGTTTCGTGGACCTCGGAGCCGACGCCGGTGCCAGCGCACGGGTGGCCGCGTCCGCCAGTCAGGAGAGCGATGCGATGGAGAAGACCAAGACCGACGAGACCCCGAAGACGGACGTGACCACGGGCGCGGAAACTCCGAAGGCCGACACCCCCAAGGCCGAGACGCCGAAGCCCAAGGTCGAAGCCAAGGCGCCCGACGCGGGCGAGGCCCGGGCCCAGGCGCCGGAGGCCCCCATCGCGGGGGACCCCGTCGCGGACATCCGGGCCCAGGCCGCCGCCGAGCAGAAGCGGATCGCGGCCGTCCGGAAGGTCTGCGGCGACTCACGCGCCGAGATCGCCGCCCGGGCCATCCGCGAGGGGTGGGACGTGACGCGGACGGAACTCGAGGTCCTTCGGGCCGACCGGCCGAAGGCCCCGGCGGCGCACGTGCCGGACAACGCCATGACCGGGACGGTCCTCGAGGCGGCCTGCATGCTGACGGCGGGCCTCCACGGCCTGGAGAAGGTCCACGACGAGAAGACCCTGGAGGCGGCCGCCAAGCGGTTCCGCGGCGGCATCGGCCTCCAGGAACTGCTTCTGGAGGCGGCGTGGGCGAACGGCTACACGGGCCGCAACTTCCGGGCGAGCCGCGAGGTCCTGCGCTTTGCCTTCGCCCAGAACCTGTTGGCCGCCTTCTCGACGGTCGACATCGGCGGCATCCTCTCGAATGTCGCCAACAAGTTCCTCCTGGACGGCTTCTTCAGCGTCGAGCGGGTGTGGCGCTCGATCTGCGCGGTGCGGAACGTGTCGGACTTCAAGACCGTCACCTCCTACCGCCTCATCGGCAAGGACCAGTACGAGCCGGTCGCACCGGGCGGGGAACTGAAGCACGGGACCCTCGGCGAGGAGTCCTACACCAACAAGGCCGACACGTTCGGCCTGCTCCTGGCCATCGACCGGCGGGACATCATCAACGACGACCTGGGGGCCATCACGACCGTCCCCCGGAAACTGGGGCGCGGCAGCGGCCTCAAGATCAACGATGTGTTCTGGACCATCTTCCTCGCCAACTCGGACTTCTTCAAGACAGCCAACAACAACTATCTCACGGGTACCGACACGGTCCTCAGCATCGACGGCCTGACGAAGGCCGAGGTCGCGTTCCTGGAGCAGACCGACTCGGACGGCAAGCCCATCGGCATCATGCCGCAGGTCATCCTCGTGCCGACGGCCCTCTCGGCGATGGCCACGCAACTCTACAAGAGCCTGGAGATCCGCGACACGACGGCCGACACGAAGTACCCGACGCAGAACCCGCACCAGGGGAAGTTCCGGGCCGAGGTCAGCCGGTATCTCGCCAACACGCAGTACACGGGCGCGAGCGCCAAGGCGTGGTATCTGCTGGCCGACCCGAACGACCTGCCGGTCATCGAGGTCGCGTTCCTGAACGGCCAGGAGTCGCCGACCATCGAGACGGCCGAGGCGGACTTCAACGTCCTGGGCGTCCAGATGCGGGGCTACCACGATTTCGGCGTGGCCCTGCAGGACCCCAAGGGCGGCATCAAGAGCAAGGGCGAGGCGTGATCCTCTGGTCATGCGGACAACGAACAAGAAAAGCAGCCCCCCGGTGACAGGCCCGGGGAGGCGTGACTGTGGGACTCACGGCCCCACAGCGCTGTCGTCGTCGTTGTCGGCGCGCGCCACATCTTTCTGCCCGTTTCTGACGCCTGTCCGTCAGCGATCCCAAGTGATCGAGGGAAGGGCTGTGGTTATCCCCGCATGGGGTTTTCCCGGAAGGTGCAATATGGCCTTCAAAGGCCACCTCCTTCCGGCCGCGCCTGTGCGACCATAAGGATTGTAGCAAACCTGAGAGCGAAAGGAAATGACGATGGCGACCTTCGTTCATGACGGCAATGCGGTGGACTACACGCCCGGCTCCGACGTGGCCGCCGGCGCGGTCGTCGTCCAGGAGGACCTCGTGGGCGTCGCCAAGACGCCCATCGCGGCCAACGCCCTCGGGGCGCTCGCCGTCGGCGGCGTCTTCGACTTCCCGAAGGCAACCGGCGTCGGGTCCGGCATCGCAGCCGGCAAGAAGGTGTACTGGGACGTCGCCGACGCCCAGGCCAAGGAAGACGACGAGTCCGGGGCCAACAAGTACCTCGGCAAGGTCGTCAAGGCGGCGGCCGACGCCGACGCGACCGTCCGCGTGCGCCTCTCGCAGTAAGGGAACCCCGTGACGGACCTCCTCGAACAAGGCGTCTCTTGGCTGGACGGGATGCGCGCGGCGCACCTCGCGCGCCAGGTCACCTACGAGCGCGGCGACGATTCGGTCCAGGTCGCCGCCACGCTTGGGGCGACGACCTACGAGGTCGCCGACGAGGCGGGGGCGGTCATCGAGGCGAAGGCGACCGACTTCCTCGTCTCGGCCGAGGCGCTGGTCCTCGCCGGCGAGCAGGCCAAGCCCGAGATCGGCGACCGCATCCGGGTGCCGGCCGGCGAGAAGGTGCTCCTCTTCGAGGTCCTGGACCTGGGCGGCGTGGGCCACTACCGCCCGGCGGACCCGTTCGGAAAGACGCTGCGCATCCACGCGCGGCAGGTGGCAACGGAGGCGGCGTGATGGCCGGCGAAACGGAACAGTACGAGCGGGTGTGCAGGAATGAGTTCACCGAACTCCACACGAAGCTCGACCGGATGGACGAGGCGATCCGCGGCAACGGCAAGCCCGGCATCCAGCGGCGGATCGACCGGCTGGAGATGGTCCAGGCGATCCGCAGCCGCGTGACGTGGCTCGTCGTCGGCGCCTGCGTGACGCTCATCGCGACGGGCGTCTGGCGGCACTTCCTCGGAGGGTGATGGTATGGCGGTCCTCGTGGACATCGCGGACGCGGTCGTGACCGCACTCAGCGGCGGCTCGTTCAGCCAGCCCGTCTCGGCCGAGCGGCACTACCGGCCGCTCTTTGACCTGGAGGACATGCAGACGCTGCACGTGACGGTCGTCCCGAAGGGCGTGACCGTCGCGGCCGGCAGCCGGGGCGCCAGCGCCCACGAGTACGAGGTCGACGTCGCCGTCCAGCAGAAACTCCAAACCGCCGACGCGGCCGAGATCGACCCGCTGATGGACCTCGTGGAGGAGATCGGCGACTTCTTCCGCTCCACGCGCCTGGCGAGTTACCCCGATGCCGCGTGGGTCCGGACCGAGCACGCGCCGGTCTACGCGCCGGAACACATGGACGAACTCCGGCAGTTCACGAGCGTCTTGACGCTCACTTTCAGGACGATGCGATGAACAACGTTCTCATGCGCCAGATCGCTGTCACCGCGGCCTACGAGCCGCTGGCCGCGAAGCGGACGGTTCTCTCGGTGACCATCTCCTGCCCGCCGACGAACGCGGCGGTCGTGTACTTCAAGGGCGACGACGGGTCGGACGTGCCGTGGCTGCCGGGCCAATATGCTGAGTGCGCGTTTATGTGAAGTTGGGGTGGTGCGGGTGAGGACACGGG
>CAZGKW010000088.1:0-5928 GCA_964526295.1 uncultured Anaerolineales bacterium
GGTCACGCGGCGGCCAAGACTGGCCGCCGCGCGGCAAAATGATGGGCACTCCAAAGGAAAGCGCGGCGGGCTGTCCTGCCAAAAGCGCGGCGGGCACTCCAAAGGAAAGCGCGGCGGCCAAGACTGGCCGCCGCGCTCTTGCCCGTTCCCTGGCCGCCGCGCGGCAGAATGATGGAAAGCCCTGGCCGCCGCGCTCTTGCCCGTTCCCTGGCCGCCGCGCGGCAGAATGATGGGCTGTCCAAAGGAAAGCGCGGCGGGCTGTCCAACCGAAAGCGCGGCGGGCTGTCCAACCGAAAGCGCGGCGGGCTGTCCTGCCCGCCGCGAAGCGAGCGACCTCGAGACCCGGGTCACGCGGCGGCCTCGGGTCACGCGGCGGCCAAGACTGGCCGCCGCGCGGCAAAATGATGGGCTGTCCAAAGGAAAGCGCGGCGGGCAGTCTAACCAAAAGCGCGGCGGGCTGTCCTGCCCGCCGCGAAGGGAGCGACCTCGAAACCCGGGGCACGCGGCGGCCAAGACTGGCCGCCGCGCTCTTGCTTGCTTGGCCGCCGCGAAGCAAAATGATGGAAAGCCTTGGCCGCCGCGCTCTTGCCCGTTCACTGGCCGCCGCGCTCTTGCCCGTTCACTGGCCGCCGCGCTCTTGCCCGTTCACTGGCCGCCGCGCTCTTGCTTGCTTGGCCGCCGCGCGGCAGAATGATGGGCTGTCCTGGCCGCCGCGCCGAATGATTCGCACCATGACCCCGTCTCCCTTGACGGGAGAGGGAATTGACGTAAGGGGCTTCACACGATGCCCGCCGTCGCCGGACCACGCGTCCACGGGCTCTCGGTCGTCACGGTCGGCTTCCTCGCCGTCTTCGTGGCGGCGGTGCTCGCCCTCGTCGGGGCGGACGTCCTCTACATCGTCGGGTCCGAGCGGAACGTTTTCGGCGAAGTGATCGAGTCGCCCGAGCTCCGCTACGCCATCCGCCTCTCGATCGTGACGACGGCCGTCACGCTGGTGCTGGTCGCCCTGTTCGCCGTGCCGGTGGGCTACGCCCTCAGCCGGTACCGCTTCCCCGGTGCGGTGCTCGTCGACGTGGTGGTCGACCTGCCGATCGTCCTGCCGCCGATCGTGGTGGGGGTGTCGCTGCTCGTCCTTTTCGGGACGCCCTCGGGCCGGTGGATCCAGGGCCTGGAGTGGCCCGGCTTCGTCGCCGAGTGGATCGACCGCTACACGTGGCTCCGCTGGCTGGGTGAAAAGCCCTTCGAGTTCGTTTACACGCCGAAGGGCATCGTCCTGTGCCAGTTCCTGGTGTCGGCGTCCTACGGCATCCGGGCGGCGAAGTCGGCCTTCGACGCCGTCGACGTGCGGCTGGAGGAGCTCGCCCTGACGCTGGGGTGCACCCGCTCGCGGGCGTTCCGGATGGTGGTCCTGCCGATGGCCCGGAACGGCCTGGCGGCCGGGGCGGTCATGGCGTGGGCCCGGGCGGTCGGCATCTTCGGCCCCCTGATGGTCTTCGCCGGGGCGGTCCCCATGCGGACCGAGGTCATGCCCACGTCTATTTACCTCGAACTGTCTGTCGGCCGCATCGAGCCCGCCCTGGCCATCGCCATGCTCATGCTCGCCCTGGCCATGGTGGCCCTGACGACGATCCATCTGCTCGGCTTGCGGCACCGGTGGTGGGGACCATGATCCGAATCCGCGACCTCTCGTTCCGGGCGGGCGACTTCCGCGTCGCCGAGGTCTCCCTCGACGTCGCCGACGGCGAGTACTTCGTCCTCCTCGGGCCGAACGGGTCGGGCAAGACCCTCCTGGTAAGCTGCCTGTGCGGCCTGCTTCGGGCCGAGGCGGGACGCATCTGGATAGGCGACCGCGACGTGACCCACGCCGAGCCCCGCCGACGGCGGATCGGCTACGTGCCGCAGGACTACGGCCTGTTTCCGCACCTGACGGTGGAACGGAACGTGACGTTCGCCCTGCGGGCCCAGGGGTGGGGCCGGCGGCGGGCCGCCGCGAAGGTCGAGCCGCTCGCCGAGAAGCTGGGCCTCGTGCCGCTCCTCGGGCACCGGCCGACGACCCTCAGCGGCGGGGAGCGGCAGAAGGTGGCCCTGGCCCGGGCCCTGGCCTTCGAGCCGAAGGTGCTCTGCCTGGACGAGCCCGTCAGCGCCCTCGACGGGCCGACCCGGATGGAGGTCCTCGCCCGGCTTCGCACGCTCCAGCGGGACCTCGGCGTCACGACCGTCCACGTTTGCCACAACCTGGAGGAGGCCCGGGCCGTCGCCGACCGGGCGGGCGTAATGGTCGGCGGCCGACTCGTCCAGACGGGCCCCCTGGAGGACCTCATCCGCCGGCCCGCCACGCCCGAGGTCGCCCGCCTGCTCCGCGTGACGTGAGCGACGCGGCCGCCGGCGTCAGGAGCCGTCGAGGAACTTGCCGGCCTCCATCCGGACGATGCGGCCCGCCCGGTCGGCGGCACGCTCGTCGTGGGTCACCAGGAGCACCGCTCCTCCGCCCCCGGCGAACCCCGCCAGGTGCCCGAGCACCGTCTCGGCGCTCGCCGGGTCGAGGTTCCCCGTGGGCTCGTCGGCCAGGAGCACCTTCGGCCGATTCAGAAGCGCCCGCGCCAGGGCCACCCGCTGCCGCTCGCCCGTCGAGAGTGCCGCCGGCACGTGGTCGGCCCGGTCCGCGAGACCGACGTGCTCGACGAGCTCGCGGGCCCGCTCGCAAGCGTCCTCGGCCGGCCGGGCCAGCGACGGCGCCAGCACGTTATCGAGAACCGTCAGATAGGGCACAAGATGGAACTGCTGGAAGACGAAGCCGACGCTCCGTGCCCGGAACGCCGCCCGGGCCTCCGGCGGCAGGGCGTACGGGTCCTCCCCGTCCAGGGCCACCTGCCCGCCGTCCGGCCGAAGCAGGCCCGCCGCCACCAAGAGGAGCGTCGTCTTGCCGCACCCGCTCGGCCCCTGGACGGCGGCGAACTCGCCCGCCTCGACCACCAGCGACACGCCGTCGAGGGCCGTGACGGGCCTCGACGCCCCGGCGTAGACCTTACGTAGCCCGTCGATTCGGAGCATCGCGCGGGTCACTCCTCGCGAAGGATCACGGCGGGGTCCTCCTGGGCCGCCAGAAGGGCCGGCGCCAGGCTGGCCACGACCGCCAGAAGCGGCGCCAGCACGAGCGTCGCCGCCAGGAGGCCGGGGCTGAAGAGCGCCGCCGGCCCGACCGGCGGGGCCGCCTCGCCGCCCGATGCGCCCCACGCCCCGCCGACGGCGAACCCCGCCGCGTACCCGACCGCCGCTCCCCCCAGGCCCACCACCAGCGCCCGCAGAAGGAAGATCGCCAGCACCTGCCCGCCCCGAAGGCCGAGGGCACGCAGGATGCCGATCTCGCCCCGCCGTTCCCGCACGTTCCCCAGGGCCATCAGGCCGACCCAGACGATGCAGCCGATAACCACGAGCGGCATGACCCAGGCGGCCAGGGCGCGGCGTTCGGACGCCAGGCTCTCACGGCCAGCCTGGTCGACGGCCAGAAACTGCCGGGCACGATTGCCGGCGGCGGCGCGCGTGGCGCGCCGGATGGCGGCTTCACGTTCCATAATCAGCACCTGCACGTTCGGAAGGATTTCCCGAATCAGGCCGTCGAGTTCTTCCGCCGAGTAGAGTTCGCGCACGCCGAACCGCCCGTCGGGCAGGTGGTGCACGCACAGGCAGCCCAAGGCCATGATGGCATGGACCTTGCCCGGACACTCGAGCAACTGCTGCGCCTCCGCCAAGGGGACCCAGACCGTGATGTCGTCGTCGCTGCCCCGCAACTCGTGAATCCGGCTGACGGTGAACTCGCGCCCGAGAAGCGTGGCGTTGAGGCCGACCTTCAGGCCGGCCCGCTCGGCCACCACCGCGCCGACAATCATGCCGCCCTGCGGCACGGTCTCGATCATCGGCTTCTTCGGGTTGAAGTGCGACAGCGGCACCTCGCCTCGCGTCCCGATGAGCACGATCGGCAGGTCTTTCTCGGGCCAGCGCATTCGCTTCTGCACCACAGGCAGCAGGTGCCGAACGATCAGTTTCTGTGACCGGGCCAGTTTCTCGACCACGCTCTCGTCCATCATGTGGGCCGGCTGTTGCGTGCTCAGGAACTCCGCCCGGTCTTCCTTCGCGTCGAGGATCAACACGTTGTACCCGAGTTCAAGCATGAGGCGGCGGGCGTCGTCTGTCAGTTGGAAACCCACCTCGCCGACCTTCTCGGACCGCGCCTCTTCGATGCGTGCCGCCCGCAGGTCGTGGCCCCTGAGCAGGGTCAGGACGGCCACGACCGACCCGACGGCCCCCAGCACCGCCACGGCCGCCAGCGCGAAGTTCAGACGCCGGTAGCCGATCTCCCTCGCAACGAGCCGCCATATGCTCATGTTACGCCTCTGCGCGTTTGCCTCGCTTCCAGACCACCACCGACACGACCGCCACGATGGCCAGCGCCGCCACGCCCGCAACCGCCGCCGTGAACGCCGGCCCGAGGCGCGCCGCCACGCCCCCTACGAACGCCCCGCCCGGAGGCGCCTCCGCGGCCTGTGTTCCCGCACCCGCCGCCTCGGCGGGATCGGGCTCCGTGCCGGCCGCCTGCGCGAACTTCGCCAGGCCCGTCAGGGGCGGCGGCTCCACCTCGGGTATTGCGGAGGCCTCGCCCGTCAGGGCCGCGTCCCACTCGACCACCGCCAGCAGGTCGGTGCCCGGGTTCTGTTCCTTCACGGTGCAGGAGCACGGCCCGACGAAGAACGCGCCCGCCTCCAGCAGGTTCTCCGCGTTGATGCCCTCGCCGACGAGGGCCCACAGCACACGCCCCCGCCCGTACACCGGGAACACCATCGGACCCTCGAGCGTCCGCAGGTCCTCCTCCATCCCCAGGAGCATCGAGACGAGGGCCCGCTCCGCCGGGTCGGTCCGCGAGACCCGCAGCACCGAAAAGTCGAGCCGCAGCTCGGGCGCCCCTTGGGCATCGTAGATCGGATCGTTCCACAGGCCGTCGACCAGCTCCGGCAGCCGGAGCAACTTCTCCAGCTTCGCGAGCTCCTCCTCGACGAGCCGCGCGGCCGCATCGTCCTTCGCCGCGTCGCCGCACTCCAGAAGGACGAACACGCCGGACTCGCCTCCGAGGACCCGCCGGGCCAGCTCTTCGCGTGCCGGCGACCGGACCAACGCATGGGCCGACGCCGTCTCGAGCGGCGCCGACCACGCCGCCCCCTCGATGCCGAAGGACCGGGGGTACCACACGACCATCCAGGGCGGCCCCGCCTCGCCCCCTGCGGCCGCCCAGACCTCGGCCGCCTCGTCGCCGACCTCGCCCGCCAGGTCCACCGTCTCGACGAGGAACGCGGGCGGCCCGTATTCGGACTGGCCCGCCTCCCGGAGCCAGGCCACGAGCGCGGTCTCGGCCTCCGGCAGCGGGCCGCGATGGAACACCCACACCTCGTAGGGCGCCGCCGGCCAACGCTCCAGGGCGTAGCGGAAGACGGGCACGTTGCACGCCCGCGCCGCCGCCCCCACGAGGAGCACCCCCGCTGCCGCCATGATGAAACACACACCCTTCGCGCGCCGATCGAACATGACAGGCCATTATAGGCACTTCGGGCGCGTTCGGAAACGGCGAAGTTGCCGCATCCACCGACCTTTTGCTCCCTCTCCCCTCGGGGCGAGAGGCACCCCTTCATACCCGCTCCATCGACGGGCTTGCTCGGCATAGCCTTGGCGACGCTGGGAGAGCGCTGGGCTGAGGGGCGGGGGGGGCGGCCGCATACACTATAATTTTCAGGGGGGTCCGCGAAATGGGCCGAAAACCCGGCATTTCGAGCTGGCCGCAGGCGCGATTTCAACGCCGAGATGGCGGGGATCGCCGAGCTAAGTCCTTTAACGCCAAGGGCTTAGAGAGATTCATCCTGCTAAGGGTACCCGCGTACGGTT
>CAZGKW010000089.1:0-5571 GCA_964526295.1 uncultured Anaerolineales bacterium
GAAACCGCATCCTGGGCCCTGGGCGTGGCGGGGCTGCTGGCCCGCCGGCGACGCCCGTAAGGGGCCTTTGGCACTGCCGGAGGGGGGCCGGTCCGAGGGGACGGACGCCAGGAAAAACGACCGTATCGCGGTTTGACATGGGGGGTTTTATAGTGTAGACTCTGGTATCGAGGTGGGGGGGGCGGCCAGCTAAGGCCGAGTGGCCGCTCAACTTATGGCAATCGCGTTGGTGTGGGCTGTCACCCCCTTTTCGGGAGGGCGAAGGCGGGCGGCGCCTGTGTTGTGTAACGTAGGGTTGCCGACGGCCGTGGGCGCATGGCGTCCGGGTGGGACTGGGGTTGGCCCGGACGGGCGTCGACGACGCGGGGACCGAACCAGGATGCCGCGTATGCTTTGTCTTCCCGACCGACCGTCGGCTGGTGAGGGGTTCGCTGTCTGGTGTCTTCCGCGTGTTTTGAGTCTTCCGCTTCGGGCGTCCGTGTGGCCGCGCGGGGGGGGGCTGTGTCTGTGCGCCAAGAATGAGGAGGTAGGATAATGTCACGCACGAAATGGGTCGTTCTCGCGGTGATGGGTGGACTGGCCCTGCTGGCGTCGCCCGGCGTTCAGGCGCAGTCGCAATGGGACGGGGGCAGCCCGGGAGACACCGGCGATGCCAACTGGTCCACGGGTGAGAACTGGGCCGGCGACACCGCCCCGGTTTCCGACCAGGACCTGGAGATCGAGTTCGGGGCCGTGGCCCTGGAGAACGGGATGTGGACCGCCACGATTATGGACATCATCCCGGGCTTTATCGACGACGGCGACCCCGGGACCGCCCAGGTCCCGATGCCGCTGGTGCTGAACAAGCTCTCGTTCCTGGCGACCGAGGACGGCACGTTCTCCATCGCCGGCGGCACGGGGACCGAGCCGGACCTGGGCAGCACGGTCGACGCCTTCCTCCAGTTCCAGCAGTCGACCGGGGCCGTCGCGCCGACCATCCTGATGGAATCGGCCAATATGCAGACCGTCACGGCGCCGATTGTCCTGGCCGACGCCCTGACGCTCGACGGCAGCGGGACGGGGACGCTGCTCCTGGGCGGCGACATCGATGACGGCGGCTTCGGCATCGTCAAGGACGGCACGTTCGAGGCGGACTTCGGCGACAACAACGAGGACCCCGGGACGGGCATCCGCGGCGGGGTCACGCTGAACGCCGGCACGATCGCGATCTCGGCGAAGTTCGGGGCCCTGGGCGCCCGGGGCGGGGCCGAGGGCAACACCCTCACCATCAACGGGGGAACGATCAAGTCCGTCCTGCCCGGCGACAGCGTCCAGGTCCGAAACGACACGACCTTCAACGTCTCGGAGTTCACCTTCCTGGGCGACGGCGTCACCCTCGACAACAACGGCGGCGGCGGTCTCATCAACCTGACCCAGGACATCACCTTCCACATCAACAACACCGTCACCGAGTTCGAGAACGCCCCGGAGTCCGGCACGGGCAACAGTTGGAACGTCATTGTCGACGGGCCCGGCACCCTCCACTGGGCCAGCCAGACGAGCACGGCGGCGACCGACCCGGTCGCCCTGATCACCGTCGGTGACGGCACGGCCGACAGCGGCACGGTCGTCTTCGACGACATCGTCGACCTGCCGGCGACGGGCGTCACGCTCGACGGCGGCACGATGGGGGTGGACATCGGCGGCAGCGGCTCGGACCGCGTCCTTCCCGTCGGCAAAACCATCACCCTGACCGCCGCCGGCGGCGGCATGTTCTTCGACGATGGCAACAAGTCGGGCGACTTCGGCAACACCAACGCGTCGCTCATCCTGGACACGGCCGATCAGCTCGTCGCACCGGACGGCGCGACGCTGACGGTCGATTCGGACGGCAACTCGAACCTCCAGAACCGCAACCTGTACCTGAACCAGGCCAACGCGACGTTCCTCGGCGACCTGGCCATCGACGACGGCCGCGTCACCGTGGCCAACACCGGGGCCCTGGGCACGATGTTCCAGGCGGCCAGCACCCAGACCGCCACGGTCAACGGCGGGGAGCTCTACTTCCAGGTGGAGCTGACCGACCCGGACCTGACCGGCGTGACGGTCAACGGCGGGGCGATGGAGTTCGCCATCCCCGATAAGACGCTCACTCTCAACACGCCCTGGACCACCCCGGCCACCGGCGAAATCGACGTCGATGACACCACCATTACGACCACCGCGGTGGGCGGCATCGTCCTGCCGTTCGGCAACGGCGGCAGCATCTCCTGGGGCGACGGCAGCAACACGCGCGGCAAGCTGATGGACAACATCGACATCGCCCTGACGTCCCTCGACGCCGACCCGGTCTTCGAGCTGCACCACAACAACAAGTGGCAGAGCGGCGAGGTCCACGGCAACATCTATGAGACCGACGACATCGGCGGCGACGCCAGCGAGGACTTCAAGGTCCTCGTCACGACCGACGCCGGGGGGGCGCCGGACCGCGACCAGCACGCCATCTGGCTCTACGGCGACAACACGTTCAGCGGCGGCTTCGAGATGCAGACTTACACTCGTGTCAGCGCCGAGTCGCCGACGGCCCTCGGCGACGGCACGATCGTTCTGCACGACCAGGCCCGGCTCGAGCTGAAGGGCGGCTCCGACGGCATCGACCTCTCGAACCTGACCCTGGAGCAGGGCGCCTGGCTCCGCTTCGGCGGCGCCACCCCCAGCGCCATGCCCGCCACCCCCTTGAGCGGCATCATCGAGTTCGGCGGCAACGTGGCCTCTTCCGGCACGCCGCTCGATTTCTCCATCGATGAGAAGGCCGTACTCAATGCCACCGGCAACAACGAATACTACGGGGACATCCACTACGTGCCGACCGACACGGGCACGGGCCAGACCTACGACCTGCCCATCGAGAACTCCGTCGGCCGGGCCTGGAAGTGGCGCTTCCACGGCTCGATCGATGAAGGCGCCGACAACACCGTCAACGTCGTCATCGGCGGCAACGATTTCTCCGGACACATCAACTTCATGGAGGCCAACGACTACTCCGGCACCACCTACCTGAACACCGGCATCCTGGAGATCGGCGGCGGGACGCTCGACGCCGCCGAGACCGCCAACCGCGGCCACGACGTCTACGAGCCCGACGCCCTTGGCAACAACCCCAAGGTCGTCATCGACAACAACCTCAGCCGACTGCTGCTCGGCGTGGACCTGACCGAGCTGCCCGAGATCGAGCTGGTCTCGGACTACGGCGTCGTCTCCGTCAGCGCCGGCAACAGCTTCCAGGACAGCCTCGTCACGGACGTCCTCCAGGACTCGATGCTGTTCCTGGGCGCGTCGTGGTCGAGCTGGGATTATGACGAGGCCACGCTGACCCCGGGGGCCGGCGGCGTCTATCGCCTCGGCGGCGGCGGCTTCAACGATTACCTCGCCCTGACCCAGGAGAACGTCCTGACCGGCGCCAACAAGCTGGAGGTCGGCCTGCCCGGCGACTACTACGGCGGCTCGGGCAACAACGAGTTCGGCGGGTCCAATATCCGCATCCTGGCCGCCAACGACTTCACGGGCGGCACCGTCATCAATTCCTTCAACTGGGGGAGCAACAAGGGCGAAAACCGCCTCATGGTCCGCGCCCTCGACGCCCTCGGCACCGGCGACGTCGATGTCCACGGGCCCCGCGGCATACTCCAACTGCACATGAGCGGCACGCTGCCGAACAACGACGTCAACCTGCACGGCGGCACGCTGTATGCCTACGGCAACACGTCCTTCCCCTTCGACGATGCCGCCGTCAAAGACGTGATCTACTCCAAGGCATCCCATCTCGACATCAACGCTGAAAGCTGGGACCACAAGCTGACGATCGCCAGCCTGGCCCGCGGCGACCACGGCGTCCTGCTGGTCGATCCGTACGACGGCCTGAAGAGCCAGGTCGACGCCGCGGCCGATGCGGCCGCCAACACGATTATTGTCGTCACGGCCGGCCTGACGCCCGTCAACGGCATCCTGACGAGCATCTACCAGCTCGACGACGAGGTGGCGTCGTTCATGACCGTGGCCGACGGGACCGACCTGGTGCCCGTCGACCCCGCGGCGGCCGACTTCACCGACACGTTCGTCGGGGCCGATGCGACCAGCTACGTCGAGATCACCACCGACACCGCCGTCGGCGCCGGTGAGGCCGCCTATGCCGTCCGCCTCGGCGCCAACTTGACGGGCAGCGAGACGCTGGCCCTCGGCGACGGCACGACCGCCCAGCTCCTGGCCAACGGCAGCCGGACCATCGAGCCGAACATCGATGCCGGCACGGCCGAGCTGATCATCATCAATGACAACGACACCCTCACCACCGAGGGGTCCGTCACGGCGGCCGACGTCGTCAAGGCCGGCCAGGAGACCTGGGCCCCCCAAAGCGCGGCCAACGCCATCTCCGGCACGGTCTACCTGCACGAGGGCGACATCGAGTTGAACGACGGCAACGATTTCGGCGGCGCGAACCTCACCATGGCAGCTTATACCTGGGTCAAGCTCGACGATAAGGACGCCGAGTACACCTTCGGGGCGCTGAACGGCGAGCAGGGGGCCTACGTCGAGTTCGACGACGACCGCGTCAAGCTGACCGTCGACACCGACGTGGACTGCCAGTTCGACGGCGACTTCACGGACAAGGGCTACTCCTTCTTCACCAAGGACGGCACGGGCCGATTCACGTTCACCGGCAACAGCGTCGTCGGCGACGACGGCCGGGCCGACGACAACAGCACGCAGCAGCAGATCGCCGGCGGCACGTTCATCAACAACGGCGATTGGGCCGGCGCCCTGTGGGTCAAGTCGGCCGGCACCGTGGGCGGCGCGGGCACCTTCGCCAAGACCGTCTATCTCGAGGAAGCCGGGGCCCGGTGGCTGGCCGACGTGGCCGATTCGACCCTGTCCTCCGAGCTCCAGACCCAGGCCGACGCCACCGTCGAGGTCGTCGACGGCATCCGCTTCACCACCGAGAATCTCGTCATGGACACCGAGAACACGACGCTGACGAAGCTCGGCCTGGGCACGTTCAACGTCGCCGGCATGACGGCGGCGGCCGGGTCGAAGCTCGACGTCCAGAGCGGGGCGGTGAACCTGGGCGTGGTCGTCACGGACCTGACGGTCGACGTGCAGGGCGGGGCGACGCTCGGGACGGGCTCAAGCATCGGCACCGGGGGGGCCCAGGCGGTGGTCCTCTTCGGGGGCAGCAACCTGGCCGTCGAGCTGACGGGCAACGACACCGACGGGACGACCCAGTCGGACAAGCTGGACGTGCTGGACGAGCTGGACCTCTCGGACGCCCAGACGCTGATTCTGGAGTGGATGCCGGGTGCCGATGCCGCGTCGAAGTTCGGCGGGGCCTACACGGTGGCCGAGTACGGGACGCTGGTCGACGTCTTCGAGCAGGTGGGGAAGTCCGGCGGCGGCGAGCCGCCGCTGGTGCACGAGTCGTACGTGGACTCGGTGGCCTACGGCAGCGGGACGGACGATGCGATCGTGGTGACGCTGCACGACCTGCTGGACGGCGATGCGACGCTGAACGGCCAGGTGGGGGACGAGGACTTCAGC
>CAZGKW010000090.1:0-3591 GCA_964526295.1 uncultured Anaerolineales bacterium
CGCAAAGGCGGCCGGGCGGTGATCTCGGACATCGTCTGCGACGAGGACCCGACGCCCGAGATCAAGGCCGATCCGGACCTGTGGAGCGGCTGCATCGCCGGGGCGATGCGGGAGGATGAGTTTCTGGAGATGTTCGAGCGGGCCGGGTCCTACGGCGTCGAGATCCTCGTCCGCCAGGCCGAGCCCTGGCAGGTCATCGACGGCATCGAGTTCCGCTCGGTCACCGTGCAGGCGTTCAGGGGCAAGGAAGGCCCGTGCATCGAGCGCAACCAGGCCGTGATCTACCAGGGGCCGTGGAAGTGCGTCTCAGACGACGACGGGCACACCTTGCTTCGTGGGCAACGGATGGCCGTCTGTGAAAAGACCTTCGGGATCATGACCAACCCCGACGGCCCGTACGCCGGGCAGGTCGTCCCCGTGCCTCCACGCGAGGAAGTGCCGATGGCCGAGGCCAAGCCCTTTGACTGCACGCGAAGCGACACGCGCCATCCCCGCGAGACCAAGGGCATGGAGTATCGGCCGACCGTGACGGCCAAGGACGGTTCGTGCTGCGGGCCGGACTGCGGCGGCGCCGAACCGGCCAAGGCGACGACGGACGCACGGTCCGCGCCGGCGGGGGGCCGGCTGGACGGCTTTGAGAAACTGGCCGTCCAGGGCCCTCAAGGCCTGACGAGCCTTGGCATCGAGGCCCTTCAGGTCAACGTCGGCCTGCGATGCAACCAGAGCTGCCGGCATTGCCACCTGGAATGCTCCCCGTCCCGCACCGAGGTGATGGGCTGGGAGACGATGGCCGCCGTGAAGGCGGTCGCCTTGGCGGCCGGTGCGTCGGTCGTGGACATCACCGGCGGATCGCCGGAATTGAACCCGCACCTGCGGCGCTTCATCGGCGAGTTGCGACAGGGGGGGCTGGACGTGCAGGTCCGGACGAACCTCACCGTGCTCCTGGAGCCGGGGCAGGAGGGCACGATCGACTTCCTGCGCGAGCACCAGGTGCGGCTGGTGGCCTCCATGCCGTGCTACCTGGAGGAGAACGTGGACGCCCAGCGCGGGGCGCACGCCTACGAGCGGAGCGTGGAGGCGATCCGCCGGTTGAACGCGGCCGGCTACGGCACGGAGGACGGACTTCAACTCAACCTGGTCTACAATCCGGCCGGGCCGTTCCTGCCGCCTCCACAGGCGGAACTGGAGCAGGACTATCGGCGGGAGTTGAAAGGCCGGTTCGGGATCGTGTTCAGCCGACTGCTGACGATCACGAACATGCCGCTCGGGCGCTTCGCGGCCCAACTCAAGGCGGCCGGCCGGGAAGCCGAGTACAGGCGGTTGCTGCGGCAGGCGTTCAACCCGGCGACCGTGCCGAACCTCATGTGCCGCCACCAGGTCAGCATCAGCTGGGACGGCACGCTGTACGATTGCGACTTCAACCTGGCCCTCGGCTGGCCGGTGAACCATGGCGCGCCGGACCACATCAGCCGCTTCGACCCGACGACGGTCCCCCATCGCCGCATCGTCACCGGCCCGCACTGCTTCGGCTGCACGGCCGGCCATGGCTCGTCCTGCGGCGGCGCGCTGGCATGAACGGAAGGTGGTGTCCTATGAGATGGCGAAGACAGGCCGCAGGCGCCTTGATTGCGGCTGTCGTGCTGGCGACGGCCGTGGCGGCCGTGGGCGACTTCACTTACGAGCCTTACGCCGGAGTTCTGGCCCGGCACGTGGACGGGCGGGGGATGGTCGCCTATGGGGCGCTGAAGAAGAAGCCCGAGGACCTGAACCGTTTCGTCGAGGCGCTGGGTGCGGTCGACCCCGAGACCTACGCCGCCTGGAATGACAAGGCCAAGATCGCCTTCTGGACCAACGCCTACAACGCCCTGACGCTCAAGGCCATCATCGACCATTACCCGATCAAGCCCGGTTTCTGGAAGTCCCTCGCTTACCCCAAGAACAGCATCCGGCAGATCGACGGCGTCTGGGACAAGATCACCCACGAGGTCATGGGCCGGAAGATGACCCTCGACCGGATCGAGCACGGCATCCTGCGCGGGCGAGACAAGAAGCTGGTCGAGAAGTACGGCCGGTTCTACGAGCCGCGCATCCACGTGGCCCTGGTCTGTGCGGCCATGGGGTGCCCGCCCCTGAGGACCGAGCCCTACGTCGGCGAGCGGCTCGATAAGCAACTCGACGACCAGGCCAGGCGGTTCCTGTCCCACCCGGCGAGGTTCCGCATCGACCGCACGGGCGGCAAGGTCCACCTGTCAAGCATCTTCAAGTGGTTCGGCGACGACTTCGCAAAGGGGTACACGCCTGAAACTGGTTTCGACGGGCACGGCAAGACAGAAAAGGCCGTGCTTAACTTCTGCGCCCAGTACCTTTCGCCCGAGGACGCCGCGTATCTGCGGACCGGCCGGTATAAGATCGAGTACCTGGACTACGACTGGTCGCTGAACGAGCAGAAGGACTGACCGAGGGACCGATGCCCGACCTTGTGACGGTCTTGGACAGCGCGGGTGGCCTGCCAGGGTACGAGGTGCCCGACACCGAACTCGGGGGCGGGGCCAGTCTCGGCAACGGCCGATGCTGGGCCGTGGTCGGGTCGGGCGGGCGGCTGAAGTCGCTTTTCTCCACGGACGTCGGTCGCGTCGTGGCCGGGCCATTGGTCCTGCGATACGCCGCAGCGGGTTTCGCTGAGGGCGCCCCGAGCGGGTGCAAGGGAGACGCCGTCCCGCTGCCGCAGGTCGGGGGCGGGACCTACGTCCTGGGACCTGCCTCTCAGCGGCACCGGTTCCGCCTCCCGGGGCGGATGGCCGTGACCGAGACGATCTTCCTGCCGATGATCGAGGACGCCCCGCCGGAGCGTCACGTGGCGGGCACCGTCCTGGTGGAACTTGTGAACGAGGGCGACCGGCCCCAGGACCTCGCGGTCTACGCCTTCGCGGGGTTCCAGGTGGGCGGGTTCAAGACGGAGATCCGCGTGCGCCATGATCCGGACCTCGGCGGGCTGGCGGTCGCCTACGAGGGCGAGCCGGACTGGCTGGGGGTGCTGACGGTCGACCCGGAGCCGACCCGCCACGGCATAACGGCGGACGTGGCAATGGCCTGCGACACAGACGCCCTGCCGCGGCTGGAGGGCGAGTCGGGAAAAGGCCGGGGCGACCTTCTCGCCTGTACGGAGAACCGTCTCCGCCTGGGGCCCGGCGACAGCGCCACGCTGACCTTTGTCCTCGCCTTCTGGCACGATGGCGACCTCCTTCGCGAAGCCCTGCCCGCGATGCGGGACGGTCCGGCGATCCTCGAGCGGACGCTCGCGGCCTGGCGCGAGCGGCTCGACGTCTGCGAGGTCTCGACGCCCGACCCCGTCATCAACGCGGGCGGGGCCTGGGCCAAGGTCAACATGGTTCGCGTCCTGGCCCATTACCCGAAGGGACTGACCTTCACCAACGACCCCGGCCGCTCTTCCAACGTCGTGGCCCGCGACGTGATCTGGTTCACCTACGGGTGCGACCACTTCTGGCCGGAGGCGTCGCGCGAGATGCTGACGCGACTCGGCGAGACGCAGTACGAGGACGGGAAGGTCCCCGAGTATTACAACGCCCGGAC
>CAZGKW010000090.1:3691-5081 GCA_964526295.1 uncultured Anaerolineales bacterium
GTCATCCGGGAGTACCAGATCAGCGGGGCCGTGACGGAGATCAACGCGGAGTGCGCCGCGGCGCTCCGGGCCATGGGCCACATGGCCGAAAACATCGGCCGGGACGAGGAGGGGGCCTTCTTCACCGAGGCAAGCGAGGAACTGGCCGAGGCCCTGAACAAGCACCTCTTGGACCGCCGGCGCCGGCTGTACCTGCTGAACATCGATCCCCAGGGCCGCAAGCATACGGACGTGACGGCGGACGAGATCTTCCCGGTCCTCTTCCGGGTGGTGGACGAGGAGACGGCGTACCGGATCATCCGGCGCCTCAACAGCCCGGACTTCTGGACCGAGGCGGGCCTGAGGACGGCCTCCCGCTTGGACCCGCTCTACGACCCGGCCCAGCACGTCGGGCTTATCGGCGGCGTGTGGCCGGGCCTGACGTGGTGGTACGCCTTCGCGGCGGCCCGGTACCACCCGGAGTTCATGGTCCGGGCCCTGCACGCCTCCTTCTCGCACTACGCCCGCCACCCGCGGGCCTACAACACGGTGCCGGGCCAGTTCTCGGAGTGGTTCGACGGGGAGAGCCTGATCAACCGGGGCATGCCCCTGTCGCCGTGGGAACCGCCGCGGTTCCTCTGGGCCGCGGTCGAGGGGGTGGGCGGCCTGATGGTCCTTCCATGGGAGCCGCGGATCAACCCGCTCCTGCCGAAGGACTGGAAGTGGACCGCCACCCGCCACGTCCGGTACCACGACCGTCGGATCAGCATCTTCAGCGCCCGGATGCAGGGCGAACTCCGCTGCTTCGGCGACCTGGAGTTCGAAAGCGACGGGCCCCGCGAGGTCTTCGACGAGGAGGTCACCGATTGCGTCCGTGTGGAGACGCCGGGCATGCATCCGCTGGCGCTTCGCGACGGCGACCGGACGCTCCTCGCCCTCGGCAGTTGCCGCGAGGAGAGCCGCACCAGCCCCGTCGGCCTCGAGAGGCTGCTGGAGGCCGACGCGACGTACCGCGTTCGCGAGTGGGCCAGCGAACAGGATCGGTGGAGCGATTGGCGCGAGGCTGCGGGGCGGAACTTGGAGGTGCTGGCCGTCCGGATCGAGGCGCAAGGCTTTCACCTCGTGGAGTTCCAGCGGAAAGGCGACGCATGAGCGAAACCGGCGACACCGGCGAGAAGCAGAGTGGCCACCGATGGATCAAGGTGGTGGCGCTCGTCCTGGTCCTGGCGGGCCTGACGGTAGTGTCCTTCTTCCTGCCGGTCAAGGACTACGTCCTAGCCGTGCTGGAGTGGACCGAGGGGCTGGGGGCGTGGGCCCCGCCGTTCCTCGCGGCGTTCTACGTCGTTGCGTGCGTCCTGATGCTTCCCGGCGGGGTCATCACGCTGGCGGCGGGGTTCCTCTTCGGCGTCGT
>CAZGKW010000091.1:0-5009 GCA_964526295.1 uncultured Anaerolineales bacterium
TCGCGGCGGGCCTGAGGCAGCAGCTCCAGGAGACGAAGGCCCGTCTCGCGAAGGCCGAGTTCGACCAGCGGGTCGAGACGTTCATCGTGGGTGAGCTTCGCCGCACGGCCCGGGGGAAGGACGGCCGGTGAATGCCGTTCTGGTCATCCCCCTCTCCCCTGGCGGGAGAGGGGCGGGGTGAGGGGGGAGTAGCCGCACGCCGTTCAAGTCGTCGGCCGTCAACCTGAAAGGACACCCATGGCCGCCGCGACGCGTCCCATCGCCTTCCCGCCCGAGCGGACCGGCTGGTTCGAGGAGGCCCGGTTTGGCCTGTTCATCCACTGGGGCCTGTACTCGCTCCTGGGGCGGGGCGAGTGGGTGATGAACCGCGAGCAGATTTCCGCCGTCGAGTACGAGCGGCTCGCCGACCGGTTCACGGCCGAGGGCTACGAGCCCGCCGAGTGGGCGGCCCTGGCAAAGCGGGCCGGCATGCGGTACGCCGTCCTCACGTCCCGCCACCACGAGGGCTTCAGCCTGTGGGACTCGACGGTCAACCCGTTCAATGCCGCGCGTAGCGCCGTCGGCAGGGACCTGGTGGCCGAGTACGTCGAGGCGTTCCGCGGGGCGGGCCTGAAGGTCGGGCTGTACCACTCGCTGGGCGACTGGCACCACCCGGACTGGGCCCGCGGCTTCAAGGGCGACGCCGCGGCCCGCGAGCGGTACATGGCCTACAACCGGGAGCTGGTCCTGGAGCTCGTGACCGGCTACGGGCCCATCGACGTCCTGTGGTACGACCTGCCGACGAACTACACGGCCCAGGAGTGGGGCTCGGTGGAGCTGAACGCCGAGGTCCGGGCCCTCCAGCCGCAGATCGTCATCAACCACCGGGCCGGGACGACGGAGGACTTCGCGACGCGGGAGCGGACGCTGGCGGGGGCCCCGCGGGGACGGATGTGGGAGTCCTGCATGACCCTCAACGAGAACTGGGGCTACACCGAGCGGGACCACCAGTGGAAGTCGCCCCGCGACGTCGTCATCATGCTGGCCGACGTGGCCGGCGGCGGGGGGAACCTTCTGCTGAACGTCGGCCCGGACGGGGCGGGCCGCATCCCCGACGAGAGCGTCCGCATCCTGGAGCGGGTCGGGCGGTGGATGGAGGTCCACGGCGAGAGCATCTACGCCAGCGAGCGGCCCGAGCGGTTCAGTTGGAACCCCTGGGGGGCGAGCACCGCCCGGGGGACGGACCTGTACCTGCACCTCCGGACGTACTTCGGCGAGCGGCTCGTCGTGGGGTGCCTGCGGAACGAGGTCCGGCGGGCGTCGCTCCTGACGACGGGCCGGGACCTCGATGTCGAGCAAGGGGGGAACCGGACGGTCATCACCGGCCTGCCGGACGAATCGCCCGACGAGCTGATGAGCGTGGTCAAGCTGGAGCTGGACACGCCGCCCGTCCAGGACTATCGTCCGGTGAGCGGCGAGATCGACGTGTATCCCGACTTGCCGCCGTAGCACCTGCGCGGCGGGGGACCGGAGGGCCCGGCAGCGTGTGCCCCGCCGCTCCCGCGGCGGGCCCGTTTCGCGCGACGAAGAACGGGTGTCTGCCCGCACCCGGCCCGAGGAGTCGGCGCATGCTTCGAGATGCCATCCACGAGGCGATCTGCGACATTCCCGTCCTGGACGTCCACACCCACGTCGACCGCGACCGGATGGCGGCGTGGGGCCTGGAGCAGCTCCTTTTCTATCACATGCAGATGTATCCGATGGCCGCGGCGGGCGTCGCCGAGGACCGCATGTGGCCCGAGCAGCCCTCGATCGAGCGGGGCCTGCCCTTCGACCAGTGGCTCGCCTGCTGGCCGCAGGCCGGGGACACGGGCTTCGCCTGGGTCCTGAAGACGGTCCTGCGGGACCTGTACGAGTTCGACGGGCCCCTGACGGCCGAGAGCTTCCCTCGCCTGAAGGCCGCCTTCGAGGAGCGGACCGCCCGGCCCGACTGGCCCCGGGAGGTCTTTCGCAAGGCCAACGTCGCCCGCATCGCCTCGAGCCACCTCGACGTCGAGCCGCTCGAGCCGGGCGAGTGGGACGGTGACATCCGCTTCACGGTCGAGGACGCCCCCCTCGTGAACAAGACGGAGTACGTCACGTGGTCGCGGCGGCTGGCGGGCTTAGAGAAGGCGACCGGCCGGGAGGTCGCGTCCGTCGCCGCCATGCGGGAGGCCCTCGACGCGTTCTACGACCGGTTCGACTGGTCGGACAAGGGGGCCCTGGTGTGCTGGATCGGGAGCTGGGCGAACTTCCGCCCGGTGCCGGAGGCGGAGATCGACAAGCTCCTCGCCGCCGCGGCGCGAGGCGAGGCGCTCGAGCCCGAGGCGTCGGCCCTCGTCGAGGGGGCCTACGTGCGGGGCCTCCTCCGGGCCGCCCGCGGCCGGGCCGACATCTTCCAGTTCTGCTACGGGACGCAGTACCTGACGGCCGAGCCGCTGTGGGCCCACCCGGTGCAGCGGGCCCACCCGGAGTTCGCCTCCAGCGCCGGGCACCTGTTCGGCGAGTTTCCCGACCTCCACTTCAACGTCCTGAACGGGTACGAGCCGGACGAGCCCCTGTGGTGCTCGATGGTCCAGGGCTATCGAAACGTTTCGTTGTCGAACTTCTGGTGGCAGACGTTCTACCCGTCGGTGATGCACCGGGCGGTGAGCCGGCGGCTCGACATGGTGCCCCTCGCGCGGCTGGTCGGGTTCTTCAGCGACGGGTGGTGCGTGGATTATGTGTACGGGCGGCTGGCGATGGTGCGGCGGGTGTGGGCGAACGTCCTGGCGGAGAAGGTCGAGCAGGGCTTCTACACGCGGGACCAGGCGGTGGAGGTGGCCCGGCAGGCCTTCTTCGAGACGCCGCGGCGGCTGTTCTTCCCGGACGAGGCGTTCGACGTCTGAGGCGGGCATCGCGGCGGGCCACTCGGCGCGTTTCGCCGACCCGCTTGCGGGCCGCGCGGGCGGCACCGCCTTTTTGCTCGCGGGTTGAAAAGCCTGCCCCGAGCCGCAAGAATGGGGGCATCTCCGAGGCCGCGCTGCCCGGAACCACGTCATCCACACGGGGAGGCACCCATGGCTGAGAACGACTGGACCGAAGCCGCCAGAGAGAGCGACCTGAAAGAGGGCGTCCCCGTCGGCGTCGAGGTCGACGAGAAGAAGGTCCTCGTGGTCAAGCTCGACGGCGAGGTCCACGCCTGCGGCGGCGAGTGCACCCACTACGGGGCCCCGCTGGCGAACGGCGTCCTTCGGGGCCGAGAGGTCACCTGCCCCTGGCACCACGCCCGGTTCGACGTGACGGACGGGTCGATGGTGGCCCCGCCGGCCCTGATGGCCTCGGGCTGCTACGAGGTGAAGGTCGAGGGCGGGACGGTCTACGTCGGCGCGAAGCGGAAGGCCGAGCCGGTGGCGCGGACGCTCCTCGCGGACAAGACGGTCGCCATCGTCGGCGCCGGGGCCGCGGGCCACGCCTGCGCCGAGACGCTCCGGGCCGAGGGGTTCGGAGGCAAGGTCCTCCTGATCACCGCCGAGCCGGACCGGCCCTACGACCGGCCGAACCTGTCGAAGGCCTACCTGGCGGGCGAGGCGGACGAGAGCTGGATGCCCCTTCGGAGCGAGAAGTTCTACGCCGGACGCGACATCGAGCTGCTCCTGGGGCGCCGCGTCACGTCGGTCGACCCGTCGGCGAAGACGGTCGCCTTCGAGGACGGCGAGGAGGTCTCGTTCGACATGGCCCTCCTGGCCACCGGCGGGGCGCCGCGGAACCTGCCCATCCCCGGGACCGAGCTGGAGAACGTCTTCCTCCTCCGGAGCATGGCCGACTGCGAGGCCATCCTGGAGGCCGTCGCCGACGCCGAGTCCGCCGTCGTCCTCGGGGCCGGGTTCATCGGGACGGAGGTGGCGGCTTCGCTGAAACACCGCGGCCTGAACGTCCACCTGGTCGCCCCGGAGAAGGTGCCGCTGGTCCGCGTCTTCGGCGAACGGATCGGCAAGCTGCTCGCCTCGATGCATGAGGAAGGCGGCGTGGAGCTGCACTTCGGCACGAGGCCCGCCGAGGTCCGCGGCACCGGCAAGGTCGAGAAGGTCGTCCTGGAGGACGGGAGCGAGCTGGCGGCCGACCTGGCGGTCATCGGCATCGGCGTCACGCCGGTGGTCGACTACGTCCAGGGCACCGACATGCTCGACGAGGGGGCCGTGCCGGTCGACGGGCGGCTCCAGACGCGGGCCGAGGGCGTCTTCGCCGCCGGCGACATCGCGGTCGTCCCGGAGGTCCACACGGGCGAGCCGCGGCGAATCGAGCACTGGGTGGTGGCGGAGCGCCAGGGCCAGCACGCCGCCCGGGCCATGCTGGGCTCGGAGGCCCCGTACGACGAGGTCCCGTTCTTCTGGACCCGCCAGTTCGGCACGTCGCTCCAGTACATGGGTTACGCCCGGAAGCCCGACCGGATCGTCTTCCGGGGCAACGTGGAGGACGCGGACTTTCTGGCGGGGTTCTACGCGGGCGGCCGGTTGAAGGCCGTGGCGGCGGCCGGCCGGTCGCAGGAAGCCATCGTGGCGGAACAGGTCCTTCGGGCGGGCAAGTCGCCCGACCCGGAGGTCTTCGAGGATGCGGACACGGACCTGGGCGACTTCGTCGGCTGAGGGGCGCCCTTTTCGAACACGAACGAGGAGCCAGGCATGAAGGTGACCGTGGATGCGGACGTCTGCGTCGGGACGGGAAGCTGCGAAGCGCTGTGCCCGGAGGTCTTCGAGCTCACCGACGAGGGCATCTCGAAGGTGAAGGTGGACGAGGTGCCCGCCGAGCACGAAGGGGCGGTCCGGGAGGCCATCGACGCCTGCCCGGTCGACGCCATCGCGGAAGCCGGCTAGGTTCGCCGCGTGGCACGGCCACGCGGCAGTTGGCGCGGGCCGTGCATCGCCGGGGCGGGCGGTCGCGCTCCCGGGCCCACGCAACCGCGCGTGAGCGTGCCACCTCTTCCGCCGGCCGGGCTTGACTCTGCCGCGCGC
>CAZGKW010000092.1:0-5008 GCA_964526295.1 uncultured Anaerolineales bacterium
TCCTTGAAGCCGTAGGTGAACGCCGTGACGCGGCCGAAGTCGAGCTTCAGCTCCTTGAAGTCGGTGCAGAGGCGGAGGCCGCCGGTCCCCGGGGCCCGCAGGGCCTTCCGGGCCGACCGGTAGCACGCGGCAACCTGCTCGTCGGTCGCCGTGCCGAACATCGTCGGCAGGACCTGGCTCGTCAGGTCCATCCGGAGGCCCTTGGGATGGTCGCCGTGGACCCGCCGGCCGTGGTCGTCGTAGTGGCCGTTGAAGAACGCAAGGCCCCGTTTCGTCTCCAGCCACTCGTTTCGCCGAAGGTGGTCGTAGAGGAACTCGGCCTTGGCGCGCAGGTCGGCCGCCAGGTCGGCCGCGCGGACCGCCGTCCGGCGGCCGCTCACGCTGTGCCGCACGCGATCCATGTACTCGTGAAGTCGCTTGTGGCGGGCCTCGTGCGAGGCGTAGTCGACCCGCCGCCCCTTCGGCAGTCGGTCGAGCAGCACGTGCGCCTCGTCGAGCAGCTCGACCTCCCCGGTGCCGCCCCCGGCCAGGCGCTCGATCGTCCCGGCCAGCGACGCGAGGTCCCACGCATAGGAATGGGTGAAGCAGACGGTCTCGCCCCGGGTCCGGGCGCTGTCGTAGGTGTCGTTCCAGTCGCCGCCTTCCAGGAGGACGTTCCCGTGCTCGCCGGCGTGATAGAACGCCGCCAGCAGCTCCAGGAGCACGTGCTCCAGGACGGTGCCGCGATAGACCTCGCCCGAGGCCGAGCGCTGCTCGTGGCCGTAGCCCTCGTCCCACGCCTCGTCCCGCTCGCGGCAGCGGACGGCGAAACGGTCCTTCCAGTAGGGCCGGTCGGCGAACAGGACGTCGAAGTCGCCGGTCTGGTCCATGTAGAACTTCAGGACGAACCAGGGCCAGGCCCCGTGGTCGCTCCAGACGCGGGGGATCTCGTTGCGGTCGGCGGTGAACTCGCCGGGGCGGGTGCCGATGATCGTCGCGTTGGTCCCGTCGACGCGGACGCCGCCGAAGTTGTTGAGGACCTCGTCGCGCGACCCCTCCGGGTCCACCAGGAACAGGGCCAGAAGGTCGGACCACAGGTCTCGCCACCCCCGCCCGCCGCGGCCGTAGCCGAAGTCCGGCAGATACGAGTTTCCGTAGATCTTTCGATAGAAGAGCTGGGCGGCGGCCCACCGGGCCCAGTTGTTGAGGTCGGCGTCGGGCGTCTGGAAGTCGACGCTCCGGGCGATGGCCTGCCAGTGGGCCTTCGTCGCCTCCAGCGCCCGCTCCACCTTCGCGAGCGTGGCGAACTTCCGCTGCCACGCCGCCGGCCGCCGGGGGTCCTCCGTGATGGCGTGCATGACGACGAAAGTCTTCGACGCGCCCGGCTTCAAGGTGACGGGGGCGAAACGCATGGCGGCGACGGCCTCGCGCCCGTCGGTGTCGGCGGGGCCGAGCTCGGGGGCCTTGAGGCCCTTCGCGACGGCCTCGGGGTTGGCCAGCGACCCGCCCTCGCCGCAGAAGTCGCGCAGGCGGCCCCATATCTCCGTGGGGGCCCCGCCGCGGGCGGTCCAGGCCATGACGGCGTAGCGGGTCTCGTTCGGGCGGTGGCCCCGCTCGTCGTGGACGATCCGCGGCCTGACCACCACGCCGTAGCGGTTCGGCCGGACCTCGTGGAACATCGTCGTGACCTGCCGATGGTCGCGGAGGTTGTCGGCGTGGCGTCCGAAGACGGGCGTGGCGGCGGTCGCCGTGAGGCGAAGGGGCTTTCGCGCGCCGCCTCGTCCCCGGCCCGTCGGGCGTCCGACGTTCTTCAGCGTCACGGTCATCAGCTCGACCGTGTCGTCGTCGGCGGCGGGGACGAAGACGGTCGTCGTCGCCTCCAGGCCGAGGTCCCGGTTCGTCCGCCGGACGCGGAACCAGCCGATGCCCGCCTCCAGGACGGCTTCGTCGGGGCGGTCCCACCGGCGGGCCGCCTGGGCGGCCCCGACGCCCGTCGCCGACCACGGCCCGGCCGCGCCTTCCGCCGCAACCCAGAAATTGCGGCTCGCGTTGCTCCGGTGCAGGTCCTCGGTGACGATCGGGACCGTCAGGTAATGGGCAAAGTCCGTGGATATGTCGCCCTTCAGGTCCGGCGTGACGGAGCACCGCATCCCCGCCAGGTTGCACAGGGGAAAGTAGAGGCCCGTCACCTCGTCGGGGTCGGGCACCGTGAACGAGCCGTCGCCGGCGGCGGTGAACCGCCACAGGGGCCCGGCCCCGCTCCGGGCGGCCCGCCCGCCGTGACCGGGGACCGCTTCGCTGCGTGAAGCCTTCTTGCGTTTGGCCATCGTCAGTCCCTCGGCGGGTGGGTCGTTTCTTGGCATCCCCCCTTCCCCCGCTCCGCGGGAGAGGGTCGGGGTGAGGGCGCCGGCGGGCCGGGCCGCCGCTCCGGCCTCAGGCCTCGTCGTAGCCCGTCAGCGGTCGGTACCAGATATTCCGATACCGGACCGGGTCGCCGTGGTCCTGGAGGGCGAGCGGGCCGACCGGCGGGTGCGGCTCGTACTCGAAGACGCCGCGGTGGCCCGTCGGCCCGTTCAGCTCGACGTCGTGGTGCGCCAGGACGCCGTTGTGCAGGAGCGTCAGGCGGGCCGGGCTGACGAGCTTCTCTCCCTCGAACCTCGGGCCGATCCACACCAGGTCGTAGGTCTGCCACCGGCCCGGCTCGCGGCAGGCCAGGACGAGCGGCGGGTACTGGCCGTAGACTGCGGCGACGGTTCCATCGGCATAGGTCGGATTATCCCACGCGTCGAGCACCTGGACCTCGTAGCGGCCCATCAGGAAGACGCCGCTGTTGCCGCGGCCCTGACTCTCGCCGACGATCTCGGCGGGGGCGGCCCATTCGAGGTGGAGCTGGCAGTCGCCGAACGGCCCCTTCGTCCGGATGCCGCCCGACTTCGGCACGACCTCCATATAACCATGTGCAACTTTCCACCCGGGCTCGCCGCCGCCCTGCTTCTCCCAGGCCGCCAGGTCCGTCCCGTCGAACAGGACGACGGCGTCGTCGGGCGGCTCGCCCGGCGCGTCCTGGGCGTCGGCCGTGCCGGGGCGGACGGCCCGCGGCAGGGGCCGCTCGGGGTCGTGGACCTTCCACCGCTGGCCGGGGATCCGGGGCGTGTCGTCGTAACCGAGTTTGTCGCTCACCTTCGGGGCTCCTTCGCCGGCTGGGCCCGGCGCCCGCAGGCGTCGGGCGATTCGCTCCCGCACGAGGCGGCCGTGTGCTGACGTTCGGGCCACTTTAGCGGCGCGGCGGGCGAGTGCAAGCAAAAGGGGACCTGCGACCCGGGCGGCCGGCCAGAGCGGGCCCACAGGATTGCTGCCCGGTCGGTCTCCGCATCGCCCGGGCTCGTGGCCTGCGGGCGCGGCAGGCGCCCTTCGGCCAGGCCCAGGGCAAGCTCCGACCCCCCGGGCCGGCGCACTCTGCGATTATCCTTGCGGCCGCTGGCGACGGGGCGCAAGAATACCCTTGGTTGAAATCCCGTCCCGTCCGTGAAAGCCCGTAAGGAGGTGCACTCATGTTGTCCGCCTGTCGAACCGCCGGAATGCTCGCCGCCGGGCTTGTCTTCGCTTCTTCGGCGACCGCCGCCGCCCGCGTCCACAACCCGGAGTACGGCGACGACCTTCGCAACCGGGAGTCGGTCGTCGCGGCCATCCGGACCCGCCAGGAGGACCCCGGCCAGACCATCGACGAGTTCGACGAGATGGTCCTCGTCACGGACCTCGACGACTGGCGGCTGGAGCACTTCATCAGGCGGGTGCTCGACCGGCACGAGACGTGGAACGAGTGGATGGCGGGCGAGAAGCAGCAAAGGCTCGAGGCCCTTCAGGCCCAGCTCCGCCAGGCCCGACGCGACGGCGACCAGAAGCAGGTCGAGAAGCTCCAGCGCGAGACCGAGCCCCTCCAGCGGGCCCACACGGAGCTTCGGACCCGCATCCGCCGCAACGTCGTCACGGCCATGACGTACGACCAGCAGCGCGACTGGGCGGCGTTCGTCCTGTGGGGCCACTGGGGCGGCCTGCGGGGACGGTTCCGCGACGTGGACCTCTCCGAGGACCAGCTCTGGCGGGCCCACGCCGTCTGCCGCCAGGAGGTGTGGGAGTTCGTCAAAGGGCACACGCTCGCCGTCGACCCGTACCTGTGGGTGTTCCGCCGCGGGGGCGATCCGATCCGGGACCGGATCGCCGAGCGGATCGCGCGGGAGGTCCTGACGCCCGACCAGCGGAAGATGATGTCGTTCGCCCGGGCCCCCCGGGCCAGCCGCAGCCGCGTCGTCGCCCTGATCGAGAAGCGGCGCGAGGACCCGGAGCAGAAGATCGACGAGTTCGACGAGATGGTCCTCGTCACCGACATGGACGGCCGCCAGCTCGGGGCGTTCCTGGAGGCCGTCAAGGAGCGGCACGCCAAGTGGGGGGCTTACACGGAGGGCGAGGCCGAGCAGAAGCGGCAGGCCCTCCGGGGGCAGCTCGACGCGGCGAAGAAGGCCGGCGACCCGAAGCGCATCGCCGCCATCGAGAAGCAGCTCGAGCCGCTCGAAAAGGCCCACCAGGATTACCGGGCGAAGGTCCGGGCCGACGTCGTCGAGGTCATGACGCTGCCGCAGCAGCGCGACTGGGCGGCGTTCGTCCTGTGGGGCCACTGGGGCAAGCTCAGGTGGCGGTTCCGCCGGCTCGACCTGAGCGACCGCCAGGTCGAGCGGGCCCGCGAAATCTGCCGCGACGAGATGGACCGCCTGGTCCAGCGGGGCACGATGGAGGCCGACCCGTACCTGTTCTGCATCCGTGGCCGCGGCGAGGAAGTCCGGGCCCTGAAGGACCGCGTGGCCGACCGCATCGCCCAGCAGGTCCTGAGCCGCCAGCAACGGGAGAAGTACCAACAGGGATAGGCCGACGGAGCGGCGAGGTGGCCGGGAGAGGACCCGTGAGGCGGCGGGGGACGCGACCGGGCCGTCCGCCTCATAGGGCTACTTTGTCAACTTCGCCATCATCCACAAGG
>CAZGKW010000093.1:0-4938 GCA_964526295.1 uncultured Anaerolineales bacterium
GGCCCTGGGCGTGGCGGGGCTGCTGGCCCGCCGGCGACGCCGGTGAAGCACCTGCCAGGAGGCTGAGAAGACCCGTGGCCCCGGGCCGGCGTCCGGTCGCCCGGGGCTTGCTTGCTGCGTCGCTTCGGGTGCCGGCTGGCGGGCGCCCGATGGCCGCTATAGCGGTTTGACAGGGGCGTTTTTGTGGGTTACGTTATAGATTGGCGGGGCGGCGGTCGGCGCCGTCGGCCCGCCGGCGGCTGAAGGCCGCGTCGTTCAGGCTGTCACGTCTTTTTCGGGAGGGCGAAGGCGGGCGGCGCCTGTGTTGTGTAACGTAGGGTTGCCGACGGCCGTGGGCGCATGGCGTCCGGGTGGGACTGGGGTTGGCCCGGACGGGCGTCGACGACGCGGGGACCGAACCAGGATGCCGCGCGGGTCGCACTCCTGTCTTCTGCGTCGGGCGGGGCTGTTGTCCCGTTCGGGACCGCCGGTCGTCCGGACGGTGCCCCCGTTGCCGTCTGCACCATGAAACGTCGCGTGGACTGCGAACAGGGAGAGTGAGGAGGGTCTGACCATGTCCAGGACGAGCATTGTGCGAATCGCGGGCGCTGTCCTTATTCTGGCGGCCGGGGCGGCGACCGGTCGGGCGGCGGCCGACCTGACCTGGGAGGGCGGCGTCAGCAACGAATGGGACACCGCCACCGCCAACTGGCAGAACGGCGGCGGCGCTACGACCTACGCCGACGGCGACAACGTCACCTTCGACGATACGTTCATCGCCGCCGACCAGGACATCGACCTCGTCGGCAACCTCGCCCCCGGGTCGATGGCCTTCAACAATTCGGGCTTTACGTATATTCTGCGGGCCGCCGACACGGCCACGATTACGGCCGGCACGCTGGCGAAGGACGGGACCGACTCGGCCGTCTTCATCGAGGACATCGACAATCCCTACACCTTTGGCGACATCACGGTCGACGGCGGCCGCCTCTACTTCCGGGCCGACAACGACGGCACGTCCCACGGCTTCTCGACGAGCTTCGGCTCCGGCACGATCACCGTCAACGACGGCGGCACGTTCCGGGTCAACCTCACGAACGGCGGCAACAAGCGGTTCTTCACGCTGACCAACCCGTTCGTCGTGAGCGGCCAGGCCGAGATCGAGGTGGGCCGGGGTGACGCCGGCACCGGCAGCGACGGCAACAGCCCCGACTTCAGCGTCCACCTGAGCGGGGCCATGACCCTGGCGGGCGACCTGGCGGTCGACGCCGAGGCCGGCGGCGGGGCCCAGGGCGGCACCCACCATTCCCTGGCCGGCATCATCACGGTCGATCAGAGCGCCGCCGGGAGCCGTTCCATCGCCCGCCGGGGCAACGGCAACCAGGACTTCTCGGTCTCCGGCAACCTCGTCGACGACCCGGTCGGCCTCGCCGCGAACGCCCTGACGCTCGAGATGGCCGGCGAGCGCAACTTCTTCATCTCCGGCGACAACACCGGTTTCACCAAGGGCCTGGTCGTGGCCGGGGACGGCGAACTCGTCCAGTTCGTCCAGGAGGCGTCCCTGGGCGGCGGCGGGGCCGGCAACGTCGAGATCAGCGGCACGGCCACCGCCGGCCTGAACTTCGATCCCTCCCCGGCCGCCATCGCGAAGATTTCGGCCGCCTCAACGGGCATCCTCGGCCTCGGGGAAGACACCTCCACAGCCATCGACCTGTCGGTCGCCACCGGCACGGGCGCCGACATCCGCATCGGGAGCCACACGGCTGCGACCTACAGCGGGACGCTGACGCCCTTCGGTCCGACCTACAAGCTCGGCGGCGCCGGCGGCAGCCTGACCCTCGACCAGGCGAACGCCCTCGTCGATGACGGCGGCGCGCGGGGCCTCGACGTCGACGGTCCCGGCACCGTCCACCTCACCGCCTCCAACAGCTACACGGCGGGCACGGCGATCGACGGCGGGACCCTGAACGCCGACGCCGCCACGGCCGTCGGCACCGGGCCGGTGACGGTCAACGGCGGCACGTTCAACGCCAACGCCGCCGGCGCCATGGGCGCCGCAGCCGCGTTGACCCTCAACGGCGGCACGGCCGCATCGAACGTTCCTGCATCGCTCAGCACGCAGGACATTCCGATGTCGGGAGGCACGCTCCGGGGCGGCGCCACCCAGACCCTCCCCAACAACCTGACCTTGACGGGCAGCGCGACGCTCGCCTCGGCCTCGGGGGCCCTCACCACCTTCACCGGCCAGATCGACGTCGGCGGCAACACCCTCGGGATCGGCGGTGGAGGCGCCGTCAAGATCGACAACGCCGGCAACACCACCGGCACGGGCGACATCGACGTCGACAGCGGCCTGCTGGCCGTCCCCGACATGGCCAACCTGCCGGGCGGCAACCTGGCCCTCGACGACGGGGCGTTCCTGCTCGATCCCACCGGGACCGACGCGGTGACGCCGGCCGCCTTCATGGCCGCCCGCACCTACGGCTCCGGCGACGGCCAGTGGCAGTCCCAGGGCGGGGGCCTGGCGGCACGGGGCGGCGCCGTCCAGATCTCCGACGCCATCCTCGACGCCCAGGGCTTCGACCGCGACTTCACCCTCGGCTCGACGGCCTTGGTCGACGGCGCTCTCTACGCCGACAGCGGCATCGAGATCACCAGCGACATCAACCTGACCGACGACCGAAGGTGGAGCTTCCACGGGGCCAACCAGGAGAGCGACACCAACTGGACCATCGTCGGGCCCGTCCACGAGATCAGCGGCAAGATCAGCAGCACGGGCGACGTCGACCTCTTCCTCATCGGCGAGAGCGCCAAGGGCGCCCCCCTCGGCGGGACCCTCCGACTCTCGAACGCCGCCAATGATTTCACCGGCACGCTCACCGTAGCGGGTGTCGCGCACGACAGCGGAGGGGTCGTCGCCATCGCCACCGACGACGGCGTCTTCGGGAACGCCGCCAACTTCGTCCAGGTCAAGGACGGAGGCAACGGCCCCGACGGGCTGCTCCTGTTCGAAGACGTCTCGGGCACCGGCAAGACCTTCAGCCGCGACTTCACCGTCTTCAGCGGCGACGCCTCGGGCGGGCAGGGCGGGTGGGGGTCCTACGGCGGAGAGGTCACCTATACGGGGACCGTCACGGCCGACGGCGGCGGCCAGGACGAGCTGCCCGTCCAGGTGGTCGCCGGAACGCTGACCTTGGGCAACGCCTCGCCGGCCACGCTCGCCAACGAGCGGAGCAAAAACATATCCCTTCGCAAGGGCCTCGACGGCGAACTCGTGCTGAAAGACGTCGTTTACGCCTCCACCACCGGGATGAAGCAGACCTGGCAGCTCTACGGCGGGACCCTGACCACCGTGACGGCCCCCGACGGCATGCCCGCCGGGTTCCTCACCACCGGCGACAACCTCGACATCGACGACCTGCTCGCCGCCACGACCGACGGCACGGCTCGCACCTGGAGGATCAGCGGCGTCGACCAGACCTACGACGACGTCGACGGGGGGAACTTCGCCGACAACGCCGCCATCGAGGTCGATGCCGGCCTGACGCTGACGCTGAACATGGAGCCCGGCGAGGCCCTCATCAACACCGAGAAGCACGGCAGCGGCGCCGTCTTCGCCATGTACAAGCGAGGCGAGGGCACGTGGGTCTACAACACGACCGCCACCGGCGGGTTCGGCAAAGGCAAGGGCTTCGTCACCGCCCAGGAGGGTCTGGCGGTCCTGAACGGCTCGATGGGCCGGGCCAGCCTGCGGCTCGACGGCGGCGACGTGCTTGTCGATGCCGACGCCCCCTTCGCCAAGGCCGAGCACAGCGAGAACAACCAGTTCGAGATCGCCTCCAACGGCGGCTCGCTCGGGATCATCGACGGCGAGACGAGCGACGTCAGCCGCGACGCCGACATCGACGCCTGGGACCAGTCCGCCCCCGCCGTCGTCACCTTCGCCTCCCGCAGCGGCACCGACGAGACCGACACCGACTACGACGCCAACCTCATTTTCGATGCCAACAACGCCTTCCCCGACGTCGAGGGCCCGACGACCCTCATGATCGAACGGCTCGGCAGCTATTCCGGCACGGGAGCGGGGGCCCCCGGCGACGAGACCAGCTACGTCCGCATCGACAACGATGCCCTGGGCGTGGCGGGCACGATCGGGGGGTCGGGCACGTTGAGGCTGAAGAGCGACTCCAGCGGCGTCCTGAACGTCACGGGCGGGACGGTGACGCCCGGTTCCAGCATCGGCACGCTCACCCTTCAGAGCGACGTGGTCTTCGGGGACGATTCCGCGCTGGCCGTCGAGCTGACGGGCAACATCAACGACGGTACGATCGGCAACGACGTGCTGGCCGTCGCGGGCGTTATGAACATGGATTCGTCGTTCGACGCGATGGCCCTGACGTGGGTGCCCGGGGCGGATGCCACCTCGAAGTTCGGCGGGACGTACGTCGTGGCCGACTACGGCACGCGGTCCGGCATCTTCGACACGCTCGGGGGCAAGACGGCCGACCCGTTCAGCATCCCCGAGGAGTACGTCCACGGGGCCACGTACGACTGGGACGGCGACCAGATCGCCCTGATGCTCTACAGCCTGCTGGACGGCGATGCGACGCTGAACGGCCAGGTGGGGGACGAGGACTTCAGCGTGCTTCTGGGCAACTGGGGCGAGACGGACCAGGACTGGTTCAACGCCGATTTCAACTTCAACGGGCAGGTGGGCGACGAGGACTTCGCCCTGCTGCTGGGCAACTGGGGCGCGACCACGCCCGGCGTGGGCGGTGCGGCGCCGACGCCGGAACCGGCGACGGTGGCCCTGATGGCCCTGGGCGTGGCGGGGCTGCTGGCCCGCCGGCGACGCCGGTGAAGCACCTGCCAGGAGGCTGAGAAGACCCGTGGCCCCGGGCCGGCGTCCGGTCGCCCGGGGCTTGCTTGCTGCGTCGCTTCGGGTGCCGGCTGGCGGGC
>CAZGKW010000094.1:0-4852 GCA_964526295.1 uncultured Anaerolineales bacterium
TTTTCAGCCCGTTTCGCGGACCCCCCTGAAAATTATAGTGTATGCGGCCGGGCGTTGCTGTTTCGCCCGGGCGGGTGCGGCGGCCCGTCGCGCAGAGGCGGAAAGGGCGTCTCGCGGTCGGTCTAGAACGCCCCCCAGGGCTGGTCGCCGGGGATGTAATAGCTGGGGCAGATGAAGCGGAAGAACCGGGCCACGCGGGAGGTCCGCTCGTCCATGGCCTCCAGCCGTGCGTTCTCGGCGGCCATCGTTTCGAGGTAGAGGGCGTCGAAGAACTTGCCGGCGGCGTCCTTCCGCTCGGCCTCGGATTGGTACTGGTCGCGTATGTGGGTGAGCTCGCCCGCATCGAGCCAGAACCCGCCGCAGGAAGCGCATTCGTCGACCTCGACCTGCCGCTTGGGGCTGTAGAAGTGGCGCATCATGACCGTATCGGGGCACTTGGGGCACTTCCAGCGGGCCTCGTAATCGACGCGGGCGGCGGGGTCGCGGGGGACGTCGAGGAGCTCCTCGCCGGCGGCCTCGTCGGCATCGTCGAGCTTCTGGAGTTCGAGCTGGTCGAACCAGACGCCGCCGCATCCGCCCTCGCAGGCGTCGACGGTGACGCCGCCGGCGGTCCGCTGCGTCAGTTCCCTGCCACATGCCGGGCAATTCATGGACCGACCCTCCCAAAGAGGTAGCGTGGGTGCGAGATGGCAGTTCTATCGGCCAAGGGGGCGGCGGTTCGTTAGTCCGTGCGAGGCGTATTGGGCCCTGGGTGGCGGATTTCGCCGATGCGATGGCGATGCGGCCAGTGCGCAGCGCGAGCGCGCCCGCCCCCGGCGGGCGCGCTTGGCCCGGCGGCACCTGCCGCGCCGTCGCGCGACAGGGATTGCGAGCAATCCGTCGCGCCCCCGCCCAGGTGAGCACTGGCTTCCGGCGGGCCTACCCGCCCTTCAGCCCCGCCAGGTGCCGGCCCAGGACCTCCATCAGCCGGTCGCTGCCCCGGTGGTCCTCCCCGTAATAGTAGTACGCGGTGTGCTCGGTGCCCATCGCGAGGACCTCCGGCAGGCGGCGATCGACCGTCTCGAACGTCTCGGGGGGCTCGCGGTTCGTCTCGATCAGGACGAACCCGCCCTTGCCCGCCGCCCGGGCCGCCGCGTTCCACCGTTCCAGCGTGGGCAGCAGCACCTTCGGCCGCTCCGTCTCGCCGTGCAGCCGACGGTTGTCCGCCAGCGTCCACGGCCGCCCGTCGCACCCGAAGTAGTCGAGCGACGGGATGCGGCCGCACCGCTCGACGGCGTACCCTTCGATCCACGCATAGAGGAACATCGACACAATGATCTCCGGCCGCCGGGCCTTCGCATACGCCCCCGCCGCCTCGAAAAAGTCCGCCATCGCGTCGAGGTGCCACTCCGGCCCCGCACCGGGCGGCATCCGCTCCCGCGCCGCGGGCGAGTGGTCCTCGTGGACGGCCAGCTTCGGCTCGTCCCAGATGACCCCCGCCACGGGGTACGCCAGCACCCGGTCGATGCACGCCTCGAAGAACGCCCGCGTCGCGGGATGATGGACGCTCGACATCGGTCCCCACCGGGGCCGGAAGTTGGGCCGCCCGTCCGCATGCAGCACCCACGTCTCGGGATGCGTCGCCGTGAACGCGCTCGGGGCGCCGGGCCATCCCGCGACCAGGCCGCCCCACCGGCTGGGCACGGCGTGGACGGCCAGGCCCGCCGCCTCGGCCGCCTCGAACAGAAACTCCCACTTGCCCGGCCGATCGAAGTCGTTCTCGTACATCGAGATGGCCACCGCGTCGGTGCCGTGGTCGGCCATCCAGGCGAAGTCCTCCCGGACGTGACGCGGCACCAGCGAGAAGACGCTGCCGTTCAGATAGTACGCCGTCAGGAGCATGCGTTGATCCCTCGATGTCGAACGAACCATCGGCGCGGTCGGCCCCCCCGATTCGGCGCGGCGGGTCCGGAGCGCCCGCCGCGCCCGGCCTGTCCGGGCCCGTACTCTCTCATCCGCCCAGGCGCCGGCAGTCGGCACACCGGAGCATCCGGGCCCGGCACCGCTGCCGGTCGCACGCCACGGTTCGCCCCTGAAGCGCCAGGCTCACCCGCTCGAGCCGCTGCGACTGGCCCCCCTTGACGAGGACCACGTCGCCCGGCCCGAGGTCGGTCGGCACCGCGTCGATGGCCGCCACGGCCCGCCGCCTCGCATGGACGATCGCCTCGTCCGGGAGGCCCCCCCGCCGGGCCCCGATCCGCAGCGACCGGAAATCCTCCGTGCACCCGACGAAGACGACCCGCGACGCCGCCCGGCCGGCCAGCTCGCCCAGCCGCTGATACGTCGTCCCCCGCTTTCGCTGGAGCTCCGGCACCTGGCCCATGACGACGAGCCGCCGCCTCGCCGGGACCTCGGCCAGCGTCTCGAGGGCGGCAACGTAGCTCTCGCGGGCCCCCTTCCAGTCGTCCTGGAGGAGGACCGCGCCGCCGGGCAGGCGGATCGGCTCCAGGCGGGCCCACGTCGGCGCCATATGCTCCAGCCGCCCGAGCGCCTCGTCGAGCTCGACCCCCTCGGCCGTCGCCACCGCCACCGCCGCCAGCACCGGGTGGACCATGTGCCGGCCGATCAGCCGCGTCCGCACGTCGCGGACCCGCCCGTCGGTCCGGAGGCGGAACCGTATGCCGCGGGGCCAGTCGAGCCGGACGTCCTCGGCCCGCACGTCGGCCCGGCGCGAGAGGCCGTACGTCACGACCGGGGCACGCGTCCGGCCGGCCATCCAAAGGACCCGCGGGTCGTCGGCATTGAGGACCGCCAGGCCCCCGGCCGGCAGGGCCTCGACCATCCGGGCCTTCTCCCGCCGCGTCACGTCGAGCGTCCCGAGCGAGGTGTGATGTTCGCTGCCGATCCACGTGACGACGGTCGTGTCGGGCCGGACGGCGGTGGCGTAGCGGGCCATCTCGCCGGGCCCATGGATGCCGACCTCCACGACGGCCTGCCGCTGGCCGGAGCGGACCCGCAGCAGCGCCAGGGCGACCTGCGTCAGGTAGTTGGCCTCGATACGGCGCGGCTCGGCCAGGCCGAGGGCCGCCGTGGCGGCCCGGGCCGTCGTGGTCTTGCCCATCGAGCCGACGACGGCCGTGACGTGAGTCGAGCCGGCGACGACCCGCCGATGGACAGCGGCGACGGGCCCCAGGAGCCGCCACCCGAGGGCGTTCAGGGGATTCAGGTGCAGCAGCAGCCGGCCGCGACGGTGCGGCGACAGGACGCGGCCGACCATGCCGCGCGACACCGATTCTGTACGGGTGCTACCGGACACGCGAACCATCCGAATCGGAGAGACGTACGGTTGATGATGTCTATGACCTCCCTCTCCCTCGACGGGGGAGGGATGGGGCGAGGGTGCAGAAGGCCGCTGTCGTCCCTCTCATTCCATTCGCCTTCGTCCCGGCGAGCCGGGCCTCCCCTCTCCCGCCAGGGGAGAGGGAACCACCACAGCCTACGGACTCGCGACGCCAGTTGCCAGCGCTATCCGGCGCCCGCGGCAGCTTGCCCTCCGTCGTCCGGCGGAGGCGGACAAACCTTGGCGAAGGAGGGGAGCGCGGCGGCAACGCGTGCAGCCCAGCGGGCTGCCGGAACACAGCCCGGGGCAAGCCGCGTCGTCCCCCCCTGGCGGGGCCACGCAGCGCCGCCCTGGGTCAAAGGACGGCAAGAAGAGAAACCAGGCCCTGAAGGGGCGCAAGCAAGGCCTTGTGCCCCTTCAGGGCTTGTCTGGTGGGGGACCCCGCCGTTTTCCCAGGGCGCCGGCCCTGGGCTATTCTCTTTCAGCCCTTCGGGCTGAACGGCACGCCCCCTCACCCCGCCCCTCTCCCGCGGAGGGGAGAGGGAGTCATGAACGGCGTGCCTTCATAATCCTCTCTCCCTTGAGGGGAGAGGGAGTCATGAACGGCGTGCCTTCATAATCCCCTCTCCCTTGATGGGAGAGGGTGAGGGTGAGGGTGTCGGCGGCCAACGGACGCCGCCTGCCGTTCTTTGGAGTGCGGCGACAGCGCCCGCGCCCCGGCCGTGGAAGGCGTAAGGGCCATCGGCAAACAGGTGTATGTCGCGACGCGGGGCAGGCACGGCCGCTCCTCGCGACTGCGGAAGGCCGCCTTCGGCCCTAGGGACTGGATAGGGGGATTGGACGCGTCCGTTCCGAGGCAGGAACCCGCGGGTCCCGTGGGGCGGCGTGGGCGCGGCGGGTGCGGAGACCCGCCGCGCGGAGTGTTCAAAACAGCCCGGTGCCCGTGGCGGCTTGACCGCCAGTGCCCCGTCGCCTACGCCCTCACGCCCGGGCGGCGAGGCGGACCTCCACCTCGTTCGTCTCCTCCGTGCAGAGGCGGAGCAGCTCTTTCCGCGCCAGGACCACCGCGCCGGCCGAGGCGTCGCCGTCGGCCGACGCGACGCTCGCCTCCCTGCCGTTGACGCGGACGGCCGCCACGGCGTACGCCCCGACGTCGAGCCGCTCGGGGTTCCCGTACCGGACGCGGAGCCGCCGGCCTTGGAAGTTGAAGGCGACGGCGGTCGAGCCGTCCTCGCCGAACTGCTCCGAGCGCAGCTTCGGGTCGATCACCAGGTCACCCCCCCGGCCCCGCAGGCCGAACATCTGCGCGACGAGCCCGAGCAGGAGCCACGTCGCCGACCCCGTCAGGTAGCAGTAACCCCCGCGGCCGGTCTTGTCGAAGAACGAGGGGATGCACGGCAGGACCTTCGACCGGCCGCTGTGGGTGACCAGGCCGTAGACGTCGCGGAAGACCTCGAACCCCTCCCGGGCGAAGCCCCGCTTGTACAGGCCATACATGTACATCATGTTCTGCTGGTCCCAGACCGACCCGTG
>CAZGKW010000095.1:0-4679 GCA_964526295.1 uncultured Anaerolineales bacterium
CCTCCACGCAGGGCGTTCCGGGCGACATCATGGCCTGGAAAGGGTCAGATCCTGCCGTTGTCGAGCAGAGAAAGTGCTTACGGATCTCACCGTCGGTGATAAACTCGTCAGAGAGGCCGACGGCGGTCGTCAGCCGAAGGCCATCTGGGAAATCCCGGTTCACGGGGGGAAGGCCCGCCGACCGGCCGGTCCCCATCCAGGCCGTCTTGCAGGAGGGGAAGCCCCCATGGCCCTGACCCGACATGCTCTGCTGGTGCTGGTGGCTCGCTCCGCCCGGTTCCTTGTGGCGGCAGCGGTGCTCGCGTGGGGTGCCGCGCTCACGGCGGCGCCGGCGGCCGGGGAGGAAAGCGACCGCGTCCTGGACGTCGAGCTCCGCCACGCCGTCGGGCCGCGCAACTTGGCGCCGGTGCGGCTGTTGCTCCGGGTGCGCGGCGGGCGGGTCGCGGACGGCTTCGCCATGGCGCCGCACGTCTACCCGGAGCCGGCGCGGACATTGGACGCGTCAGGACTCCGCCTGGCGGGGGACCGGCTGACCGGTACAGTCCGCGTGGTCTGGCGGACGCCCATGAACCTGGAGCACCAGGACCGGCCGCATCCCGACATCCCCGCGACGTACGACCTCGACGTGACCTTCACGGGCGAGGACGGGACCGGCACGGCCTCCGGCTCGGTGGGTGAGCGACGCCCCGAGAGCGTGGAGGCGACGCCGGTGCGTGCGACACGCCGCGCGCTCGACGCCTCGCCGAAGACGGTCCAGTTCGATCTGGCCGTCTACCGGGGCTACCAGCTCCCGCGTATCGGCGGCGGGGCCGACGCCTTCACGCGGCTGACGACCCGCGGCGGGAAGGCGGACCGGGCCTTCATGTACTACGGTGTGCGCGACGACCCGACCGCCGCCGCCGAAGCGGTCGACGTCACGTTCGAGGGGACGGCGCTCCTGGGCCGCTGGACCGCCACGTGCGCGCGCGTCCGGCGACGCATCACGTACACGGTGCGCGGGACGGTGCTGGGGCGGTTTGTCGCGCTGGAAGCCGAGATGACGGACGGGGATCAGACGTGGTCGTGCGGCGGGCTGGGCCGCGTCAACCTCTCGAAGCGCCCGTGGCCGCAGGCCGCCCCGGCGCGCCGGACCTGGACCGTCGCGTATACCCGGGAGCCCGACCCGGCGCTCGTGAAGGAAGCGGCGGCCCAGGCGCAGGAGCCGCTGGGGGTGCTGCAGCCCACGGCGACGCGGCTGCTCTGGACGTGGCGGCTGCTCTTCAGCGCGCGCGGCGAGACGGTGTCGCTGGCGCCGCGCGGCGGGCCCTTCGCGGCCATTCACGCCCCGGCCTTTGACCTCGCGCCCCTGGCGGGGGCGGCGTCGTACCGCTTTAGCCTCACCGGCGAAGGCGGCACGCACACGTTCACGGCCGACACGCCGACACACTCGCTCGTGCCGGTGTGGGGCGCGATGGCGCCGGGGACGTACCGTCTGAGCGTTGTCGGTCTCGGCCCCGATGGTGACACGCTGACGACGCCAATCGAGGCCCGGTACCTGCCGTACGCGGCCGTCCGGGGCAAGGCGCCGGAGCCGGCGACGACAGACGCCGCCTCCATGCCGATCCCCGACGGGTTCGACGTGACCAAGCGCCCGGCCTTCCAGGGGCCGTACTTCGACCCGCCGCGCGACGGCTACGCCGCCGCCCTCGCCGCCGCACGCTTCATTCGCGAGAAGCAGCACCTCGGCCAGCACAAGGGGCTGGCGCCGTACCCCGGGCTGACGGCGGGGGGCGGCGACGGGAAGCAGAACTACCGCCTGATGGACCACTCGATGACCAACCTGGTGGTCTACCGGTTCTCGGACGACCCGGGCGAGCGGGCCGACGCCCTGGACTGGGCCCGCCACGTCGGGGCGGCCGGCGAGATCAACTCCCTCAGCTGCAAGAGCAACCTTGTCAACACCTACAAGTTCAACACCAACACGTACAACGTCGCGGGCGACGCCTTCCTGAACCTGTATGCCGCCACGAAGGACCCACGGTGGAAGGAGGCGGCCTTGCGGTTCGCCCGAGGCCTGGCGCGGCAGCAGAAGCCGGACGGCGGCTTCCGGTGGGTGACCAACGGGGGCCAGGTCTACCGGTGGCCCGACACCTTCGGCGCGACGCTCTACTACGAGGGCCAGCCCTCGGAGCTGCTCTGCTTCTTCGGGCGGTTGCGGCACGAGCTGGGGACGGACGAGTTCGCCGAGGTCGAGGCCAAGGCGCTGGCGTATCTCCGGCGATGGGTCCGGGAGCAGTTCCTCTGGGTCGAGGTCGGCCCGCATTCCCACTGTTGGGCCTACCCGCTGCGCATCCACAGCGTGTCGCCCCAGCACTTCGCCCTGTACCTGGCAGCGTACGCGCGGGAGGCCGAGCGCGACGTGGCTTTGGCCGAGGAACTGGCCCTCTGGAGCGAGGACCGGAACATCCGGTGGGACCGAACCGCGCCGGAACCGGGCGGGCCAGTCCGTCCGCGCGGATTCGGCTCCTGCGACGGGTACCGCTCGTCGGGGCCGCCCGCGTCCTTCACCGCGCGGCTGGCGCTGGTGTACCTGGCACTGTATCGCCATACGAAGCGGCCCCTGCACCTCGAAAAGGCGCGGGCCCTCTTCGCCGCCGTGCTGATGGCCCAGGACCCGGAGACGGGCGAGCTGAACCGCGCGATGGAGTGTGCGTCGAACCGCGTCACCTGGCCGCACTACAAGCACCAGATCGTCGGCCCCACGCTCTGGTACCTGATCGAGTACGAGACGCTGGCGCGGGAGGTGGGCCTGCACGAGGGCACGCCGCGGTAGCGACCTTCGATCACGGGCGCCGGGACAGGCCCCGGCGGGGCCCGGACTACCCCTTCACCGCCCCCAGCGTCAGGCCGCTCTGGAACTCGCGCTGGAGCACCAGAAAGAGGACCGTCACCGGCAGGATCGAAAGCAGCGTTCCCGCCATCAGGACCCCGTAGTCCTGGAACTGAAGCCCCACCAGCTGGTTCAACGCGATCGGCAGCGTGAAGTGCTCCGCCGACTGGAGGATGATCTGCGGCCACAGGAACGAGTTCCATGTCGCCATGAACGCCAGCAGGCAGAACGCCCCGATCATCGGCCGCGACACCGGCACCGCGATCCGCCAGTACAGCCCGAACTCGCTGCACCCGTCGATCCGCCCCGCCTCCATCAGCTCCTCCGGCAGCTGCATCATCGACTGCCGGAAGAGGAACATGCCGACTTCGATGTCCACCGGCTGCTGACAGCGGGCAAACTGGACCGCGACAGACTGAGGCTAGGATTCGTCCTCTACGGGGCCATGAACCGAAAGGACTGGCGGATGGTTCGCCCCGAGGATGTCGGGGTTTTCCGGGGACACGGTTTTCCGGAAACACAATACGGTTTTTTCCGTTGAGGGGCACCGCCGCATCGCCAAGGTCCTGCCCGACCCCGACCCCGAGCACGAGCAGAAGTACGTCCGGACGGACTTCTACTACACCACCGCCTGGCAGACCATCGAGGAACGGACCGACGACAACCTCGACTCCGAAGACAGCGAAAAAAAAGACACTAAGTGTCTTTTTTCTGCGCCTAACCCGGTGTGGATAAAGGGCTTAGCTTCTGCCAAAAAGACACTTAGTGTCTTTTTCTTGACGTACTGAGGCAATGAGGGGGCTAGCCGAACTGGTGTCACGGAGACATGCAATGACAGCGTGCAGAAACCCTTTAGCGTGTACAAGCTGGGCTTTGCTGGCTCTGGTATGCGGATGCGCGGGAGACGTGGAACAGTCCGACCCGGACTCTTCGAAGGCGAAGGGTGTTGTCACCTACTATCTGCGCGGCGGTTCCGACATGGAGGTGATCCACGCGCCGGGCGCGTGGGCCGCAGGAGGCGGAGAAGGCGAAGCCGTAACCGTTCTTCTGAATGGCGTGCCGCGTATGGTCGAGTGGTCACGTGGCTTCTCATGGCCTGCTGACCAGTACATCCTACTCGGGGAGAACAAGATTGAGGTCCGGTGTGCTCCATCAACTACACTGCACGTGAGCGTAGACAAAATCGTGGACGAGGAGGAGGCCGTCAACCTCGTACGGCTGCGCCTCGACCCCTCCAAGAAGGAGAAGGCTGCACAGGCCATTTTCCGAGAAGCCCCCCCGTACCAGCTGGAGAGCCTGATGCGCTGCGATGGCTTGGCGCAGCTCGATCCAGAGGTGATCCGAAGGCAGGTCCTCGCAGAGCTTCAATCAATCTACCAGCTCTTGAAGGCCAGACGTGGTGAGGCAGCGGCCCAGAAAGTGTACGCCGGTTACAAGGAATTCGTGCTGACCGCTGGCTTACAGGCGCCTGAGGACGTCGATAGCATCCTCTCAAGCTTCGCAACCTTGCGATGTGAGCGGGCGGACAGCTTGCTTCCGGTAGACTGGGACTCCGTCAACCTGGTTATCGGTTCTCGGGGCGTCCTTGCCTATACCGACGTGTGGGCCGAACAGGCTGTCCCGGTTTCTTTCAAGACGGTCCATCACGGCTCCCAAGTCATTCCAATACCTGCGCTGACGCTGATCCGCGTTCGAGGGAAATGGATTGTGTGGAATGCCGTCTAGCCCCTGAACAGGCGTGATTCTACTGCCGGCAGCGCGAAAAAAACTCGAAATCCCTTTGCGAATGCGGTTAAGAAGAAGGTGCCGA
>CAZGKW010000096.1:0-4364 GCA_964526295.1 uncultured Anaerolineales bacterium
CTGTACCAGTCCCGGTCGGAAAACGCAAGGGGTTGCGCTGTCGGCATCTGTTAGGGAAATGGTCCCCATGCGTTGTTTACTTGCCAAAGACCTACGGGGCCTCACTTGCGGCGACCGCCCTTTCGAGACGGCTTCAGGGGGCTTCGCACGAGGGCGAGCCCGTCGATCTCAGCCAGTCGCCGTTTGGCCGCACCGTGCATTCGCCACGAGAACCCCTGTGGGGTCCGGCTGGTCCAGATCTGGGTGACGGTGCCTTTACGACACTTGGCCACCGCCTTCTGCCACAGTTCGTCCCGGACCCTCGCGTTCGGGCTGCCAATAAAGACCCCCGTCTTGGGTTCGATCAGCCAGCGAGATAATTCGCCCTTCAAACTCGTCGGGGCTTTCTCCAAGATCATCACGAGCATCGAGGACCTCCGCGATATCGGGCAGGATGCGCTGGATGAGCCGCGATTCGTAGAACGCGTCACGACAGGCCAGGCGGACTCGCCGCTCGACCTCGTCCGTGCCGTCGGCGACGGTCCCGAAGGCGATCGGAATCGTCAACTCGGTCTTGTAGAGGTCGGCCACGTCGTAGACGAAGGAGAGCATCTTGCCGGTGTGGATGAAGCCGATGGCGGCAGAGTAGCCGGCCGAGACGATGGCGGCATGGCAGAGACCGTAGAGGCAAGCGTTGGCGGCCGAGAGGGCCCGATTGATAGGGTCGGCCCAGTTCCAGTTGCCCTGTTCGTAGGAGCGGCCCCGCCAGGCGACGCCTGTCCCTTCGGACGCCTCGCGGTACGCTTTGCGGACTCGGGCTCCCTCCATGCCGCGGAGCTGCTCGATGGTCACGTCTTCGGCGATCGGCTCGGGGAACCGCTTCTGGTACATGCGGCAGACGACCTGCCGTCGGGACTCCGGATCGCAATACAGTTCGGCCTGCTTCAAGAGCCGGCGGGAAGAATGGGTGCCGCCGCTGGAGTGGGCGTACATGCGGACGCCCTGCTCGCCGGTCCAGCAGACGAGGCAGTTGTGGTCGGCGAGGGCCTTCATCGCCTGATGCGTGACGCAGGTTCCCGGACCGAGCATGAGGAGCCCGAGCTGGCAGATGGGAACCTCGACTTTGCCGCCGGGGGTGTAGAACGCGAGAGAGGAGGCGTCCTGCTCCAAGCGACCGTGCTCCAGATAGAGGTGGCTCCAACGGTCTGCGAACTTCGGCAGAACGTGAAGGTTCTTCATAGCTCAGGCCCTCCGTGTTCAAACTCGTGCCAGGCTGAGGAGGCCGAAGCCGAACGCCTTGCCGCTGCCGATGCCGGCGCGGAGCGTCTCGGCCAGGCGACCGGGGTCGGTCACTTCCAGGGCGCCCTCGACGCGGACGGAGCGGAAGGTCATGGTCCGGCCGTTCAGGCGTCGGGCCTTGACCTGACCCTCGTCGATGACCACGACACCGTCCGGCTCGAAGCCGCCGCGCTCGCCTTTGCGGGTGAGCCAGGCCCGCTGCTCGTCCTCCTTGACGATGCCCACGCGGGTGGTGCCCTCGCGGCCCTCGACCCGTTTCTTGACCGTCGGGTTGGCCTTGAGGCGGAACCTCAGGCGGTCGCCGGGCCGGAACTCGGCGTCGAATGCCTTGCACTCGACGGCCGTGCCCTGCGGCAGTCCCGCGTCGGACCAGTCCGGCTCGTCGAGGCTCTGGACGAGGACGGTCGCGCGCGTCCCCGTGGCAGGAACGGGCTCGACGCGGTAGAGCATCCGCCCGGCGCGATCCGGAAGCGCTCCCATGAGCGCTTTGTGCAGGGCATAGGGATCGGCGAGCAGGCGCTGGACCTCGGGGTCTGCCAGGGGCAGAGTCAATCGGCTCAGGAACATGGCGTCACCTCCTGCGGCAACTGGTCGAACGGAACCCATTCCTCCCGGACGTGGCGGACCGTGAAGTCGCGGGCATCGGAGCGGAAAGAGAGCGGCACGTCCTGGCGGGGCTCGCCGTCCCCACCGGGCCGGCACTCGATGACCAGGCGGAGGGACTCGGGCGCGCTTTGACGGCGGCCCGTGCGGTGGGCGAGGTACGGCCACTCGCGAAGGGCATCCTCCAGGGTCACCTCGGTTCGCAGGCCGTCCGGCAGCCGAATCGGTTCGGCCGGCGGAAAGGCCTTGCGGCCGAGAAAGAGGGGCCAGCGGGGACGGTCGAGGGCGGCGTCGATGGAGGCGAGGAGGTCCGCGTCCTCGCCTTCGAGGCCGACGAGGAAGACGGCGTCGGCGAGGTAGTAGCGGTTAGAGACGACGGTCGCCTTGGCCTCGTTGCTGGCGGTGATGGCGGAACCGTCGGCCTTGGCCACGCCGTAAGGCCGGCCGAGCCAGGAGCCGCCGCCTGCGGTATGGAAGTCGCGCAGGATCGTGGCCTCGCGGTCCACGCGGACGCCCATGCGAAGGGCGGCGAGGTCGTCGGGTGACCGGTCACGCGGGCGGCCAAGGGCGGCGCTGACGAGGCCGACGACGCCGCTCTTGGACGGTTCGCGCCCGGCGTCGCGTTCGGTGAACCGGCTTTGCGTGCCCCAGGACTGCATGGGGGCGGAGAGGCGCATCAGCAGGACGCTCATTCCATCACCTCCCCCACGGCGGCGACCAGGTCCTGGACGGTCTTGTCGCCGTGGCCGTCGTAGGTGGAGGCCGCCACCTCGGCCTTGACGCCGTCGGCGCCGTACATGCGGTCGAGGTCGGCAGCGTGCTTCTCAAGAGCCTCAATGGAAACGAGGGCAAGGTCTTTGTCGCCGGCGGGGCGCGCAGGCGCGAGGAACGCGTTGGCAAGCGACCGCGGTGCCCCGTCGCGGACAACGAGGCATGCGTAGACCGGCAGGTTCTGGGCGGCCATGGAGTTTTGTTTGCCGGTGGGGATGGCGTGGATGGCGGCCTCGACGAAGGCCTGGGCCGCCTTGCGGGCGAGGTCGGCGTCGCCGCCGAGGTTCTCGGTCAACTGGCACGTGTCGAGGACGGCATAGCGGTAGAAGCAGGATGAGTTGAACTCGATGATCCCCATCATGCCGGCGCCGGTTTCCTCGCGCGGCTGGAGGTCATCAACGGCGGTGTAGAAGTCCATCTCCATGTCCACGCGGTGGGTGGAGATGGCATGCGCAACCTGGCAGGCCGCATCGACGTTGAGGTCCTTGAGTTCGGCGATCATGCGCCCGAATAGGGCCACGTCCACCGCCTGGGTGCCCTCGGCCAGAACGTCCGTGAGATCCACGGGGAGGCCCTTCTTGGACTTCTTGCCGGAGGCGGCGACAAGGTCGTCCCAGTTGTCCAGCACCCGGCTGACGAGCCGCTCGAACTCGTCCGGCCCGACGAACAGGAGGACGCTGGTCTTGCCGGCGTCGTCGGTCTTCACGCCGGTGCCCCCGATGACGGCGCGGATGACCTTCTCGGCTTCTTCCCGGTCCTTGCCTTTCTGTGCGAGCGTGTCGGTAAGCTGCTTGGACAGGAGTTTGGTGCGTTTGGCGAGGAGCCCCTCGATGCCGAGATCGGCGGCCTTCTCGTTGAAGTACAGACGCACAGACCGCTTCAGGCATTGGCTGGAGACGCGAGCCCGGCGGTAGCCGCCGAATTCGCAATCCTTGGGGCTGTTGGTGTCGTCGCGGTTTAGGCAAGAGGGGGCGAAGTTCTGGATCAGGTGCAGTTCCACGAACATGGTCAGGCTCCTTTCTCTGAGTCGGTGGCGGCCGGCGACGCGTCACGGGCCTCGCTCTCACTCTTCTGCGGGGCCCAGTACGCGCGGGCCCAGCGCTGCTGGACGTAGCGGCTCTCGCTGCGCCAGTGCAGCAGGTCTTCCAGCAACCGATACCAGTTGACCTTTACGTCGTGCGACTTGGCCAGGGCGACGGCCTGGCGGAGACGGTACGGCAGGTCGTCCGGGTGGGCGTCGAGCAGGGCGACGAATCGCTTCTGGGCGCTCTCATGGTCCCCCAGGCGGCGGAAGGTGTTGCCGAGGTTGCCCTGGCCCCCTGAGTGGGGGTAAAGGCCGAAAAGGGCGCCGACGGTGTAGTACCATCGGTGTGCCCAAGTCTTGCCCGGCGGCAGGTAGGGCACCACGAGCCGGAGCATCTCGGCCGGCGGCGCCGCCTCCTTGCCGAGGCCGCGCCGCAGGGCCGCCAGGGCGCCGCGATCCTCCCGGCCGGCCAAGCCGAGCAGGAACGAGATAAACCGGGCGTGGGGTTCCTGTGGGGTTTCCTTTTCGTCGGTCATGCGTCACCTCCTTCGGGTTCGAGGGTGATCTTGGCAAGGCTCTGGTTCATCTGACGTTCGGCCGTCACGCGGGCCTTGAGTTCCCGGGCGCTGCCTCCCATTGCGTCGGCGGCCGCGGCGTCGAAGGCGCGACGCGCCAGCCGCTTGGCCTC
>CAZGKW010000097.1:0-2709 GCA_964526295.1 uncultured Anaerolineales bacterium
GGGCCGCGTGTACATCAACAAGAAGCAGTACTTCCAGGGCGTGCCGCCCGAAGTGTGGGAGTTCCACGTCGGCGGGTACCCGGTGGCGGAGAAGTGGCTCAGGGACCGCCGGGGCCGGAAGTTGACGTGGGACGACATCTCACACTATCAGCAGGTGATTGTCGCCTTGGCCGAGACGATCCGCCTGATGGCCGCCGTCGACGAGGCGATTCCCTCCTGGCCCATCGACTAACGGCGGCCCTCCGGCGACCAAGCCCAAGCGGCCCCTTCGACGCCCCCGCGAGCTCCCGCTCGCGGCTCGAAGGGCGTTCCTGCCATTCCTTAATATCTAGTGCCGTCCTCGCCGTTCTCGCCGTTCTCGCCGTTCCCTGCGGGCCCAGCCGTCTCCCGCCTTCGTCCAGGCGGGCCCGGACGACGGCGTGGCAGGCTGCGGTCGACAGCACGCTCTCGCGAGCCGATCAAGTCCGCCGGTCGAGGGGCACGTACTCGCGGTCCAGGGGGCCGGTGTAGATCGCCCGCGGCCGGAAGATGCGGTTGTTCTGGAGGTATTCGAGCACCCGGGCGGTCCACCCCGAGACGCGGGCGACGGCGAACGTGGGCGTAAACAGGGCCTCCGGGATGCCCAGGCACGTATAGAGAAGCCCCGAATAGAAGTCGACGTTCGGGTAGATGCCCTTTTTCTCGCCCAGGGCCCCGACGACCTGCTCCTCGAGCGCCGCGGCGGTCTCCAGGAGGGTGCGCACGTCGGACCGCTCGCGGGCCAGGAGCTTGACGAGCGGCCCCAGGATGCGGGCCCGCGGGTCGTACGCCTTGTAGACCCGGTGGCCGAAGCCCATGATCTTTCGCTTCTCGGCCATGGCCCGGTCGAACCAGGCCTGGACGGCGGCGGCCCCGCCGATCCCCCGCAGCGTCCGGACGACCTCCTCGTTGGCCCCGCCGTGCAAGGGGCCCGTGAGGGCGGCGATGCCCGAGCCGATCGACAAGTACATATCCGACAGAGTCGACGCCACGACCAGGCTGGCGAAGGTGCTGGCGTTCATGCCGTGGTCGGCGTGGAGAATGAGGGCGATGTCCATCACCCGCTCCTCGACGGGCGTGGGGCGCCGGCCCGTTAGCATGTAGAGATAGTTCCCGGCGTGGCTCAGGTCCGGGTCGGGCTCCAGGGGCATCCACCCCTGGCGGAGTCGGGCGATGGCCGCCGCCAGCGTCGGCACCCCGCCGATCAGGTGGTACGCCGACTCCTGGCCGGCCGCCTCCTCGGCGGCCCGCTCGGCGACGTCGGTCGGCGGGGCGGCCTGGGGCCGGCGAAACTCGTAGATGGCGTGGGCCTCGCCCCGGGGCATCGTCTCCATCGGGATCGAGTCCTCGTCGGTCCGGATGGCGTAGGCCACGTCGCGCTTGCCCGCCTCCCGGTCGACGAACGTGAACTCCTGCCGCATCAGGTTCGTCCCGAGGCGAAGCGCCGCCATGGCGTTCATCAGCTCGACCGGGAAGCCCATCAGGAGGCGAAGCGTCTTGGACGCCCGCCGGTTCTGGACGAGGGCCTGGTTGAACTCGTCCAGCTCGCCCGCCGAGGGCAGCCGGCCGTGGATCAGCAGGAACGACACTTCTTCGAACGTCGAGTAAGCCGCTAAATCAAAAATGTCGTAGCCGCGATAGATAAGCGTGCCGGCCGTCCCGTTGACGAAGCCGACGCTCGAATCGCAGGCGATGGCCCCCTCGAGGCCCGGCCCGACGGTGCACTGGACGGGCCACTCGATCGGCCCCGTGAGGGCCGGGACGGCGCTCGGGTCGATCTCGCTGCGGGCCTTGGCCCGCGCCTCAAGGACCATTTCCCGGACGGCACTCAGGTCGTCGCTCATGCTCGGCCCTCCTCAGGGTGCGCGGCAGGCGCGGCCGGGCCGGCCGCGGACTCGCCGCGCCGCCGGCCGGCCTCCTGGACCAGCCACTCGAACAGCTTCCGGAACACCGGGTGCCGTTCGCTCGTTTCCTCGGGATGGCACTGGACGGCCAGGACGGGCCGGCCGTCGTCCGACTCGAGCCCCTCGACGACGCCGTCGCGGGCCCGCCCCGTCGCCCGCAGGCCGTCGGCCACCCGGCCGACCGCCTGGTGGTGGTAACTGTTGACGGCGAGGCCCGTCGTGCCGAGCACGCGCGCGAGCAGCGACCCCGGCTCGGCGTCCATCGTGTGGACCAGGACGACGTCACGCGGGCGGGCGTGGTGCTGGACGGCCCCCGGCACCTCGGACGGGATGTCCTGGACGAGCGTCCCGCCGAGGGCCACGTTCAGCGTCTGGATGCCCCGGCAGATCGCAAGCAGCGGCATGCCGCCCCCGACGGCCGTGCGGGCCGCGGCGAACTCCATCGCGTCGAGGACGGCGTCCTGATAGAGGTTCGACGGGTGGGGCTCCTCGCCGAAGGCCAGGCTGACGACGTCGCCCCCGCCGGCCAGCAGGAGCCCGTCGATGCGTTCCATCATGGCCGCCAGGGCATCGAGGTCGGCCGTCCGCGGCAGGAGGACGGGCGCCCCGCCGGCCCGTACGACCGACTCGGTGTAGGCCCGGTCGAGGCCGATCGTAACGGTCTGGAAGCGGTCGCGTTCGGCGGCGTGAAGCCACTGCCGGGCCGGGATGCCGATCACTGGCCGTGACACGCGTCCTGCGCCTTTCTGCGGCCGGTTGCGCCGCGTTCATTGGCGCCCTGCGGCCG
>CAZGKW010000097.1:2809-4128 GCA_964526295.1 uncultured Anaerolineales bacterium
GGGCCGTCTCGGCCGAATCGCTTGCGGTCCCTCGGGCCGTCTCGGCCGAATCGCTTGCGGTCCCTCGGGCGCGAGAGCATAATCGCCGCCTCGCGCGAAGTCAAGACGGACGGGCGCGAGGCGGAGGAGGCGGTCCAGAGCGTTCCCCCGGCCGCGCCGGCGCAAACCGGCCGCCGCACGGCCTGCCACGCCGGGCCCCCATGCGAGGCCGACGCCTCGCCCCTCGCGGCAACCGGGTGTGTGCCGCCCGATGCCGTGCGAGCGCCGCTTGCTGGCCCCCGCCGTGAGGATGCCATGTTCGAAGCGATCGACAACTGGCTCGTGCCGCCCGGCATCGAGGACCTCACGCTCTTCCTGGTGGCGGGGTCGGTCTCGGCGGTCCTGTTCAGCCTGGCGAAATCGGGCTTCGGCGGCAGCGCGGGCATCCTGGCCGTCCCGGTCATGATCTTCGCCTGCGGCGGCGAGACGCACTTCGCCCTGGGCCTCCTGCTGCCGATGCTCATCGCCGCCGACTACGTCGCGGTGGTCATCTGGTGGCGGAAGTGGGACGGGCGGGCGGTCTTGCGGCTGATGCCAGGGGCGGCGGTCGGCATCGGCCTGTCATGGGTCGCTTTGTGGGCCCTGCGGGGGTGGGAAGTGGAGGCCACCGAGCAGCTCACCGACGCCCTGCTGAAACTCGGCATCGGCCTCATCAGCCTCGGCTTCGTCGCCCTCCAGGCCGTCCGGGCCCTCCGCAGGACGCCCCTGACGGTCCGCCTGACGTGGCCGCGGATGCTCCTGGTGGGTGCGGCAGCGGGCCTGACGAGCACCATCGCCCACGCCGCCGGGCCCGTCGTCGCCATGTACATGCTCTCGCTGGCCCTGCCCAAGGGGCGGTACGTCGCGTCGATCGCCCTGGTGTTCTGGTCGATCAACCACCTGAAGCTGCCCGCCTACGCCCACCTCGACATGATCAACCGCGACACGCTGGGGGCGACGGTGCTCCTCGTGCCGGCCATCGCCGCCGGGGCCGTCGCAGGGGTGCTGCTGCACCGCCGGCTGGGCCAGCGGCCGTTCACGGGCGTCGTGTACACGCTGCTGGCGATCGCCGGGGCCCACCTCATCTGGGAAGGCATCAAGCCGCTCCTGGCCTAGCACCCCCGTCGGTCGTGCCGCGGCCGCATACACTATAATTTTCAGGGGGGTCCGCGGAAGGGGCCGAAAACCCGGCCTTTCGAGCTGGCCGCAGGCGCGATTTCAACGCGGAGATCGTGGAAAACTCCGCGCTAAGTCGTTTAACGGCAAGGGCTTAGAGAGATTCATCCTGCTAAGGGTACCCG
>CAZGKW010000098.1:0-4106 GCA_964526295.1 uncultured Anaerolineales bacterium
CGAATCACCTGAATCCCTTGCTCGTCAGGCGCCTTCGTGAATAATGCGGGCTAGGTATTTTCGCAACCGGTCTCTGGCGGCGAGTAGTAGCATTTCCAAGTCATGCTTGAGGACGCCGGACGCGAACCGCTGGATCAAGCTCGGCACTTGGCGCCGCGAAGCTCCTTGCTCTTCAAGTGCCTGGCTGACCAAATGCACTTGCACCTGCTTTAGTGCCGCTGCGTTGGCATGCTGGTAGCGGCGACTGCTCGCGTACGGCGCGTTGGGATACAGGTCTGGCAGCCCCATGGCCAAGTCTTGGTCATTGGACAGCAACTTCTCCGCCGCTCGGGGGCCGATCTTGCGGAGAAACCGGCTTTTGTCGTCCAGTGCCACAAGCGCGATGCCGTGCCCGGCATTACGGAGGTCCTCGATCCAGCTCCTCCACAGGGCCTCAAGCGCCACAACGTCTGAGCGGCCCTCGACGAACACGAAGACCTTCATTCCGCGATGGCCTCCAGTTCGCCTGTGCGATGCAGCTCGCCGAGCGTCTCACCCTCCACTGAGTCAAGCATGGTGCGCAAGCTCTTGCGGCTGTCGGGCCTGTACCATTTGGCTTGAGGCCCCTCGCGGGTCATCACCGCCACGTCACTGAGGGCGAAGCAGTTGAGCAGATCGGGGCTGTGGGTTGTCACAAGGACTTGGGTCTTCTCCGACGCGGCCCGGATCATGTCGGCCACGATGGGCATGAGCCGAGGGTGGAGCCCAGCCTCTGGTTCGTCAATCGCGATCAGAGCCGGCGGCACAGGATTCAGCAGGGCGGCGCCCAGGCACAGGAACCGCAGCATGCCATCAGAGAGGTCCCACACCTCCATAGCGCGCCGCATACCCTTTTCCTGGACTCGCACAAGGATCGCCGGTGTGCTGCCATAAGCAGTCTCGGCCGAGATGTCGGCAAAGGAGGGGTAGGCGGAGGCGAGAAACTCCTTCAGCTGCTTACCGGACGGCAGAAAGTCGTAGCGGGTTAGCATCTCGTGGAGTACCGTCCCCAGGTTTGCCCCATCGGGCCACAGGAACGTCTCCGGCCGAATGGCTGCGGGCTTGGCGCGCAGGTCCGATCCCCTGCCCACGCTGAAGCCCGGGTAGAACGCGATCCGTATCAAGGCCAATCGTACCCGCGACGCGAGCCCGAAGACCTTGTGACCCGGGAACCGCATCTGCCGCAATTGAAGGCTCGACTCCTCCTCTACGCCGCCCGAGGCTTCCGTTCCTTCCTCGGGCTCAACCTCCAGCCCCGGCAAAGGGGGCTGACTCCGGCTTCCCCCGCGAATTACCTCCTCCAGAGGCACAAGGCCATGCTCGCGGAAATCGTAGACCATGGTTCGCGATTGGTCGGCCTCCATGTACTTAAAGGGTGTGTCATACTGTTTGTCCAACGGTTCGCTTGTGCGCAACACTTCGTAGACCGGCACCACTTGTCCTGTAGGCCTTCCCTGCATGTTCACTTCATATGTCAGCAGACGCGTCCGGGGAGTCGTGCTTACGGCCCCGGGCTCGTGCAGCTCGATTGCCCAGTAGAATTTCATATCTGAGTTTGAGGCAGATGAGAATGAAAGAACACCGCCGTGGTCGTCAACCGCCTCCTGGAGCGGGAAGTGAAGGCAATCGGCGCTCAATTGCAGGAAGTCGATCAGCGTACTCTTGCCGCTGGCGTTCGCGCCGATGACTACAGTCAGCCTGCCGAGGTCGGCATCGAAACCGTCAAGGAGCCGATAGCCGTTGACCTGGACTCGTGTGATCATGCTCCTGCCCTTCGAAGGTCGGGGTTCCCGCGGGCTCAACTCAGGCGCGCCTCGCCCGCTAAACAGCTAGTGCCATATTGCGAGCCCTCGGCGGATTGCCCGCCCGCCTCAATGTACAGTTTACCGCGATGGTACGGGAGTGTCCAGCTTATGGTAGAGCGTATCGCGGCGGACGGGGATGCGGCCGGCGCGGCGGATGGTCGAGACCATCGCCTCGGGCGTCAGGGCCTGGCCGTGCCGGCCGCCCGCAGCCCGGGTGATGTTCTCCGACAGGAGGGTGCCGCCCAGGTCGTTCACGCCGACCGAGAAGCTCCGCGCGGCGGCGTCGAGCCCCAGCTTGACCCACGAGACCTGGACGTTCGGAATGAGCCGCGCGAAAAACAGCCGGGCCACGGCGTAGTGGAGGAACACGTCGTCGATGGGCATCATCTCGCGGATGCCGTGCGTGCGGGCCAGCGGCGTCCGGTAGGGGACGAAGATCAGCGGAATGTATTCCGTGATGCCGCCCGTCTCGGCCTGGAGGTCCCTCAGCAGGCGCAGATGGCGGGCGACGTGCTCGGGCCGCTCGAGGTGGCCGATCAGGATGGTCGAGGTGCTCCGGACGCCCATCTCGTGGGCCGTCCGGACCACCTCCAGCCAGCGGTTCGTGTCGAGCTTCGCCGGGCAGATCTCGCGGCGGACCTCGTCGACGAGCACCTCGGCGGCCGTCCCGCACAGGCTGCCGTAGCCGACGTCGAGGAGGCGGCGGAAGGCGTCGCGGACCGACAGGCCCGCCCGCGTGGCGTAGTAGTCGACCTCCATCGGGCTCAGGGCGTGGATGTGGATTTGCGGGTAGGCGTCGTGGACCGCCTGGAACAGCGACAGGATGTGATCGAAGTCCACGGCCGGGTTCAGGCCGCCCACCAGGCAGACCTCGTCGATGCCGGGGGTGCGGCCGGCAAGCTCGACCACGTCCTCGGGCGTCAGGACGAACGATTCGGCCGCGCCCGGCTCGACCCGGTAGGCGCAGAACGCGCAGGCGGCGGTGCAGGCGTTCGTGAAGTTAATGTTGCGGTTGTAGATCCAGGAGACGCGGTCGCCGCAGAGGTCGGCCCGGAGACGGTCGGCGGCCTCGATAACGGGCTGCCGCTCGCCGGGCTGGAGGCGCAACAGGTCCGCCGCCTCCTCTTCGGTGAGGAGGTCGCCGGCAAACGGCTTTGCGAGGATCTCATCAAGGTCCATCGAAACAAACACCCCGCGTTCCGGGCGGGGCCTCGCGTACGGGTCCGGCGGTTCGGGGCGACGGCCCTCCCCTGAGTATATGCTCCGCGGGGCCGTGGTTCAACCGGCGGGGGTTGTCGCAACGAGCGGCGTGCGGGGCGCCTGGCGAGACGCGGACGCGGCACCACGTCACCCGGAGCTTCCGGTCGGGGCTCAATACGTGCATCCGCACGCCGGTCGAGGTCGTGATTCGGGCGGTTCAGCGGCGGGACGGGTGCTTGCGCTCCCAGATGTCCTCGGCTTCGGGGCGGCGGAGGTAGACCGGCTCCAGGCGGAGCGGATCGGCGAACTCGCCCCGCTCGGCCGGCTCCCACGCGAGCCGCGCGACGACCCCCGGCCGGGGGTCCCACAGGTCTTCGGGGGCGTGGTCGAAGGCCGCTAGCGCCTCGCGGGCTTTCTTCAGGCCCCGCCCGAGCACCAGCGCCGGCGGTTCGAGCCGGTCCGCCAGGGCCGTCGGCTCCACCAGGGCCGGACCGAACGTCTCGGCAAACCTGGCCTCCATACCCTTCCTTTCCCCTCGTGGGAGAGGGCCGGGGTGAGGGGGCGATCCGCCATCGCGACGCGCCACCCGCCGCTCGAAGACGCTCGCGTACAGGCCGCCGCGCTTCGCGTCCAGGATGCACGCGACGCGGGACGCCTCCGGCGGGGCGTTCTCGGCCATCGCCCGCAGCGTCGGCACCGCCACGACGCGGGCCCCCGTGTCCCAGGCCATCGTCTTGGCCGCCGTGACCGCGATCCGCAGGCCCGTGAACGACCCCGGGCCGATGCTGACGGCGACGGCGTCGATGCGCCGTGGGTCCCAGCCAGCCCGCTCGCAGGCCTCCTTGGCGACGAGGATGAGGTCGCGTCCGTGGCGGAGGCCTTCCGTGAGGCGCACCTCCTCGACGAGGCGCGGGCCTTCCGCCAGGGCGATGCCGCCCAGCGGACCGGACGTTTCGAGGGCCAGCAGTTTCATGACGGGGCATTGTAGCCTGTCGCTCCCCGCCTGCAAAGGCGAAGCGGTCTTCGAGCCAGGGCAATCGCATCTAATGAAGGCCGGGGGGGGGCGCCTCTATTTGGTTGAGT
>CAZGKW010000099.1:0-4088 GCA_964526295.1 uncultured Anaerolineales bacterium
CCATTGCGTCGGCGGCCGCGGCGTCGAAGGCGCGACGCGCCAGCCGCTTGGCCTCCCCCACCCATCGGGCGACGGCTGGCTCGGGGTCCTGGGGGAGGTCGCAGAGGAACCGCTTGAAGGGCAGTTCCAGGGATTCCCAGAAGCGCGGCACACCCTGGAGCGAGTCGCGTATCTGCGCGGCGTCCTGCTTCTGCAGTTTGGTGAGTTGCGGCCGGTCCTTACCCGGTGGCGTCGGCTTGAGCAGATTCTGTGCGAGGCAATCGAGTGCCCTGAACAGGCAGGACCCAACACGCTCGGACTTCTCCAGCGCAACCCCGAGCAGGTAGACAAGGTCTTCATCCTCCAGCAGTTCCACGGGGACCGGCAGGTCCTCGTGCGCCCATGCAATGACCTTTGCTGCTTTACCGCGTTCGGTAGCAGCGCCCACCATTGAGCACCGCCAGAGGTTCTGATTACCCAGCAGTCCATGTCGTTGGTGTCGGGCCACCTGCCGAAACGCCAAGGGCCGCCGTTCATGGCGCGAGTCATCCCCTTTTGCGAAGGCAAAGAGGGAGTGGCTGTTTCGCCAAAGGGCGCGGTAGGGGCTCAGACGTACAGGCATGGCTTCGCCGTCTTCATTCAATCGGTAAAACCACATCGGTTCGCGGGGGCGCGATTGGCCGTCGAGGCTTTCGGCTTGGGCGTAGTACATCCAGCGGATGCCGCCATTCTCCTCGGGCATGAGGCGCACGCAACGACTTTGCCAAGTCAGAAGATCGAGGTAGCCTCGGGCCACGCGCGAACCGAGTTCCGGCAACGCGTCGCGTTCCCAAGCGGGCACGTCCTCATCGCCCGTATCCTCGAAGGGTGAGTCCCGGTTGTAGGTAAGGAGGTTCAGCAAAAGCGTCTCAAAGAGACTGTCACCGTGGAGCAAGACCGCTACACCGCCAAGAAGTGGTGCCGCCGATCTGTACTCATGCGGACCGAGGTTACTCTTGGGCCCCTTGCCACCGCTTGGGGACCAGGCTTGGTTCGCAACCAGACACCGTGCTGCCGTCTCTGGGGGCAAGATCGGCGGTGACGCGTCACTCAAGTGGTCAAAGAGTGTGGGGTTGCTGCCTGCCGAGGACTCCAACGCCAAGTTCTTGGCCGGAGTAAGTCCGTTCTTCGAGAGAATCTCGAACCTGCCTAGTTGATAAAACGGGTTCTCTTCCTCGAACAAATCAAAGCGGCCCTGCCACTGGTCCAAGTAACCGCCGACGCGTTCGGCGAAGAAGGCCCCGTCTTCCCATATCGCCTGCCATTCACCGTCATCCTTGGGGCCGTCGAAGGCGCGGTGCAAAACCGCCAATAGGAGTCGATGCAGTGCGGCCGTAACGAGGGGAGACGGGTCGCGTAGGTCGGCGAAGTCGTGCGCACCGAGCAAGGCATCGCGAATGCCCACGTCCTTTCGCTCGCCCTCGGACGTGATGCAGGGGAGCCACGGTTCGTCCAAGAGATTGAACTGCATGGGCCGCTCCTTCCGTTCAGGGGGTTTCGGGGGCGTCGTATAGGCCCAGTTCCTCGTCAAGGATCAGCCGACGGCCCCCGGCTGCGAGTTCGCCGTTGCAGAAGACCGCCGGCGCGCACGAACGCAGCAGCGGAACCTCGCGCCACGCCCGCGGGGGCTGCTGGCTCTTGAAGTGCTCGTACCAGTGGCGCAGGCTCAGGCGGACGGACCGTTCCAACAGCCGGGCCGTCGTCGGGCGGTCGGGTTTCGTATCGAGGTCCACCGGTTCGCTGCCGTCCGGTGTCAGTGAGAAACCGTCGTCCGTCTCGTAGATGCCGATGATCGTCACGGTGGGCCGGGCGAGCCGCGTGAGGCGCTGGGCGGTCTCGTCGTCGTCCGGAGGCGACAGTTCGATGCCGTCGAACCAATCGCTGCGGCCCGGGCGGGGCACGATAAACTGTCGGGCTTTGGAGGCGTCAGAGTCTCTCTTCCGTTTGCTCGCTTTGCGGAGCCGCTCCACCGCGTCCTGAAAGGAGGCGGCTTGGCCGTCGAGCGCGTCCACCTCGCCGTATACGGCCTCGATGAGGGCCTCGGTGTCCGCGGGGAGCGTCATGCCGTCCCATCCTCTCAGGAGCAGCCAGGTTCGCAGAAGCACGTACGAGTCGTAGATGAAGCCGCTTCCGCCGAAGACGGGCAACCCCTCATCGCCTGCATCGGGGCACTGCCAGCAGACCTCGGGCTGCGCCAACGCTGGCGGGCGCGGACGGGCCGGGTGTCGGTGAAGCCGGCCGGCGCGCTGGAGCATCAGGTCCACCGGCGCCAGGTCCGTTACCATGAAGTCGAAGTCCAGGTCGAGGCTCTGCTCGATGACCTGGGTGGCGACGACGACGGCCTTCTTCGGCCGGTCGCCCTTCTTGCCGAACCTGTGAAGGACGTCTCGCTCGCGATGGAGGCGGTCCTCGACCGGGTAGCGGGCGTGGAACAGCGTGAGGTCGGCGCCCGCGAAACGGCCGTCATGCCGCAGCGCGCGGTATGCCTCCTGCGCCCGGCCGACGGTGTTGCAAATCCACGCGGCACAGCCACCGCCTTCGAGGCGCTCGCTCAGGAGGCGAGCAACTTTCTCCGGCTCATCCGGGCACGCCGAGATCTTCACAACACGTTCCTCGTTCTTCTCGAAGGGGACGTGTTCCGCCTCGACCCGCCCGCGCGAGCCGACGACTACCCTGGGGTAGGGGGGACTGGGCTCGGCCGTATCGGCGCCAGTATACGCCCGCACGAGTTCTCGTCGGCGCCGGGCAGGCAGTGTGGCTGACAACAGTATGACACTGCTGCCTACGGCCGAGAGCCACTCCAGGAGGCGGTCCAGCAGCGTGCTCATGTACGTGTCGTAGGCGTGGACCTCATCGATGACGACGGTCTTCTGGGCCAGACCGAACAGCCGCACGAAGAAGTGCCGGGTGGTCAGCGCGGCCAGCAGGGCCTGGTCCACCGTGCCGACGGCGAACGGCGAGAGCAGCCCGCGCTTGCGCCCGCAGAACCACTCCTGCGCGACGACGGCGCCCTCATCTTGCTCCACGTTGGTCGGGGCCGGCGTCCCCTCGTCATGGGCCGATCCATCGCCGGGCAGTTTCTTGAACGTCTCGTTCATCGATGCCATGCCGTGCAGCAGGTGCAAGGGGACCCTATTGCCGGGGAAGTGGCCGCGGAGGAACGCGAGGAGACGTTCGAGCATCTGGTTGCTCGTCGCCTGCGTCGGAAGGGCGTAGTACAGCCCGTGGTCACCGCGGCGGCAGGCTTCGACCTCCGCCGCCCAAAGGGCGCCCTCGGTCTTGCCGCTGCCCGTCGGGGCCTCAACAAGGAGAAGAAATGGACCGCCTGCCGCCTCGGCCAACTTGCAGCAGGCGGACTGCATGGTGTTGGGCGACCAGGCTTGACGAGCGCCGTCGGAGGTGGTGTCGAAAAACAGGTCGGCAAACGCGGAGGGGGCGGTGTCTGCTGGGGCAGTGGACCAACCGATTTCCTTGACGGCCCGAGCGGCTTTGTCCCGCGCTTCCGCCGCGTAGGAGTCGATGTCGACGCCAGCATGGCCGACGTAAGGAAAATACCGTTCGTCCGAGCCGATCCAGTCGCTGACACTCACGAGGCCCGCCAGCGTCATCAGCCACGCGGGCGTGATGGCCTCGGCGTCGAGCATCAAATCGGCCAAGTCGATGCCAAAGGCTTGAGCCAACCGACCAGCCGTCTCGCGTCGGGCCGCTACCCAGGGCCCTTTCCCGCAGGACTTGCTCATGAGGGACGGGAACGACCCATGGTGGCCGCCCAGAACGCGGCCGATGTTCTCACTGGCGTCGGCGGCCAGTCCCCATTCGTTCAACAGGCCGGCAGACGCCTCCGCGGTCACCGCCCCGTGATTGCTTTCGTCGGCGATCGAGTAACAAAACCCGTCGCATGGCGGCCCGAAGAGGTCGCGACGCTTCTTCTGGAAGCCCGGTGACACCTTGCCCAAGTCGTGGAGGGCGGACAGGAAGGCCAGGACGTAAGGTGCGGGCATGCCGTCCTCGCCGGCAGGTGCAGACAGCAGGGCCAACACGTCGGCCGGCAGGACGCTCTCAAGCAGGAC
>CAZGKW010000100.1:0-3933 GCA_964526295.1 uncultured Anaerolineales bacterium
TTAGGTACTCCGCCGCCGGTAGCCGGTCTCCTGACGGCCGCGGGAACAGTCGCGGGCCACGGCAGAGTTTTATTGTTTGTGTGAAAAAAACACGAGGAGGAATCGGATGCATGGAACCCACACTCGACAGAACGCCGTGGCGCTCTATGGCCTCGGAACTCGCCAACCGGCTGCGGACGGACTGGCGGAACGGGCGGATGCTCAGCGACCCCTGGTCGCGTGCGGCGCACAGCATGGTGCAGGGGTGGCGGATTCGGCTGAGTCGGCCGCCCGCGAGGAGACAGGCGACATGGGCCGCCCCGACGACGTGGAAGGCGTTCGCGAGCCGGGCGCTCGTCACCTTGGCCGCCAAGGTTCGCCCCGCAAACCAGAGCCCGTGGCGCCGATGGGCGGGGAACCGGGTGTCGCCCGGGAGCCGGTATATCCCGAAGGCCAAGCGGAGGTAGAGCCGGCCGAGGCGCCCTACGGGTCGGTCTGCACCGGCAACGTCCTCAAGCTCTTGGATTTCCAGAGCTACCGGTGCGCCCTCACGGGACGCGGCCTGACACCCGAGACGACCGCCCTGGACCACATCGTGCCCGTCGCCCAAGGCGGCGAGCACTCCATCGAGAACACCCAGGCCCTGCACAAGGACGTGAACCGGGCCAAGGGGTCGCTCTCCAACGACGAGTTCCTCGCGCTGTGCCGCGAGGTCGTGCGGTGGGCGGCGGGGAAGCCGCCCACGTTCACCCACGAGGCGATCCGGGGACGAAGGTAGGCCAACGCTACGCCCAGGGCCGCCCGGACGCGACACGGACCAACCTGGGCCGCACGGGGTAGCCACGACGCGAAGGAGGAGCGAGGCATGAAGGTCGAGAAACGCCGTACCGACGACATCCGGCCGTACGAGGGCAACCCGCGGCAGAACGACGACGCCGTGGAAGCCGTGGCGGCCAGCATCCGGGAGTTCGGCTTCCGCCAGCCCATCGTGGTGGACTCAGGCGGCGTCATCGTCGTCGGCCACACCCGGTGGAAGGCAGCGGTGAAGTTGGGCCTTGAGTTCGTGCCGGTCCACGTCGCGAAGGACCTGACGCCGGAGCAGGCGAGGGCTTACCGGATCGCCGACAACAAGGTCGCCGACCTGGCGACGTGGGACTACGAGCTCCTGCCCATCGAGCTTCAGGACCTCAAGGCGGCGGAGTTCGACCTTGATCTCATCGGCTTCGACCAGGACGAGCTGGCGAAGCTCCTCGGCGGGGACGTCAAGGAGGGGCTGACCGACCCCGACGACGTGCCCGAACCGCCGGACGCGGCGGTGACCCAGCCCGGCGACATCTGGCTCCTGGGCGACCACCGCCTGATGTGCGGCGACGCGGGGAGCGAGGCCGACCTCGACCGGCTGCTGGACGGCGCGACCATCGACCTCGTGAACATGGATCCGCCGTATAACGTGCGGGTCGAGCCGCGGTCGAACAACGCCATCGCCGCCGGCCTCTCGTCTTTTCCGCCCGGCGAGGGCGCGCGGGAGGGTCTGCTGCACCACCAGTCCTTCGACGTCGCCCGCCAAGGGAAGAAGAAGGCCACCACGAAGAAGCTCCGCCCGAAGGACCGGCCCCTGGAGAACGACTTCGTCTCGGGCGAGGCGTTCGACGAGATGCTGCTGGCGTGGTTCGGCAGCGCGTCGCGCGTCCTCAAGCCCGGCGGCTCGTTCTACATCTGGGGCGGGTACGCCAACATCGGGAACTACCCCGCGCCGCTCGCCGCCGCCGGGCTCTACTTCAGCCAGGGCATCGTGTGGGACAAGCAGCACCCGGTCCTGACGCGCAAGGATTTCATGGGCGCCTTCGAGATCTGCTTCTACGGCTGGCGCGAGGGCGCCGGACACCACTTCTTCGGCCCCAACAACGCGACCGACCTCTGGCACGTGAAGAAGGTGAACCCGGCCTCGATGGTGCACCTCACGGAAAAGCCGGTGGAGCTGGCCGTGCGGGCCATTCAGTACTCGTCGAAGCCCGGCGAGAACGTCCTGGACCTCTTCGGCGGGTCGGGGTCGACGCTCATCGGCTGTGAGCAGACGGGCCGGCGGGCGTACCTCATGGAACTCGACCCGCTCTACTCGGACGTCATCGTCCAGCGCTGGGAGCAGTTCACGGGCGGGAAGGCTGAGCGCGTGGCGGCCGAGGCCGAGGCAGCGGAGGCGGCTCAGTGAGCGTGTGTCCGCAGGAATCGGGCGATCTCTTCCTTGCCGGCCTGGCCGGCCGCGACCGACATCGTCAGCTCGTAGAGGCTGCCCTTGGGCGCATCGATCTCGATGCCGTTCAGGTCCAGGAAGACGAGTGCGGCGACCGCGCCGGTCCGCTTGTTGCCGTCCACGAACGGGTGGTTCTTCACGATGTGAAAGAGGTACGCGGCCGCCATCTCGAAGAGGTCTCCGTGAAGCAGTTGGCCACCGTAACCGGCTTGTGGCTGGGCGACGGCCGATTCGAGAAGGCCGAGGTCGCGAACACCCGTGGCGCCGCCGTACAGGGCGACTTGGTCGTCGTGGAGCAGGAGGACGTCCGAGAGCGTGAGGAAGTCGGGCGTAACCGTCATTTGGCCAGCCGCTTCAGGTCGTCTCCGTACCGGCGGTTGACCTTCTCGAGCGCCGCGCGGAGGTCGGCCTGCCGCTTCCGGTCGCGGACCGGGCTGACCAGCAGACGGTCGCCGTCGGTCGTGAGTTCCAGCGGCGTCTCCGGCGTGATGCGCAGGATCTCCAGGATGGGCTTGTCGATCACCAGCGCGAGGCTGTTGCCGTGTTTGATGAGCGTCTTGGTCATGGGGTCTCCCTTCTTCCGTATACACGAAATATACACGACCCCTCGGCGGCTGTCAAGTGGCGCGACCTGGAAATCCGGTCCCGAGAAGCGGCGGCCGGCGGAGGGTGCGGAATGAAATGCCCGCGATGCCACCAACCCAGCGACGCCGACTGGCCGCTGCGGATGCCCGACGGCAGCATCCAGGACGGCGGGTGCCAGATGTGCTGGGAGAAGCAGTGCAGCGAAGCGTGGTGGGAGATGATCGGATGTCTGGGCGAGAGCCCGAAGAGCACGCCCGCCGTGGCGGGCGTGCAGGGAGGCAGGTGCTGATGAAGGGCCTACTTCACCGTGAACTTGCCCCGGTCGACCTTCTTGAAGCGGGCGTCCTTGCCCTTCTTCTGGCACTCGCGCAGGATGGCCGAGTAGAGGGTCGCGGCCGGCGTCTTACCCTTCGTCTGCCAGCGGCCATCGGCCAACACCTTCTCGACGATGGCCTTGCAGTCCATCGGTCCCTTGGCCTTGGCGAGCACCTCGGCCGCGAGGTCCAGGAGGCTCGGCCGCTTCTGGCGCGGCGCCTTCGCCTTTTTCGGCGCCTTGGTCTTGGCGGGGGACGCCCCGTCGCCGCCGACGTTGGCCCGTGTCGCGTCCGGACCGCCGCCGGCGGCCGGGACGTCGCCCTTCGTGCCCGTCGCGGCCGGGGCCGGCGCCCGGAGCCGCTGGGCGCTCTTGATGCGGACCTTCTTCTTCGTCGCCAGGTTCGTCGCGTCCCACCCGCCGTGCGGGTTCTCGGCGTCGATGCGAACCGTCGTCAGACGGTCGCTGACCTTCGCCAAGTACGTCCCACCGACTTTCACCTGTGCCTTCTTCATGACCTGCTCCTTGCGCTTGAGCCCGGCGTCATGCCGGGCGGTCTCACATTCCTGGCACGTGCACCACGGCTGCGGGTGCGGCCGGCCGCACGTCCTTGGGCGCTCCGCGTTCATGGGTCAGCCCCGCTTCCTCGCGCCGGGCGAATAGCGCCGGCCGCACCTCGCGCAGCGGACCACCGCGTCGCTCACCCACACGAGCCGGTCCATGTCGCGTTCGCCGCAGCCGGGGCAGGCGTCCTCCTCGGCGACGAACGCGCGGCCCGAGGTCCGCTCCAGGACGATGCCGCCTT
>CAZGKW010000101.1:0-3920 GCA_964526295.1 uncultured Anaerolineales bacterium
CGGCCATCAGGACGATCCTGGCCCGTTGCATGAGGCGGACGGGCGTGCTTCGGCCCCGCGCCCAGCGTTCGAGGGTCTTGCGTTGTTCGGCCGTGACCGTGATCGCACAAGCGACTCGCATGGTTCGTATCCTCCCGCCCCGTCAAGACAAACGCAAGGCGGAAGGCTAAATTGCGTTAATTCTGTTACACTACACTAGGCCGAGTTCGGCCTGAAGCCGCCCCTCATCTCGTGTTGGAGGAAGTGCTTGCATCATCCGCCCTGTACCGATACGAGACGTGCTTAATTGGACGTGAAATCTGCCGCGAGTGGGAAGATGTTCGGCATCTAGACATAGGCCCTGTGGACCGTTTTCGCGCAACTGCGGGACCCACCTCGCTCGCACCGCCAGCCTGAGTTCATCGTGGCAAGGGCAAGCAAAGACCCTAGATCAGACTTCTTATCCGAAGAGGGCCTCCTCGCAGGGGTCCACCTCTACCAGCAAGGCTTCGCTAATGAGACCAACGTCAATCTCGCCAGGGTATCCCGCCTCGACGTATGGAATGACCATTTCGGAAAACGCCTTGTCCTCTTTCCACTTCGACCACGGAGTCAACAGAGCGAAGCAAGAACAATTAAAAAACAGGTAGACAGGTCTGTGTTCCGTAAACCTCGGATTCAGGAAGTTGTACTTCATCAGAGCGTCATCCAACTGCTCGTTGGATGCAGAACGCAGATCAAACAGCGAGACGTAGCCCCTAATGCGGAAGTATGAGTTCTTAGATTGCTCGTATGTGAACGGGAACTGCCCCGTATCATTAGGCCTGACCATGCCGCACTCTAGAATTGCAGCGAACGCCGATCGCGTGGTGACGTGAAAGACACGCCCTCGCAGGCGCGGAAACAGCTTCTCGCGGAGGTCGTTTTCGCACAGTGTGATCACGACCTTTTTCACTGGGCGTGAGTCCTTAGAGAGGGCCTCTTTCCTCGCCAGCCCTTCCCACAGAACGCTTCGGCCAGAGGTAGCAGTACACGGGACAGCTGCTACGCACCAATCCACTTCTCCCACGTTGTCATGCGTCTCCCACAATACCGGCACTCCCGCCTGCGAACAAGCTTTCCGCCCGTCCCTCGCCGCGTGTAGATGACGCGGAAGTGCCGGCAACCGCAATGGTGGCAGACGAGGCCTTTCTGGTCCGCGGCCTTCCGGTCCTTCTGGTTCGCCTGGGGAACCGCCATCAACGTTTCCTCCGCTGGAGGTCCGAGAGGCGGACCCGCTGGCGCTTCGCCTGCTCCCGCACCTCCGTCCCGAACAGAACCGCCCCCTGGATCGAGCCCGCCACGGCGGCGCCCACGAGGCAGTCGAACCAGTGGTTGTCCGGGCTGCCGGCGCGGGCTTTCCATTCGTCCACCGTGCGGCCGCGGCCCTCGGTCTTGACGCGGTACTCGGCCGTCAGGTGGTCGGCGAGGAGCCGGTGGTCCGTGCCGGACGCGCGACGTCGCGACCCACGCTGACCGCCGGCACCAGACCTCTTCCCCGCGTTCTCATCGTCCTCGTCGTGTGCGCCTGGCCGTAGGGCCTTGCGGCCGAAGAGCGACAGGCACCCCGGATCGCCCATGGGCACGGCCAGGCGGGCGTGGACGAATGACTTCCAGTAGTTCGTGTCGATCACGACGTGCCGCACGGCCCGGCGGCCCTTGACGTTCGGGATGCGCCAGTGGTGGCCGACGCGGTCACCGGCTTTGCGCTTGTACTCGGCGAACGGGACGCTCGACGCCCCGACGTACCGCCCGTGGCTCGGCAGGAGCACCGCCGAATAGGCCGACTGGCGGCAGAACTGGTACACGACGTCGGTCGACTGGCCCCAGTTGGCGTCGACGAGGCACCGCTCGATCCGCATGGCCGCGCCGTCGTCCCGGCGCCACTCCCGTGAGAGTAGCTCGTCTGTCAGCTTCTCGAGCCCACCGTAGATGGCCCCTTCAAGGCCCGCCTTCGGCAGCGCCCGGCCGAGCGTCCGCGTCACGCCCCGCAGCGTGAAGTACGCCCGCTTCTGCTCCGGCCAGGCGCCGTAGTCCAGGACGTACCCCGTGAAATCGTCCTCCCAGGCCGCGACGAGGTAGAACAGGCACTCTTTCTGCACGTCGATGAACGCCGTCACGTGGTTTGCCCCGACCGGCACCTCGCCGCGGCGCATGCCGTTCGTCTTGGTCGCGATCTGGTCGGCCGAGAGCGTGTCGGCATCGCCCTCGTCCTCCGGCAGCGGCTCGTTCTGGTACTCGGCGAAGAACGCCGCCTCGCCCTGGAGCCTCAGGTTCATCGCGTGCTGGATGGCGGAGAGCTCGTCCGGGTTGTGCCGCTCCGGCCAGGCGACCTCGGCCCCGGCGTCCATCTCGGCCCGGTGCTTGCGGTAAAAGTGAGTCGCCTCCGAGCCGTCGCCGCCGTTGGCGAGCGAGTCGGCCCGGATCTGGGCGTACCTGGCCCAGAGCTTCTCGTTTGTAGGGAACGCGTAGACCATCTTCGTCCGCTCGCCCTGCCACTCGGGATGCTTCTCGCGGTCGAGCAGCCGATCGGCCATGTCGTCGGGCCGGATGACCGTGCACGGCATGACCCCCGCGATTTTCTTCCCCGGTCCCCCGAGGCCCAGGACCGCCCCGGCGAGGATCGACTCCCGTTTCTGGCACTGGGCGGCGCTTCGGGCCGACTCGTCGGTCTGCGGGTCGTCGAGGATCACCAGCGACGGCCGGACGCTCGCCCCGTCGGGCCGCTTGAACTTCATGCCGCGGATGCGGCCCTCCAGGCCCGCCACGCGGATGATGGCGCCGGCGGCCGGGCTGTCGGGGATCGTCGGAAGGACGATCTCCCGGGCCGTCCAGCAGATGTGCGTTCGCCGGCCCTGGTAGAGCTGGCCGGCGCAGCGGTTGGCGATCCCATCGAGGCAGTGGATCGGGTAGACCGCCTCGGGGAAGTCCTCCAGGAGCTGCTCGTTGCCCTCCAGTTCCGCCTTGATCGAGTTCAGCATCTCGGCGGCGTGGCCCTCGTCCGAGCCGATCAGGCAGACGAACTCGCGGGCGCCGATCAGCATGGCCCAGATGCAAGCCGTCTCGCACAGCGAGGTCTTGCCCGACCCGCGCGGCATGGCGAAGGCGAACAGGCCCCCGCGCATGACCGCGTCCTCGATCCGGGCGATGGCCTTCAGGTGATCCGGCGACCACGGCAGGTGGAAGACTTGAGGGAAGTACGCCTTGCAGAACCGCTCGAAGCTCTTGACGGCCTTCTTCTTGCGGCGCGGGTGCTCGACCGCCGGCAGGTCGCCGATGTCCCGGCCGGAGGCCGAGAGCGCGGCGTTCCGGGCCCGGGCCGACTCCTTCATCGCCTCGTAGCCCGAGAGGCCCGGTCCATCCCCCGGCCTCGCCGTGTGCCGCGCGACCACGAGCCAGGCCACGTACCGCACGAGGTCGATGCGGTCCCCGTCGCCGATGCGGAACCCCGCCCGCATCCGCTGGCGGTAGACCGTGTGCGGCCGGACCACCTCCCCGAGCGGCGTCGAATTGAGGAGCCGCGCGAGCTCGGACGGCCTCAGGTTCCTCGGGTCAATCTTCGCCATCGGACCTCTTCTGGTTCAGCCAGGCCGCGTAGTGCACGAGGTTGAGGGTCCCGTCGGCGTTCGTCGGCGCCCCCGCCTCGACGTCCGCCTGGAGCATCTCCGGCGTCACTTTCCCACATCCGGCGGCCGAAAGCAGCCGCGCCGCGTCGGTACAGGACAGGGCGGCCGGATTCAGGGCCGTCCGTTCGGTTGCTGCTAGGTCGGTCTCGGCCATGGCCTGTCACTCCGCCAACGGAATTCCGGGGAGAATCTTCGCCAGGAGCCGTAAGTCGCGCCCCGGACGCCGCTTACGGCCGGAAAAACATGCATGGAAGGCCATGAGTTCGCCTTGCCCCT
>CAZGKW010000102.1:0-3834 GCA_964526295.1 uncultured Anaerolineales bacterium
CTCGTGCAAGACACGCTCGTCGGTGCGTGCGGCTCCGCTCACGTACCCATAGGCCGCGCCGGGCGCCCACCGTTGATCGTGCACGTGGCCGGGCAAGCCGGGCGGGTTCACGCCCGGGGTGTCGCCGCTGCCGGCATCGATCCGAATCGGGAACTGTGTGACCCTGTTCTGTTCGACGTCGACGCCGACCGTCACCCAGTCGGCCGAGACGGTCTTGCCGTCGGCCACCTCCACGCGGATCTCGTGCAGGCCGCGGGTGAGCTTATCGAGCTTCCACTGGGCCGGCGGCGGGCCTTCGACTTGCTGGCGCTTCTTGCCGTCGACGTAGATCGCCGAGTGGGTGATGGCCTGATTGCCGGCCTTGGCGGTGCTCTCGACGACCAGTTCGTCCTTGGCGAGCGTCGCGTGGTGGGTCGGCGCCGCGATGGTCACCGTCGGCGGGTTCTTGCGGATGTCGTAGCAGAACAGCGCCGCATGACCGCGGACGAAAAGGAACCCGTCCGCGTAAGGCTGCTGGATGAACGCCCCGTTCTTGCCACTGGTGCCGATGTGCGGTGGGTACCACCACCCGCCGATGGGGCGGAAGTCTTTCGGGTCGGCGTTGAACATCTGCAGATCGCTTGTCATGCGGGAGGGGTTGGGCATGGCGAACAGCCGACCTTCGGCGACCATGGCAAGGGCCTCCATCCGCTGGAGCTTCGCCTTACTGACGACCTTGCCCGTCTGGACATCCACGCACAGCGTATCCGGGTGCCAGCCCCCGTCCGGCGCCTTGAACAGCGGCTGGTAGAGGTGGCCGTCGGAGATAAGGAAGTAGGAATGCTCGGCAAGATTGTAGGCCGGTTCGGTAATGGCCCAGAGCGGCTCGGCCGACTCCGGCGTGATCCGCCAGCCGCCCAGGTACTGCGACGACTTTCCCTCCCTGCCCGGCGCCTTGTCGCTCGAGTTGACCGCAAAGACGACCACGTCGCCGGACACCCGGCAAGGACTGTCGAGAAATCCGCCGGCGGACTCGGTCCGCCAGAGCACCTTGCCGGTCCGCGGATCGATGCAGGTGACGTCTTTGCTCGAACACAGGACGTAGGACTTGCCTTTGTGCCGCCAGATCGTCGGTGTGGCGTGAGCGCCCAGCACGCCCCCGACATTCCAGAGGAACTCACCGCTCTTGCCTTCGAAGGCGTACACGCCATTGGCGGCGCCGACCAGGAGTATCCCGTCCACGTACGTGAGATTGTGCCCCGGGCCGCGCTTGCCCGCGATGGGCAATTCTTTGAGCACCTTGTTCTCGGCCAGCGCCTCTTTGCGCAGCGCCTCGCAGCGCTCGTGCAGCCCGGGCAGCCCCTCCTGCCAGATCGTCTCGCCGGTCTGGGCGTCGACGCAGTACACCCGGCCGGTCATGCCCAGGGCATAGACGCGCCCGTCGAAGGCGCACGGACTTGTGTGCAGCCGGGCCGGCGACTTCATGATCTGCAGGTTCACGCTCGGCCCGAGGACGCGCTTCCAGATCGTCCTTCCGGTCGCCGCGTCGACGCACAGCATCACGTCGTCGGCGCCGGCCCGTCGCGCCCACGGGGGCTGGCGGCGGGCCCGGACCTCGCCGATGTTCTCCTTCGGAACGACCTTCTCGCCGGTCAGTTCGTAGTAATGGTGATAGATCTTCCCCTGGTAGACGATCGGGCTGGACCCGCCCGAGGCGGGCAGGTTCCGAAGGTCTTTGTGCGAAAAGTTCGCATGAGCGCCGGGGATGGCCTCGCTGCTGCGCCAGACCATGCGCGCGTTGCTCAGATCGTCCACCAGCTCGATGCCGCGGCTCGTCGCGTGCATGTCATCCGTCGGCCCGCTCCAGCGCGGGAAATCGCTGCGCTGGAACGGGGACGGTTCCTCGCCGGCGACGGCCGTCAGCGACGCGGCAAACAGCGCGAGCAGCGCGGCACATGTCACCCAAACGTTTTGGACGGGACGGTCGTGGTGCTTGAGATATCGCATCTGTTCTCTCCGATTCGAACTGATAGGTAATTTGATTCCAGGCGGGCCGGGGTCGGGGGCTTGGGGGGGAGAGGGGGAAACTACGAGGTTTGCCTGCCCCGCGAATCGGCATGTGATCGGCCCCGTTCACCAACCGAACCCCCCGTTTTGGCCTGCTGGAATCGGTCCTGTGCCTGGGGACCACCCCCGAGCCGTATAGAGGCAGCATGACATCCGGTTCCGCCTTGGTCAAGACGAAACAGGCCAAGCTCGTCCTGTTTGGGTTCGGGCGTCCCGGGGCAGGTCGGGCTGGTCCTGCTTGTCAAGGACCTGGAGCCGGGGGTGTTCGATGTACTCGGGGGCCACCTCGTAGGCCACACCGGCATTGGCCTTGGGCATCGGACAGCGGGGTTCGCTCGACCGGCAGCGCCGTCGGGGTCGCGGCGGCGATCGGGGCGGCGTTGTCGCAGGCGGGGGTGCGGGCGGGTCTTGCCACAGGCCGCAGTGTTCGAGGATGTGGCGGACGACCTGGCCCTGGCGGGCTTCGATGAAAGCGATGATCTTCATGGTCCCGCCGCACTTGGGGCATAGCAGCGGGTCGGCCTCGTGAAGTCCGGCTGGCCGGCCCGGACGAAAAAGTTCACCAGATCGAAATAATGGGTGCCCTTGTGGACGAGCAGCCCGCCCGAACGCGCCGACCGGGCGTGCCAACGGTGGAAGTACGACGCGCCCCGGCGCATTCCGAGCGTCTTCCGCATGGCCACCGAGCCGACGCGACCGATCGTCCCGGCGACGAGCAGCCGCTTGATCGCCTGGTTCCACGGGGCGTAGCGGTAGTTGAGTGCGACGCGGCACCGGCGGCCCGTCTCGCGGCAGGCCACGAGGATGCGGCGGCAGTCCTCGGCCGTCGTCGCCAGCGGCTTCTCGACGACGACGTCGCAGCCCGCCCGTATGGCGGCACAGGCGTAGTCGGCGTGCGTCGCGTCGGGCGTCAGGACGATGACCGTGTCGGGCCGCGCCTCGCGGATCATCCGGCCGAAGTCGTCGGCGGCATACGTGGCGAAGTCGGCTCCCTTGGCGCGGAGTTCCGCCGCCCGTGCCTCCAGGGCCCTCGCGTTCGCGTCGCACAAGGCGACGAGGTCGGCGTGGACGGCGTGCTCGCCCAGCAGGGCGGCGACGAAGTGCCGCGACCGCTGACCGACGCCCACCAGGGCGTATCGCTTTCTCGTCGGCATGGTCTCCCCGCAGCTTGCGCCGGGCCTGCCCCTAGCCGACCCAAGGGACGGCGGTGCCGTCCGCCGCCCGGAGCCGGCCGGCCAGCAGGGCCGCGTGGTGCTGGACGTGACGAAGATTATTGATTTGATGATCGAGCTTCGGCACGTCGTACCACCAGAAGCCGCACGCGGGGACGTCGAGGTCCAGCCCGTCGACGGCGGCGTCGACCCTCTGGTCCACGAATCGCCAGTAGGCCAGCACCTCATCCTTCGTGTAAGGCTCGCCGATCTTCGGCGGACGGTGCGGCGGCCAGGGCAGGGCTTCCAGGAACTGGTACTCCTCGCGGTGGTGCTCCCACGGCTCGAACGATGCCTCGTCGGCGGCAAGGTAGAGATGCGTGTAAAAGATCACGTGGTAGGCGACCTGCCAGAAGGGCACGCCGCGCTCGTCGTCGGTCCACAGCCCGTCGGGGCACGCGTCGATGGCGGTCTTGAGCATGGCCAGCGCGGCATGGTACTGGCCCTTCAGCGCGGCTCGAACGTCCATGGCCGGCCCTCCGCTCTCGGGCGTGCGTTGTGGGGCGTACCCGGGCGACTAGACCCTGAACAAGCGTGATTCTACTGCCGGTAGCGCGAAAAAAACTCGAAATCCCTT
>CAZGKW010000103.1:0-3656 GCA_964526295.1 uncultured Anaerolineales bacterium
AGGGCCGCGTCCTCATCCTGGCGCACGTGAAGGAACTGCTCGAGCAGGCCGTCGAAAAACTTCACGCCATGGCCCCCGACCTCTGGATGCACGTCGGCGTCTACTCGGCGGGCCTGCGGAGCCGCGACACGGAACACCCGATCATCGTCGCCGGCGTCCAGAGCGTCTACCGCCGCGCGGCCGAGCTTGATGCCTTCGATCTTATCTTGCTCGATGAGGCACATATGTTGCCGCCAGAGGGCGAAGGCATGTACCGGACGTTCCTCGCCGACGCGCGGGTCGTCAACCCGAACGTCCGGCTCGTGGGCCTCACCGCCACGCCGTACCGCATGACGACGGGGATGATCTGCGGCCCCGAGAACCTCCTCAACGAGGTCTGCTACGAGGTGGGCGTCCGCGAACTCATCGTCCAGGGCTACCTCTGCCCCTTAAGGACGAAGGCGGGGCGGCGGAAGGTCGACACAGGCGGCCTCCACATCCGCGGCGGTGAGTTCGTCGCCGGCGAAGTCGAGGCCCTGATGGACTCAGACGCCCTCGTGCGGGACGCCTGCGCGGAGATCGTCGAGCACACCCAAGATCGCCATTCGGTGCTCATCTTCGCGGCCGGCGTGGCGCACGCCCAGCACGTCCAGCGCGTCCTCGGGGAACTCGGCCAGGAGTGCGGGTTCGTCTGCGGCGAGACGCCGTCGCTCGAGCGCGCGGCGACGCTCGAACCGTTCCGGGACGGTGCGCTCAAGTACCTGGTGAACGTCAACGTCCTCACGACCGGTTTCGACGCCCCGAACATCGACTGCGTGGCGATGCTCCGGCCGACGAACTCGCCGGGGCTCTTCTACCAGATGGTCGGCCGCTCGTTCCGGCTGCACCCCGGCAAGGAGGACGCCCTCGTCCTCGACTTTGGCGGCAACATCCTCCGGCACGGGCCGGTCGATGCACTCCAGATCAAGGACCGCTCCGGCGGCCCCGGTGAGGCACCGGCCAAGGAGTGTCCCGAGTGCCAGGCGGTGATCCATGCCGCCTACGCCGTCTGCCCGGAGTGCGGGTACGAGTTCCCGCCGCCGGAGCGCGAGCGGCACGACCGGCGGGCCTCAGGCGCGGCCATCCTCTCGGGCGAGGTCACCGAGACCGAGTACGAGGTCGCCGAGACGACCTGCCGCGTCCACACCAAGTACGGTGCGCCCGAAGACCACCCGAAGACCATGCGGGTCGATTACCGCGTCGCCCTGGACGAGTGGCAATCGGAGTGGGTCTGCTTCGAGCACACCGGCTACGCCCGCGCGAAGGCCGAGGCGTGGTGGCGCCGGCGGTCCCGCGAGCCGGTGCCCGAAACAGCCGCCGAGGCGGTGAGCCTCGCCGGCCGCGGCGCCCTGGCCGAGACGCGGGCGGTCACCATCCGATCGGTCTCCGGGGAAAAGTACGACCAGATCGTCGGCCACACACTCGGCCCCATCCCGCCGCTCCTCGACGGGAGCGACGAACGGGAGACCCCCGACACGCCGGAGTACGCCTTCGCCGAGGACGATCTGCCATTCTGAACGCGAACGACCATCCCGAGACGCTGCACGAAGCGGCGCGCCGCTACCTGGCGGCGGGCCTGTCGGTCCTGCCGGCCCGGAAGGACCAGAAGCGGCCGACTGTCCGCTCGTGGAAGCCTTACCAGACGCGCCTGCCGACCGAGAGCGAGGTGGACGCGTGGTTCGCGAACGGCCCGTCCGCGGTCTGCGTCCTGTGCGGCAAGGCGAGCGGGAACGTCGAGCTCATCGACTTCGACCAGGGCGGCGCGATCTTCGAGCCGTGGTGCGAGCGGGTACGCGCGGCGGCGCCGGGGCTCCTTGAGCGCCTCGTGCTTTCGCGGACCCAGTCGGGCGGCCGGCATGCGGCGTACCGGTGCGAGGCCGATGTCTCCGGCAACCTGAAACTGGCCGAAGGCCGCGGCCCTGATGGCAGGCCGGTGACGCTGATCGAGACGCGGGGCGAAGGGGGCCTCTTCCTCTGCCCGCCGACCGACGGGTACGCCTTCCTCCAGGGCGACCTGGCCGACCTGCCCGTCGTCACGGAGGACGAGCGGGACGTGCTCCTCGGCTGCGCGTGGGCGCTGGACGAAGGGCCGCCCCCTGATGGCGGGGTGGACACCGGCGGCCAACCGGCCAAGGGCGCCGACATCTCGGCCCAGGGGGCGAACAGTGGCCCCGTGTCGGCCGACAGGGGCGAGGTGTCGGCCGAGAAGTCGCACAAGGGCCAGACAATCCAGAGAGGCGACGGACAAGTCGCACAGCCTGCCGGGGTCGGCGGACAATTCGAACAGCCGGCGGAGAATTCAGACAGTCGGCCGTCATCGGCAGAGAATGCGCATCCCAGCACGGTGTCCGCGGACAGTGCCGCCTGTCCGCCAGAGAACGGCCTGCGCCCCGGCGACGATTTCAACCGCCGCGGAGATGTGCGGGCCATCCTCCAGAAGCACGGCTGGGTGCTGGTGAAACCTGGCGAGAACGAGTACTGGCGCCGACCCGGCAAGGACAGCGGGTCGGCTTCAGCGACGCTCAAGGGCGGCACGTTCTACAACTTCAGCCTGAACGCCCGCCCGTTCAAACCCAGGGAATCGTACTCGCCGTTCTCGGTCTACGCCCTGCTCGAACACGGCGGAGACTTCGAACAGGCCGCCCGGGCGCTCCGACAGCTCGGATACGGGTCGGACCCGTCGGACCATGACGTGGATCTCTCGCACCTTCTGGCGGTGTCCGCAGAGAATGACGAACCGCCGCCAGAGAACGCCGACATCCCCGACCCCGGGCCGATCCCGGAGTGCCTGTTCGAGGTGCCCGGCTTCGTGGCCCGCGTGATGGACTTCACGCTCGCCAGCGCGCCATACCCGAACGTCGGCCTGGCGTTCTCGGGTGCGACGGCGCTCCTCTCGTACCTCACCGGTCGGAAAGTGTGCGACGAGGGAGACCTGAGGACGAACCTCTACCTCCTGGCCCTCGCGTCGAGCGGCACCGGCAAGGACTTCCCCCGCAAGGTCAACGCCCGCGTCCTCTTCGAGATCGGCCACGCCGGCGCCCTCGGCGACAAGTTCGCCAGCGGCGAAGGCATCCAGGACGCCCTCCTGCGTAACGGCGCCATGCTCTTTCAGAACGACGAGATGGACGGCGTCTTGAGGCAGATCAACCTCGACCGTGAGAACCGCCGCGAGTCGATCCCGAACGTCCTCATGACGGTCTTCACGTCCGCCAACGACTTCTACCCCGTGCGCGTCAAGGCCAACCAGAAGGACGCGGCCACCATCGATCAGCCGCACCTGGTGCTCTTCGGGACGGCGACGCCGCAGTACTTCTACGAGGCGCTCTCGCAGCGGATGCTGACGAACGGCTTCTTCGCCCGGCTGATCATCATCGACATCGGACAGCGTGGCGAAGGTCAGACGCCGGGGCCGGCCCGGCACGTGCCCGACAAGGTGCTCGATGTCGCCCGCTGGTGGGCCGAATTCAACCCCCACAAGGCCAGGCGGAACCTGCTGGAGGTCCATCCTGAACCGACGGTCGTCCGCGCCGGCCCCGAGGCCACCGAGGCGCTCACGGCCCTCCGGCGGGCCACGGAGGCCGAGTACCGGCAGGCGGACGAGCAGAACGACGAGGTCGCCCGGGTCGCCTGGTCGCGGA
>CAZGKW010000104.1:0-3566 GCA_964526295.1 uncultured Anaerolineales bacterium
AGGGCCGCGTCCTCATCCTGGCGCACGTGAAGGAACTGCTCGAGCAGGCCGTCGAGAAACTCCACACGATGGCCCCCGACCTCTGGATGCACATCGGCGTCTACTCGGCGGGCCTGAGGAGCCGGGACACCGAACACCCGATCATCGTCGCCGGCATCCAGAGCGTCTATCGCCGGGCGGCCGAGCTTGATGCCTTCGATCTTATCTTGCTCGATGAGGCACATATGTTGCCGCCCGAGGGCGAAGGCATGTACCGGACGTTCCTCGCCGACGCGAAGGTCGTCAACCCGAACGTCCGGCTCGTGGGCCTCACGGCCACGCCGTATCGCATGACGACCGGCATGATCTGCGGCCCCGAGAACCTCCTGAACGAGGTCTGCTATGAGGTGGGCGTCCGCGAACTCATCGTCCAGGGCTACCTCTGCCCGCTCAAGACGAAGGCGGGGAGGCGGAAGGTCGACACAGGGGGCCTGCACATCCGCGGCGGCGATTTTCTCGCGGCCGAGGTCGAGGCCCTGATGGACGACGATGCCCTCGTGCGGGACGCCTGCCGCGAGATCGTCGAGCACACGCGGGACCGCCATTCGGTGCTCATCTTCGCGGCCGGCGTGGCCCACGCCGGGCACGTCCAGCGCGTGCTCGGGGAACTCGGCCAGGAGTGCGGGTTCGTCTGCGGCGAGACGCCGTCGCTCGAGCGCGCGGCGACGCTCGAACAGTTCCGTGGCGGCACGCTCAAGTACCTGGTGAACGTCAACGTCCTGACGACCGGTTTCGACGCCCCGAACATCGACTGCGTGGCGATGCTCCGGCCCACCAACTCGCCCGGCCTCTACTACCAGATGGTCGGTCGGTCTTTCAGGCTACATCCGGGCAAAGAGGACGCTCTCGTCCTCGACTTCGGCGGGAACATCCTCCGGCACGGACCGGTGGACGCCCTCGAGATCAAGGACCGGTCCGGCAGCGGCGGTGAGGCCCCGGCCAAGGAGTGTCCCGAGTGCCAGGCCGTCATCCATGCCGCCTACGCCGTCTGCCCGGAGTGCGGGTACGAGTTCCCGCCCCCCGAGCGCGAGCGGCACGACCGGCGCGCCAGTGACGCAGCCATCCTCTCGGGCGAAGTGACCGAGACTGAGTACGAGGTCGCCGAGACGACCTACCGCGTCCACACCAAGTACGGCGCGCCCGAAGACCACCCGAAGACCATGCGGGTCGATTACCGCGTCGCCCTGGATGAGTGGCAATCCGAATGGGTCTGCTTCGAGCACACCGGCTACGCCCGGGCGAAGGCCGAGGCGTGGTGGCGCCGGCGGTCGCGCGAGCCGGTGCCCGAAACAGCCGCCGAGGCGGTGCATCTTGCGAGCCGAGGCGCCCTGGCCGAGACGCTGGCCGTTACGGTCCGATCGGTCTCCGGGGAAAAGTACGACCAGATCGTCGGCCACACACTCGGCCCCATCCCGCCGCTCCTCGACGGGAGCGACGAACGGGAGACCCCCGACACGCCGGAGTACGCCTTCGCCGAGGACGATCTGCCATTCTGAACGCGAACGACCATCCCGAGACGCTGCACGAAGCGGCGCGCCGCTACCTGGCGGCGGGCCTGTCGGTCCTGCCGGCCCGGAAGGACCAGAAGCGGCCGACTGTCCGCTCGTGGAAGCCTTACCAGACGCGCCTGCCGACCGAGAGCGAGGTGGACGCGTGGTTCGCGAACGGCCCGTCCGCGGTCTGCGTCCTGTGCGGCAAGGCGAGCGGGAACGTCGAGCTCATCGACTTCGACCAGGGCGGCGCGATCTTCGAGCCGTGGTGCGAGCGGGTACGCGCGGCGGCGCCGGGGCTCCTTGAGCGCCTCGTGCTTTCGCGGACCCAGTCGGGCGGCCGGCATGCGGCGTACCGGTGCGAGGCCGATGTCTCCGGCAACCTGAAACTGGCCGAAGGCCGCGCCGGCAACGGCCGGCCCGTCACGCTGATCGAGACCCGCGGCGAAGGGGGCCTCTTCCTCTGCCCGCCGACCGACGGCTACGCCTTCCTCCAGGGCGACCTGGCCGACCTACCCGTCGTCACGGAGGACGAACGGGACGTGCTCCTGGGGTGCGCGTGGGCGCTGGACGAGGGGCCGCCCCCTGGCGGCGGGGCCGACACGGGCGGCCAACCGGCCAAGGGCGCCGACATCTCGGCCCAGGGGGCAAACAGTGGCCCCGTGTCGGCCGACAGGGGCGAGGTGTCGGCCGAGAAGGCGCACAGCAGGCCGATGTCCGCGGACAATGCCACATCTCGGCCAGAGAAGCCGCACAGCGGCAGTTGTCCGCCAGAGAACGGCCTGCGCCCCGGCGACGATTTCAACCGCCGCGGAGATGTGCGGGCCATCCTCCAGAAGCACGGCTGGGTGCGTACCCGTGGCGGCGAGAACGAGTACTGGCGCCGACCCGGGAAGGACTCAGGCTCAGCGTCCGCGACGCTCAAGGGCGGCAGTTTCTACAACTTCAGCCCCAATGCCGTCCCGTTCGAGGCCCGAAAGGCCTACGCGCCGTTCTCGGTCTACGCCCTGCTCGAACACGGTGGAGACTTCGAACAGGCCGCCAGAGAACTCCGACAACTCGGATACGGGTCGGACCCGTCGGACCATGGCGTTGACTTGTCGCACCTTCTGGCGGTGTCCGCAGAGAATGACGAACCGCCGCCAGAGAACGCCGACATCCCCGACCCCGGGCCGATCCCGGAGTGCCTGTTCGAGGTGCCCGGCTTCGTGGCCCGCGTGATGGACTTCACGCTCGCCAGCGCGCCATACCCGAACGTCGGCCTGGCGTTCTCGGGTGCGACGGCGCTCCTCTCGTACCTCACCGGTCGGAAAGTGTGCGACGAGGGAGACCTGAGGACGAACCTCTACCTCCTGGCCCTCGCGTCGAGCGGCACCGGCAAGGACTTCCCCCGCAAGGTCAACGCCCGCGTCCTCTTCGAGATCGGCCACGCCGGCGCCCTCGGCGACAAGTTCGCCAGCGGCGAAGGCATCCAGGACGCCCTCCTGCGTAACGGCGCCATGCTCTTTCAGAACGACGAGATGGACGGCGTCTTGAGGCAGATCAACCTCGACCGTGAGAACCGCCGCGAGTCGATCCCGAACGTCCTCATGACGGTCTTCACGTCCGCCAACGACTTCTACCCCGTGCGCGTCAAGGCCAACCAGAAGGACGCGGCCACCATCGATCAGCCGCACCTGGTGCTCTTCGGGACGGCGACGCCGCAGTACTTCTACGAGGCGCTCTCGCAGCGGATGCTGACGAACGGCTTCTTCGCCCGGCTGATCATCATCGACATCGGGCAGCGGGGCGAGGGGCAGGAGCCAAGCCCGGCCCGGAACGTGCCCGACGGGGTGCTCGAGATCGCCCGCTGGTGGGCCGAGCACAACCCCCACAAGGCCAGGAGGAACCTGCTGGAGGTCCATCCTGAGCCGGCCGTTGTGCGCGCCGGCCCCGAGGCCACCGAGGGGCTCACGGCCCTCCGGCGGGCTACGGAGACGGAATACCGGCAGGCGGACGAGCAGAACGACGAGGTCGCCCGGGTCGCCTGGTCGCGGA
>CAZGKW010000105.1:0-3004 GCA_964526295.1 uncultured Anaerolineales bacterium
CCAGCTCCACCGGTTTCTCCGTCAAGTGGACCATCGACGCCGGGTTCACCTTCTTGATGTGCCAGAGGTCGGTCGCGTTGTTGGGGCCGAAGAAGTGGTGGCCGGCCCCTTCCTTCCAGCCGTAGAAGCAGATCTCGAACGCGCCCATGAAATCCTTGCGCGTCAGGACCGGGTGCTGCTTGTCCCAGACGATGCCCTGGCTAAAGTAGAGCCCCGCGGCGGCCAGCGGGCCGGGGTAGTTCCCGATGTTGGCGTACCCGCCCCAGACGTAGAACGAGCCGCCGGGCTTGAGGACGCGCGACGCGCCGCCGAACCACGCCAGCAGCATCTCGTCGAACGCCTCGCCCGAGACGAAGTCGTTCTCCAGGGGCCGGTCCTTCGGGCGGAGCTTCTTCGTGGTGGCCTTCTTCTTCCCTTGGCGGGCGACGTCGAAGGACTGGTGGTGCAGCAGACCCTCCCGCGCGCCCTCGCCGGGCGGAAAAGACGAGAGGCCGGCGGCGATGGCGTTGTTCGACCGCGGCTCGACCCGCACGTTATACGGCGGATCCATGTTCACGAGGTCGATGACGGCGCCCGCCAGGAGCCGGTCTACGTCCTCGGCCTTGCCGGCGTCGCCGCACATCAGCCGGTGGTTCCCCAGAATCCACAGGTCGCCGGGCTGGGTCGTTGCCGCGTCCGGCGGTTCCGGCACGGCGTCCGGGTCCGTCATGCCCTCCTTGACGCCGGCACCCTCCGTGAGGAGCCGCGCGAGTTCCTCTTCGTCGAACGCGAGCATGTTCACGTCGAACCCGCCGTCGCGGAGCTCCACGAGTTCAATGGGCAGGATCTCGAAGTCCCACTCGGCCAGCGTCGCCGACTGGTTGTCGGCGATGCGGTACGCGCGGACCTGCTCGGGCGAGAGGTCCGTCGCCACGTGGACCGGCACCTTCGCGAGGCCGAGTTTCCGGGCGGCCTTCCACCGGGTGTGGCCGCAGACGATGACGCCGCCTGAGTCCACCACGATGGGCTGGCGGAACCCGAACTCCTGGAGGCTGCGCGCCACGGCGTCCACGGCATCGTCATTCAAGCGCGGGTTCCGCTCATACGGGCGGATGTCGTCGATCCCGCGGAGTTCCACGTCGTAGGTCTTGGCGGTGGTCATGAAGGCTCCTTCACTTCGCTGGCTTGTGCGCTCGCCGCGTGTGCCAGCACCTCGCGGCAGAGCTGGATGAACTCCTCGTTCGTCAACGTCCCTTTGGCCCGGTTGACCTGCTTGTCGAGGACCTGGGCATTCTCGATCCGGTGCGCCCCGCCGCGACTGACGGGGAAGATGTGGTCCAGGGCGGCGGTGTCCGGGGACAGGCGGCGGCCCGTGAGAGCACAGCGGTATTCCTGACGTTCGAGCAGCCGGAGGATGTGGGACGTGCGCACGGGCCCCCGTAGTGGCTTCGGCTGGCGCTGGCTGGTAACGGTGACGGTAAGCCAGGCGGCGTAGGCAATGACGTCCACCTTTCTGCCACGGCACATGACGGTCCCGGCCCGTTCGCGGTGGCGATATAACTGGCGTTCGCTGATTACCTCGCCGCGCCCTGCGCCGTTCAGCGTGCGTACCAGGTGCGTCGGGCGCATCAGCCAGTGGCCACCCGCGTGTTCACCCTCCGCGGCGGATGCCGACACGTCGGCCGAGGTCGGTGCGCGGCCCAGTGGGCCCAAGTCCCTCTCGTGGCCTGCTCCCGGGCCCGCGAGTCGAGGGACGACTTCATGCGGCGTGCGGCCTCCTTCCAGTCCCGACAGGGCGATGGCGTCTTGCGCGGGCCGCTGGCGGGCCGCCGCTTGGCCCGAATCCGCCATGCATGCGCCATGCAGCGCGCGGCCCGCGGCCACGGAGATGCCGCAACCTGTTGGTGCCCAAGGTCGGCTTTCAGACCCGAGAGCATCCTGCGAGCGGCTTTGGCCCATTCCATGGAGCCTCCCAGAAAGTCGGACACCCTGAAGAAACTGTCTGTAACACCGCGACGCGTTCGCGTGCCGTCGACTGCCAGAATGACAGGAAGTACCTATTGATAGAACAGGCATTTTCAGCCCTCCGGCGCTTCGCCCGCCAACCGGGCCATCCGGACCGTCCGCGGCCCGACCGCGGGCGGTTTCGGCTCGAACCGGCCGCACCATTCCGCCGCCATCACCCTGGGCCACTCGCCGAAGTGCCGGAACTGGTCGCCATGGCGGTCGGTGACCATCGGGCCGAGGGCCGGGCACAGGCGACGGCACTCGCCCGCCAGGCTCTCGGCCCACTGCTCTTCGGCCAGGTCGTTGTGCAGTTTCCCTTCGGGCACGAAGAAGCGGCAATCGAAACAGAACGGCGTCTCCATCGTCAGGCTCCTTTCCGGCTCGCGCCGAGAAAACCTCCGGAATCCCTCACCGCCCTCATGCGCGCACGCGCACGCATCGCGAGTAAGTAAGGGAGAGAGAGAGTTTTTCTCTCGTTATACTCCTTAACCCCTTGTGCCGCCGCGACTTAGGCGTCAGAGAAAACCTCCAGAAAGCCTCCGATTCCCTCGATTCCCGCGCGCCATCCGGGGCCCTCTCGGGCTCCGGCGAGCCCCGCAGGCCCGCTTTCCGGGGGTTTTCGGAGGTTTTCTGTGTTTTTCTCATCGCAGCTTCCACCCCGCCCGTGGCTTCGTCTTGCCGGGGACCGTGACGAATTCGATCCGCTGCTGTTTGACCAGGGCCTCGGTCACGCTGTCGTGGACCTGGGGGCTGAGGGCCAGGTGCCGCCGGAGTTTCCAGTCCGGCGTCGGCTGACCCGCCTCGTGCGCCGTTCCGGCACACTTGGCCAGGTACCGGACGGCCTTCTTGCAGAGCCCGTCGAACTCGCTGGAGGCCGTGTACGTGGCCGCCAGGAAGAGTTGCCGGCGGGTCTGGTGCATCGCGAACGTGGTCGCCCACTCGACCGCCGGCAGGCTGATGAGCGGCTGCTCGTGGTTCTCGCTCACGGCCCGGAGTAGCGCCAGCTTCTTGGCGTTCT
>CAZGKW010000106.1:0-2830 GCA_964526295.1 uncultured Anaerolineales bacterium
GTTTCAGGTTGCCGGAGACATCGGCCTCGCACCGGTACGCCGCATGCCGGCCGCCTGATTGGGTCCGCGCGATGACGAGGCGCTCAAGGAGCCCCGGCGCGGCCGCGCGGAACCGGTCGAGGCCCGACGGCGCCCGCAAGCACTTCATGAAACTGAAGTCCGTCCGGCTCCCGTCCCTTCGGACGAGGACGAACATCGGCGTCCCGCCCCAGACGCCGTTCGGTTGCGTGAGAATCTCCGCGATGCCCGGCCCAACCTTCTCGGCGGCGCGCGGATGACGGCTGAGGAGGGCTCGCACGAAGGCCGCGTCCTCAGCCCCCAGGGCCGACCCGAGCGGCGTCCGGCGGAAGATGTCCCGAACGTGCTCGACGACGGCCCTCTGCGTCCGAAACGTCTTCGAGCCGATGATGTAGGGTCCACGGTTGCGACTCATGCCGTGTCTCTCTTCCGCGCCTGCCATCAGGTCCGTATCTCTCGCTGGGAGTCGCCTTGGCCGACGCGGACGAGCGGCCGGTCCTCTTCCTCGGCCGCGAGGCGCGCCAAGCGCCGAAGGACAAGGTATCCGAGGAGGTCGAGTTCCGTGTCGTCGCCGCCGTGCTCGTGGCCGCGCGCGACGCGGGAGAGTTTGTCGTCGATGCGGACGTTCAGTTGCTCGATGGGGTCGGCACGGCTGAAGATGCGCAAGGGGTCGAAGGCACTGCTGCCGTAGGCCCGGTTCTTCTCAAGGAGCATCGCCTTGAGGTCGTCGCACACCCGCGCGATGGCGGCCGCGGCTTCGGTTGCGTTCATGGTTTCGTGTCTCCTCCTTGGCGGTCAGCCTTCCAGCGCCCGAACGGCGTTCTCCCAGGAGGGCGACGTCTCGTCGCGAGGTCCCGGTCGCCCGCCGAACGCCGGGGCGGGAGGGTCGCACTCTTCGCAGTAGTGCTCCTCCTGGAGGTCGGCCTGGGCACACCGCATCGGCTCGCCGCAGCGCAGGCAGAAGCAGCGATAGAACCGGCTGCCGGGTATCGGCTCTCCGAGTCGTTCCATCGAGTCGCCTCCTCGGTTCTTTAGAAGGGACACGCTCCGTCGTCGGCGAAGACGTAGTCGGGCTCCGGCCCTGCGAGGTCGCCGCCTTGAAGGGGCGGCGGCTTGGAGCCGAGGGTGTGGCCGACAATCTGGTCGTACTTCTCGCCGGCCACACTGCGGACCGCGATGGCGAGCGTCTCGGCCAAGCCGCCGGCGCTCGCGACGGCGACCGCTTCCTCGGCCGTCTCGGGGACCGGCTCGTTTGAGCGCTCGCGCCACCAGGCCTCGGCCTTCACGCGGGCGTATCCGGCGTGTTCCAGGCAGACCCACTCACTCTTGGTGGCCCGCCAGCCAACCTGGTAGTCGACGCGCATCGAGCGCGGATGGTCAGGCGGCGCGTCGCGCTTCACGTGGACGCCGTAAGAGACGTCCTTGACGGGGTGCTCGGTCACGGTGACCTGGCCGGAGAGGATGTCGGCGTCGGTGGCACGGGCGTCGTGGCGCTGGCGCTCGCGCGGCGGGAACTCGTGGCCGCACTCGGGGCACGTGGCGTACCCGGCCGCGACGACGGCATGGCACTCGGGGCATTCCTTGGCCGGGGCCTCACCGCCGCTGCCGGAACGGTCCTTGATCTCGAGGGCGTCCACCGGTCCGTGCCGGAGGACGTTTCCGCCGAAGTCGAGGATGAGAGCGTCCTCTTTGCCCGGATGTAGCCTGAAAGACCGACCGACCATCTGGTAGTAGAGGCCGGGCGAGTTGGTGGGCCGGAGCATCGCCACACAGTCGATGTTCGGGGCGTCGAAGCCGGTCGTCAGGACGTTAACGTTCACCAGGTACTTGAGCCCGCCGCCACGGAACCGCTCGAGCGTCGCCGCCCGCTCAAGCGATGGTGTCTCGCCGCACACGAACCCGCACTCCTGGCCGAGTCCCCCAAGCACGCGCTGGACGTGCCCGGCGTGCGCCACACCGGCCGCGAAGATGAGCACTGAGTGGCGGTCCCCGGTGTGGCCCACGATCTCGCCGCAGGCGTCGCGTACCAGGGCGTCGTCGTCCATCAGGGCCTCGACCTCGCCGGCGACGAACTCACCGCCGCGGATGTGGAGGCCGCCTGTGTCGACCTTCCGGCGACCGGCCTTCGTCCTCAGCGGGCAGAGGTAGCCCTGGACGATGAGTTCCCGGACGCCCACCTCATAGCAGACCTCGTTCAGGAGGTTCTCGGGGCCGCAAATCATCCCCGTCGTCATGCGGTAGGGCGTCGCCGTCAGGCCCACGAGGCGGACGTTCGGGTTGACGACCCGGGCGTCGGCGAGGAACGTCCGGTACATCCCGTCGCCCTCGGGCGGGATCATGTGCGCCTCATCCACAAGAATCAGGTCGAAGCGATCCAGTTCGGCCGCGCGCTTGTAGACCGACTGGATGCCGGCGACGATGATCGGGTGTTCGGTGTCGCGGCTCCGCAGGCCCGCCGAGTAGACGCCGACGTGCATCCAGAGGTCGGGGGCCATGGCGTGAAGTTTTTCGACGGCCTGCTCCAGCAGTTCTTTCACGTGCGCAAGGATGAGCACCCGCCCCTCCCACCGCCCGACCGTATCGCGGCAGATGGCGGCCATGACGGGCGTCTTCCCGCCCGCCGTGGGGATCACCACGCACGGGTTGTCGTCGCGCGAGCGGAGGTGTTCATACACCGCCGCCACGGCCTCCTCCTGGTAGGGCCGCAGCCTCATGTTGCCCGCTGGAACAGTCCTGCTCAGCATGCGGCGCCCCCTCGCCCCGGAAAAAGGATTTGACTGCGGGGGCCGTTGTACGTATATTCCCAATGGCG
>CAZGKW010000107.1:0-2383 GCA_964526295.1 uncultured Anaerolineales bacterium
AAGGGCGTCCGCTGCACCGACGAGCAGGTCGGCCAGGTCGTCACGGTCGCCCGCGAGAAACTGGCGGAAGCCATCGCGTAGGTCAGCAAAACACAAAGGATAGGAGCCATGAAAAAGCTGCAAATCCTGGGCACGGGGTGCCCGAAGTGCAAAAAACTCGCCGAGAACGCCGAGGCGGCCGCCAAGGCCCTCGGCATCGAGGTCGAAATCGCCAAGGTGACCGACATCACCGAGATCATGAAGTTCGGCGTCATGATGACGCCCGCCCTGGCCGTCGACGGCGTCGTCAAGGTGGCCGGCAAGGTGCCCGACACCGACGCCATCAAGACCCTGCTGGCTTAGAGCGAGGCCGCACGGCGGCGCGCCGGCAGGCCGAGGCCGGTCTGGGGCACGCCGAAGAACGCGCCGGATGGACCGGCGAAACCTTAGGGGGAGACCACCATGATGACAGGATGCGCGAGGGCGGCCGAGAAACGCCGTCGCCGCCGCATGGCGGCGGTGGTCTGTACACTCGGGGCGGTCGTGACGATTCCGTTTCTGACGCTGCTCGGCTGCGGCGACGCAAGTCCGACCATCGGCACGGGCGGCGGCGGGGCAAAGGTCGATGCGGAACTCGCCAGAGTCTCCGAGGTCCGCAGGCTGTTGCGTTCAGCCTGCGGAAAACTGAGGGCCTCGGCGAGCGCAGCCGAATCGTCCGCGCTCTTGGCGGAAGCCGAGAGCCAAACCGAGCAGGCCCTGGCTCAATGGCGCGGCTTCCGCCAGACGTATTCAGCCGATGTGCCCACGGCTTATGCGGCCCACGAGGGTTGGGACCGCGCCGCATACGACATTGAGGCGGGCATTCAGGAGATGTTGGAGGAGACCGTTGCCAGGCATCCGTCGGAGGCCTTCCAGGCGTGCGGTCGGACCTGCGGCAAGTTCGTCGAGATGAACGAAAAGGCCAGCCTGCGGCGGACGAGCGACATCCTGTTCCATTTCCGCAAGGCGGCCAAGCCGCTGGCCGAGCCGGCCAAGGCCGGCTCGGTTAACCCGCTGCGCGAGGCGTTGCCTCGGCTGGTGAAATGGCGCGATGACGCCTTGGTTGACCCTGTCGGAGGAACAGGCCCGCCGGAACAGAAGCGGGCGGCCCTGGCGGCATTTTCCGCGGCGGTGGATGCCTTCACCGAGGCTGTCCGGGCCAACGACAGCGGGGAACTGCCCAAGCGGTATGGCGTGATGATGCAAGCGATGGAACAAGCCTACGACCTGTTCCTGTAATGGTGTGCAGCGCACAGGGCGCCGGCTCGATGGGCGACGGCGGGGCAACTGAAAGGGCTCGCCCAATCAAGATTGTAAAGGACATCTGAGATGGCAGACTGCTGCGGCAATCCCAAACCCGTACAGAAGGCGTCCGAGTGCTGCGGGGCCGGTGCGGGCCGAAACGTACTACTGTATGCCTGCTCCGGCGGGGCCAACGTCGGCGAGATTTCCGACAAGGCTGCCCGATGGACTGCGCCAAGAAGGCCTTCGACCGTCACGGGATCACCTGCGACACACAGATCAAGGTGCCCGACCCGGAGGCCCTCAAGGCGATGCTGGCATGAACCCGGACCGGGGAGGCGCTGCAGGCGCCTGGAAGAGCGGCACACCCGGGCGAGGCGCGATCCAGGAGGTGGCCGATGACGGACAGTCGGGCTGTAATCGCCCTGAAAGAGGCACAGATCCAGCGCGTCCTTCGGATTGCTTTGGACGAGGATGCGGCGGGCGCCTTGGCCTTTGTCAAGCAGGTTCTCCATCCGCAGGTGGAGGCGGCCCTGAAGCCGCACGGCTGCCGGCCGGTCTTCGAGTTGCCGCACCCGGACGCCCGGCCCATGAGGCCGCCGTCCGGCAAGGAACCGCGCGATGCTTGACGCGATGCTTCTGGGACAGTGTCCATGCAGCGGCGGGGACGCGGGGGCCGGGCCCCTCGTGCTGTTTGGCCTTGTCGCGTGCGCCGTGTGGTTGGTCTATGGGATCGCAAGAAAGGACGACGTGTCCCGTCTGAGCAAGGTATGGAAGATCGCCACCGTGGTGGGGCTGGTTGCTGTTCTGGCCACGGTCGTCGTCAGTCAACGGAAGGGGACCTCCCCGGCGGCCCACGCAACAGCACCGTCCGGGGGCGCCGTGGAGACACGCCGGACAGGGGCCGGCCTGCCGCGCCTTGTGGACCTGGGGTCCAAGACCTGCATCCCCTGCAAGATGATGGCGCCTGTTCTGGAGGAGTTGAAGCGGGAATATGCCAGCCGATTCGACGTGGAGTTCATCGACGTGGGCCTGCGCCAGAACCAGGAGCTGGCCCGACGCTACGGTATCCGGCTCATCCCGACGCAGATCTTCTTTGACGCGGAGGGCAACGAACTGTGGC
>CAZGKW010000108.1:0-2347 GCA_964526295.1 uncultured Anaerolineales bacterium
GACGGTTCAACGGACAGTTCGATGCTTTCGGCTGCGGCCTCTCGGAGGGAAGGCAGAAGGTTGTCTTCGAGCCAGCGGCCCAATCGGCGCGACTGGCGCCCGTAGGCCGTCATGCGGTGCCACAGTCGGCACAGCACGTAACGCAATTGGTGCGCGGGGGACAAAGCCGCCGCGGGTCCGCGACCCGCACTGCGAAGATCGTCATTAGACATGACCATCCGAAACTCGCCATTCTCGCGCCGGCCGCCAAGGGCGAACCCGCGTTCACCGTCGCCATGCCAGCACTTTCGTGAACAGCCGCCTCAGGCCGGGCGACAGCCGCGTGCGATTGTAGTCGTCGGCGACGTGCTTGATCGCCTCGGCCTGCGTCGGGTAGGGGTGGATGCAGGAGGCGATCCGGCCGAGCCCCAGCCCCGCGGTGATGGCGAGGATCAGTTCGCTGATGGTCTCGCCGGCGTGGCGCGAGACGAGCGTGGCGCCGAGGATGTGGTCGGTCCCCTTGCGGACGTGGACCTTGAGCAACCCCTCTGCCTCGCCGTCGGCCAGGGCGCGGTCGACGTCCTCGAAGCGCTTCGTGAACGTACCGACTTCGATGCCGCGCTCCAGGGCTTCCCCCTCGTACAGGCCGACGTGGGCGATCTCCGGGTCGGTGTAGGTGCACCAGGGGATGGTCAGCGCGGAAACCTTCTTCCGCCCCCAGAACAGGGCGTTCTGGACGACGATCCGCGCCGCCGCGTCGGCGGTGTGCGTGAACTTGTACTTCAGGCAGACGTCGCCCGCCGCGTAGATCCGGGGATTGGTCGTGCGGAGGCGGTCGTCCACCGTCACGCCGCGTCGCTCGTCGTACTCGACACCCGCCGCTTCGAGGCCGAGGCCCTGGACGTTGGGCGCCCGGCCGGCGCCCACGAGGACCTCGTCGACATCCAGCGTCTGCTCGCCGTCGGCGGTCTCCAGGTGGAGGCGTTTGCCGGTGTCGGTGGCCTCGACGCGGACCAGCCGCGACCCGAGACGCAGGTCCAGGCCGTCGCGCTTCAGCGCCTCGGCGACGATGGCCGCCGCATCGGGGTCCTCCCGGGTCAGGATTTGCTCCTTGGTCTCGATTTGTATGACGCGGCAGCCGAGCCGCTGAAAGGCCTGGGCGAGTTCGCAGCCCAGGGGCCCGGCGCCGAGGACGGCCAGGCGGTCCGGCCGCCCGGTCAGCGAGAAGACTGTCTCGTTTGTCAGGAACCCCGCCTCCGCCAGGCCCGGGATGTCGGGCCGCACGGCGCGGGCCCCCGTGGCGATGCAGGCCCGCGCGAACCTGAGCGTTCGCCCCTCGACCTCGAGCGTGTCCGGGCCGGTGAACCGGCCGTGGCCCAGGTAAACGTCGACGCCCTTGTCGCGGAAGCGTGCGGCCGAATCATGCGGGCTGATCTGTGCCCGGACGCGGCGGAGGCGTTCCATGACGGCGGGGAAGTCCACCGTCGCCTCGCCGCCGGCGCGGACGCCGTAGCGGCCGGCGTCGCGGACGTCGTGGACCGCCCGGGCCGCGCGGACCAGCGTCTTGGAGGGCACGCACCCGACGTTCAGGCAGTCGCCGCCGAGGAAGCACCGCTCGATGAGAGCGACCTTGCCGCCCAGCCCCGTGACGCCTGCGGCGGTGACGAGTCCGGCGGTCCCCGCCCCGACGACGACCATGTTGTAGCGCCCGTCGGGCGTGGGGTTGGTCCAGTCGGGCGGGCGGGCGTTGGCGACGAGTTCCCGGTTCGCCTCGTCCATGGGGCCGAGTTCAGGGCAGGTGAAGTCGGGACTCATGCGGGCTCCTCCTCGCTTTCGGCTTTGTCCTGGCCGGTCATCTCCATGGCGCGCTTCATGGCCTTCTGGGCAATGCGGGTGACGATGACCATGACGGCCAGCGAGACCACCAGGCCGCCCCAGAAGAAGATGCGGCCGACCCACCCGCCTTCGACCTCGCCCGCCGCCACCTGGGCCAGCGAACGCAGACCCGAACCGATGTAAACGTACGCCAAGGTGCCCGGCAGCATGCCGATCCAGGAGGCCAGGGCGTACTTCCACAGGGGCACGTCCGTCAGGCCGTAGGCGTAGTTCTGCATATTGAAGGGGAAGATGGGGCTGAGGCGCGTCAGCAGCACGATCCGGAAGCCCTGCTCGCCGACGGCCCGGTCGATGGCCGCGAACTTCGGCCGGCCGGCCACCTTCGCCCGGACCCAGTCGCGGGCGAACCTGCGGCCCACCAGGAACGCCGCGCACGCGCCCAGCGTGCTGCCGATCGAGACGGTGATCGTGCCGGTGACGACGCCGAAGAGGAACCCCGCCGCCAGCGTGATGACCCCGCCGGGAAGCATCA
>CAZGKW010000109.1:0-2346 GCA_964526295.1 uncultured Anaerolineales bacterium
GGTGTTCCGCGTGGGTGCCGAGCACCCACCCTACGCTTTGCGGCGGCGGACGTAGCCCACGAGGCCACCCACGCCCATCACCAGGCCGGCCATCGTCACCGGCTCGGGCACCGTCCTGAACAGGCTGTCATAGATCTCGCCGTCAGCCGGATACGTGAGGGTGCCCGTCTGGTCCTGCTCCCAAGCCCAATTAGTCATGGACAAGGTCAAATCAATAGAGTAAAACCCCTGGTTCGCAGGCGACGTTTGGTTCTCCGTGATCTCGAAGATGCCCGAGATGGACCCGCTCACCCCGGTAGGGTGATTTGCCGCCTGGATCACACCGCCCCCCAATGGTACGCCTTGGAGGCCAGTTGCGGCCAGGGCCACGCTGTACTCGTGCCAGACGCCGCCGTCGTTAACATTGTCGTAAACGCTGAATCGTCCGAAGTCCTCGGCAAGCACTGTGTTCTGCCCGGCCAGCGTAAGATCGAACTCCGTGTAATGCGTTCCGTCGTATCCGCCGAAGGCCATGTCGATGTTCGTGTCAGTCGATCCATCGATGTCGTAAATCTGCATGAAGCCCACGCCGGTATTGCCGCGTGTGTTCCCCCAGCCGGGGTTGCCGGAGGAATCCGCGCTATACCACCACGACCCCATGACTATATTGGAGTCGGAGTATACGGCCGGGTCGTTCTTCACGACCCAAAGGGACAAGTCCCGATCTCCCACGAGGACAGTGTCGATGCGGTTTGTATCGCTCTGCGCGTCCGACAAGCTGCCGTACCGATAGACTGTGCCGCTATAGCCGAAACGGTCAGTGATGATACTGCCCCCACTCACGGCCTCGGCCGTTCCGGTGACGGCCAGAAGAAGGCCGAATGCTGCAACTATTGCGAAGTACCTCATACGTGCTCCCCCCCTTTCGAAGGAAAAACGGTTGGCTGCCGGGTTACCTCTCAGACAGCGCGGCGGCCCGACCGTCGGGCGCCGTGGGGACCGGCCGGCAGCAGCGCCGGTCCGAATTACCACGTTGCTGCGTGCGGCGGAGCCCCTTCAGGGGCCCTGAGGTCCGTCCATAGGCGTCCCCCCTTTCTTCTGCGTTGGTGCCAGGCGCGACAGCCCCCGCGGACCACGCCGCCGGTCAACGTTGGCGGCGGTGTTCCGCGTGGGTGCCGAGCACCCACCCTACGCTTTGCGGCGGCGGACGTAGTAGCCCACGAGGCCGCCTACGCCCATCACCAGGCCGGCCATCGTCACCGGCTCGGGGATCACGCTGAAGCGGATCGCCTCGCCGTCCCCGATGACCGCCTGGTTGAACGACCACTGGAGGCTGCGGCCGTTGTCCTGACCGCCCGTGTCGCGGATGCCGACCGTCGCGCTCGCGCCGTTGTCGAGCGGTCCGCCCCCGGCGGAGCTGACCAGGACATCGTCGTACTGGAACAGCAGGTCGCCGCTCGCCTCGAACAGGACGGCCTGAAACGTCACGGTCCCGGTCGCCGCCTGGTGCCGCAGGGCGTTCCACTGGAGGATGAACCGCCTGTCGCCGTCCGGGCCGCGGGTGGCGTAGTACGTCCCGTCGGTGCCCGAGACGACCGTCGACTCCCAATCGTCCCACAGGACGGCGACCGTCGGCACGTCGGCCGTCGGGGCCGTCGTCTCCAGGTCCACGTTCGTAAACTGCGTGCTGGTGGCCGTGAAGGTCATCAGGCCGTTGGGCGTCCACGACACCTGGCTGAAGGCGCCGCCGTAGAACCCGAAGAGGAACCCCAGGCCGAACGTGATCGGCTGGTCGTCGTCGGCCGTCAGGACCCTGGTGGCGTCGCCCGCCCCCGAGAGGTCCTCGAAGGCGAACGAGACATCGTTCGTGGCGATGTAGCCGAAGGCGTCCGGTCCGATCGTCACCGCCCCGGCGGCGCGCACGGCGATCAGCACCGCCCCGATGGCCGCGAGCCATCTCCTCGCTCTCATGGCGTCCCGTCCCCTGGGATGTCGGATTGTCGGGTCGTCCGGCGGGCCCGCCCGATGCGGGCGCGAGGCCGGTCGGCCCGCGCGGCGTCTCCCCGGCGCCGGCGTGCCCGTGGGCGGGGGCCTCCCGTTCTCCCGCCCGGTCCTGCTTGGTTTTCACGTCACCGCGTGCGCTGCGACCACGGCGAAGCCGCAGCGCCCGCGGGTCCTCGTCCTTCGCCGACCGGCGCGGCAACGTCCCGCGCGGCCGGGTCCCGCTTGCGGCTTACTTCCGCCGCCGGCGGGCCCAGCCGACCAAGGCCAGGCCGGCAGCCATCAGCCCCAGGGTCGCCGGCTCGGGCAGTCTTGCCCCGCCGGTGCTCATCCCGTCGATGGCCCCGGCCGTCAGGTCCTCGCCCC
>CAZGKW010000110.1:0-2243 GCA_964526295.1 uncultured Anaerolineales bacterium
CTCGATCCTCGAAGGCCCGGCGAAGGGCCGGAAGGTCTGGGACCGGCTGTGCCTCAACCACCCGAACCCCGAGGCCGTCAAGATCGCCCGGTCGAACCTGTCGGCGCTCTGCCGCGCGGTCGGCGTCATGCAGCCGAAGGACTCGGTGGAGCTCCACAACCTGCCGCTGCTGGTGACCGTCAAGTGCAAGAAGCGGGACGACACCGGCGAGCTGACGAACGAGGTCCGCGGCTACGCGAAGAAGGAGGCGGCCGCGGGGCAGCCCCAGCAGGCCGCACCGACCGACTCGACGCCCCCGTGGAAGCGATAGGGGCCGCGTTATGGCCCGGCACTGTGAGCGATGCGGCATGCCGACAGGCGACCCGACGGACCTCTACTGCGCGAGCTGCGAGGCCGACGTGATCGGCGAGCTGCTCGATGCGGGATACCTCGAACCGGCCATTGACCCGCTCGACCGCGAGTATGACGAGCAGTGCCGCCGCCGGTGCCAGCGCTGCGGCCGGCGCCACCACGACCTGTGGACGCGCTACTGTCTCGGCTGCTCCGAGTATTTCCTGACGGGGAAAGATCCATGCTGAGGCTGCCGTGGCCCCCGAGCATGAACCACTACTGGCGGCGGGTCGGGCCGAGGACGCTCATCTCCCGGGAGGGCCGGACGTTCCGCCGGAACGTCTGTGCCCTCCTCTCGGGGGGCGGGCCGCGGAAGCCTCCGGCCGGCGGCCGCGTGGCCCTGGCGATGGACGCCTACCCGCCGGACCGCAGGCGCCGCGACCTCGACAATCTAATCAAGGCCACCGCCGACGCGCTCCAGCACGCCGGTGTGTACGAGGACGACAGCCAGGTCGACTTGCTGGTCGTGCGGCGGCGCGACCCCGACCGGCCGCGGGGGCACGTTGAGGTTCGCGTCGAGGAATTCCCGCTCGTGCGTTGCCCGCTGTGCGGCGCATCCAGAAGTGAGGAGACCAACTGAATGGGAGGCGCACCCAGCCGAATCTACATCTCGGGGCCGATGACCGGCCAGCCCGACCTCAACTTCCCCGCCTTCCACGCGGCGGCCGAGCGGTTCCGCAAGGCCGGATGGGACGTCGCCAACCCGGCCGAGAACTTCGGCGGCCGGACGGACCTCCCGCGCGCGGCGTACCTCAGGGCCGACGTCCAGATGCTCGCCGGGTGCGACGCCATCGCGCTCCTGCCCGGCTGGCAAGAGTCGCACGGTGCGACGCTCGAGTACCTCCTGGCCGGCGAACTCGGCCTTGAAGTCTTCGGCGCCGACACGATGCGGCCGGCCGAGGGCCTGCCCGACGCGACGGTCGTCCTGAAAGGGCGCGCCGAGGTGACGGGACTGCCCTACGGGTGGCGGATCGTGGGAGCGGACGAGCAGCCGCCCGAGTCCGTCCTCGACGAGGCCAAGCGGATCACGGCCGCCGACCGGCAGACCGATTACGGCCACCCGCGAGACGACTTCGCCCGGACGGCCGCGATGTGGACCGCCATCCTCGCGCGTCATCTCTGTGACGGCGCGGGCCTGACAGCGATGGACGTGCCGCTCTGCATGATCGCCCTGAAGGTCGCCCGCCAGACCCACCGGCACAAGCGGGACAACCTGGTGGACATCGCCGGGTACGCCCGGACGGCGGCCATGGTCGCGGGGGACGAGTAGATGGCCAAGGCCCACGCGAAGACCGTGCTGGCCTTCGGCGACGTCCACGTGCCGTACCATCACGCGGGGGCCGTCGAGGTGCTGTGCCGCGCGGCCGAGCGCCTGCGGCCGGACCTGGTGGTCTGCCTGGGCGACGTCCTCGACTGCGGCCAGTTCTCCCGGCACCCGCCGACCTACGGCCTCCTGGAGACGGAGTACGCGGCGGACCTCGCGACCGCGAACGGCCTCCTCGACCGCCTGGCGGCCACGTGCAAGCGGTTCGTCATCATCGAGGGGAACCACGAGTACCGCCTCGACCGCTGGGCCGCCGCGACGGCCGAGGGGCGGGGCGCGTACTCGATGCTCGCCCCCAGGTCGCGCCTCATGGAGGGACGGGCCGGCGCGACCTACGTCCGGTACGGCTCGGCCGCCGGGCGGTACCCGCACTTCCGCATCAACAGCCGCATCGTGGCCGTCCACGGCTGGTCCTATGCGCGGAACGCGACGAAGCAGCACCTCGCGATCAGCCAGGGCCGAAGCGTCATCCATGGCCACACCCACCGGGCCGACTCGAGCATCGTCCAGAACATCTGGTCGCCCGGCA
>CAZGKW010000111.1:0-2168 GCA_964526295.1 uncultured Anaerolineales bacterium
GTTTCAGGTTGCCGGAGACCTCGGCCTCGCACCGGTACGCCGCATGCCGGCCGCCCGACTGGGTCCGCGAAAGCACGAGGCGCTCGAGGAGCCCCGGCGCGGCAGCCTTGACCCGCTCGCACCAGGGCCCGAAGAGCGCGCCGCCGTGGTCGAAGTCGATGAGTTCGACGTTCCCGCTCACCTTGCCAGAGAGGACGCAGACGGCGGACGGGCCGCTGGCGAACCAGGCGCCCAACTCGCTCCCGGTCGGCAGGCGCGTCTGGTACGGCTTCCACGAGCGGACGGTGGGCCGCTTCTGGTCCCGCCGGGCCGGCAGGACCGAAAAGCCCGCCGCCAAGTAGCGGCGCGCCGCGTCGTGCAGCGTCTCGGGATGGTCGCTCGCGCTCAGAATGGCAGATCATCCTCCGCGAAGGCGTACTCCGGCGTGTCGGGGGTCTCCCGCTCCTCGCTCCCGTCGAAGACCGGCGGCATCGGCCCGAGCCGGTGCCCCACAATGCGGTCATATTCCTCGCCGGAGACTGACCGGACCGTGATGGCCAGCGTCTCGGCCAGGGCGCCTCGGTTCGCAAGGGTCACGGCCTCGGCCGCGGTGTCGGGCACGGGTTCGCGCGACCGCCGTAGCCACCATGCCTCGGCCTTCGCGCGGGCGTAGCCGGTGTGCTCGAAACAGACCCACTCGGACTGCCACTCGTCCAGAGCGACGCGGTAATCGACCCGCATGGTCTTCGGGTGGTCCTCGGGCGCGCCGTACTTCGTGTGGACGCGGTAGGTCGTCTCGGCGACCTCGTACTCGGTCTCGGTGACCTCGCCCGAGAGGATCGCCGCGCCCGAGGCCCGCCGGTCATGCCGCTCGCGCTCCGGCGGCGGGAACTCGTACCCGCACTCCGGGCAGACGGCATAGGCGGCATGGATGACCGCTTGGCACTCGGGACACTCCTTGGCCGGCGCCTCACCGCCGCTGCCGGACCGGTCCTTGATCTCGAGGGCGTCGACCGGGCCGTGCCGGAGGATGTTCCCGGCGAAGTCGAGGATGAGGCAGTCGGTCTTGCCGGGGTGGATGCGGAAGCCCCTCCCAACCTGCTGGTAGAAAAGACCCGGCGAGTTCGTCGGCCGAAGCATCGCCACACAGTCGATGTTCGGGGCGTCGAACCCGGTCGTAAGGACATTGACGTTCACCAGGTACTTGAGCGTGCCGTCCCGGAACTGTTCGAGCGTCGCCGCGCGCTCGAGCGACGGCGTCTCGCCGCAGACGAACCCGCACTCCTGGCCGAGTTCCCCGAGGACGCGCTGGACGTGCTGGGCGTGCGCCACGCCGGCCGCGAAGATGAGCACCGAATGGCGATCTTGGGTGTGCTCGACGATCTCCGCGCAGGCGTCCCGCACGAGGGCGTCTGAGTCCATCAGGGCCTCGACTTCGCCGGCGACGAACTCACCGCCGCGGATGTGGAGGCCGCCTGTGTCGACCTTCCGCCGCCCCGCCTTCGTCCTTAAGGGGCAGAGGTAGCCCTGGACGATAAGTTCCCGGACGCCCACCTCATAGCAGACCTCGTTCAGCAGGTTCTCCGGGCCGCAGATCATGCCGGTGGTCATGCGGTACGGCGTGGCCGTCAGGCCCACGAGCCGCACGTTCGGGTTGACGACCCGGGCGTCGGCGAGGAACGTCCGGTACATGCCTTCGCCCTCTGGCGGCAACATGTGGGCCTCATCAAGCAAGATAAGATCGAAGGCATCAAGCTCGGCCGCCCGGCGATAGACGCTCTGGATGCCGGCGACGATGATGGGGTGTTCGGTGTCGCGGCTCCGGAGGCCCGCCGAGTAGACGCCGACGTGCATCCAGAGGTCCGGGGCCATGGCATGGAGTTTTTCGACGGCCTGCTCCAGGAGTTCCTTGACGTGAGCCAGGATGAGGACGCGACCGTTCCACTGCGTCACAGCGTCGCGGCAGATGGCGGCCATGACGGGTGTTTTCCCGCCCGCGGTCGGGATCACGACGCACGGGTGGTCGTCGCGCGTGCGGAGGTGATCGTAGACCGCGGCCACGGCCTCCTCCTGGTAGGGCCGCAGCGTGATGCCGCCCGCTGGAACAGTCCTGCTCAGCATGCGGCGCCCCCTAGCCCCGGAAAAAGGATTTGACTGCGGGGGCCGTTGTACGTATATTCCCAATGGCG
>CAZGKW010000112.1:0-1918 GCA_964526295.1 uncultured Anaerolineales bacterium
ACTTCGAGACGCGGGTCACGCGGCGGCCAAGACTGGCCGCCGCGCTCTTGATTGGTCGCCCGCCGCGCTCTTGATTGGCCGCCCGCCGCACTCTTTCTTGCTGCCCCCCGAGGCCCCGAGCGGGTAGCATAGAAGGGGTGCCGCAGGCCGCGCGGCCGACGGGGAAAGCCGCACGCGAACGGAGGGACGCCATGCCCTGGATCGCCCTGCACGCCGGGTGGATGATTCTGGCCGTCGCCGTCGGCACAGTCGCCGGCTACATGGGCCTCGTCCACGCGACCAGCGACCGGGAGGGCCGCGGGCCGCTGCCCGGCCGGTTCGTCTTCAAGGCCCACGTCGGTTTCGGCGCCGCCTACTACGTCATGCTCTACCTGGGGATGGTCTACGGGTGGATCATGCACGAATTTATCTTCGACGAGGTGCCGCAGATGCCGCCCCGCATCGTGACGCTGCACATGACCATCGCCGGATGCGTGGCGGTGCTCTACGCCGCGGCATGGGCCCTCGGGGCGAGCATGGTCAGGAAACCGCCGGCCCAAAAGCGCCTCCGGCCGCGCCTCCACATGGCGTGCAACCTGACGGCCTGCACGCTCGTGGCCGTCCAGATCGCCGTGGCGGTCTACTGCGTCTGGCTGGCGGGATAGCGGCAGTGGGGATCGAGCCCGCACCGGAAGGGGCGGGTCACGGGCGCCGGTGAAGCCGGTCCCGCGAGCCGGACGTCGATCGCGCCGCGCATCCGGCGCGCCGTGCGCTCAATCGCGCCGGCGCTCAAACGCGCCGTGCGCTCAATCGCGCCGCGCATCAAACGCGGCGGGCGCGCAGGCGCCGCGCATGAAGGCGCGCCGTGCCTCGGGCGCGCCGCACAACGTGAGGACCCCACGTGGAACTGATCCGCGACTACCACCGCATCGACTCCCGCTTTCGCGGCGGCGTCCTGACCGTCGGCGTCTTCGACGGCGTCCACGTCGGCCACCAGAAGGTCCTCGGCCGGGCGGTCGAGCGGGCCCGCGACGTCGGCTGCGCGAGCGTCGTCTTCACGTTCCACCCCCACCCGCTGGAGGTGCTCCGGCCCGAGGACGCCCCGCCCCTCATCCACACCTTCGGCCAGAAGCTGGAGCTGATGCGACGCCTCGGCCTCGATGCGGTCGTCTGGCCCGAGCGGATGGCCGACGTCCTCCGCCTCGCGCCCGAGGAGTTCGTGCGCCGCATCGTGTGCGGGGCCCTGGCGGCACGGGTGGTCGTGGAGGGGCAGGACTTCCGCTTCGGCTCGGAGGCCCGCGGCGACCTGGCGCGCCTCTCGGAGATCGCCTGCGGCTGCGAGCTCGAGGTCGAGTCAGTCGAGGACGTCCTCGTCGGCGGCGAGCGCGTCTCCAGCACCCGCATCCGCCGCGCCATCCGCCAGGGCCGCGTCGCCGAGGCCGCCCGGTGCCTGGGCCGGCCCTACGCCTACGTCGGCACGGTCGTCGAGGGCCACCACCGCGGGGCCCGCCTGGGCTACCCCACGGTGAACCTGTCGGCGCCGCGGTTCCTCGTGCCCGCCGAGGGGGTCTATGCCGGGTGGGCCCGCGTGGGCGGACGGCGGCTCGGGGCGGCCATCAGCGTCGGCCGGGCGCCAACCTTCCACGCCGACCAGGCCCCCGTCGTCGAGGCGTTCCTCCTGGATTTCGACGGCGAGCTCTACGGCGACCAGGTGACCATCGAGTTCCTGGCCTGGCTCCGGCCCCAGGAGGCGTTCGCCTCGGCCGAGGCCCTGAAACGCCAGATGGCCGCCGATTGTGCCCGTGTCCGGGAGTTGCTGGCCGCCGCCGACGCCCCCGCCGCCGAGGGAGACAGCGCCGCCGACACGCCGGGGGCGAAATAGCTACGCCCGGCCGCATACACTATAATTTTCAGGGGGGTCCGCGAAACGGGCTGAAAA
>CAZGKW010000113.1:0-1509 GCA_964526295.1 uncultured Anaerolineales bacterium
TGGAGCTGGAACTCTCGATCCTCGAAGGCCCGGCGAAGGGCCGGAAGGTCTGGGATCGGCTCTGCCTCGTGCATCCGAACCCCGAGGCCGTGAAGATCGCCCGGTCGAACCTCTCGGCCCTCTGCCGCGCGGTCGGCGTCATGCAGCCGAAGGACTCGGTCGAGTTGCACAACCTGCCGCTCCTGGTGACCGTGAAGTGCAAGAAGCGCGACGACAACGGCGACCTGACGAACGAGGTCCGCGGCTACGCCAGGAAGGAGGCGGCCGCGGGGCAGCCCCAGCAGGCCGCGCCGACCGACTCGACGCCGCCGTGGAAGCGATGAGGGGGCCGGGCGTGAAGATGGCGCTCCCCTGGCCGCCCAGCATGAACCACTATTGGCGGCGGGTCGGGCCGCGGACGCTCATCTCCCGGGAGGGCCGGACGTTCCGCCGGAGCGTCTGTGCCCTCCTGGGCGGGAGCGGCCCGCGAAGGCCCCCGGCCGGCGGTCGCGTCGCCCTGGCGATGGACGCCTATCCGCCGGACCGGCGGCGGCGCGACCTCGACAATCTTCTCAAACCCGCCCTCGACGCCCTCCAGCACGCGGGCGTGTACGAGGACGACAGCCAGGTCGACTTGCTGGTCGTGCGGCGGCGCGACCCCGACCGGCCGCGGGGGCACGTTGAGGTTCGCGTCGAGGAATTCCCGCTCGTGCGTTGCCCGCTGTGCGGCGCATCCAGAAGTGAGGAGACCAACTGAATGGGAGGCGCACCCAGCCGAATCTACATCTCGGGGCCGATGACCGGCCAGCCCGACCTCAACTTCCCCGCCTTCCACGCGGCGGCCGAGCGGTTCCGCAAGGCCGGATGGGACGTCGCCAACCCGGCCGAGAACTTCGGCGGCCGGACGGACCTGCCGCGCGAGGCGTACCTCAGGGCCGACGTCACGATGCTCGCCGGGTGCGACGCCATCGCGCTCCTGCCCGGCTGGCAAGAGTCGCACGGTGCGACGCTCGAGTACCTCCTGGCCGGCGAACTCGGCCTTGAAGTCTTCGGCGCCGACACGATGCGGCCGGCCGAGGGCCTGCCCGACGCGACGGTCGTCCTGAAAGGGCGCGCCGAGGTGACGGGACTGCCCTACGGGTGGCGGATCGTGGGAGCGGACGAGCAGCCGCCCGAGTCCGTCCTCGACGAGGCCAAGCGGATCACGGCCGCCGACCGGCAGACCGATTACGGCCACCCGCGCGACGACTTCGCCCGGACGGCCGCGATGTGGACCGCCATCCTCGCGCGCCGCTTGCGCGACGGCGAGGCACTGACGGCGATGGACGTGCCGCTCTGCATGATCGCCCTGAAGGTCGCTCGCCAGACGCACCGCCACAAGCGGGACAACCTCGTGGACATCGCCGGGTACGCCCGGACGGCGGCCATGGTCGCGGGGGACGAGTAGATGGCCAAGGCCCACGCGAAGACCGTGCTGGCCTTCGGCGACGTCCACGTGCCGTACCATCACGCGGGGGCCGTCGAGGTGCT